>JANRLC010000040.1:0-77211 GCA_033762955.1 Verrucomicrobiota bacterium | reverse complement strand
CAAAGACAGTCTTTGACCCATGAACAAGTCGTGTGCGTGACCCAAAGACAGTCTTTGACCCATGAACAAGTCGTGTGCGTGACCCAAAGACAGTCTTTGCCCCATGAACAAGTCGTGTGCGTGACCCAAAGACAGTCTTTGACCCATGCGCAAGTCGTGTGCGTAACCCAAAGACAGTCTTTGCCCCATGAACAAGTCGTGTGCGTGCCCCAAAGACAGTCTCTGCCCCATGAACAAGTCGTGTGCGTGCCCCAAAGACAGTCTTTGCCCCATGAACAAGTCGTGAACGTGACCCAAAGACAGTCTTTGCCCCATGAACAAGTCGCGTGCGTGACTCAAAGTCAGTCTTTGACCCATAAACAAGTCGTGTGCGTGCCCCAAAGACAGCCTTGGACCCTCTACAGCAAGCTGGTGTCTTTCATTCCTGTATCTTTTGCCCCTTTTTTGCGGCTAATCCAATTAATAGTCCAGAAAGTGAGTTGCGCCCCACACAACTTCGAAATGCACTGGTGCAAACCACCGACTGCCATTGCTGGAGCGGATATCTAATGGGATGCCTACCCTTGTGAAACCGGCGCGGTTGGCAACGGTGCGGTCTCATCGGGAAAATAGACCTGAATAATGGTGTCTTGCGGGAGCCCGAGTTTTGTATCGAGGACCCAGTGCCGGACAAATTCACTGATGGTGCGGCGGGCTTCGTCACGGGCGAGTAGAGCTTTCTGTGGAGCCTTTCTTGCCAAGGCAAAGGTAAGACTCTTCTCGAGCTGCTCCATATTTGCCTGGGTATTGAGCGAGTACCAGCTCCCTTCGATACGCTTCTGCATGCCTTGCGTGTGGATGGCTGGGGGTTGCGATGCGCGCAGCTCCGGGCACTTGACCTGTAAGAGCCTGTCCTTGATCGCCAGCGACCAATCCTCTTCCAGCTTAATGTAAAAGCGATAAGTCACGGGGATGCGAATCTCGGCGTAATCCTTCCCACCCGGGAGCATTCCCCAGAAGGTACGTGTCTCCTCGGTTCGGGAGAGGATGGCCATCTCATCCATGATGGCGACCTCGAGGTTGCCCTGTCCGGTGTTGCGAATGCGGGTCAGATAGCTCTCAAAGCGCTGGGTTATCTCCGTCTGGCCAAAGCTCTGCATCGCCGCGGCAGCAGCCTCGGTGGCTTTCTGCACCTTGGTAGTGACGAATAGAACCAGAGTAGTAACACAGAGCGCGACGATAGCGGTGACAATGAGGTAGCGGCTGGTAAATAGTGCGTAGAGCAGACCTACCTTTTGCACGGGTCTATTGTGCGGCTTCTGATCGTCCTTTCGCCCACCGCCAATGTTCCAGACGTTCCCCATAAGTAACACTATGACTTCCGCAGTCGCTGCCCGTCAAATTCCAAAGCGGTATCACGGGCGCATCTCGGTTTTTGGATAGGTGGCTTTCGCCGAGGGGTTGCTTTATCTATGTTATGTATGATAAGGGTTTTTAGCCGCAAGAAGGCGCAAAAAAAGTTAAAAAAGGAATGCAGAGGTTAACGAACACTCAAGGCATACGCACGATGCGAGCTGGTATCTTTCATTTTTGTATCTTTTTGCGACTTTTTGCGGCTAATCCTATTTAATATGTCCAGAAAGTGAGATGCGCCCCGGTATCACTCGGCCTGCACGGTTAATTGCAACCGGATGCCGCCAGTGCGGGGGTTATCCAACTGCAGGGTGCCAGCGATCTGCTTTGTCAATCGGTTGAGGACCAGGAGTCGTTGTGCCAGCGGTTCAGCAAGCGATGTTTCCGGGATAATCGGGTCTAGCAAGTACGTGGGAATGGCAGGGCCATTGTCGCAGAGAGTGAGGCAAAAGCTTTGCCCTGAATGACTGGTCGACAGCTTTACCTGGGTTGCCACAGGTGAGCGCCGGGTGAGAAGCAATGCTTGCGCAACCCAGTCGCTCCAGAGAATCAGGGGACACGGGAGGCTAAGTACTTGAGCGGAGCGGTGAAGTGCGATCTCCAGCCGTGTACCCTTGGGCAGGAGCACTTGCAAGAGATGGGAGTTCTCCGCGATCCAGCTTAAAGGGGGCACATACTGCTGCCCATGGCTCGATTGATTAATCGCCGCCATAGTACGCAGGATGCCATGCGCCTGTAGTATCGTACCGTGAATCATCTCCAGCGACTCGCGCAGGGGCGAACCCGCCGGGGCATCATCGATGCAGCTTTCACTCAGCGAGGTGATGCCAGTGACGGCGTTCGCGAAGTCGTGTGCCAACCGGGACAGGATGATATTACGGGCCTCTTCAATACTGGCACGCTCGATGACGGACTGTATTGGTGAAGGTGGCGTAATGGAGACGGCATCCATGCCTTCCGGATTCATTGTATGGAGTTCAAGCGCAGGTTGATACATCGTTTCTATAGAGTACCAATCGGCTGTAACTGCAAAAATTAAGGGATAACCCAATAATTTTACGCTTCTGGAACATAAAATCCCTCGGCGCGTAGGAGGCGGAGGCGATCCCGCAGGCTGCGAAGACTTATTCCGAGCAGTCTGGCGGACACAGTACGGTTCCCATCACAGTGGCGGAGCATGGCGAGGATGTGTTCGCGCTCGACTACGGCCAGCGGTACGGGAGCGGCGGGAGCGGGTAACCTAATGGCTTCTGGTGTGGGCGTGCCTAGTGTGTGGCATTCTGCTGCTGGTGCAGGTACAGGCTCTGCAAACCCGAGTGCCTGCGGGGTGATGGGCGCACCGGTTTCGGTGAGAATGACGGCGCGCTCGATCGTATTCTGCAATTCGCGGATATTACCGGGCCAGTGGTGAGTAAGCATTGCCGCCAGTGCTTCTGGTGAGAGTCCGGCAGTCCGGTTGCCATGCTGCCGGGAAAAACGCGCGATAAATGCCTCGGACAGAATGGAAATATCTCCCTGTCGCTCGCGGAGGGGTGGTACTGCAATGGGGACAACGTTTAGACGGTAGTAAAGGTCCTCGCGGAAGTCTCCCCTCGCTACGGCGGCCTTCAGGTCGCGATTGGTCGTGGCGAGGACACGGACATTAACCTTGAGCGTTGTCGTACCGCCTACTCGCTGGAATTCGCGCTCCTGGAGCACTCGCAGTAATTTGGCCTGGAGTACCGGGGGGATCTCGCTGATCTCATCCAGCAAAATGGACCCGCCTTCCGCCAGCTCAAATCGACCTTCCCGGCGACTGGTTGCGCCGGTGAATGCGCCCTTCTCGTGCCCAAAAAACTCACTCTCGATCAGCGTGGGTGAGATGGCTGCGCAGTTCACTTTTATAAATGGGGCTCCTGCCCTACTGCTCGCCTGGTGTATGGCAGCCGCGACCAGCTCCTTTCCCGTGCCGCTTTCACCCTGAATGAAGGCGGTGGCATCCGTCCGTGCCACCCTTGAGATAATTCCACGCAGCGCAAGCATCGCAGCACTGTTGCCCAGTAGCGTGCTCGATTCATTTGCCTCGGGTTGGGTATAGTACCGCGCCACCCTAATCGCCTGGTGGTAGTGCTCTGCCTTGCCAAGGACTATCTCAATCTGTGCATTCGTGTAGGGCTTGATCATGTAATCAAACGCACCCGCCCGCATACAGTTCAGTGCAGACTCCAGCGAAGCATGCCCTGTGATCATCACTACAATCGGCGCTGCTGGCTGAAAACGCACCTTTTCGAGAAGTTGGGTGCCATCGCCATCCGGCAGGCGCACATCCATGAAGACCAGATCGAAGGTCTCCCGCGCAAGCAATCGCTCCGCATCGGCAATCGTTCCGGTGGTGACCACGGTGTATCCACGCCGCTGCAAGAGCGCATGCATCGACCTGGCGACTATCGCCTCATCATCAAGCACAAGTATCTTCTCAAAGGCCATGTGGTAGCACGAGCCTAGGGTATTTAACTGGGAAATCAAGTCTGACCCTACGTCGTTAACAAAGAACGGACTTCGCGTGCCTCTCGTATTTCTTGTTAAATATTCTGGATAGTACCGGGGCCATCGAGCATTCGGTGCCGCCAAACAATGCGGGCCTGGAGACCCACTTCAATCACGGAGCCACCGATTCCACGTACTTGAACTTACCATCGGCAATGGTCAGTATCACGGCGGGTTTGCTCGCGTTGCGGTTTGCATCGAGGGTGATGACGCCCGTCACTCCATGGAAGTTTTTGGTCGCGGCAATGGCATCGCGCAGCGCTTTTGACTCGGTGGTGCCGGCGCGCTTAATCGCTTCCACCAGAACATAGACGGAATCATAACCGAGTGCAGCCATGGCATCCGGCACTTCGTTCAGCTTGCTCTTATATTTCTTCACAAATTCCTGAATGACGGGTGCGGTGTCTTCCTCTGAATAGTGATTGGAGAAGAAGCAGCCATCCAGTGAATTACCAGCGACTTTGAGCAGAGAGTCGCCTTCCCAGCCATCGCCGCCGAGTAGAGGGACCTTAATACCCAGCATCCGCGCCTGTCTGGCAATGAGTGCGACTTCGCCGTAGTAGCCTGGCAGGAAGATGGCGTCCGGTTTCGTCGCCTTAATTGAGGTGAGCTGGGCCTTGAAGTCTTTGTCGCCTGTGGAATACTTCTGTTCCTTGACTATCTCTCCGCCCTTTTCGGTGAACCCTTTGATGAAAAACTCGGCCAATCCCACGGAGTAGTCCTGTTTCACGTCCGTCAAGACCGCCACTCGTTTCCATCCTCTTGAGTGGGCGAACTTTGCCATCACCGTACCCTGAAACGGGTCGATGAAGCAGATACGAAAGATACAGTCGCCCACTTCGGTAACCTTGGGATTCGTCGAAGCCGGGGTTATCATGGGGATTCCCTTCTGCTGGGCTATCGGCGCGCCCTCGAGGGATTTCGAGGAAGCGACTTCCCCAAGTATGGCGATGACCTTGTCCTGCGAAATCAGCTTGCGGACGATGGTGGCAGGCTGCCCGGCCTGGGACTGGTCGTCCTCGGTTATCAGTTTAAGCTTTCTGCCAAGAACACCCCCGGCGGCATTGATTTCATCGATGGCGAGTTGGGTGCCTTTATGCGAAGACTGGCCAAAGCTGGCGCTGGCCCCCGTCAACGAGGCAAACTCACCCACCCGAATCTCCTCCTGGGCAATGAGCTGGACCGAACCGCACAGGAGAGTCCCCAGTGTTAACAGCAACGAGCAATAGTTCATAGGCATGATAGATTGTAAGGGAATCGTAGAGTCCTGATGTACGCATGGCAATAGTCAGTGTGATTTTTGCAATCAAACCGCACCAGACCCTACCCCATACTTCCCCGCCATCGACCGCGTTACTGCTTTGATTTGCTCGATCAGGGCCGGGGGCCCGAGGACCGTACACCGGTCTCCCCAGCCGAGGATCCAGCGCTCGATCTCGACGAGGCTGTCCAGCCGCAGGGAGAACTCGATCCCGCCTTCGGGCAATTCGGTGATGCTCTGGCTCGCGTGCCAGACTCGCTCGCGCACTTGTGGGGCGGCATCGGCGGTGAATCTTAGGTGGATGGCGTGGCTCTCGCTCCCCTTATAGACACCGAAGCTTTGCGTCAGCCGCTCCTCGGGATTGAAATCGCCCGGGCGGGTAAACCGGCCCCCGGTCTTGCGTGGGTTCGAGATGCGGGACAGGGCAAAGGTGCGTTCCTCCATGCGCAGGGTACAGAACCCGAGCACGTACCACTTCTGCTCCACCACGCGGAAGCCCCAGGGCTGGAGATTCCGGCTCTCGGTCTTCTCGCCGCGCCCATTGCGGTAGTCGAAGCGTATCTCCTCCCCGTCCAGCATGGCTTCGCAGAGCGTCTCAGTGATATGCGGCTCCACCACCGCCACCGGATGCTTAAACGAGAGGGCGCGCTCCAGCCCAGTGATGCTGAACGTTATCTGCCCGCGCAGGCAGTACCCCAGTTTCTTAATGGCCGACTTCACCTCCGCCTGAAACGGTGTCCCCGCATGCTGGGTGTACGCCTTGCTGGAGAGAAACAGCCCCATCATCTCGCGCCGGGTCAGGGCCAGCTCCGTCAACGTGGCCACATCCTGCTGGTAGGAATACCCGTCAGTCTTGGGATCATACACTATCGCGTGCCCCCGCATCTCCTTGAGGTAGCGAATCGAGCGCTGCACCGTCCGCTTGGAAATCCCCAACACCTCCGCCAGTTGCTGGCAAGTCGGGTTCCCGCCCGCCTGGATTCCATGCTGTATCTTGAGCAGCCTCTCGAGCGGGAAATGCTCACGCGCGGGTTTCTTCGCCTCGCATTTTGCCATGACAGTTGGCTCGCCAGCGCCAGTCGCCTCGCCGTCGGCAGTTTGCGTCGGTTTCACGCGTGTCTTGCGGACCATTTTGGCAGATTGAACTGACGGCGTTCGTAATGGTGTAGATGGACCGGGCATGTGTCCCGGAAGTCAAAATTATTTCTGGCGGGTGGGGAAGGAGAATATTTGGGGTATGGGGCAAACGAAGTGTATCTCGAAGTCATTGGAATCTGGAATCATCGTAGCCTGCCTCCTGACAACTATGACCGGTCTCTTTGCGTGGAATCCTAGCTTTGCGGCTCTACATGCAGGCCCATAGGGCCGACCTGCATCTTAGCCCCAGGTTTTAACCTGGGGAAATCGTACATACATGGACCGAGTCCCGTAGGGACGACTGAGCGACGGCGAGATAAAACCGAATGCGAGCAAGATTACAGATTAGAGGGTGTTAGCCGTTGCCACCACTGTCTGGTTCGGGCGGCAGTTCGAAACGCCCTGCGACGACGCCTGGAACCGTAATGTCTTCATCAAGTTCTTCCCAGCGAAGTGCATAGCCATTCACTTCGATTTCTACTTTTCCCAGCAACTCATCGGATGCATCCTTAAGACGGCGGAAACGACTGGCCGGAAATCCAAAAATCCTCCCGTCGGCCAATTTCAGGTAAACGATGCGGTCCTCGACCCATGCCTTGGTGGCGAGGGGTTCAGCGCTGACGGTTGCGGTGCTCAAGGTGTTTTTTGATTCAGGTTGCTTGGTGGTTAACCTCGCCGACTACCAAGCAGAGCGGTGGTTCACAGCAGTGTCCAGATTAGGGGTTACGTCGTAAATCTGACTCATGCCTGACTCCATGCTCGTCAATCATAAGCACCCATTGCGAACCACGGCACTGCAACCAATCAGGCGAAGGTTGAACAACTCCGGTCGCAATCAAATCGTCCCTCACCCCTTGGTCGTCCTCGTCCACATCAAATGCCGTGACGGTCATCCCGACACGAAGCTGAACCTCATGATTGGACTCGTCACGGCACGAATCGCTGTGCGAGAGACAGAGTATCGTGCCGTCTTCAAACAAGCCGTTAAAGTCGGCGTGAACCTTTGGTACGGTTGTTGAGCGGTCGTGGGTCATGATACCTAACAATACGATTACGCCAGCAAATCGTGCTGATTGTCAACGGCTTTGTAGGTCTGGGTTTAGCATGAAGACCTTTGTATAGCCTGAGAATGAGGGTTTCACGCAAAGACGCAGAGACGCAAAGTGGTGGCGTATACTCTTTGTGACCCCGGCATGGGAAGAATGGAATTTTCTTGGGCCGTCTTTACCCCAAAGTTGTGTTTGGCGTATAATTCATGGCATTCTGTCGCACCGAAGGTGCATCAACTCTTGAGCCCAGACATCGCCCTGGGAACGGATATCCCCTATATCTTTGAGCCCTGTAGGGGCGACACCGAGATTGATGAAAGGCGGGTATCGCCCCTACAGGGCTCAATAAATAATATATAATCCATACCCAGGGCGATGCCCTGGGCTCAAGAGTGGTTGCGCCTTCGGCGCGAAGTACGTCCGTTGTGCCTTGGTGTACGTACAACAGCTACTACGGTATCCTCATCTTTGGTACTTTTGGGGGTTGAAAACACACAGTATGCCCCTTGGGCGATGCCAATTGGCCAGGGGCGATGGTGGGGCCCCCGAAAAATTCCCAAAAATAATCCAAACATCCCGTGAAATTTTTGGATAATCTGTAAGTCGTTGGCATTCAGCGACTTACAGAATTGTTGCGAAGGTACCGCGTCACTGCGTGTCGCGGAAGGGGCACTATTATAGAAAGACAAAATAAATTTTATCCAAGAAAGACACGCCATGAAACCCAATCAAGCCAACTACTGCAAGAACGTCCGGTCCGGAATGCTGCACAATGCCGCCACTACCGGTACGGGGCAGGGCTTTGCAGGCAACAGAGTGACGAATAGGTGTTGCTGTCAGCCGTTGACCTGCTCTCGCGTCTCTTTTGCGGGACGGCGACTTTCCCCGACACCCTTTCGCGACACTTTATTGGGTCGGCGACTTTCCCCGACCCGTTTATGTGACTCTATATTGAGTCGGCGACTGTCCGCTATGTTTATAACCGAGACAGGATTGTCTCGGCTACAATGTGGCTCCGACAATCTTGTCGGGGCACCTCCGTGTCCCCGCGCAGCTGAATCGAGACAGGATCGTCTCGGCTACACTAACCTAGACACGCATTTTCGAATTTCGGAGTAAACCAACCGAATACTAACAACCAAATAATAAATAGATATGGATCCACTAAGTATGAGAAATTGTGGCAGCACTATGACAAAAATCATAGGTAGCATGGCCACTGTGATTGACGCACGAGGAGCTGCAAAGCCCTTCGTTTTACAAGATGACTACGGGCTGCCTGAGCTTACGGCAACTCGGGACGCATTCGAAGCCATGAGTGCCGACCACGCCGTGCTGACGAGTGCATTGCGGCAGGCCAACGGTGCGCGCAATCAATTGCGGCACGAAGTGGTTGGCTGGATGTTCGAGTTCAGTCAACGGGCACGCGGTTTCAAGCAACATCCGGTGTTTGCACAGGCGTGCGAGGCTCTGCGAACAGACATTAAATATTCCAGCAGTCTCGATAAGATTGACGAAGCTGCAGCGGTGGCCATTCAGGAATGGCAGAAGATAGATGACGTGGTGGCACCTGCCATCCCGCACCCCTTTCTGCTCAGCAATGGAGTCACTCGGGAACAGTTCACCACGGCTGTAGGCGCATTGAAAGCCAGTGGCGTAGCCGTTATCATGGCCCAGGGTGCCGTGCGTGACAGTGCAGCCACGCGTCGGAAGTTTGTTAATGAAACCATCCGCCCGCGTGCGGTTGAGTACCGGAAACTGGTGAAAGCGCTGTACCCGAGCAACCACATTTTCGTGGTCAATCTCCCACGGGTCTATCCCCCTGCGGGCTCCACCCCGGATGCCGTTACCCTTCGCGGCGGATGGGATGTAACCGGACAGATTGCCGCGCTCTCCTGGACTGCCTGCAAACACGCCGACCTCCAAGCCTACGAGATTCGGGTCTGTCTGGATACTACCTATAACGCCGAAGAGGACGAGGTGGTGGCACGCGTCTCAAAGGAGACTCTCCACTACACGACCGCCTACGGTCTCGCCGACCACGAGGACCGTGCAGTCTTCCGCATCTATGCCATCACCAAGACAGGCCGCGAACGCGGCAGCAATTCCCTGTTGGTTATCCGACCGATGGCGTTGCCGGTGGCAGTGTGATCGGAGAGGTAGGCACAAAGGCACAGAGGCAGGTGTTCGGGGTTCAGTGTTCGGTGTTCGGTCTGAATAGCTGTCCTCGGTATCCGAGGGCAGTACGTTAAATGATAGATTCAGAGGCGAGAGGAGCGCATTGGCGTTTCTCTCGCCTCTTCTTGTTCTGTTGGAGTTCCTGCTTTAGCAGGTCGGGAGTTGGCGTTCCTGCTTTGTGTTTAGCGTTAAATCGAGTGTTTTCAGAATCAGAAATATCCTACAAGGGATTACGTCCCAAAGCGGTTGCGCGCGCAGCGCGCTACCCTGGGTAAGGATGTGAAAGATACATCAACCCCAACGGGGTTGCGTCGTCCCTCTTTGCGGCGTATATCCCGCCCTTAACAATGCGGACGCAACCCCGATGGGGTTGTCCGGTTTCTTACATTTACCCGGGGTAGGCCTGCGGCCAACCCCGGGCTTTGGGACAGAATCCCTTTGGGATTCCGATGCCTCGTTGTGGCGACAGGATGCCATCAAATCCACGCTAAACACAATAGGTTTTAGCCGAGTTTACTCGAACACGTACGATGCCGAATCGAACACGTACGATGCCGAAGGCATCCTGTTACCCCAGAGGGGCATAATGTCGGTAGAAAACACAGCCATAAAATCCCCTGCGTCCCGTCGGGACGCAACCCCGCCCGCCTTCGATGAACATTGGAGCGGTTGTGCTTGGCGTGAAGATTGTTATGTTGCTACCGACGTTCCGTCCCTCTGGGACGGAGGTGTGTTATGATGCCTGTTTCTACCCACATTGCGTCCCTACGGGACACTAATATCCCGAAGTTTGTGTTGAACGTAGACGTCATGGCACCCCATCGCCCCATCGGGCCTCGGAATCCCAAAGGGATATCTGGTGATTGGCGTTATCGAAGGTAGCCAGACCGTTCCGGTCTGGTGTGTGGCGTCCGACAACCCGAGCGAGACGGATACATTTGGGACTTGGGACGACATCGAGACGCCCAGCGCCTCAGCGAACAGAGCGCCCCGGTCTGGTGTCTGGCTACCTACCAGAGACGTCCGTCGGCTCTGGGTGGATAAAAGCGGGAGAGCCAGAGCCGACGAGGACGTAGGCGTTCCCAGCTTTATAAGCTGTCATGTTTCACAGCATTAGTCCGTTGGATAAATATGGTTTCCAGAGTTGACGCGGAACAAATCGGATTACATTTTAATTCTTTTTAGCCAAACCCTCTTAGTCGTTAAGGATGCGTAGCTGGAATATAAAGCTAAGTACAAGTCTATTGTTTTTGACTGCTATCCCTGCCTTTGGGTCGGAGGGTGGAGTTGCGCCCAAGGCGGTGCCGCTGTTCGAAGTCTTCGGGTTGCCGATAACGAACAGCTTGGTGACTAGTTGGGTGGTGTCGCTCTTTATACTATTAGTGATACGGCTGATGGTGGGGAAGGCCACCCTTGTCCCCGGCCGTGGACAGGCGATCATTGAGTCTGCGCTGAGCGCATTGAAGGACTTGATAACTCCCATCATCGGCAAGAAGACCGTAAACGCTGCGTACCCGCTCATTCTCGGGCTTTTCTTCTATATATTGCTGCAAAACTGGAGCGGGCTGTTGCCGGGCGTGGGCACGATGGGCTTTGGGTTAACGGATGCTGCTGGGAAATTCCACTTGATGGAGCCCATCATCCGCCCGGCTAATGCAGACTGGAATGGCACAATTGCGCTAGCCATTGTCGCCATGACTGCGTGGTTCATCATTGTGCTGAACCCGAAGTACGGAGGCATAAAGCTGCTCGCCTATGATCTTTTTGGTAACAAGGCGGACAAGAAGGAACTCGCCGTGTGGATGTACTACATTCTCTCAGGCATCTTTGCGGTTGTTGGGCTGATAGAAGTATTCTCCATCTGTATCCGCCCGTTTACGCTCTCCGTGCGTCTCTTCGGCAACGTCTTCGGCGGCGAGAACCTGCTGCACCAGACCGGGTTTGTCTTCCCCTTTTATTTCCTCGAACTGATTGTCGGCTTCGTCCAGGCGCTGGTCTTCATCCTTTTGCTGAGCGTGTATATCGGGCTCATCTGTAACCACGGCGATGACCATGAAGATGAGCACGGGGAAGCAGCCGCTCACTGAGATTTACACCATTTAATCCGGGATCATGCCTGAAACCAATAAAGTCTGAGCGTGTCCGGAGCACCAAAAGAAACCAATAATCAAACAAAACTATGAACATCGTACTCGCTGAAGCAGCAGTAGAAGCCGTTAAAGTAGCCGGAGTTACCGGCAGCATATCCTCCACCGCTGGCGTACTCGCAGCAGCCATAGGCGTAGGCCTCATCGGGGCCAAAGCCGTGGAATCCGTAGGCCGTAACCCTGGAGCCTCCGGCAAGATTCTCGTACAGAGCATCCTCGGTATGGCACTCGCAGAAGGTCTCGGTCTTCTCTCGCTCTTCGTTAAGTAACTTCCTTTCCCATGGGGCGCGTTGTGGCACCAGCCCGGCGCGCCCCAGTTTACCAATCCTCATTCTTTCGTTGTCATGTTGAGCTTCCTTGCTCCGATTCTAATAGCTACTGCTGATGCCACCGCCGCTGTCGAAGCCGCCCATGGGGGCGATACGGGGCTGATACATACCTTCGGCATCGACCCGAAGTATGTGATCATGCAGGTCGTCAGCTTCCTGATCCTGACAAGCCTGCTCTACAAGTTCGCATTCAAGCCGGTGCTTGCCACCATGGATGAGCGGAACAAGAAGATTGAGGATGGCCTCAAGTACACCGAGGAAGTAAAGGCCAAGCTCGCAGAGACGGAGAAACGCCAGACAGAGATTATCCGCGAGGCCCAGGTGGAGTCCCAGCGCATCCTGACTGAAGCGCGCACCAGTGCCAAGAACCTCTACGACAAGCAAGTGCAGGAAGCCGCCGCCAAGGTCGAGGATATGCTCAACAAAGGCAGACAAGCGAACGAACTCGAGCACCAGAAGCTTCTCTCCGAAGTGCGCTCAGAGATCGCCCGCCTCGTGGTACTCACCTCCAGCCGTGTGCTCCAGAAAACCCTTTCAGCCGAGGAAAAGAGCCGCCTCAGCGATGCCGCCGCCCGCGAAATCGCCAGCAGTAACTAGCGTTCTCCCTTCCTCATGCATTCCAAAAAGGCCATCAAACAGTACGTGGGTCAGCTCCTCAGCCTTAGCATGGAGAATGGCCGCGTGAACGCCGAGCGCGTGGATGCCGTTCTGAACTCTGTTCGCAACCACGCGACCAAGAGCGAGATCAAGCCCATCCTGAAGCAGTACCTCCACGTCATCCGCCGCGAGATCGCAAAGACCGAAGCAGTGGTGGAGCATGTAGGCCCACTTTCCGGCACCTCGCTCCAGACCGTACTGGCCCGCCTGTCGCTGACTGCGGGAACGACAGTGAGTGCAGTAACTCGCGAGAATCCTGCGCTTATTGCCGGCATGCGCGTACGCCTCGGGGACGACGTTTACGACTCCTCCGTGGCCGGTCGCCTGGCCCTAATCGCCAGCGAAGTAAATTAATAGTCTGCCCTCTGCTCTTTAAACAATCCTTTCCACTTTTTTAAAATACCTACCAGGATGAGTACCATCATCACCCAGATTGAACAGGAAATAGCCAAGCTGAATACCGGAGTCGTGAAGACGAATACCGGCACCATCATCTCCATTGCGGATGGGGTGTGTAAGGTCGAAGGCCTTTCCAAAGTGATGTATAACGAAATGATCGCCTTCCCCGGCGGTGTATTCGGTATCGCCCTGAACCTCGAAGAGGAGTTTGTCGGCGCAGTCATCCTCGGTGATGCCAGCAAGCTAAAGGAAGGCGACGAGTGCCAGACTACGGGCCGCCTGCTCTCCGTGCCCGTGGGTAAGGAGCTGCTTGGCCGCGTGGTGGATGCCCTCGGCCAGCCCGTTGATGGCCGCGGCCCGATCAATGCCACGACATTTTTCCCGGTTGAAAAGATTGCCCCCGGCATCATCCCGCGCAAATCGGTAACCCAGCCCCTGCAGACTGGAATTGTGGCTATCGACGCCATGATCCCCATCGGCCGCGGACAGCGCGAGCTGATCATTGGTGACCGCCAGACGGGCAAGACCACCATCGCGATCGATACCATCATCAATCAGGCCCGCATGAACCGCGTAGGGCTTGCCAGCGGTGATAAGAGCTTCCGCCCGGTGTACTCCATCTACGTAGCCGTCGGCCAGAAGAACGCGAACGTCGCCCGCACTATCGAAACCCTGCGCAAGGCTGATGCTCTGGACTTCACCATCATCGTCACAGCGCCTGCGGCAGACAATCCGGCCAACCTTTACATCGCCCCGTACTCCGGCACGTCGATGGGTGAGTGGTTCATGGAAAACGGCATGGATGCGCTCATCGTGTATGATGACCTTTCCAAGCATGCTGCCGCTTACCGCCAGATTTCTCTCGTGCTGAAGCGCCCCTCTGGCCGCGAAGCTTATCCCGGTGACGTGTTCTACCTGCACAGCCGTCTGCTCGAGCGCTCTGCTCGCCTCGACAAGGACTTCGGTAACGGCTCACTCACTGCACTTCCCATCATCGAGACCCAGGCAGGCGACGTCGCGGCGTACATCCCCACGAACGTCATCTCCATCACCGACGGGCAAATCTTCCTCGAGACCGACCTCTTTAACCAAGGCGTACGCCCCGCCATCTCGGTGGGTATCTCGGTGTCGCGCGTAGGCTCTGCCGCACAGATCAAGGCGCTCAAACAAGTGGCTGGCCGCGTAAAGCTGGAGCTGGCGCAGTTCCGCGAACTCGCTGCCTTTGCCCAATTCGGCTCCGACCTCGACGCCCGTACGAAGTCCCAGCTCGAGCGCGGCTCGCGCATTGTGGAAATCTTTAAGCAGCCCGCCGCTGCGCCGAAGGCAGTTGAGCTACAGGTGGCACTCCTCTGGACCATCCAGAACGGGCACTTCGACAGCATCGACGTGAAGACCATCACCACGGCGACTACCAGCCTGGCAGACTTCTTTACCAATGCTAAGGACGCGCTGCTGACCAAGATTCGCAACGAGAAAGCCATAAGCGACGCCATCACTGCGGAGCTAAAGGCTGCAGTTGCCGAGTGGAAGAGCGGATTCACTGCTTAATCGCTGAACTGCCGAACCCTCATCCCGCACGCCCCCTAGACCATGGCAAACCTTCGCGATATCCGGCTCCGTATCAAGGCGGTTAAGAATACGGCCCAAATTACCAAGGCCATGCAAATGGTCGCGACTTCGAAGATGAAGCGCGCCCAGGAGCAGGCTCTCGCAGGTCGCGCCTACGCTGTGCTGATGGCAGAGATACTTATGGAGCTGGAGACCCACTCCGTATTTGCCGACACAGACAAGCCACTGCACCCCTTCCTCGCTGCCAGACCTGTCAAGAAGCGCGGGATTCTAGTGCTTAGCCCGGACAAGGGTCTCTGTGGTCCGCTCGTTTCCAATCTTGTCCGTATGATCGCCGACATCCCACGGGACCAGGCCTCGTACGTATGCATTGGCCGCAAAGGGTTTCAGTTCCTCTCCCGCAGCCAGCGCCATGTGTTGGCAGAGTTCTCTGTAAACGATAAAGCACCCTTCAATCAGGTACGCCCTGCGATAGAAGTGCTGATCAAAGCCTACGAGAATGGGGAAGTGGACACCATTGAGGTCCTGTTTGCCCGCTTCGTCAATGTGATGCGCCAGGAGCCCGTGCTCGAAGCCCTCGTACCCGTGCACGACTTGAAGAAGGCGATTCACGACCTCGTCGGCGATGCCCATTACACAAAGACGGCACCCATTGCCGTCGATATCCGCGAGATCAAGTTCGAACCCGCACCCGAGATTATTCTCGCTGAGTTACTGGACCTCTTCGTGAAGCGCGAGGCTTACCAGATGGTCCTCGAAAGCAAAGCCTCGGAGCACAGCGCGCGGATGGTCGCGATGAAGACCGCCACGGACAACGCCAAGGCGCTCGTACAAGACCTCACCCTCGGCTACAACAAGGCGCGCCAGGCCGCTATCACCCAGGAAATCCTCGAGATCGCTGCCGCAGCTACTGCGTCCGACTCCTAAACCAGTCCCTACCAAACTTTTTTAAACACTCTTTATCTCATGAGCAGCAATATCGGCAAAATCATCCAGGTGATCGGCGCAGTAATCGACGCCAAGTTTGAACCAAACAAGGCGCCCACGATTTTCAACGCCCTGGAAATCAACTTCACAGTCGCTGGCAAACCCACCCGCCTCATCCTGGAGGTGCAGCAGCACTTGGGCGATGGCATGGTCCGCGCCGTTGCCATGAGCAGCACCGAGGGACTCGTCCGCGGCATGCCAGTAACCGATACCGGCAATGCCATCACCGTACCCGTGGGTGAGGGCGTACTTGGACGCATCTTTAATGTTACCGGTGACCCCGTGGATAACAAGGGCCCCGTGCCCCACACGAAGCGTTACCCGATTCATCGCCCTGCTCCGACCCTAATCGACCAGAGCACCGAAGCGGAGATTCTAGAGACGGGCATCAAGGTAATCGACCTTATCTGTCCGTTCCTCAAGGGTGGTAAAGTTGGTGCCTTCGGCGGTGCTGGCGTGGGTAAGACCGTGGTCATCATGGAGCTGATCAACAATATCGCCAAGGCGCACGGTGGCTACTCGGTGTTCTGCGGTGTGGGTGAGCGCTCCCGCGAAGGTAATGACCTTTACCATGAAATGTCGGAGTCTGGTGTTATCAACCAGGACGACATCTCGAAGTCGAAGGTCGCCCTCGTTTACGGTCAGATGAACGAACCACCCGGTGCTCGTATGCGTGTCGGCCTCTCCGGCCTCGCGATGGCGGAGTACTTCCGCGACGAGAAGAACCAGGACGTGCTCCTCTTCATCGACAACATCTTCCGTTTCTCCCAGGCCGGTTCCGAAGTGTCCGCACTCCTCGGCCGCTCGCCTTCAGCGGTGGGTTACCAGCCGACACTGGCCAGCGAAATGGGCGCGCTTCAGGAACGCATCACCTCGACGAAGTCCGGCTCCATCACCTCGTTCCAAGCGGTTTATGTACCGGCGGACGACTTGACTGACCCCGCCCCGGCAAACACCTTTGCCCACCTTGACTCCACCATCGTGCTTGAGCGCCGTATTGCGGAGCTTGGTATCTACCCGGCAGTCGACCCGCTGACCTCCACCTCGAACGCACTCTCCCCGGCAGTTGTCGGCGAAGAACACTTCAAGGTCGCCCGCGGCATCCAGCAGGTGCTCCAGCGCTACAAGGATTTGCAGGACATCATCGCGATTCTCGGTATCGACGAGCTTTCCCCCGAGGATAAGCAGGTCGTTTACCGCGCCCGCAAAATCCAGAAGTACCTGTCGCAACCCTTCCACGTCGCCGAAGTCTTCACCGGCTTCCCCGGTGTGTATGTTTCCACTAAGGAGACCATCCGCGGATTCAAGATGATCCTCGATGGCCAGCTTGACCACGTCAACGAGAACGACTTCTACATGAAGGGCACCATTGACGAAGTGCTCAAGGCGCACGAGACGCACAAAGCCAAATAGCCATGCCTCTTCTGCTCGAAATCATCACGCCGGAGAAAAAGGCCTACAGCGGCATCATTGACAGCGTCATTCTGCCTACGCAGAACGGCGAAATCGGCGTGCTGCCCGGCCACATTCCACTGCTTGCGATGGTCGAGCCCGGCGAACTGCAAGTTACTGTTGGCGGTCAGACCGAGTATCTCGCGATTGACCGCGGCTTTGTCCAAGTCATCGGCGATAAAGTCTCAGTCCTGACCGAGCAGGCGATCAGCGTCACGGCCCTCGACCTCTCGGTGATCGACGCCGCCCGCTCTCGCGCCGAGAAAGCACTCGAAGAAGCCAAGAAGAGCGGCGAAGACCCAACCGCAGTCGAAGAAGCCGAGCGCATCCTGCGCTTCGCCATCGCGCAGCGGTTGATTAAGGACCGGAGGCGGTAGCTTATAGCATTCTGTCGCACCGAAGGAGGTGGCTCCTTCGGCCCCACTACTTCGAGATGAGCCATTGCTGAAACTGGATTGCCGGAAAATGCTTGCCAGTGCAGTTAAATAGAGCTTCTACTTGTCGTTTCATTTCAACCGATACACTGCCATGATGGCTAAAGTTAATACTATTCGTAAAAAGAACGTCATCCGTTACAACGGTGACCCATGCCTCGTGCTCGAGTGTAACATCCGCACGCCGCCGAACATGGCCGCCTTCTGCCAGATGGCCTTGCGCAATCTCGTTTTCGGCAAGGCCATCCATCTGCGCCTCAGTACCGGTGAGTCTTTCGAGATTCTCGACACGGATGCTCGCAAGGCCGAGTTCTCCTACGAAAATCAAGGGGTCTATCACTTCCTCGATAACGAAACGTACGAGACCTACGAGATTAACAAGGACATGATCGAGGACGCGATCAACTACCTCGTACCGAATCAGAGCTATGAAGTCTTTTTCGTCGACGGTAAACCGCTGACCATAAACCTGCCTTCCGCCGTGGACATCAAGGTGACCGAATCTCCAGATGGTGTGCGTGGCGACTCTGCCAATAATGTGCAGAAGACGGTCGTGCTTGAAACTGGTCTGTCTATTCAAGTCCCCCTGTTCATCAAGCAGGGCGAAATTGTACGCATTAATACTGAAACAAATTCCTATCTGGGTCGCGCCTAGAGATTTTTTTCTAGTACCAGTACTCCTGTTTCCTCAGCCGGTCTCGCTTCGACGACGACCGGCTTTTTTATGCAGGCAGCGGTAGGCACAAAGGTCCAAAGGCACTGAGTCGGAAAGGCAGTAGGTTATTAGACGTGCCGATGTATACACGAAAGCAAAGGACCCGCTGGTAAACCCTTATCGTGCCGACCTACTCAATACCCATCGCCTGGCATACTACTCCATGGACCTGCCAATTCTCGATGAACGGGGTGATGCGTTCACTCCCGGGACCGAGTGCGGCGAACTCGACGAGATCCCCCGTGTGGTTGTGGGTAGTCCAGTCGATAGCACAATGCTTGGCCAGGAGCGGCGCCATGATATTGCCTGCGTACTTGTACCCGCCCTCGGCATCGATAGCGGCAAGCTCCAGAAGGATTTCCTGTGCTCGGGAGGCTGGCAGGTTAAGTCCGTAGAGGAGAGCGAGTTTTTCTTGAAGCTGAGCTGCGCTCATTCCTTTCTTTAGGTGCTGCCCGAGGCACTCGAAGGAGACGGTGTACTTTTGCAGGTTTGCCACCATGGGCATACTGTCCGCATATTCCTTGCCCTCGCCGTTGATATGGCATCCGCCGGTGCCGTGATCGGTGGTGATTATAATAAGCGTATCCGGGTGCCGTTCCTGAAACTCGAGTGCAAGGGGGATGCACGAGTCAAACATGAGCTGCTCTTGCAGGAGTGCACCGGCATCATTGGCGTGGGCAGCGTGGTCGATTCGTCCGCCCTCTACTTGGAGGAGAAATCCATTCGGCGAGTGCTCGAGGCGACTGAGGGCAGCACTCATCATTTCGTGAAGCGTAGGCACGTCCCGCATCAGCTCGGGATTGCGCTGATGGTCGATAGTGTAGGGCACATGGTCCGGGCAGAAGGTGCCGAGAAGTCGTTTCGCCGAAGCGGCCTTTAATAGGTCCACCTTGTTGCGAACCACGGTGTACCCGCCGTTCAAGTAATTTGCAAAAAGGTCTTTCTTGTCGGCCCGTACTGCAGGATCGAAATGGCGCGAACCGCCACCGAGGAGCACATCGATCTCCCGCGTCAGGTATTGCTCGGCAATGGTGTCTTCCTGGTCGCGGAATTCCACATTTGCTGCGAATCCTGCCGGTGTGGCATGGGTGATCCGCGCAGTTGAGACGAGGCCGACTTCCTTCCCCGAGCGCTTGGCTTTGACGCCAATTGGTGTGAGTGCCACGCCCTCGGGACTCAGATTAATCTTGCCGTTTATAACACGCTGCCCGCAGCCCCAGGAGCTGGATGCAGCGGCAGAATCCGTCACTATAGAGCTGTGGGAGCGAGTCTCTTGAAGTGCTCGAACAACGGGGCGCTTACGGTAGAGATTCATCCAGTTCGTGGGCTTGCCGAGCACGTAACGACTGTACTGCTCCGCCAGCGCGAGTGTGCCGTGTGTCATGCCGTCACTCACCATGAATATCACATTACGAGCCTTGCCTGATGGGGAACCGATGACGGTGGGCTTCTTTGTTTCCGCGCTACCTATAAGTGGTAGCCCAGTGACCGCTGCCAGTCCACCACCAAGTAATCTTACAAAGTCTCTACGGTTGACGCTCATTTTGGCAGAGAAACGATTATTCAGCTTTCCTGCAATCCCAACCATCCGGTGTCACGAGAATATTTGCACGGGTTAAGGAACCACCAGACGTACGAACCATCGAGTGGGAGTGGTCCCCGTTGGCGGACGGATGGTTACCTGCTCCAGCGTGCCTGCAAGAGGAGTGGCAGTAGATACATAATCATCGGGCTGACGGCTCCAGGTGGACAAGTCTTGGGAGACTTCCACAATCAGGGGATAATCCGTTGCGCTCGTATCGTGCTGGTAGGTGAATGCGAATGCAGAGCCTTGTCCGCCAGGCGTGGCTGCCAGAGGAACGACCTGTTCGCGCGGTCCATAACCGAGGGCGAACTTAAGTTTATTGGGAATGCCGTCATGAAGCGGATCCGCCAATTCTCCCGAGATGGTTGAGTCCAGAAGCTCCGCTGCGGTAAAGTAGGTCTGTCTCCAGGTCAGGAAGGCAGATGGATCATTGGGATAATCAGGGTCCGGTGATGGGCTAGACGAAGGCGTAACCGAAGCGTAGGTCAGACCGATGCGCACCTCGTCGAGCAGGCCGTCCCCAATCCCGCTCCCCGGGTACCAATGCAACCGGGAAAACTTGAAGTCGCTGGAAGTTACCGTGTGACTGGCCACCGCGGTGACCGGATCCAGATTGGCGCCGCCAAGAGTGCTAGCCAGAGGATTGATCCAGAGGCGGGCGGTTGATGGATTGGCCCCGCCGATGAGAAGCTGGAAAACACAGAGATAGGACTGGCCGGTAGTGCAGGCTACAGTGGTGGTGGTGGATGCACCGAGGACGGTAAACTTCCATTTCCCTGCATCATTCTCAAGGGTGATCGTCTGGCTGTCTCCCACAGCCCCACTACCGCGACTGAGCGCGACCAGTTGGGGTTGCCCATTCCGCTGGGGCTTGACGAGATAGCTGACCCATAGCTCGGTATCGGGAAGGTTGATCGCTCCCGCGCTACGGTCTGTCATCCATGGGCGGAAAGTGGACTCCAGATCAAACTCCCGTGCGCAACTGGTGTATACATCGCCGCCTTCGCCATAGCCCGGGCTGCTGGCCAGGCCGGAGTAAATGAGCGCGGAGGTAGATCTGCCTCGGTAGCCCATCGCATTGTTTTGGATCAACCATCCAGTGCCGCTCCATCCACTCCCGCTTGAGAGGTTAACCATGGATGCAGCCGGTGCCTCGAAGGAATCGAAAGCGATCAGATCGGCGACCGCCTGACCCGGGCTCCAGATAACCACGGGGTCCTCGCCCATTGACGGCAGACTCTGCAATCCGCCACTCGTGGACGCGGCTGATCCTGGTATGGAAGCGCGTACCTTGCCCGCATACTGCATCCCGGTGACCTCTATTTCATAAGTGGTTCCATCGTTCGGTGTAATCTCGCGAACAGTGGCCGTCGGGGTGCCTGTTTCGGCTGAAAGGATGACATCTGTCGCCGTGAATCCAGTGACCGGAGCGGAAAAGGTGGCGTTAAAATAGATGCGGGAACCGTGACGGCGAAGCGGTTGCCCAGCAGCGCGGGTAACTATCACCGTAGGGCGCGTTTCAGATAAATTAAACCAGGCTTGGGCAAACCGCTGGCCAAAGAGCAGTTGCCCAACGCTCCCAAAATGGAAGCTGTCAACTAGGGGTAAATCATCGGTATCCAACCAGGCACCGTGGCCATCCTGCTGTGCCCAGAGGACCTGGGCATTGCGAACATTATCAAGCTGCGGCTGCTCCACCGGACCACCAACAGAAGGATCCAACTGGATGGAGATGCGCCCCAGAATCACCGGGAGTGCGGCGCTTGCAGTGCGAGTGCGCACCTTGGTGGCCAGATCAGAAAAATCCGCGTAATAAGTTTGTGACGGTCCCAATGCACCATCGGCTTCATTCTCGCCCTGCATCCAGAGAAAGGCCTCGTAGCGCCACGAAGGGATATCTCCATTGGTAACTGCGGCATCAAGCCACGCTTTCGTCGTATCTATCCGGGAAACCAGGGTATCGTATCCAGCACTGCCGGGGGTTCTCCAGTAGGAAAGTCCGGTTCCCGGCGCGCTGACTTTCACAATCGCAATCTGATCGTCCGGGTAGGCAGCGGAGATAATAGCACCGAAAGCAATCTCCGGTCCCATCCCGGAAACAGCGGTTCCAAGCGAATTCCATGAGGTTGCTCCGCTCGCACCGGCAGAGGTGACATCAAAAAGTACGGTGGGCTGGGAGCGCCATTCAACGGGTGCGCGATTTACCCCGCCGGATCCCGCCATGTTGGACTGACCGGAAAGGATAAAGACTCGGACGGGTTTGTTTTGGTAGGGGAGAGCGCTGTGTAGAGGCGCGGTGAGTGTGCAGGCGATAATGGCCAGATAGAAAGAGCCAGAATAATTCATAGGGAAGGAGGATGGGGGATAAACTAAACGAAAGCTATCATGCCTGAAGAGTAACAACTTGTCCAACTGCTTGTCGAATCTCTCTGTCTGTATTCTTGAGCATCTCAGTTTAGATCTTTCTACCAAGTACGGATTGGCCAAGGCCATCTCGCGTCCCGCCAAGGCCATCTCGCGTCGCGCCAAGGTCATCTCGCGTCCCGCAAGATAGAGTCCCATCAAGCACTAACAGGGCGGAACCCATCCGATCCTGCCGAGTGCAATGGCTGAACCTGGATGAACCTATTACTCCCATCACGAAACTCGCCCGCGAGTTCATGCTGCTGTAGCCAAGGTCTGTCTGAGTCATTAAAACAGAACACCCTCCTGCCATGACACCGCATCAATAACCACCCAAGATTCCGCAGGCTGGATCAGAAACACCTGGAAGTATCGTGGCCCTTTCTTCGCTATCAAGCTCCGCAATCCTCGGTTATACTGTGGAATTTGCTTCACGATCTTTGCTTGAACACCGGAATAAACCCCAATTTCTGGGACAGGCAACTCAATGGCATGCTCCCACAGGGCATCGCCTAGCTGGGTCTTGATCCACGCTTCATCCTTTCCCAACCACGACACCAAGGGATCGGTCACAAAATCAGGGCCCGGCGCATCTTCTTGTTGCGAAAACACCACTGGAATAACCTGAGGGATATTGGTATACATGAACGCAATCGCAATTATCATCGCGTACGTCATGAGGCGGAAATAGGGCAGGAATTTTGAAATGGGATTCATCTTCACCGTACTTGAGCCTGCCCCTCTCCATTATTCCGCTACCTGTTTCTCCTCCAAGAATTCGGTATACCCCTTGGACTGCATCCACTCCAGCAACTTGCCCGCCGACTCCGTGGTCAGACTGGCGTCGGATGGGAGTAAATGCCAGCGAACTGATAGCCCGTGATGGAAGCTGATTGATTCAAGAAGAACCTCCCCCTGATAAAACTCCACTGTTGGGTTTCCGCAGCACATGCAGTGGGAACCCATTCCATTTTTGGGTTCTACGATGTGTATCAAATTCACAAATGCTGCAATTTCCACCGGCTTATTAAGCTCTACCAGGGTACGCTCTGACCCGCGCATGCGATGACATAGGCCACCGGTTCGGATGAGCATACGGTCAGTGTCGGCGGTGCACCGTCTCAGCGCATCTTCCCAATGGTAGAGTATCTTGCACTGCGGATTACGCGCACGAAAGAGGTCAAAGTCAGAATCGGGCAAGTTCAACGTACTTATTTGAAGGGCACGAAACTCTCGCAACGCGCGCATCGATGCTTGTGGCAAGTATGTTAGCGGGCATAGACTCACATCGACAAATGCAAGCGATTTCAACCGCTTCAGAGGACGCAAGTCACTCACCCGGGTATCGAGCAGGTCAAGATCACACAGTTTGCTCAATCCTGCCAGTATGTTGGTATCCGAAAAATCACAATGGTTCAGATTCAGTTTACGAAGTTCGGTGCATTGACTGATGAACGAATAGTTATTGCCGTTGTACGTGTCGATGGTTGCGGTACGCAAGCCGGTCAGTGAGGTCAGATTGTCAGCGGGTAGGGTTACCCCATCTTTTATCGCGAGGAAATGCAGTGTTTTGGCTGAATGGGCGAGTTTGTCTGCAAAGTGGACTTCGTTCGGTTGTGCATTACTGTATAGTTGACTATCGAGATATAGATATACCAGAGCAGCAGGCTTGGTTATCACCCATTTTCCCGGGCGCGCGAAGAACTCCAGATAGGAAAGATTGTCCGGAAGATTATCAACGAGCCCAGTCAATTCATATTCGCTCAGGTTGACCTGCAACAGGCACCGTTTCCAATTGATCTTCGCAGAAGCGCGGGCAAATGAGGGCGGGATGCGGTTGAGATATACAGCAGACACCTGCCCCAATTGTTCGTCAGACAGACCATCGAATGGATCAGCAAAGGTATGCTTCACTGATGCATCCAGTCTCGCAAAAACCCAATCGGGGGCAACATCAATTATGAGCAACTGCTTGGTCCCATCGTCCATTAACCGCCAGATATAGGGGCTCTTGTCCTCCGACCTAAGACAATGCGGCTTAGTATCAGACAGCACCCATTTCCTGTCGGATTCAATCTCCATCAAGTCGCCCGGCTCAGCGGTCCGACTGGCATTCATGGAGATAAGCGAAGTCTCCATGGGATTTTCATTCAATGTAACCGAGAACGCGAAGCCGGGTGAATGCACCAGAGACAATACCAGCAGGACAAGCAGACTTAGAGATAAACCGGGACGACATGGATACGGTTGCATGATGTATATACGCAATAAATGGAGCTTTATTTGTCGGGATGGCTTAAATTAATACCAATTGAAATAGTGATAACGCAATGAATGGGGTGCAATGTCAAAGCGATCGACAGTAGCCAACCGGGCATTCGGATCAAATCGGATCAACGCGTTGATAATCCGTGCGATACATACCTGTGCCTTAACGCATTGTGGAGACCAGACAAGCACTTGGTAGGGTTACTCCCCATAGTATCATTGGGGTGGCTCGTGTATTCTACATGCCAATGAAAACCAAAAAACCATCGGCATTGTACGTGTATCGCCACGGTGCCATAGCCTTGATCGCAGCCGTGCTTTGCTCTACTGCTTCTGTGTCTGCCCAATCCATTCTAGGATCCGCCTCAAACTTTGCCCTATTAGGGGGTACTGCAATAACCAGTACCGGGGTTATGGGGACTACCATTCTCAACGGAAATATCGGGCTTTCACCCGCTTCCGAATCTATTATCACGGGGTTTCCTCCCGCCGTGGTTGTTGGAGGGGCTATCATAGCCACCGGTCCTGTAACTTTGCAGGCACGGCTGGATCTCATAAAGGCACAGGTAGCGCTGAATAACATGCCATCAAATGCAAATCTGACCAATGTGGATTTAGCGGGTATGACTCTGGCTCCCGGTGTCTATACCTTTAACTCCGAGGCTCAGTTGAATGGCGATTTGGTGCTGGATGCCCAGGGTAAGAATGCCGTGTTTTGGGTATTCCAAATCGGCACTGCATTTACCTCGGCGATGGGTTCAAAGGTTAAGGTCATTAATCCAGGTACCAATGGCGGAACAGATGTTGGCATTTTCTGGAATTGCGGGAGTGCCGTAAATATTGGCGGTAATAATCAGATGGCGGGTATCTATATCGCCGGCACGAGCATGACATTTGGTGGCGGAGCTACCGGAGGCGGTCGCGCTCTAACCCTCGCAGGCATCTCGCTGGATAACAATCAGTTCGACGCCAAGGGTGGACCGGGTGGTACTGACTGGTCCGGCGGGCTAATTTATGATGCTTTCGGCAATGCAGTCCCCATTTCGCGCATCATCGGTCTTAGCGGAAACTTGGCTTTCGGTGAACTGGAAATACTACAGACCGCCAAGCGGGCCTTCGTTATCAGCAATACCGGCAACTCCATGATGACGGTGAGTGCGATTAACTATCCCACCGGTTTCAGTGGCAATTGGGACAATGGGACCGTCGCTGCCGGCGGAACTCAGACTGTGGAAGTCACCTTTAGCCCAACTGTGGTGCAGAACTACGGTGGAATGATCTCCGTCATCACGGACAAGACAGACGGTGTCGATACGATACCCACGTCTGGTGTGGGCACGCCCATCCCGACCCGTATCATAGTGTTGGCAGGGAATCTGGAGTTCGGGAATGTGATCGTCAACCAAACCGCTACACAGAGCTTCACGATAAGTAATGACGGCAATACCGACATGACAGTAACATCCATCGGATACCCCGCAGGCTATACAGGTGACTGGAGCAATGGCATCATCGCTTCTGGAGGAAACCAGACCGTAAATGTAACTTTCAGCCCAGTCTTGGTACAGAGCTACAATGGTACAATTACCGTCAATGCAGATATGACGAGTGGCACGAACACTATTATAGCCACCGGCACTGGCGTACCGGTCCCCACACGCATCATTAATATGACAGGGAATCTGGCCTTTGGTAATGTGGAGATTAATAAGACCGCTACGCAGAACATGACCATTTCCAACACGGGAAACTCCGCGCTGACCGTGACCTCGGTCACTTATCCCAATGGGTTCAGTGGCAATTACAGCAACGGCATCATCGCAGCCGGTGGTAATCAGGTAGTTACGGTAACGTTCAGCCCCACGCTCGTACAGAGCTACAGCGGCACAGTAACCGTGAACTCAGATATGACCAGCGGTAGCAATACCCTCGCCGCATCCGGCAGCGGTACGCCCATACCTACTCGCATCATTGGAGTAACAGGGAGTCTGGCCTTTGGTGATGTGGAGATCAATACGACTGCCACACAGTCGATGACTATAACCAACACGGGTAATACCGCGCTCGCCGTTACCTCCATCACGTATCCCAGCGGATACAGTGGCAACTATAACAGCGGCACCATCGCAGCCGGTGGTAATCAGGTAGTTACGGTAACTTTCAGCCCGACACTCGTACAGAACTACAGTGGCACAGTGACCGTGAACTCAGATATGACTAGTGGTACCAATACCCTTGCAGCATCCGGCAGCGGTACAGCCGTTCCCACCCGCATCATCGGTGTAACGGGCAGTCTGGCCTTCGGTAATCTGGAGATCAACAAGACCGCCACACTTACCTATGTCATCAGCAACACGGGTAACACCGCTTTGGCCGTAACCTCCGTCACGTATCCCAGTGGGTTCACGGGCAACTTCAACAGCGGCACCATCGCAATCGGTGGCAGCCAGACAGTTACGGTAACCTTCAGCCCGACCGTTGTACAGAGCTACAGTGGCACAGTCACCGTGAACTCAGACAAGACCAGCGGAACCAATACCCTTGCCGCATCCGGTACGGGTACTGCCGTCCCCACACGCATCATCGGCGTAACGGGCAACCTGGCCTTTGGTAATCTGGAGATTAACAAGACCGCCACACTTACCTATGTCATCAGCAACACCGGTAACACCGCGCTGGCCGTAACCTCCGTCACGTATCCCAGCGGATTCAGTGGCAACTATAACAGCGGCACCATCGCAATCGGTGGCAGCCAGACAGTTACGGTAACCTTCAGCCCGACCGTTGTACAGAGCTACAGTGGTACAGTCACCGTAAACTCGGATATGACCAGTGGTACGAACACCCTCGCCGCATCCGGTACGGGTACAGCCGTCCCCACCAGCATCATCGGCGTAACCGGAAATCTGGCCTTCGGTAACCTGGAAGTGAATCAAACCGCCACTCAGACCTTTACCATCAGCAACACGGGTAACACCGCGCTGGTCGTATCGTCCGTCACGTATCCCGGAGGATTCACGGGTAACTTCAACAGTGGCTCCATCGCTGCCGGTGGCAGTCAGTTAGTTACGGTAACCTTCGCTCCAACTGCGGCACAGAGCTACAGCGGCGTAGTCACCGTGAACTCGAATCAAACCAGTGGCACGAACACGCTTGCCATCGCCGGTACGGGCACAGCCATCCCCACGCGCATAATCCTTCTCAACGGTAGTCTCTTCTTTGGAGAACTCGCGACTGGACAAACCGCGACGCAAACGTTCTCGGTCAGTAACACAGGGAACACCTTGTTGACCGTCACCGCTCTTACCTACCCAGCCGGGTTTACTGGCGACTGGAACAGCGGCACGATTGCTGCCGGTGGCACGCAACTGGTGACCGTTACCTTCAGTCCTGTTATGGTGCAAAGCTACAGTGGATTGATTTCAGTTACATCAGACAAGACCAGCGGCACCAATACCATCTCCGTCTCCGGTGCTGGTACACTGGAGGCTACCCGCATCATTGCGTTGAGTGGTAATCTGTACTTCGGGCATGTAGGAGTAGGGCATAGCTCCACTCGTACCTTCACTATCAGTAACACGGGTAATTCTCCACTAACCGTTAACTCAGTTACCTATCCAGTTGGCTATACCGGCGATTGGAACACAGGTACGATCCCTGCTGGAGGCAGTCAGGTCGTGGTAGTTACCTTCAGTCCATTGGTGGAGCAAACCTATGGAGGCATAATTACCGTTACCGCAGACGAGACCAGTGGCATCAATACCCTCGCATGCCCGGGTGCTGGCTGTGAACTCTTCCTCGGCACCGCCACCGGTGACCAACAGTTGCATCGCTTTGGTCCACAGTCCCCCTATCTCTGGTCAGAAGAGATCGGATTCCTGTATGATGGCGCCTGGCCCTTCGTGTTTGATTACGGAGCTGCTCAATGGCTGTTCGTGTTCTGTTCCGGTGCGGATGAACAAGGGTACTACTTGTACGACTTCAGCCGCGAGGAGTTTGGCTACGCTAGCATCAACAGCTATCCCTATTACTGGCTCCTGGATAGCGAATACACTCTGGTGCATTTCGGACAATAGCTAATCCAATTGCACCCGGGCCGCTTCGAAGCGAGCCGTGCAACAACAAAGACTGCGGAGAAATCCGCAGTCTTTTTCGTGTCTGCGGAGTCATTCTTTTGCCGTCCATTCATGGCCATCACGGCTCATCGCGACGATCATTGTCAGCCATTTGACAGCAGTACGTCTCTGGCTAGAATGTACATGTTCGTACTGTCGTCACTTAACCTTAATCAAAGCTGTCTATGAGAATAATGCATGTTATTACCCTCGGTGTGTTTACTGCTTGCTGTGCCGGTGTACTGCAAGGGGCAAATGTACTTTTTGATCTTCAGGGCCAGGCGGGATTCGGTCTGTTACCGGGAAATGAAACCGGTGTCGTAGCTGGGAATCCTGGAGCAGGCGGAGAGGTGGGTGCGGGAATTGTTTTTGACGATGTTACTCGCGAACTGACGGTGAACGTTGCTTGGGGTACTGCCAATGGGTTCACCAACTTGTCGGGGAATGCCAGTGCCGGGCATATCCACGGACCTACTGCGAGCGCAGCACCCACATCATTCACACAATCCGTTGGCGTGCTTATCGGGCTTGATGGGCTTGCTGGCTGGAACAACAATGCCAGCGCCGGAGGGATCACAGGCGTGGTAACCATTCCAAGCAACAACGTGGCCGATCTTTTGGCAGGCAAGCTCTACATAAACGTCCACACGGCAACCAATGGTGGAGGGGAAATCCGAGGCAACCTGATAGCAGTGCCCGAACCATCCAGCATCGCTGCCATTGCCGGAATACTTGTCTTCGGGCTCGCGCTGGTTCGCCATCGCCGCAGATAAGCATTCACTTGAAGTTCAGATTTTTTTCAGCACCGCAAACCCACTGTTTGCGGTGCTTTTTGTTATCTTCAACCTAAAAGAGGAAAATGGCGGGCGAGCAGTCCATGCTTTCCCAGGATGCCGTAGGCATCCCAGAGATTAGCCGGGGGTTGAGTCCCGCTGCGGGACGACACCCCCGGTAGGTGCATCCTTTACCATCGACCCCAGCGGGGTCGCAGCCGTGAATCCGTGGATTTCAATCCCACTGCCTCGGCCATCCGCGCTGCGACCCCGCTGGGGTCGAGATTATTTGGCTGACGTACCGGGGGTATCGACTCGCGCAGACGCGAGTCTCGACCCCCGGCTAATTTCTAGGATGCCTACGGCATCCTCCTGCATTCAGGAAATAGATGCGTAAGGCATTCGACCTGACCATCTGCCACTCGGCTTTTCCTTCTCACCTTTAGGGTTAGTGTCATTTCAAGTCGACCCGCAAGAAGGCGCAAAATAAGAAAAAATATGCTGGGTTAACGAACACGTAAGGCATACGCACGATGCAAGCTGGTGTCTTTCATATTATGAATCTTTTTGCGACTATTTGCGGCTAATCCATTAAATACGTCCAGAAAGTGAGATGCGCCCTGGCTTGCATCAAGAGTCATTTTCGGGGTTGTACGGAAGGGTTGTTTCAGAGATACCTAGGATTAGCTCAACCACGTCAAACCACTAGCGGAATCCCCCTTATATATTCTGAGATTTTGTGACCCGAGCGTGACTAGATTCAGTTTCACCCCTCTTAATTATTGTTCTCCAACCCTTCAGCCCTTTCCGATAAATCGCTTACCGAGCTTCGTGCTGCGATTGCAGCCGAGGCTAGCCGCATCGGTTTCACCGCATTTGGGGTCGCCCCTATAGAGAGTAGCCTGCGCCGCGAGTACTATCTGCAATGGCTGGCAGACGGGAAGCATGGCGAGATGGAATGGATGGCCAACTCGTTGGAGAGACGCTTTGATGCAACTCGCATACTACCCGAGGCTCGCAGTATGATCGTACTTGGGCAGAACTATTACCAGCCCGAATTGGAGCGCCGGGGGCGTATCGCAAAATATGCGCTTGGTGGTGACTATCACGACCTCATTTATAAGCGCTTAAAACTCCTATGCACCTTTCTCCGGGACCGTGGGGGGACAAATAAACCCTATGTCGATACAGGCCCGGTCTTGGAGAAACACTGGGCAACCGAGGCTGGAATCGGTTGGCAGGGCAAGCACACAAACCTTATTCATCCCGAGCAGGGTAACTGGCTCTTCCTTGCTGTCATACTCACTAGCATCGAGCTTCCAGCAGATAGCCCCCTACGCGATCGCTGCGGGTCATGTCACCGCTGTATAGATATATGTCCCACAAAGGCGATTACCGGTCCCTATCAGCTCGATGCCCGTCGCTGTATCAGCTACCTGACCATTGAGCATAAAGGCCCTATCCCTGAAGGCTTTCGCCGTGCCATCGGCAATCATCTCTATGGTTGTGACGACTGTCTTGATGTCTGCCCCTGGAATCGCTGGGCACAGACCACCCGTGAAACCAAGCTCGCTGCTCGTCCGCTACCCGACCTGTGCGAGATGTTGGACTGGGATGATGTCACTTTTAGAGAACATTTTGCGGGCACTCCTATCAAGCGGATAGGACTTTCCCGCTGGCTGCGCAATGTCTGCATCGTTTTGGGAAATACCGGCACACTTGCCGATTGCCCGGCACTTGAGCGCGCTTGTGTGCACACGGACTCACTCATTGCAGAGCATGCCTCTTGGGCAAAGGACGAGATAGAGAGCAGAGGGTAGTTCAGGGATTGTATGTGTGTCACTCTGTCGCATAGAGTGACAGAGTGGCGCGATATATACTTCGTACGCTCACGATAGAATACGCCGTAAATCCGCTTAAACAGGCACTTTATGGCATATTTATTCCATGGCACAGCCCTTGCTTACTTCATGGCATAGAAACAGTCTTCCTAAAAATCACTAAACACCAAAATCCGAAAATACCATGAAACTCGTTCGCTATGAATATCCAACAGTGTCACATATCAATGCGCTCAATGAACTCTTTCAGCGCGCGTTAACCGACTTCCAGGGTTGGCCTGGTTATGAGTCTTCCATCGCTGGCCGCAAGGCATTTGTACCAGCAGTGGATGTCTATGAAGATACCGAAGCCTACCATGCACGTTTCGAGTTGCCCGGCTTCAAACGTGAAAATCTGAACGTCGAACTCGAAAATGCCGTGTTGACTGTAAGTTCAACAACCGAACCAGACACCACGAAAGCCGTCGTTTCCTTCAGTCGCTCGCTTTCCGTACCGGAAGGTATTGATGCCGACAAAGTGAAGGCCAAGTATGAAGATGGTATCCTCACCGTGACACTCCCAAAGAGTGAGCGTCGCAAACCCAAAGCCATTGAGGTTAAATAACCTAATGGTGACTAATCTAAACTTCCAAATACAAGGACTAAATACCATGAACGATTCAACCAATTGCTGCACCAAAGATTCAAACTCAGCATCCGCACAGATAGAGCGTACCATACGCCCCTCCTATGAAGTCACTGAGCGGGAACAATCCTTCGAAGTACGAGTATATCTTCCTGGCGTAGCCAAATCCGGGGTCGAGATACACTTGGAGGGAGACCAGCTCACCGTGACTGGCACCCGGAGCAGCCTTCCGCCCGCAACCTGGCGGCCGCTAAGTCGCGAAATTAGAGCGGAGAATTACAAGTTGCGGCTTCAACTCAACGTGGACGTTGATGCGGACAAGATTGTGGCAGCGACCGATGACGGTGTGCTGACACTCAGTCTACCCAAAGCAGAAACAGCCAAGCCGCGCAGTATCCGTGTAGACTAGCGCATGATTTGAGGAAGTAGTACCTGAGAATACGATTACTACGATTAACAAAGGCGGATTGGGAAAAGCTCAATCCGCCTTTTTTGGTATACCAAAGCACCAAAACGGACAAATTCCGCGCCGAAAGTGCAACCACTCTTGAGCCCTGTGCTTCGCCCATGTTCGGGTTCTGTGATGTCGCGGAAAGACACACGGGCAAGATGTCCGTGCCACTTCAAGCAGATGCTTCGTCAGTGTTCTGCTCCGCCCGCCTGTCTTCTGCCCTGTCTTAACAAATCAACTGCTTAAAGTCGTCCATCACTGCACCGAATCCGCGATCGACGCCCTTGTTGATGGCTGCTACGGCGTCATGGCTGTGAAGGGATTCGAGATGGGCGCATACGGCTTGGAAATCCACAATCCGGGCGTCGGCATCGAGCTGTTCGAAGAGTAGGCGGGCTGCATCTTCGACAAATTTGAGGTGCGCACCGTTCTGTTCGGCGAAGGCTTGCTCATCCTCGCGCTTGACCATGGTCTGGGTCTCGGTGAGGAGTGCCTTCAGGCAGATGCGTTGTAAATCCTCGATAGTAAGAAAGGCACCGGCGCGGACTTCGACACTGACACGCGCCTTGCTGCGCTGCGAGTGGGGCACGGCGTAGATGTTGCGGTTTTCCCGGGCGTGCTCGGACAGCTCCGCAGAGCACGGGCAGGCAGAAGAGTACACGAAGTCGAAATGAATTTGTTTACGGAAGCGGTCAAGGTCATCCGTCAGCCCCTCAAAGGTTACCTGATAGTACTGCCAGCCTTCGAGCCCACTGCGCAGGCTGGGTTTTAAGATGGGATAGTTAAAGCTGAGTGCTATCCGTGCACGGCTGGAGCCGAGTTGCTCTTTGTACGCGGTGAGAATTTCCTGAAGCAGCTCCAGGGTAAAGACGCGGTCCTTAAAGTCGTAGAACACACGCATCACCCGTGACATGTTTATGCCCTTGCTATCGGCACCGAGTGAGACAGTGCCGGTAACCGAAGTCTCAAGGGTGAGAATTTCATTCTTCTCCGTCAGAAACTTGAGCGGCAGGCGAAAATTAGAAATGCCTACTTGCAGGATAGGTACATTGGCACCCAGGATTGTGCTGGAGCCACTGTTCTGCATGTCGGGCAGGGAATTTTTGTATTGAGGCGTCACTTGAAAGGTTCGGTCGTATAGCCGTAACGCAGGAACATAGCGTGTTGGTTCGGTGCTTCGCAAGTCTGGAGTGGTGTACATGACGGGTGCGTCTTCGCCACGCAATATCCCCATGAATTCCCGAAATGCAACTCGGAGAGGCAAAAGGCTGAACAGGCACAACAAGCCAGCCATCAGATTTCAGCGTTCAGCATTTAGCCCAATGCAAACTGCCCAATACCTTCTGCCTTTCCGAGTTTGTGCCTATGGTGCCTTTGTCCCTTTGTGCCTACTTCTGCCCTCGTTCATTCAAGAGGATGCACGCGCTAAAGAAACCCTGTGCGTAGCCAATCCTATCCGGCAATCGCTGACAGCCGTCCGGGAACAAGTATTGCGTAGCCACGCCTCCGCGGCTCATCTCGAAGTAAGCGAGGGCACACCTTACACCGCGAAATACTCGGAAATCTTGTCTGCCAGGCGGGATGCGCTATCCACTACATCGAAGGGGGTGTCTTTGCTGCCGAGATACTCGATGGAAATCGTTCCCTTAAAGCCTTTTTCCTGAAGCGTTCCCAAGACCCAGTCAAAATCCACCTCTCCCTCACCGTAGGGTGCCTGGAGTTCGCCCTTTTTTGCGTCGCGCAAGTGCGCATGCGCCGCGTTCTTCATCATCCATGCCGTTTCGCGGATGGGGATACCCTGCATGACAAAGTGCGTGGCGTCATAGACCAGGGGGATCTCCGGTAGTGCGGCAAGGAGACGGTTCACCTGCTGCATGCTCTCAAAGGGCGAGCGCGTATGCAGCTCCAGGGCGAAAGTAACCCCCGCTTTCTGCGCCACCGCCATTTGCTCACGCAGCGTGGCTATGCAAAGGTCTTGCTCCGCGTCGCTCCAGGTCTCCTGCCACTTCAGTGGTGGCTGAAGGGCTATGGTGGAGATGCCATAGGTGCTCATAAATTCGAGTACTGCAGCGGTCTCCCGTTCCCGACTGGCCATCGCCGCAGGCGTGCGCTCATGCATCTTCGTCCCTATCATGGCATTCAGGGAAACCAGCCGGAGATTCCGCTCCATGAGCAGAGCATCCACACGAGCAGTCGTCGCGTCCCACTCCGCGATCATCGACGAAGGGTTCAAATGCGCCCATCCCTCTATGGTGAGCAAGTCGCACTTGTGCAGACCCGTTTTAACAATCCGGTTCAGCGCTTCCTCAATCGGGAAGCCACAACCGATGGCAGTGGAGCAGGCTATAGGCATGGGGATGGAGACTTTGGAGACGTTGTTCTCTCGCGTGGATTCGCAAGATACTCCCTTTAGGGAACCACTATTTGCGGGAAAGACAATGTTTTCCCACGCTGCAAAACTGCTGGTGTCCGAACCGCAATAATCTCAAAGCCCTGAAGGGCACACCAAACCGCACGGGCTAACCACCAGCATCAGGGTGCCCCCCCTCAGGGCTTGATCGGGTGGTCGGCCATGATCCCGGGGTGTCGCCTGGGCTGCGGCTAAACCGCCCCGTTGCGGCTATGATGGGCAATACCGCTGTCCGAGCCGCATAGGGGCGCGAAAGGATGCCATCCTTGGGAGAAAATAGCGCATCTGGGGGAGAAAATAACGTATCTGGGGGAGAAAATAGTGTATCTGGTGTTAAAAAAAGGTAAACGAGCGGAGGTAGGACCGTTCCGTGAGGAGAACGTAGCGTTCCCGCTGTAAATAAAAGGTAAACGGCAGCTCGTAGGAGCGTTTCCGCAGGAGAAAATACCTTTTCCGCATAAAAAAATACCATTGCGTGATGTATAAAAAGCATTTCGGCATGTCGTAGGACCCTTTCGTGATGAAAAAGGAGCGTTCCCGTGTGACGAAGGAGCATTTCTGCATGAGAAAATACCATTTCCTCGCGTTGTAGGAGCATTCCGGGAGATAAAAATACCATCCCGTCATGTCAAAGGCTCATCCCCGCAGGTCACTGCACCCTTGCTTTACCGGGAAGGAGTGTTCCCGCCTCAGAATAGCGCACATCTTCGGGCTGTCGGACCATCGCGTTAACCGATAAAGAAGCACCAGAGGCAGAAGGTAGGTTCCCATACACAATCAGGAGTGTCGCCCGTGATGTTGGGAGCACTCGACCAATTGCCGATGATTAAAAACCGATTGCGCGGGTGTGGCACGGGCATCTCGCCCATGTTCGGGTTCTGTGATGTTCGCTGGAAGACACACGGGCAAGATGTCCGTGCCACTTAAGGCAGCCCAGCAACTTCGAAATGCACCTGATGTCGTGCAGTATGGCGCAATCCGCTCGCTAATGTTACAAAATGGTGTCAATGTGTCCTTTTTCCCCGTCCAAAACAAACCAGTACCCCACTGGTTACCCTAAATCTAGTTCCCTTATGAAGTATTTAAATACTCTATGTGTTTACAGCCTGTTACTGGGCTGCACATCGCCTGTAGTTGCGCAAGTTGTGATCAACGAGATTATGGCTACGAGCACCGACCGCGAGCTGCAATGGACAGCCGACGGCACGCCCTATGTAGGGCATGGCCCGGCGTGGTGGATGGAGGCCTATGATGATGCCTTCTGGCTCAGTGGTAGCGGGCCATTTGGCTTCAATGCTGGGACGGTGGGCACAAACGTAAAGAGTAAAGTGGACGGGATTACGCCCTCGCTCTATCTGCGTACTACGTTCACCGTGAGTGCAACCGATGCCACCTCTGCAAATCCCGTAAAGCTGTCTGTACGGTGTAACGATGGGTTTATCGCCTATTTGAATGGGAAAGAAGTGGCGCGCAAGAACATGGGGGCAAAGGGGCTGATGGTTTATTCTGACCAGATTGCGTTCAATCCCGGTGATTTGAATGTAACGATAGACCTCGGTGCGGCATCGGGGTTATTACGGAGCGGTACGAACAGCCTCGCAGTCCAGGTACATAACAACGCTGTGGACGACGGAAAACTGCTCATCGCAACTGCACTGAAAACAGGGGCGGGTGCCGCCACCACCTTGGTTGCGGAGAACAAATCCTGGAAATACTGGGTCGGCTTGTGTGAACCCTCGGGTGGCCTGTTTGATCCGGTGGACCCGGCTCCCGCTTTCGCCAACTGGATCGAGCTGTACAATACCTCGGATGCAGCAGTGAATCTGGTGGGGTGGTCGTTGACGGATGACGCTGCGCTGCCTGCGAAATGGACATTCCCACCAGTCACCATACCGGCGCACGGCTATCTGGTGGTGCTGGCAGACGATAAGAACATTACGGATACGCAAGGGGGCAAAGGGCGGCTTCACCTGAGCTTCAACCTCGATAGTAATGGCGAGTATCTTGGCCTCTACGATTTCAGCGGTAATAAGATAGACTCCCTCGAGCCGGCCTTTCCCAAGCAGCGTACGAGTGCCAGCTATGGCCGCTCAGGTGGGGCATGGAAGTTCCTTACCCCGCCGAGCCCGGGCGGTGTGAACCCCGAGATGGGCGCGGCGGGATACACCAAGGTACCAGACTTCTCGGTGCTTCCTGGCTTTTACGCCTCTGCACAAACAGTCGGCCTCACCGTGGAAACGATTGGCGCCACCATTCGCTACACCACCGATGGCACCGAGCCGACACTGACCAATGGCACGGTGTACACGACTCCACTGAGCCTTGCGAAGACTACCTCAGTCCGGGTGCGCGCGTTTGCAGAAGGCATGCTGCCATCGAAGACGAAAACGGGGACTTACCTGATTAATGAAAACGCTGCTTACAAGTCTATGCCAGCCGTCGCCATTACCGGGGACCCGCAACAGGCACTCTTCAAGCCTTATGGAATCACCGCGATTGTGGGCGGCCCGAATGCCACGGCAGACGTGGAGAACGGGGCTGGTGTCAAAGAATGGGTAGCCCTGACCACGGAAGATTACAATATCCCCATAAATTCAGGGCGTGCTTACGAGCGCCCGGTATCGGTTGAAATCATTTACAATGATGGAACTCCGCCGATACAAATAGATTCCGGTGCTCGCGTGGCGGCGAGTATTGCCCAGCGCCCGATGCAAGTGTATAACTACACGAAGACAGACTGGTCGCAGTCGCGATGGTCGCTGCGGCAACCTCCGAATAAGCCCTCTATCAATCTGTTTTTTCGGGGTGAATACGATGGCGACTTACAAGCACCCCTCTTTGAAGGCAACGTGACAAACTTTGATTCACTTCGCCTTCGGGCCGGGAAGAACGACATCACCAACCCTTTCATTGCGGATGAGTTTACGCGTCGACTGGGACGGGATGTCACCGGTTACCCACAGGCGCGCGGACTGGTGGCGAATCTATGGGTCAATGGCGTTTACCGGGGGTACTATAATCTCTGCGAACGCTACACCACAGATTTCTTTCAAGCGTCCTATGATAGTGTGGCGGATTGGGACGTAATCAAGGGAATGGCACCGGGACAGCAACCAGCGGGGGATCCCGTTTACATGGCGGAGGAAGGAGACCGGACAGCGTTTAACAGCCTGTTCGCATTCTTTAGCAATACGGACCTCTCCACTACCGAGAACTACAATCTCGCTGCGCAGCAACTGGATGTGACTGGCTTTATAGACTACCTTATCCCCCAGGTTTATGCTGTGACTCTCGACTGGCACATGAACAATTGGTTTGCCGCCAGGGAACGCACTGCCAACGCCCGCTGGCGCTTCTATTACTGGGATACGGAGTGGGGGTACAATCTCATGATGTGGGCTCCCCCTGTTGTCGATGTCATGAAGAGCTGGCTCCTGATCAATAGCGAAGACTCCGCATCGACGGTGGCGGATAAGAAGATCATTCCCCTCACGGTAATCTGTGATGCCCTGCATAATAATTCTGAGTTTAGGCTGCTCTTTGCTGACCGTATCCAAAAGCATTTCTTCAATGGTGGAGCGCTGGCAGAGGAACGTTACCAAGCCCGGTTTAAGGAGCTGAAAGACATGCTGAATCCCACCATGCTACTGCTTGATAAGCGCGAGGTGGACTACTCGCGAAATAATGGAAACGCCCAGTACTATGCATGGACAGGACGCCCAATCCAGGATTGGCGGGCGCAGCGTTTCGATCGCATGATGGTGCAGTTCGCAGAGTCCGGGCTTTGGCCTGACACCACAGCCCCAACCCTGAGCCAACATGGCGGAGAGATTCCCAAGGGAGGTAGCATCACACTCACCCACGCGAACCCCGCAGGCGACATCTACTACACTCTGGATGGGACTGATCCAAGAGAAGTCGGAGGAGCCGCACGCGGCACGCTCTATCTAGGGCCCATCACCATCAACAGTTATACTATTGTGAAAACGCGGGTGCTCAGTGAAGGGGAATGGAGCCCGGTGGTCGAGGCCGAGTTCACACTGCCACTGCCGAAGCTGATTATTACGGAAATCATGTACCATCCTGCGGATTCAGGGGCAGTGGATGCCGAGCTGTATGAGTTTATTGAGTTTAAGAATCCCGGTACCGAGGCGGTCGATCTCACTGGAGCACGGTTTGAAGATGGTGTGGTTTACACTGTGCCAGCGGGGACAATAGTAGCTCCAGGTGGATTCCTGGTCATCGCAGCGAATCTGACAAGCTTTGCGGAACGACATTCCGGTGTTTCAGCTATCGGACCTTACACCGGGCAGCTCAATAACAGCGGAGAGCACGTATCGCTGGTGGATGCTGCCGGTGGCGTTATTTGTGAAGTGACCTATAGTGACGATGATCCCTGGCCAGTGAAAGCCGATGGCGAAGGGTTCTCGCTAGTCCCAGTGAACCTCAATGATTATGGCGACAATACGCTGTCAACTTACTGGCGTCTCAGCACGAACGCTGGAGGCTCCCCCGGCGCGGAAGACCCCGTACCCGAGGTGGATACGGTACTGCGCTCCTTTCCTGATTTGGTAGACTCAGGCACCGGGTTGTGGCACTCCGCTTGGTACGGGGATATATGGCCGGATTCTTATCCCTGGATTTGGCATCTCGAACACGGCTGGCAGTTTACCGTCTATGCAGGCGGTGGAAGTCTCTGGCTCTTCGATGTAGGATTGAATACCTGGATATGGACGAGTCCGGTTGTGTATCCGTTTGTATTTGATGGATCGCGAAGTATCTGGGTGTTCTATTATCCTGGCTCTACCAATCCTCGCTACTTCTACAACTTTGACATCAAGGAATGGGAAGTAGTCTATGGCCCACCTACTCCGGCAGCTCAGAATGCAATCGGGACTGGTTCAGCCACAATCACCCAAAAGCTGAATACTCACGAGAAGAATGCACTCGCCGCCGTAGCAGCGATAGCACCGACAAGTGCAAATTTGTTGTTAACCGAGATCATGTATCACCCACCAGATGTCGGGACTGTGGATGGAGACCTCTACGAGTTTCTGGAGTATAAGAATGCAGGTACCGCACCGCTTGATATGAGTGGGACCCACTTCGTGGAAGGAGTCGAGTACACGGTGCCCAGTGGAACAATATTGGCCCCGGGTGCCTTTCTCGTAATAGCAGCGGACAGCGCTCGCTTTACCCAGAAGTATCCCGGTGTGGCTGCCCTCGGGCCGTTCGTTGGGCACCTCAGCAACAACGGTGAGGACATCCGCTTCGCGAATGCCCAGGGTACGGTTATCTCCAGCGTACGCTATAGCGATGTTGCACCATGGCCGTTGCTTACGGATAATGGCGGATACACGCTGGTACCGGTTAACAGCAACGACTTCTCCACAGCGAACTCTCCTTACTACTGGAAATCCAGCGCGAGCATCGGTGGCTCGCCGGGCAGGGAGGACGCGATCCCAGCTCTGGCGGCATTCCCCGATCTCGTGGATAATGGAACCGGGCTCTGGCATTCGGCTTGGTATGGTGATCTATTGCCCGATGCCTATCCCTGGATTTGGCATCTCCAGCATGGCTGGCAATACGTAGCTCCCGCTGGTGGGCAGTCCCTATGGCTCTACGATGCAGCCTGGGGGAAATGGACATGGACCAGCTCCTCGGTGTACCCCTTCGTGTTCGAATCGAGCGAAGCCTGCTGGTTCTACTATATCCCCGGAAGCAATCAACCGCGTTTCTTCTATAACTTCAAGACACTCGCGTGGGTAACGGCGCCCTAATCGAGGCATTGATGCGTAACGAAACCGTAACACAGCATTGACAAACGCGACTACGTTTCAGAAGACTATCTCTATAATCCCTAAATCCCCCATACCTTGACTCTGCTCCAATCCCCAATGGCACCAAGGATTAAGCTACGTCCGCCCCACGCGACAGAGCCCGAAATCCCGACAGTGTCCGTGTTACCCGACTTCCGATTCAGTGATATCGAGCGCCACGAGGCGAAGTACATCATCCCCGCGCACCAAGTACACCAGGTGCGCTCGTTCATCAAACCCTTCTGTCAGGCCGATGCTTTCTGCACTGGCACCCCGCCTTCTTATCTGGTGACAACACTGCAACTGGATAATCTTATGGGCGACCTCTGGCGTGCGAAGGAGAGGAAGTCCATCAACCGTTTCAAGCTTCGCATCCGCACCTACGGCGAAGCCTGTGATGGACCGGTGTTCATGGAGATTAAGCGCAAGATCAACGGATTGATCTCGAAGAGCCGGGCCTCACTACCCGAGCGGGTGAGCGATCTGCGCGAAGCCCTTAGCGAAGAACGTGCATGGCAGTTCCGCAATGAGCGCGAAACTCGCGCGTATCTGGATTTTCTCCGCTTAACCCATACGATCGGAGCGAGACCCACTATCTTCATCCGCTACCGCCGCGAGTCTTATATCGGCCTGTCTGAAGACTATGCCCGGGTAACCATTGACAGTGAGTTAGGCTATCGTCCCGCCAGAGGGTGGCGATGGCCGAAGAGCGGCAGCCACTGGCGCTCCTTTGATACTACAACAGGAACGAATACCCCATTTTCTGGCTACATACTCGAACTGAAGTCGGGTGATTCGCAGCCCCTGTGGATGGCGGAGCTTATCCAGCGCTTTAACCTGGTCCGTTCCGGTTTCTGCAAATACTCAACTGCCATGCGCCTCGAATCCGTTCTTCAAGGATGGAGCTACAGCGACGCCTCGGAGAACTGCACTTACTAAACGGCCATGGAACTTGTATTTAATGCTCTCGGGCCTTCCCGTGCCCTCGACCCGCGCCACATGCTCGTCTCGCTCTGCGTGAGTTTCCTTCTTGGAAGTATGCTGGCCGCGATCTACCGCCGAACGCACAGTGGGTTCTCCTACTCGCGCTCTTTCGTTCAAACTATCGTACTTGGTTGCCTGGTCTCCACGGTGATGATCATCGTCATCGGCAACAACCTGGCCCGCGGACTTGGTATTATGGGGGCGCTGGCTATAGTGCGTTTCCGCACACCAATCCGCGACCCCAGGGACATCATCTTTGTGTTCGCTTCACTTGCCATGGGTATAGCCTCCGGGGCGCAGCTGTATTTCCTCGGTGTGATCGGCACACTGTTCTTTTGCGGAACAGTGCTGTTTCTGAATTACTCGCCGTTCACCTCTAAACGCGAATTCGAGGGCATGCTGCGCTTCCTCGTGCCACCGCAGTCGCTATCAATTAATAAGATTAACAGCATCATCCCCCGCTTCGTGATAACTGCAGAATTAATCGCGGTGCGTGAAGCCATACAGGGGGAGGCCCTTGAGTATTCTTATCAAGTTTGTTTCCGGGACCCTTCAGGCAAGACTGACCTGGTTGAGGAACTGGGGCGACTGGGCGATGTTGTTGATATCAGCCTCGTGATGAACCGCGCTACAGTGGAGATATAGACCATGGCTGAAAAATCTATAAATAGCGGCGGCCTGCAAACCTTTCGCCCATCGGTCTGGCAGACGTGGAGACAGCGGTGGCCAATCCTCATTTGGCTCGGTATCGCCATTCTCGCCTGGTGGCTCTATGATCGGGCTGGCGCCGATGAGGCCCTCAGTGGAATCCTGGAAGCTCCATTAGTTGAGGTTACAGTTGTGGACACGGGGCGTGTGGTGGAAGTACTCGTAGTGCCAGGGCAACAGGTCGCGGCGGGCGCCGCCCTTATCCGCGTAGATACCAGTCTTATCGATGCAGAAATTGCATCCACGATGGCCAGCCTGGAGCTGGATCGCATCCAGCGCGAGCGCCAGTATGCCTCTGCCATTCAGCGAGTGCAGGCCGAACTGCGCGACTTAAGGCTGCGTCAGGCAGCAGACACCGTGGAGGCCGAAATCTACCGGGTCGAATACCAGCGCCAACAACGTGCGTATGAGCAGCAACTCATCACCGTGGACACTATTGCCGCCGTGAAAGCCCGGGCCGAATCCCTGGAGAAAGTCTCTGCACTCTACCCTTCAGCCATCGCCGATGCCGAGCGTGAACTCGCGGGGCTACTGGCGCTCCAGGCAGACAATAGTGAAAATGAAGCTTCCGGTGAGGCCGTGCGAATACGTACCGCCCAGCTCGCGCTACTCAAACAACAGCGCGAGCAGTGTACCCTCTATGCCACAACCAGTGGCACCGTGGCGGAAGTCCACGTACACCCCGGATCCGTTCTCATAGCAGGACAGTCTGCCATCACATTGCTCACTCGCGATCCGTTGAGTGTTTACGGGTTTATCCCCGAAACCGATCAACGCACCTTCCGGCTTGGAGACTCGCTGGCACTCCAGGGGCCGCATGCCACATCAACCCCGGCAGCGGGTACCGTGACATCCATAAGCCCAATCATAGTGACCATCCCAGACACAGCGAGCTCACTGCCCAATCGTTTCATTCGTGGACGTCCTTTTCGCCTGCAATTAGAATCCGTTCCCGCCGACTGGACACCAGGCCAGTCAGTGCTCATCTCTCCATCCAGATCCTCGTGGTGGACAGGTTTACTAGGCCAGTAGTTGTTCAGGGGAAATCTACAATTGAATGGACTGCGGATTGAGGAGGACTATTCGCTGGGTGGTTCTACACTCGAAGTGGTTCCACTTCCGAATAGATTGCGTGGGTCCAGGGCGAGCCGCCAGTTGGGGTCATCGAGGGTACCGCGTAGTTTCAATGCGAGTACGTAGGAGAGCGGACTGAACAGTTTACCGACCAGGTTTTTCAAGCTGCTATCTTCTGTCTTCAGGAAGAATACATTCACGTCGAATGCCAGTTCTTCGGAGGCTCGCTGCAGATGTCCATTTGCCTTAATCTGTGCATTGGGCCCACTCACTACAAGATTGGGCAGGGTGATTTGTTCCCGGGTTAACTCAAATGCGGTCACGGCCTGTCGTAAATCAAGCGTGGTTATGCTAATGCCAAAGACTTCGAAGAGACGGGAGAGTGGGCCGAGCAGGCGAACGCGTTTAAGCTGCGCATCATAGATGGCGAGCTGTCCGCGCCCGACAAAGCTGCCGGGGTCGCCAAAGTAGCCTTCGAGTACTGCGGATAGGTCGAGTTTCCCAAGGGCTGTCGGCTCCGGTGCCGGGGGTTCCTGTTTCACGGGTTCGACCGTGGCTGTGAGAATTACCGGCGCGGGAACCGGTTGCTTTTCAGGCTCGCCGAGGACGCGCTTGAGTTGTGCCCAGCCAGTTTCATAGTCCACGTTATTGCCTTCGATGGATAACTCCAGCTTGCGCTTGTGTGCGTCATCATAGGCGTGTACGAAGAGTGCCCCTTCGACTTTTCCGTTCACAAACACAGCGCGAATCGGCGAGATACGGATCGTATCGTCCAGGAGATGAGCATTGAGCGAAAGCTCCGACAACGGCAGGGTCATGAACGAGAAATCTCCGGGCACTGTGGCGTCGATATGGAGATCGCGACGGATCGTTTTGTTCTTCAAGTCCACAAGAGTACCAGTCGTGTGCAGGCGTGGAGCGGTCTGCATCTCAAACCAGGGAAGTATCTCTTCCAGCTCCGGCACCACTTTCGAGATTTCGAGCAGGGGGACATTTGTCTTGATATCAAGCTGTGTCTGAATGGTGTCGTTCCCGGTAAGGTGAGGATAAATGAACGACAACTGGCCGGACACGTCTCCCAGTGCATGTTTGGCGACCAGGCGCTGTATGGCTACGAAGCCCAGTTGACGCCATACGAGCAGCCGGCAGCGCTCCAGTGGCAGACTGTAAACAGAGAAATCGCTTCCGTTCACGCCGACGAAGACCATGCCCACGCCAAGGCTTCCCCAACGCCCATTGTAATCCAGGTCCGCATACACTGAGGGCTTGGTAAAGTGCAGATAAGTCCAGAGTTTGTCCCACCAGTCATCAATGAGCGGATTGAGATGCTCGGGCAGAACATTACCTTTTAGGAGAAAGCGAAAATCCTTGGTCTTAAAGTCCTGAAAAAGAGAGCCATGTACTTCATAGTCGGGTCGCACCGCATCGGCTTGATCAATATAAATCTGGGTGAAGTCCGTGTGCCCGCGGAACCGCATTTCAGTAAAGGGAACACCGGTTAGCTGAGGATACTCGGCGGTGATGTCAAACGCTGCGGACTCGGGTTTCCATCCAGGTGCGAGGGTGGCACTGGCAGTTACTAAGAGGGGTCGTTCTGTCTTGAACCAGTTCTCAACGGGTACGCTCTGGAGTTCGGGGCGCTCTGTGATGGTTGTCAGCAGGATACTTGTAGTGAGATTAAGAGACGCCGTCTTTTCACTTGGATTAACCATGCCGTCCAGTGTCAGCGGTAACCCGCGGTACCGAGTGACAATAGTAGCCCCAGCGGTTGGTAGCTCGTCAAGTGCCATCTCCAGGGTTGCCCCGGGTATGCTCTCGCCCTTCGCTTTGACAGGACCAAGGGCTACCGTGAGATTCGAAGGCAATGAGCGATCTTTGATGAAGGGAAGAACATCCGGCAGCGAGCAGGTGATGGCGCCGACCTCGGCTTGTTCGCCGATAACCAATCCGCTGGCTCGGATGGCTACGGGTAGTGTCTCGATCGAATAATTCCGGGCAGTAAATGCCGTGGCCAGTTCGAGTTCACTTAATGTATTCCCCTGCCAGTGATAGGCCTGGCAGCTTGCGGAAAGCTGCACATGCCGCTCAAATACATCAGTCTGAACCACGGTTAGATTTACAACCGGGCGTTCCGCCATCGCTGCCCAGGGGCGCACCTGCTCCATGGTTTGAACGAGCGTGGCGAACCCATCGGCGATGCTGTTGCGAAGCGGTTTGGTAGAGGTTGGGTCGCCGGATAGATTGAGGAAACCGAGGGCTCCCGAGGCGTTGACATTAGCCCCCAGGGTTTGGACTTGCAGGCCGTGGAGTTGCCACCATTCGCCGGACTTGCTGGCTCGAAAACTAAGTCGTTGCAGCAATGTATCGTCACCTTTCTGACCCGTGAGGTAGGCGGGGCGAATCAGTGACAAACTGATGCCTTCCACGGAGCTTATATCAACCACACCGCGTTTGAGCAGGTTGATATTTACCTTAACCAGAAGCGCTGGACAGCGGGCCACGGGGTCGCCGGAACTGCTGTTGGAGAGTGTTGCGTCAGTGACCAGTATCCAACCACTCGTATCCATCGAGATACTCGCAGCTTCCAGATTCAGACCGGTCTCAGATAGCGCGGTATTAAGTTTCTTGAGCCCCCATTCAGGCAGGGGAAAACTAGTCTTCTGATTCAAGAACCAGAGCAGAATACCCAGACTCAATGCAGTGAGGAGAAGCAGCCCGTTGATGATCCAGACCAGGGAGCGTCCACAGAGACCGCCTAGTTTCCTGCAACGAGTGAGAAACATGTTTACGGGCTGGTTGCGGGCACTGGAGACACGGCTGGGGCGAGCGCTGGTGCTACTGCTGGAGCTGTTTCCGCAGGCTGAGGCAGCACTTGAGGAGCCGGGATTTTTTCAAGGAAAAGGATGGGATGGAGCGCATCAATTAGCTTTTGCTCGATGATGAAGGTGAGGCCCAGCTCGGTATAACCGCCGTATTGCGTGGTGCCACCGATTCGCTCTGTGAGAAGAAACTCCCGCGTTTGCGTTTCGATCTCACCGCTGCCGCTCGGCAGCTCCACTTGCACTTCCATCTTGTACCGCCAGGGATGGGTGGTGTCCTTGTCCATGATAAGCGCATCGCCTGGGGTCTGGACGAGATATTGCACCACCTTGAAGCGCCGTGCGTAGTCGAGGATCGTCTGAAGCGACAGACGTTTGTCTTCCGGTTCTTGATCGATGGTGGACTGCCATTCGGTGGAGCTTGCAGGCAGGGACTTATCCAGCAGGCGCTCGCCAGTGATGCGGTCAGTGATGATAACTTTGCGAATGACAGTGGTGCGCGGGAGTTCGTAGAGCGTGCGTTGCCTGTAGTGCAGGGGCTGCATGGGCAGCAGGAGAAGCACGTCTGGCTTTATCTTGAATAGCGAGTTGGTGCCCTCGATACGGGCGTTGAAAAGATTGGTCGCCGCTTCATAGCCACCCACAAGCAGCGTGCGCTCCGTGGCGCCTTGTACGGTGATGCGGCGTTGTGGGTTGTTAAGCTCTGAGGCATCGATGTCGACGGTGGAAGGGGCATCCGTGCCAAATCGCTGAATCTGGAAACTACCGAGCGCAGCGAGTATGGTGTCCAGCACACTGGGGTCAGCAGGCAGGGTGCTGAGCTGGTTCTTTCCATCATTAAAGACAATCTGCCAGCCCCCGGACTCCAAGCGCTGGAGTTTAATCAGCCGGTCCCCCTGACCTATTTCTATGCCGGATACTTCCGATGGCTTAAGCTTGAAGACATGGCGTTCACGCAGGCTCTCCTGGGATGTGCGCCAGATGTCTATCACTTCCGCAGGGACGGTGAAGACCGTCGGGCGCTCTTCTATTTGCGCAAAGAGACGTTCGGGTTTACTCTCTGGGACTACGCTGCCTATAAGGAGGGTTTCGCGTTTGTTATCCGCGGCGAGGGTGAGACGCATGGGGTTTGTCAGTCCCTGGCGGGCCAGTTCAGAAGGCTCAAACGAGGCGATCTCCATCGCCGTGAGTATGGCAAGGGATGCATTGACCTGCGCCGTATCCGCCTGCGCCTGCATGGGAGACTCGAAGGCCCACTCATCGGCGTTGCGGATCAAGCGCACACGCTGCCCGGCTGCGGTCCCCGTGACCATTGCCAGACTACGTACCGAGAATGGCGTGAGATGGAACACCCGGGAGTCGCGCATGGACTCGACATTCAACTCGACGGATGTGAGGAGATCGCGATCCACGACGCGGATGGTATTGCGGTCGTCGCCAAGTATGTAAATGCGATTCCCCACCTCAGTGGGTTGCCCCAGTTGGAGTGTGTGGGTCTCGCTTTTATTGGTGAGGGATATTTCAGCTCTGGGTCTGCTCAGACCGTAGTTCGAGAGGGAGAGTCCTGCCTGCACTGCCTCATCCACCGGGAAACTTTTCTCCCACTCTAGAAACTGTAGCTGCCCTATCAGACGACTGACAGCGAAGGGATTGGCCGGCCAGAGTACGGGCTCCACGATGAACCAAGTCCCCTCGCGTTTCTCGAGAACCCAGCGTGTGGAGGTGGATGCAATATTGACCTCAATTTTAGTAGCTTCCTGGGCAAAACCGACGGGAAGCACGAGGCGCTTGGTAATTTCAAACGCGTCCTTGTTTGGCTGGGCGCGTTCTATCTGGAAGATGGCTGTGAATAGCGCGACATTCAGCAGCAGGAGAATCAGGGTTAATTTTAGCCTCATGATTACAAAGGGGTGGGACTAGATACGGCGGGCCCACCAGACGGCGAGTCCAAGCAGCGCGGCGGCCAACGGCAGAATTGCGAAATGCGAAGCGAGGCTGCGGAGTTCCGCGGGGCTCAGGCTGATCTGGAACTTGTCAATGGGTTTGGGTGGGATGGTTAAGAGTTGGTCGCGGTGGAAGGCCCAGTTGAGTGTGCTGAAGACCAGGGTAAGGTTTCCCGGCGCGCTTATCATACGGTTGCTCATCAAGTCCGAGGTTCCGAAGACAATGAGCCTGCCGCCATCGAGGTTGATCCCGAGTTGCGAGGCCACACGCCTTTCCGCGACTGCGGCTACGCTGATCGGACCGCGCAGATCGTTCGCTGCATCGAAGCGAGGGGTACCGCTTGCGCTGTAGTTGCGCTCTGCCCAGCTCTGGCTGGAGCTGGCCGCCAGCGGGGTGATCTTCAAGCGCTCATCCAGAGGCGCACCGATGTCTTCGCGCACCGGTCTGGAAAGCCCGGCAAGCAGTGGGGTTTGATTCTTTATAAGAATACCCGTGATCGGGTGGTCCCCAAAGTTACGCAAGAGCAGGTTGCCACTGCTCTGGACAAAGTCATTGCTCATCTCGAGCACCACCATGTCATCCACCAGCAATCCCCATTCGTAGAATAGCTCGTTGAGGCCATGTTTTCTAGCTGGGCTGAGTATGACCATCACGCGGCCTGCCTTGTCAGCAAGGTAGCGCCGCAGCTTCTCCACCTCGTCTCTGCCGAGGGGGCCTTGAGGGTCGCAAATAACAACCATACCCGCATCCTGCGGGACGACACTGGTTTGCGTGAGGTCCAGTGTGCGGGTGCTGAAGTTTCGTGCTTTTATTTGAGCGCTGACTTCGGAGAGCCCCCGTAACGGATCGGTGTCGTCGAGGAGCATTTCCCCGTGCCCTGCAAGAAAGTAGATGGTGGGGGTTCTCTCACTCACTACTTCAAGCAGAGCGCTGGTAAAGGCCTGCTCCCCCTTGAATGCCACGGGCGCTTTGTCGCGAAATTCCATAATGTCCGCCGGTACCACTGTCCTGCGCTGCTTGTCACAGACAAAGAGCACGAGGTACGGCTGGTCGAGGCCGTACTCAAGCCGGAGCGTCTCCGTACGGCTGAGGTCGCGAAAGACATCCACGTACTCCAGGGTAATGCGTGCCGTACCCTTTTGCCTGCTCGCATACTCGTACTTGTCGAGAAGGTCCTTGGTGTAGCGAAAGAGTACTCTATCCTCAGCTTGATTCGAATCTCTGGGAAGCGTGACGATGATCTTCACCGCCTTGGGTAGATCTCGCACATAGGCAAGGGACTCCGGGGAGAGCCCGCTCTTTTTCCAGGCTGACAGATCGTCTCTCCAGTAGTACTTCCCGGCCACATAATTCAGGCCCGACATGAGGGTGAGTGCGAGCAGGATCTGGAGCGCCCGGTTGAGCTGTTTGAATCGGTTGGACCAGGTGAAGTTGTCGAGCAGCGCCATGCGTATGAGATGTAGGTGTTAACGAGTACCGCGTGCTTCTACAATCAGGGTGGCAAGCCCGAGAACGACCGAGGTGTTGAGTAAGTAATAGGCCACCGGTCGGGTATCTACGATGCCGCGTGCGAAGTCTTCCAAGTGGCTGGTAACTTCAAAGTATTGCAAGGGGAAGCGCAGCCATCCGTTAAAGGCATCCGCCTGCTCACGCAGGGCCGGGAGTACTACGATAAAGATGAGCAGTAGCGAGAAGGTGAGCATCGCGGCCACCAACTGGCTGCGGGTAAGACCCGAGCAAAGCAGCCCGGTGGCGATGAATAGTAAACCCGACAGCCCCACATAAATATAGCCGCCAATAAGGACGCCCTGATCCAGAAAGAGCGGGGTGAGATCACCGCGGTCGAGTACCCGGTCTGCCAGGATGGGGAAGCCCAGTGCCACCGCCCATAAGAGCAGGTAGAAGAAGTACGCAGCGGAGAACTTGGCCAGAACTATCTCCACCGTACTCACCGGTGTTGTCATAAGGGTCTCCAGTGTACCGAGTCGCCGCTCCTCGGCCAGGCTGCGCATGGTTAACAAAGGTACCATGAAGAGGACAGGCAGGGAGAACGCTCGGAAGAACTGCTCAAGGGGTATCACTTCCTGCTCACTGGTGCTGTTATCCTGCAGGATTGAGTAAAAGACATAGCCCATGAGCAGCAGAAACAGGGTGGACGCCGCATAGGTGGCTGGCGCGAAGAGCATGACCCGGATTTCGTGCAATAACAGATGGAGATAGTGGCGCATGGGCGATGTCAGGCAGTAGCCACTGGCGTTGATGGTGGGCGGGGCGCATCGGTGGATGCGGGTGGGCTGGCGTTCCTGCCTTTTAACTCTGTATCCCAACTGCGCTTGGTGGCTGCGATAAAAATGGTCTCGAGCGAAGGCTCTTCCCTCGCGAATGCGCGCAGCTCCACTCCCGGCAGGGCGCTCAGGGTGCGCAGTAGCAGTTCATCATTCATCGGTGCCTTGTTACCCAGAATCTGGGCAGGCAGCCAGTCGTTTGCGCTACGCGGTGCGGCGGCATGCAGGACATAGTCAGCATGGACAGTGGCAATCGCTTTTATCAGAGCCTGCTTGTCACCGCGAAACTCTATCTTGATTGCTGTGCCCGTGCAGTATTCCGAACGAAGGTCCTGCGCTGTACCGCAGGCGACAATGCGCCCTTGATTAATGATCATCACGCGGTCGCAGCTCCGCTCCACTTCATCGAGTATGTGACTGGAGAGAACAATCGTCGTCTTGCCCCGAAGCGTATCCAGGAGCTGGCGAAAGATAAGTACCTGGTGCGGGTCGAGACCGATAGTAGGTTCATCCAGAATGACCACTTCCGGTTCGGCAAGGATCGCATCTGCCAAGCCCACACGCTGACGAAAGCCCTTGCTCAGCGAGCCAATGAGTTTCCGCGATGCCTTGCGGTGCAGGTCGCACAGCTCGAGGACTTCATTCACCCGCTTGCTTTGCTTGCCACGAGGAATCTCCTTCAGCGCCGCTCGCCAGTGCAGATACTCCACCACGCGCAAATCCTCGGGCAGTGGATTATTCTCCGGCATGTACCCCAGGTGCCGCTTAATCAAGTCCGGTGAACGCGCAACCGAAATACCCCCTATGTAGGCCTCGCCCTTCGAGGCAGCGAGAAGTCCGCAGAGAATGCGCATCGTGGTGCTTTTTCCCGCACCATTCGGCCCAAGGAAACCAACAATCTCGCCTTTCGCCACCGTGAAGCTCACATCGCGTATGGCGACGTGGCTGCCGAACGATTTCGTCAGACCTTTTACTACAATGGCTGCTGCCGGAGTATCCATGATGCTTAGCTGCAAAGGCCCCATGGCCAGCACATACCCTAAGCAGCCTACTAGCGGTGTCCATGCTATTTTAGTTTGCTGGGGACGAGGAAATGGGATCAGACGGATCGGACTGATCCGTCCGATCTCGTACTATTCCTGAACCGGTGTCTTCAGCAGAACACGCGTGGTGCCATCAGGCAGAACCTGATAGCCCTCTGCATAGAGATCGCAACTGAGCCACCCGAACTGCGCGCGCCCGAAGTCATAGATGAAGTAGCCGACCGTCTCATCGGTAGTTCCATCAATGAAGAAATAGAACCAATTGTTGCTGGCAAAATCATAGACGAGGGGAAAGAAGCCATCGTAGATGAAGTCAGTTCCGGCACTCCACTTGAAGCCGCCATCAAAAACAGCCCATTGAGTCGGACAGCCCTGGCCGATGGAAAAGCCACCGCAGCAGCAACAATACCCGAACTCCAGCGTACCCCAGACCTGTGTATCGGCCCAGGCAAAGTCACCGTGGCGGTCTTCGGGGCCACCGAACCAGGCGACCTTGGTGTCGCGGGTTGCTCCGTCGTCATCGTCCTGAAGCTGAATATCAAACCCGATAAAGTTGCGTTCTTCGTACTCGCTCGGACCACCGATGAACAAGCCAGCATCGGAATCCCAGGTCACCGCATTACCCTTGTTCAGGGAGTTCCAGCTGAGTGCTACTTCCGCACTATAACCAGTGGCGGTAGCCTTGACAGCCGTGGTGCTTGGGAACGGATCGAGTCCGGAATCTACGCTATAGAGACCGGCGACTGCTCGAACGGGTGATGCCCCCACGTCGAAGAGAAGCTGCGCATCAGTCGTGCCATATCCAGGATTCGCCCATTCGCCAAACTGGCGGGTATAGGCGGTGCTGATATAGAGCTCGAAGGTATTACTGGGGGCGAGCACTCTGGCATCGTCCGTTACCTCGATATAAAAGTAGAGCTTGTTGGCATCCCAAAGGGCGCGCCATTTTCCAGAAATATCCGAGGGGCCACTCGGCTCGGTGAAAGCGGTACCATTCGGTATATAGCTGTCGATGGTGTTCCAGTCACCAGCATCCATCCAGACGTCATCCATCTCGCCATCAATGATGGGGGCGACGGATGGGGACTCTATCCGGATGGCTTTTGCCACTTTGTGGGCAACTTCGATGGGTGGCATTGCGGCATAAAGGCCAACAGCAGCAACCGTTGTAGCGATCGTGAGAACCAAGCTTTTCATGTGTGTCTTTGGATTAGGGTTATGGAATCGTTGAAATTAGTATGACCAAGTCCGTCATGACTTCTACTACTCATAACGCGCGCATGGCAATAGTAATTACTATTGCATACGGTAATCCGGTGCTCCTCGTAGTTGTCGTGTTTAGGAAGAAAAGCCTATTGCCGGGGTGGCATGGGCGTCTCATCCCTGTTCGGGCTCTGTGATGGTCACTGGAATACACAGATGCCCGTGCCACTGCGCCGGCCTCATCAGCGCGTGCTTGCCATCTAAGTAGGATGGCATTACTTTCGAAAACTAACATGTGGTTAACCACCAGCCTGTCACCGGTTCGCAATAGCAAAAAACGCTCTCAATCCAAGAAATTATGATAGCTATTATATTCTTCACTGCACTTGCGGTGGTTGTACTTGGGATGGCCTTGACGGTAAAGCTGCCGATGTTGGCAAGATATGCGTTGGTCGTCATGTCACCCATTCTTTTCATACTTGGGCTGGCTATTGGCTCATCGGTAGTGGTGCCGCCGGACCAGACGGGTGTGATTATCCGCCATTTTGGCGTGGCGTTGCCCTCGGGAGACATTGTAGCGAAGAATGGTGAGCAAGGTCCGCAGGCGGAGATTCTAGGCCCCGGCTGGCACTTTGGCTACATACCGTTTCTCTATGAAGTGGAGCTGGCCCCCGTGGTCTCGGTGGATCATGGCAAGCTGGGGTTTGTCACTGCACTCGATGGACGTCCCCTCGCTGCGGATGAGACCTACGCGCCTGCCTGGCCAAACACCGCCGATATGCTCAACCCGCACGTCTTCCTGTCAAAGGGCGGCAAGCGCGGTCCCCAGATCAGCGTGTTGACACCCGGTGTTTACCGCTACAATCCACGTTTGCATAAGATCGAGACGATTGATGCCCTTGTGGTTGCCCCCGGAACGGTGGCTGTGATTAAGAGTAACTCCGGCACCATTCCCGTGGAGGGCGATGGCCGGGCAAAGCTGGTCAATGGTGTGCCGCTCGTGGAGAGGGGACTGCGCGGGGTGTGGCGTGAGCCACTCGTCCCCGGTGCGTATTATATGAATACGAAGGCATATATGCCCACGATGGTGAAAACCACGCAGCGAGTCTATACTTACCAGCAGACTGTCACCCAGACCACGAAAACCAACGCCGGTAACACAGACTGGTCGGTAACGGTGCGCTCCAAGGATGGCTTCTCCTTCCCGATTGATGTACGCGTAGCCTGTGCGGTGGAAGCAAGCAATGCGCCCTACCTCGTGGCACTGCTCGGTAATCCCGATAAAGTGGAGCGCGATGAGCAGGAGGACGAGAGCCTGGAGGTTATGGAAGCGCGAGTCATCCTGCCCGCTATTCGTGCGATCTTTCGCAATGTGGCCGAGACGATGAATGCCCTGGAGTTTGTGAATGCCCGCAGCCAGGTGGAGAAAGTAGCCATCGAGCGCATGCGTATCGAGCTGGCAAAGGTCAACGTGACCTGCGATGGGGTTTATGTGGGCAACATCCACCTGGATGCGAACGAGGCCGGGCGTAAGCTCATCTCCACCCAGACCGACCGCGAAGTGGCGGTTAACCAACAGACGCTCTATTCCGAACAGCGCAAGGCTGAAGAGGCGCGTGCGAACTTCGTAAAGGCGCAGGAAGAGGCCGAGCAGCAGAGGAACCTCGCGAAGGCTACCTATGAAGTACTCGTCAAGGAACAGGGTGCGAAAGCCCGCGCCGCCGAGGCGAAGGGGGAGTCTGACTACCAGATTATCACCGGCCAGGGCCGCGCCCAGGCTTATGAGATCATGGCTGGGGCACTGGGTCGCGAGCAGGTCGCTCAGCTTGAGATGTTGCGGCTTGTCAGCGAAGGTAAGATACAGATCACCCCGCAAGTTATGGTATCCGGTGACAGCACTGGTAGTGGCTCGCTCAATGCCTTGATGGGTACCATGCTCCGCCAGTCTGCACCCACAACTACACAAGGACCCAAGTGATGAAAATGCTCCTCTTTGTCTCTGTTATCGCGATTCTTGTCTGCCTGGGCGTCGTAGTCATTGCCATCATGGTGGATCGTAGGCGCAATTCACCACCAGCGGATAAGGTGATCCGGAAGCAGGATTGGTATAGGGATAAGTAGGGCGGCAGAGGGCAGAAGGCAGTAGTCAGTAGGCAGTAGTTAGTAGACAGTAGTTGGGTCCTTTGCGTCCATTCCGTCCCTTGGGTCCCTTTCCTGTCCCTTCCAGCAGCTCTACTACCCCCGTTCCCCAATAATTTCGTTTGACCCTCAGGCCGTTTCAAAATCTATTTGGGTATTCCCTTATGGCTACGACCAGCAAATCCACGTCACAAAGCGGGCGATTCACAACCGGGCCCTCTGCATTGATGCTCCGTTTCAGCGAGTCGGTCAGCTTCGACTCACGACTGGCTGTATATGACATAGCGGGGAGCAAGGCACACGCGGCCATGCTGGCGCATACCGGGATAATCACCGCTGAGGAGCGGGATGCGATTCACTGCGGGCTGGATACGATCCTGGCGGAGATTGCCGCGGGCAACTTTATCTGGAGCATAGAGCAGGAGGATGTGCACATGAATATCGAGGCACGGCTGACGGCGCTCGTACCTGCTGCGGCGAAGCTCCACACCGCTCGCTCTCGTAATGACCAGGTGGCCACGGATATGCGCTTGTTCTTCAAGGATGCATGCAGCCAGATCGAGACCCGGTTGACTGCTCTGCTGCGCACCCTTGTTGCCCGTGCAGAGAAGGACCAGAGTATTATTATCCCTGGGTACACCCACTTGCAGCGTGCGCAACCCGTTTCGCTTGCGCATCACTGGCTGGCGTATGCAGAGATGTTCGGGCGAGACCTCGAGCGGTTTGCAGTGGTGCGGGACCACGCGAACTGGAGCCCACTCGGCTCGGGTGCGCTCGCAGGGACCACACTGCCGATCGACCGCGAGTTCACCGCGAAAGCACTTGGCTTTGTCGATGTTCAGGGGTGCCCCCGGGTGACACCGAACAGCCTTGATGCCGTGGCCGACCGCGACACTTTCGTAGAGTTTGCCACAGCCTGTGCCCTGGTGGGCACGCACGCCTCGCGGGTGTCGGAGGACCTCATCCTCTGGAGCACGGCGGAGTTTGGGTTTGCCACACTGCCCGAGGCATTTACCACCGGCTCGAGCCTGATGCCACAGAAGAAGAATCCGGATGCCTGCGAACTCCTGCGCGGCAAGGCGGCGCGGCTTCAGGGACATGTGACCATGCTCCTTACGCTGACCAAGGGACTGCCGTTGACGTATAATCGCGACCTTCAGGAAGACAAACCACCGGTCTTCGACGCCTTTGACCAGACGCTAATCTGTCTCGAGGTGCTGGAGGCAGTGATGGCTGGTCTCGTGATTCACGCCACTCGCTGCGAAGCTGCCGCAAGTGACCCCAATCTACTCGCCACCGATCTGGCGGACCTTCTCGTGCAGAGCGGGATGCCCTTCCGCGATGCACACCACGCCGTGGGTGCCCTGGTAAAGCTCTCAGAGACCCAGGGGTGCGCGCTCGATGCCATACCGGATGATGCGGCGCAGCTCGCTGTACCGCGCCTTCCCGCGAACTGGAAGTCTGTCTTTAATTTGCGCTCCGCCCTGGCCAAGCGTAACAATAGCGGAATGCCCGGCCCAAAGGCTGTGGCAGACGCCATCCTGCGTTGGAAAGCCAACCTTAGCGAGTAGTCCATCCAGCACAACCCCTTTGGAACCCTACTCGCCGCAGCAATCCGCCACGGCGGGCAGGCCAACCCATTCATGAATGAGCTAAATCCCAAGTTACCCGAGGAAACCTCCCTCAAGCCCTACCGGAGCGGGCTCTACTTTGGTTTCTTTAACGGGATGAACTGGATGATATGCCTGGGTACGCCGATGGTCATGATGGCGGGCCAGCTAGGTGCATCCACCTTTCAAGTAGGGCTTGCTTATGCTGCGGTCTTCTTGACGCTGCCCATCCAGGTCTTTGCCACGGCGTTCTTACCGCGCTTTGGGTACAAGAACCAAATGATGTTTGCGTGGCGCGCACGCTCCATGAGCTTGTTTATCCCCTTTGGCCTGGCACTGGCGGCACCCGTTACTCCGGCTCCATGGATGGCGAATCTGCTTGTAATTAGCGTGTACCTGTTTTGCATCCTTCGCGGGCTGGGCAGTTGCTGCTATGTACCTTGGTTCTACGCGTTACTCCCGGAGCAAATTCGCGGCAGGTACTTCGCATCCGACCAGCTTGTGAGCGGTTTCGGCGGGGTGTTCACGCTCCTGCTCTGTGCCGGTTTGTTCAAGCTACTACCAGGCTGGACTGCCTACACGGTGATCTACGCCATGGCGATAATGGGTGCCGTTCTTTCCAACTATTTTCTATCCAAGCTGCCCGATGTGCCCAAGCCAGCAGGCACAAGTCTGCGCCGTGTCATCCAGCAAACGCCGCAACTCTGCTTCACTCCCGGGCCATTTCGCTACTACATGCTACTCACCCTGGTGCAGTCGCTGGCGTGGAGTTCATTCGCCCCTTTTACGGCGTACTACTTAAAGTTTGAGACGCCCATCAAGGTCGATAGCATCATGCTATTCACCGCGTGTCAGTACCTGGGTGGGATAGCGGGGGCGCTGTTCATCCGCAACCGGATCGACCGCTTTGGCACGCGCCCGGTATTCACCACCTCGCTCGTTGTCAGCACACTCGCCATACTCTTCTGGCTGGTGATGATCAGCGGCTTCCACGGGCTGCTCATAGCCGTGCCCCTCTGCTCATTTGTCGCAGGCTTAAGCGCCTCGCTCTGGGCCACCGCACATCTCAAGTACCTCCCGCAAGTATGCCCCGTGGAGCATCGAGCCCTGGCAACTTCGGTGCAAAGCGCGGTCGTTGGGTTTCTCGGGGGGCTGTCACCGATGATTATCGGCTTCTTCATCAAACACACCGGGAACCAGCCCGGCATGGACGCAGGCCGCTTCGCCATCTACTTCGGAATCGCAGCACTTTTGCAGCTCTCACTCCTCATCCCTTTCGCCAGACTGAACGAGACCGCTCCCGAAACCGCCTCGCTCTTCAGCGATGCCCTGCTCCTGCGCCCCTTTCGCTACTTCGGCAGCTTGATCAATTTCATCGATACCCCGGATAAGGCTAAGAAGGATGATTCGAAAGAAGGGTGATTCGCAATGGAGAAGGCAGGCATGAGTGATGCGCAGAAAAAAGTAGAATAATGTTCAACAGGGACAACTATTTGGAGCAGGCCAGACATGGTCATCCAAGGTATTCTGATGTATGCTATTAGTTCTACTTTTCACCCCATCAATCCATGAGTACCTGTACAAACACTGTATCCACGCTTCCCGGCTATTACACTGCTGATCAAGTTAATGAAGCTAGTGCCGCCTTCTTTAAGGAGAATGGCTACCTTGTAATTACCGATGCATTAAGTGATGCCGAGGTGGATGAACTAAATGGCGAGGCGGTAAAGATTTGCCGGGGTATCCACGGCAAATCCGCAGGAACTGCGGCATTGTTGCCGCAGTTTGGCGAGGCCACAGATATGTCGGATGATGAAGTCATACGGCACTATTTATGTATTCACTTCCCACACAAGGTGAGTGAGATCATGCGCCGTTACCTCGCCCACAAGAACCTCGTTCGAGTGCTGGTTTCCGTGATCGGGCCGGACGTCAAATGCATGCAGTCGATGCTCTTTATTAAGGCAGCAGGCAAGCCCGGGCAGGCTTGGCATCAGGACGAGGACTACATTCCTACGAGGGACCGCTCGCTAACTGGTGCTTGGATGGCGCTGGACGATGCCACGGTTGATAATGGATGTCTCTGGGTCATCCCCGGTTCTCACAGGCATGGCATTCTCTGGCCACAGTATCCCCAGAATGACAAGCGCTTCGATTGCGCAGAAGAGTCTTATGATTTTCCCTACACCGATGCGGACTCGATCCCTGTCGAGGTGCCGCGCGGTGCGATTGTCTATTTCAATGGCTATCTGCTTCACCGTTCGCTGCCGAATCGCAAGCAGAGTGGATTCCGTCGCGTACTGGTCAATCACTACATGAGCGCGCAATCATTCCTGCCCTGGCAGGTGGATGTCAGTGTGCCCCAGGCAAAGAATGATTTTCGCGACATCATCATGGTGGCCGGGCGCGATCCCTATGCCTGGAAAGGAACCGTATCGGTTTCAGAGATGCATGTCCGCCCAGACGGGAAGGGCGGGTGCGGAGATGGGCGCATGTCTCTGGACGAATTCAAGGCAGCGCAAGCGAGCGCGCGATAGGTTGTAGAATCGAGCGGTTACAAGCGGCCATTTCGAAGTTGTTGTGCTTAGGCAGAAAAGCCGATTGCCGGAGATGGCATGGAGTCTCACCCCTGTTCGGGCTCTGTGATGATCACTGGAAGGCACACGGGCAAGCGGGAGTGCCACTTCAAACAGCCCTACAACTCCCCGAAATGCACCCGGAATGTGGTGGGAACTAATGGTCTATGCACCTCCTCTCAAGGGTGTCCGCACTACGCTCAAGGATGTCCGCACCCCTCTCAAGGGTGTCCGCACTCCTCTCAAGGGTCTCCGCACTACTCTCAAGGGTCTCCGCACTGCTCTCAAGGGTGTCCGCACTGGTCTCAATGGTGTCCGCACTACTCTCAAGGGTGTCCGCACTACTCTCAAGGGTGTCCGCACTGCTCTCAATGGTGTCCGCACCTCTCTCAAGGGTGTCCGCACTACTCTCAATGGTGTCCGCACCTCTCTCAAGGGTCTGATCACTGCTCTCAATGCACTGATCACCTCCAGGAATGCTCCGATCTCTTTCAGGAATAGGCTGGCCTCAAGGATTTGCTTGCGCGTGTGTGCATTCGATCATTTGCTACTGGTTATACTAATATAAACATGCCTGAAGCTACTTCTGATATCGGTCTCATCGGCCTCGCCGTAATGGGGCAGAACCTCGCACTTAATATTGCCGACCACGGCTTCCGTATTTCCGTGTACAACCGGACAACGGCGAAGATGGAGGAGTTCGTCGCCGCCAATCCTGGCACTCCGGGGGGGCTCTATGGTCAGGCAAGTCTGGTGGACTTCATCCAGTCGCTGAAACGCCCGAGAAAGATAATTATCCTCGTTCAGGCCGGCGGGCCAACGGATGCAGTCATTGACAGTCTCGTTCCTCTGCTCGAGAAGGGAGACATTATCATCGATGGTGGCAACGCGAAGTGGACAGATACCATCCGCCGCGAGGCCATGCTTACTGCGAAGGGCCTGCGCTTCATCGGTAGTGGAGTCTCAGGCGGGGAGGAGGGTGCGCGCTTTGGCCCATCGCTCATGCCCGGGGGAGATCCTGCTGCGTATGCCGAGTTGAAACCCATATGGGAGGCTATCGCTGCAAAGGTGGATGCGAAGACGGGCAGGCCCCTCACTGGCGCCAAGCCAGGGCAGCCGATCTCGGGTGGATTCTCCTGTACCGCCTACATCGGCGCAAATGGAGCAGGCCACTATGTAAAAATGGTTCACAACGGCATCGAGTACGGCGACATGCAGATGATCTGCGAAGCGTACGACTTGCTCCGCACCGTCGCCGGGCTCAGCGCACCGGAGATTGGCAAAATCTTCGCTTCATGGAATACGGGAGTTCTCGACTCCTTCTTAATTGAGATCACTGCCGATATCTTACAGCAGGCGGACCCAGTCACTGGTAAACCCTTCGTGGACATCGTCCTCGACACTGCAGGACAGAAAGGTACCGGCAAGTGGACCAGCGTCAGCGCACTCGACATGGGCGTACCTGCGCCAACCGTCGCCGAGGCCGTCTTTGCCCGCTGCATTTCTGCGGTGAAGGAAGAGCGCGTGGCCGCCAGCACTATTCTCAAAGGCCCCTCTGCCCCCGCTTACACAGGCGACAAGGCAGCGCTCATCCAGGCCATCCACGATGCGCTCTATTGTTCAAAAATCTGCTCCTACGCCCAGGGCTTCCAGCTCATGCGCGAGGCCCAGAAAGAGTATAAATGGACGCTCCATTTCGGCGAAATCGCACAAATCTGGCGTGGGGGATGCATCATCCGCGCCGCCTTCCTCCAGAAAATTACGGAAGCGTACGCCCGCAACGAGACGCTCGCAAACCTGCTCCTCGACCCCTACTTCCAGAGCGAAGTCCAGCGTACCCAGGCGAACTGGCGCAAGGTGGTTTCCATCGCTGCGGAGCACGGCATCGCCATCCCCACCTTTAGCAGTGCGCTCTCTTATTTTGACGGCTACCGCACAGCCCGCCTCCCGCAAAATCTGCTCCAGGCTCAGCGCGACTACTTCGGCGCTCATACTTATGAGCGCACCGACCAGCCCCGTGGGAAATTCTTCCACATAGATTGGCCCGACCCGAAGCGTCCGCAGGCAGCATTGTAGATTGAGGAAATGCAACGGCGCGACCTTACTCAATCTTTCGTATGAAAACAGGATTGCGCAGCCGTAGTCTAATCATTTGATGATTATAACCTACAAAATACCTTGCCAAAGAAAGCCAAACCGCAAACTCGTCCAACCAAAGTAGATAGCACCACTGCGCTTGCGGCGTATCTAGGATTGTCGCGATGGACGATCTCTCGCGTCCTCAACAACCATCCGGGCATCAAGGAGGACACGCGCAAGCGGATATTCGACGCCATGCAGCAGCTTGGCTTTCTGCCCAACCCCATGGCGCGCGGATTGCGTGGGTCGAAGACTGGACTGATCGGGGTTTCCTTTCAAGAACTGGAGTCGCCCATTCTCGCGAAGAAGACTTCAATGCTTCAGCTCATCCTTAGAAATGAGGGCTTCCGCGCGATACTGGAGCTGAACGGGGGCTACCCTGAGCGTGAGGAGGAGTCCATCCGCCACTTCCTTTCCCTGATGTGCGATGGTATAGTCCTGGTGGGCAGCGCACTCACCCCGGAGTCACCCATTATCGAGCACATACGACAGACTGGTAAACCGGTCGTCTTAATAGACCCGGCAACATCAATCGACTTTGCATCCATCAGTCTGGACCGGGAAAGAGCCGTGGCTCTCGAGATCGAGCACCTGTACGGTCTCGGCCACCGCCAGTTCGCCTTATTGGGGTTTGATGAATCTGTCGCCTACGGAGCAGCCCGCATGGAGGGTGTGCGCAAGACTTCGACGGAACTTAAGCTTAAGCAGAAGGCAAACTTCACCTCCCTACGCATCATCGGCAGGCAGGGGCATAACTACGAGTACGGGGAGATTCTCGCGGAACAATACCTCGGCCTGTCGCCCCGCCCCACCGCACTCATCGCCGTGAATGATCGGGTGGCGATTGGTGCAATGAAGCGCTTGCGCGATGCCGGGCTGAAGGCGCCCAAGGATTTCTCCATCACTGGCTTTGATAATCTGGAAGTGGCTGCCTATACGGACCCCGGCCTCACCACAGTAGATCAGCAAGTCGACAAAATGATGACTCTCGCAGTACAAGTGTTGAAGCGTCGGATAGAAGAGCCAGCCACAGCCATCGAGCACCACAGCATCCAGCCTGTCCTGCTGCAGCGCGGCTCAACGGGTGCCGTCGCTGCGCGATAGAAGCGCCCAGCCCTGCTCTACTTATCGATCAAGTCTGACCAGCTTTCGTCATTCGTGCCTATGGCGCGGATGAGGGCGTTCTCGAGCCAGACATGCTTCATGCCGAAGGGCTCCTTCATCGGCCAGTCCACTTCGAACTTCACGAGTGCGTGATCGCCCTTGAGTTTCACACGGGGCTCCGCTGCGAGATACTCCGCCTCGAAGATATTCATCGTCAATGGCCCCTCCATGCGCAGCTTCTTAATGGTCGCTTTTGTCTTCCCGTAATGGACGTTCTCGATGTTGAATATCTTAAAGACCTCCTGTTCTTTGACAGGGCGCAGCGTGCGCTGGGCAATCCCCCGCACCAGACAGGGCACCTCCATGAGGAAGAGTTCATCCATGCGCATCTTTCCGTTAAAGAGTTGCTCCGGGTCCTTGAGATTTACGGCTCCATCCAGATAAAGGATGCCGCCGCGGAAGTTATTCGGAACTTTGCGGGCCACGTCGATGTTCCGGGATAGCTCGCTGTCGGGCAGCTTGAACTCACCCAGCGGTGCGACTACTAGTTGGGCAAGGGCACTGACATTCGGGATGATCACCGTGAGTGGTTGTGCCTGCCCGACGGGGGGGGCCAGCTCTATCTTAAGTAGGTTCTTCCCGCCCTCAATGGCTGTGAGCTTAAAGGAATGGAGTTCGCCGTCTTTCAGCACTGTATGCGTTTCCAGTTTGGTTAATGTCTTGTCTTTGGCTACCCGAACTTCGTCAAAGTTCACATCGCTCTGGAATGAGAGCAGGAGCATCGCAATGGGATCCTTCGCTGTGGGCTCCTTCGGTTTAGCAATCCCGGTTGACTGCGGCAATCCGGCAGGTACGGACTCCTTCCCCGCCATATCCAGCAGAATTTGCCGGACGATCGGCGAGGCCACCCCGAGTATCTCCGGCAAGTCCAGCCGCTTGCCATTGACTGCGAAGGTGAAGCCCGGGTTCTCGCTAAAGGCGAGGGCTGCGTCGAACTCCGTATTACCGAGTTTTACTCCTTCAACGCGTCCGCGCTTAAAGCCCATCAATTCCCCCGCAAAGGCGGGGGCAAATTCGAGTCTACCGCGGGTCTTCCCTTTGACAAAGAGTGCGTAGTCAAGGCCGAAATCCACCGAGGGCGCTGCGGTAGAGTCCCGCAGCCCGGTGGTGTCGGCACTAAAGATAAGGCGAGCCATCTCGCCCGGTAGTTTTTCCGTCTCCAGTTGACCGATGGAGAGCCTGGCCTTGGTGAGATCGACCGTGAATGTCGTGTTAATCTTTTGATCATCGGGCATTCCCAGGGTGAACGCCAAATCCACCGGCCCGTCCACATACGGCGCCATGCGGAACGCCGAGAGCGCGTACTGCACAGCCACTGTGGCCTGCTTCTTCGCCACCTCGGCCTGAAGCTGAATCGTACCCTTGCCAATAGTTGCCACGTCCTTCAGTTGCGGTGCGGTGGGCGGCTGGAAGTCCTCGATCTTGAGCGAGACTTTTGCCGCCAGCGATTCTGGTGTCGGCACGGGTTGCTCTAGATTCAGCGGCACCGAGGCATCGAGCACGCCACTCGCATTCCCCTTGAGTTCGTCCAGCCCTTTGTCTTTCCACAGAGCGGGATCGAGCGGTAGCTTTCCAAGCAATGCGCTCAGTCGCGAGAGGTTGCCATGAAAGACCGAATGCAAATCCACCCGGCATCCCGGCTCCATAATATCGCCCGTAGTCAGCGTGACCTCATCCGCCGCGAAGGCATCTACCTGTGCGTTAAGCAGCGCCAGCTTGGCGCGATTGTTCCCCAGGTTCAGGGAAAGACTGTCCAGCGTGACCGGGAGGTTGTTGTACGTGACCCCGAGTTTTGTGAGCTGCGCGTACAGCGATAGCTCCTTGATGCGCTTCGGGTCGAACTCCGTGAGCATATTCTCCACAACCACCTTCAGGGAAGCTTCGTCTAGCATCGCGTATGGTTTATACTCTTCCAGCAGCGCGCGTTCCTTCGGCAGGAGTGCATCGGGCCAGAAACTGAGCAACCAGGCGAGGTCCCACTGTTTCAGATCCACTTCAGCGAGCCCGCTGAACTGGTTGTCCTTAACCAGAAGCTGATTGATGTTCAGGCTCGCGAGCCGGCCCTCGATATCTGCCTTTGCGCTGAAGGACTCCACCACTTTCTTCTCCAAGTCTGCCCTCGCCTCAAGCACCACAGACCGCACCGGAATCGGCTTCTTGAGGAGTTCCGGGATGGACACCTCTCCCGCCTCCACCACGACCTTCAGATAGGCCTTTTGAACCGTCCCCGTTGTCGTTCCCGAGGTTTCGAGGTGGGTGCTGACAGGCGTCGTGATCCAGTAGGCGGGCAGCGTGAAGCGCTTAAAGATGGAGAGCTGCAAGCTGTTTGGCAGAAGAGCGGCAGTATCCACAATCGCGCTCCAGTGGCCGGATTGCGGGTTAAAGTCCGCACTGGCTGTGACAGGGTAGGAGAGCGTGTTTAACTTCAGCGTGGCCGTTGCCGTGGTAGTGGCGCGAGCGAGGGTGAAGGCCGCAGCCCCACCGAGATGACCGCGCGCATCGAGGTCTATCGTCGCCTGTTTCAGCCCCAGCTCGCGGACTTCCGCATCGCTGATATCCATGCGCACCCTAATATCATTAGGCACGTAGCTCCACAACGTTTCCGCCAGCCACTCCGTTGCCAGGATTCGCCCCTTCACCCCCAAGTCGAACTCTTTGGAGAGGTGCGGGGGACTGCTCAGGGCAAGGGTTATCGCTTGCAGCTCGCCCCGCGGACCATCGATGTCCAGCACCGCGCTGGGCACCACAATCGTCTTTAGATTATCCTTCGCCGAGAGCTGGAAACTCAGCTCCTTCAGGGGCACCGGCTTCGCCATGTAAGCATACCAGAGCGGATGATTCTTGATAATACCCGGGCCTGCATGAAACGCCACATCCAGCGCATCCACCGTATCGGGCAGACGCATCTTCCCCGAGGCTTTGAAGTCGATGGGCAAGTCCAATGCTTCCAGCGGGAACTCTTTCAACGCCGGCACCGCACACCCGGCCAGGTTAAAGGAATCCACCGCAGTCTTCCACTCGATAAGCTGAAGCTTCTCCGTGGCGCCGACCGAGAAAGTGGAGCGGATCGTTTGCGTACCTGCCTGCAAGGCGACCGTGGCCTCCACCTCGGCAGTATCTATGACGGGGAGCGCATTCCCCATGGGCGTCGTTGCGAGCTTCCAGTTTAGATTAAGGTTATCCACTGCGAGCCCGGCCTCCTGCTCCGGAGTGAGTGGTATGCGTTTGCGCAGCTCCGGGGAAAGCAGTGCCAGCGCCTGCCCAAGCGTGATGCCCCCAAGCTTCATCCCGCCCTCCAGACGCAGCCGCTCCGTCTGCGTTATGCGCTGCTCGCTCAGCTCAATCGACACCGGTCCCGCCTTTACGGTCAACGGCTCTATACTACCACTGCCCTTCGCAAAGTCTGCTGACCCTGCAAGCCGCATCGGCGCCAGGGAGATCGGGTCGCGCAACCACTGGCTCGCCTTGACTTCCAGCGCACTCGTAACCACTTCAAACGAGAACGTATCCACCCGCTTCGAGGCCAGATCGATCGCCGCCCTCGCCTTGCCACTCACCGTACCCTGCGCCTCGACCGGGAGACTCGGCAGCGTCACATACGGCAGGAGATCATCCATGCCGACGGGGCTAAACTCGAACCCCACACTCGCCGTCTTCTTATCGAGACTGTAAGTGACCTCCGCCTTGATAGTCGCCGTGTGGATGGGCCCCGTCCACACCAGATTGAGCTTGGACAGCAGCGTCTGCTTATCCCGCGAAACCGTGGTGGAAATATCCTTAAAGGAAACGGTCAGCGGGCGGACCCCATCCCTTATCTTAACCGCAGGCTGCTGAATCACCAACTCGAACGGCCTCCCCTCAATCGGCAGAAACGCGTCCGGCAATTCCGGTGGAAACGCAGTTGCCTCCTCTGCCTCGGCAGAAGACGAGACCGGCAACGGTACAAACTCAAAGCTCCCATCCGCCCTGCGCACCAGCTCCACCTCCGGCGCATCCACCACAATCCGCCTCGGCACATAGTTCCCCTTCATCAACGACGCCGGTGAACTGTAAATGGAAAAGCTCGCCAGATTAAACGCCAGCGTACCATCGCTGCGCACGATACGAGCCCCCCGCAGAATAAACGCCAGCCCCTCCGTCCGGTTAAGCTTCAGCAATCCATGGTCCATCTCCACCCGCCACGCACCATCCACCGGCGACACCTTCCCCGCAGCATAAGGCAACGCGAAATCCACCGGCAACCCGCTCGTACACAAGAGCGTGATCACCACCGCAAAGCCCAGCAGCCCCACAAACCCCAGCGTCGTGATAATTCTCCGCGGCCACCCCCAGCGTTTACGAGTGGCAGGAGTAGACTCCCCCGATGATCGAGCGACAGGTTGCTTGGCAGTATCCTCAGGCATCGTCCGCAATCCTACGCCCCCGCGATCAAAGAGCAAAGGGAAAGTAAATCCGAGACACTCAACCCCAGCCACCCGACTGCCAGCCACGTTCATCAGCCACCCACCCCCAGCCATCAGGTCAATCCGGTCAATCCGTTCCCCAGTGCAGTCCACCCACCCCACACCCACCCCCGAGCGCACACCTTCTCCCCCAGCCAGTGGCTTACGCCACCCTGCCCGCGCCGCAGGAAACCCCGCCCGCTCCGCCGCCCCCTCCGACCGCACTTGTAGGCCACCCGACCGCGCCACCGAAGCCCCAACCCCAGCGCAAGGAGACTCCGAATCCACTGCAGGATACTCCGACACCATCGCAGGAGTGAAATACTCCATCGCAACAGGGAATTTTCCCATCGCATTAGGGAAATATTCCATCGCATTAGGGAAATATTTCGTCGCAGGGGGGAAATATTTCGTCGCAGATTGAGAAATTCTCCACCGCAGGCGGGGAATCCTCCGTCACAGATGTGAATTTCTCGACCTCTGGAGTGAATTTCTCGACACTTGGAGTGAATTTCCAGACACCTGGAGACTTTTTCCGGGCACTTGGAGTGAATTTCCAGACACCTGGAGACATTTTCCAGACACTTGGAGTGAAATTCCAGACACATGGGGACCTTTTCCAGACAACTGGAGTGAAATCCCCCCTGGGAGCGCGGGCCGCTGGCCCGCTCTGGTCCGGAAGGCCCCCGCCCCACTCTTAGGTTCGCCGATCTCCCTCCTAGGAGCGCGGGCCGCTGGCCCGCTCTGGGCCGCACCACCCGAATCCCCGCTCCGCACCCGAACACACGGCACCGTCGGATACGCATCCCCCCATTCCCCTCGTTCATCCCCATCCATCCCCCACCATCCCCTGAAACCACCGGCCCGCACACGATAATCAAACCAACCCTAATTTTCCGCTTGCCAAGGTTAGCTTTCCTTTCTGGAGTGCAATCTCATCCTCCCGTGCCTTCATGGGAAAAATCCAGTCTCTCATCCGCCATCAGCAATCGGGCAGTTATCCGCAGAACCCCTCGCCCGACCACGGGCGGCAGCTTGGACACAAGCGAGTCGTGTGGAGGAGGTAGGGACTTGTGGAGGTAGGCACAAAGTTGGCAGAAGGGGCAAGGCAGAGGCAGAAGGTGGGGTAGACATTCCTGTCTGCCCTCCGACCAGAACCAGCCACGCCAACAGAGCAACAACCCATGAGCCCAGACAACGGACACCTTCCGCGCCAACGGCGCGGCAACCCTTGAGCCCAGGGCTAGCATAGCGGCGCCCTGGGTAACCGATTAAACAACCACCAAGCCCTGAAAGGGCGTAACTCAATCGTGTTCCTCCCCACCGTGAAACTCGCGACCGACTTCGATCCATTCCGGTATCGGCACCGCGCGGTTCGTTTTCGACCACCTCATGGGAACGTATAGCCAGAGACCCCACGCCATGCTATCCCGAAGATGGAGTCTCGATTGGTATTGGTCCTATTGCAGGCGTAAAGATCAGAGTGAAAGTGAAAGACTTTGTGTCGGGAGTTCTTCAACTTTCGAAACCCGAAGACAGTATTGTCATTTAGTATGAAGACGGCATCATGAGCTTGGATGCTACCGAAACTTGCTGAACTGAAGGAGCTCATCCAGTCGCCCGAATAATAATAGTACTCATTACAATCTTCATCTCGAACAGCCGTGAAAGAAAAGAGTGATACCGAAGCACCCTCTCCCGACTGGAAGCTTAAGCTCCGCTACGGAAAGACGAAGACGCCCTATGTGCATTTCACAGCGCTTGCAGAAGGCACAATGAAGAAGAAGGAAAATGATTATGGATGCCCGATTGGTCCGGCATGGATGGGTATGAAGACTTGGGCCACAGATTCCGCAGAATCAGCGGATATGATCCGAGTGATAGGAGCAAAGCTCGGGTTCGAAATTCCCGGCAATGTGCAGATATATGATACTGAGCCTACACGGCCTCCTAGAGAGAACCCTTTTGGCTACGACATCACCTTCACTCCGTTTACGAAGCATAAAGCAGAGCATGAAGGGGCGGGTAACACACCAGCAAGTTGAGAGGCCAAATGAGTACTGCCAAGTACACCACTTCAACGGGGATCGCTTCGTCTAGTTTGATGCCCTCCATCCAGTCGTCCCATGCCTGCGATGAGGTGGATTGAGTATTATGCACCCACCAATTCCTTTATCCAATAATCTCGAAATGCACCGATGGCTGAAGTTTCAGTGTTTACCCACATTCGAGAGCGGCTCGCCATGATTCTAAACACTAGTGCCTACACAGTTGAGCTGTTTGACGGCCACACGGGTTACGTCCCACCTTCTACGGATAACGCTATCCGCTGCGATAGAGCCTATTCCCTTTCGGACGGCATTTCATCTACTACTCACGGTATTCGAGTCACCGCAGACGGCAGACCGATTGCATCTGTTGTGCTTCTTGCTGGAGGAGGCGCCTCGGGGATTCACGATAATTCGGCCTTTGTCCGCGCTGACGCACTGTTTGTTGCTGTGGGACCCTTCGTTGTCCGCCTCGCTATTCCCTCACTTGATTTACTTTGGTCGGTCGAGACTGACGAAGCCACATGCTTTGGGATTCACCCCATCCCAGAATCCACCGACTTCATCTCACATGGCGAGCTTTCCATTGCTCGAGTGACCGATGATGGTTGCATCATTTGGTCAGGGAGTGGAGCCGACATCTTCACCGGGGAACTCACTGTGTTGTCGCATGAGGTTAGAGTTGCCGATTTTGAGGGTAGGTGTTACACCTTCGCGCTAATCACCGGGGTTTCGAAGCTCCTTCCATTAGAATGACACTTGAGCCACACCGCGACCAATCCTCTTGGACATCATCCAAAATCACATGAATAATATAAAATACTTTAAAGCCTGGGCGATATTCGCACTAGTGGCCATGGTCGGGGGTTTCCTCGTTGGGGCTGTTATCGGTTTCATTCTGGGTGCATTGCTTGGGATAGCAGGGGTTAGCCTGAAGGACATTAAAACCATCACTGGCATCGTCGGCTTCTGCTTGGGTCTCATTGTCTCATACTACACATTCCGATGGTCCGTGAAGAAATACATAATCGATCCGCTATTAGCTGCCGCCCCTCGTGATGATTCCGGCACGCCTCCATTCAATTCTTAAAGGAGACCATGACTCTATGTCTCACGCTTTGTGTTAGCCACACTCCGCGTCCGCCACAGGTATGGTTCATCTGTAACCTACAGCAAGACACATGTCCATACACCTAGCTCTGGGAGTTTCATCAAGGGTGACGGACTCTTCGCCAATCTCGATTGCTTGTCCTGTCTGCAAACGATCTTCAGCTCCCGCGACCGCAAAGGACCTGCACGAAAAGTTGCTGCTTTTTCATTTCATTCCAATCTTCATCTCGAGGCCGACGTTTGTTGAGTGCTCTTGTGGCGCGTCTTTAATCTCGGATTTGAAGACGTCGAACCTGATAGGCTTGGAGCCGACATTCGGAGCACGCTATTTAAGGCAGCATGTTTCGCCAATCTTCATAGTACTTGTTCTTGGAGGTGTCGTCGCGTGGATGTTGCCGGTATTCGGGGCCGCGTGGATGGCGATTACTTGGTTTCTGGTGCGCAAGATGCGTGGTTGGCTCCGGACCACAGCACTCGTGTTTCTCATTTTATCACTGATTTTGACTATCTTCTTTGTGGTTGGTGCATTATTCTATTCTAATAAGTCTTAAGGTTGACATGCCGCACCAGACACTAAATGTCCCCCCGGTAACGCGCGCCATGTTAGAGAATACTATCATGTTCGGATACTCCAAGTTGGATGTCCGATCTTAATCTTTGACCTGTAATACCATGTCCTGCCTCGGCGTTCATTTCTCCCCATCCGAAGAAGAAGTCCACCCATGTGTTACCTTACACTCATAATTGCTATCAGCTTTGTAATCATTGGCTGCAAACCCATAAACACCACTACCATGAAGAAGCCTGTCACCGAAGACGCACTACAAGAGTTGCGAAGTTACATTCAGCGAGATGTTGACGCTGGCTTTCTGCCAGAGGGCGAGATTGCCAAGAACGCGGTCGAGATACTTGCTGACGATTATGACGCGAATGTCCTTACACGCCAAGCTGTCAGGATGACTCTAGAGATAATTGACGCACACAAACAGGAACAGGCTTCTTGGCCACAGACTACAGACTGTGACAGGCTCGACACCGCATTTGCGGCCTTGGAGCGCGCAGGCGTTGTTGCTCGTCAGGATTTCTGTTGCTGTGGCAATTGCGGAGCTGGCGAGATTCGGGAAGAGATGGACAAGGTTGCCCAAAGTGGCACACGAGTCCGGGGCTATGCATTCTACCACATGCAGGATACGGAGGCGGCTGTCGATGGAGGTGGCTTGTATCTGAACTTCGGTGCTGTTCAGGAGGGAAAGGCGGCTGCAATTGAGATTGGAAGGGAGATAGTGGCAACGTTGAAGCAACAGGGATTGCAAGTTAATTGGGATGAGACCTGGGCGAAGCGCATCGGCGTGCAATTGGACTGGAAGCGGAGACGATAGATGCGATTACTGTCACCCCAATTGCGCTACAGAGCAGCCGCGGTTGCATTTCGAAGTTGTTGGGTAAAGGAATTGGTGGGTGCATAATACTCAGCCATAATCCCCTCATCGCAGGCATGAGAAGAATGGAGTCCCCTCGGGACGTTCGTGTTTTGCGTCAAATCGAGTGCTTCAGTTTCAGAAATATCCCGAAGGGATTACGTCCCAAAGCCCAGGGTCGCTCGCGGAGCGGGCTACCCTGGGTAAGCATGTGATAGAGATTCAACCCCAACGGGGTTGCGTCGTCCGTCTTTGCGGCGTATATCCCGCCATAGCAATGCGGACGCAACCCCGTTGGGGTTGTCCGGTTTCTTACATTTACCCGGGGTAGGCCTGCGGCCAACCCCGGGCTTTGGAACAGAATCCCTTTGGGATTCCGGTGTCCCTGAGGGACACAATGTCGGTAGAAACAGGCATCATAACACACCCCGTCCCGGAGGGACGGAATGTCGGTAGCAACGTAACATTCATACCATTACGCCAAGCACAACCGCTCCAATGTTCATCGAATGCGGTTGGGGTTGCGTCCCGACGGGACGCAGGGATTGAAAGGCTGTGTGTTCTACCGACATTATGCCCCTCCGGGGCATTCAAAGGTTGGTAAATTGGCCAAACTCCAGAGAGTCCATTTGGGATTCCGATGCCCCGTTGGTGCGACAGAATGCCATGAATTCTACGCTAAACAGGTACGATTCTCGGCATGCTGACGGGGTCTATTCTTATCGCATTGGGACCTCGGCTGGGTTTGGACGAAAAATCTAGTTCTTGAAGAAGAGTTCTTCTGCACCTATAAAGTTCTGAAGAAAGAATACCGAATCTGCTGCTACAACTTCGCATGAAAACCCAAGTCGAGTTTCGCTCATCCAAGTTCCCGCCTTACGAAGGCGAGGAGGAGCAGATCAATCCGGGGCTTTGGGGGAAGAGGCTTGCGGAGTATTTGGTTCAGAAGCTGGCGGAGAGAGGCATTCAGACAGAGGAGATGGTGGCAGAGGATTGGGGTTGGTATGTCCCGGTCAGCAACGATGGTTTTCGGCTGGCGCTGTGTTGCGGTCACCAGAATGGAGACGAGGACGAGTTCCTGTGTTTCACAGACCCCAGCACTCCCGTGGTGAAGAAGTTCTTCAAGAGAATAGACGCGACACCACAACTCACACGACTCACAGTGGCACTCCAACAGATTCTCGCATCCGACCCAGAAATTAGAGAGATAGTATGGACAGAGCCACGATGATGTCACCGGTTTCCCGCTAAATTTGGTGGCGAAGCGCTTGGTCGCGAAGGTGGTCGGATTCTTTGCCTCGTCTCTCATGGCTGTGTCACAAGATGTAGAGCGACTGAAATAGAACGCGAAGCCATGGTGGAAACCGTTCTAATAAGGTGAATTTTTTAAAGCCCTTCAGCCGTCCCTATGGGACTTCCCGTCCCGGAGGGAAAGTATGCATCTTAGCCCCAGGTTTTAACCTGGGGAGCGGGTTAGAAAACCCGCTCCCCGTTTGCTTCAAACACCCAACGTTCTTGTCCGCTGTTATACCAACGGAGGGCGGACATTCCTGTCCGCCTATTTGCGATCAACGGTGCATTGATTTATCTAGTCGGAGCCAAACTTCAGCCCCAGGTTTTAACCTGGAGCTAAGATGCAGGTCGTCCCCAAGGGGACTGCATTGTTTCCATGCCGGGGATGAGGTGAAGCATGGTAACGCAAATTGGCCAAACTCCAGGTAATCCCTTCGGGATATTTCTGATTCTGAAAACACTCGATTTGACGCTAAACACGAACTTTGGGACGGCAGCGTCCCCTTGGTCGGCAGCGTCGGCGGCTGGGACTAAATTCATTTTGTGCGCTCCCCGGTTTGCATACCATTGGTAGTATAGTATAATGACTGAAACCAACAAGATGTTGCAGGTGTTGCAGTGAATTCTGGCCATCGTTCATAAACATTATGAAAGTCCGCGTCGTTCAAGGAGATCTGCTTGCCCAGTCTGTTGATGCCATAGTGAACCCATGGAATAGGAATCTCATTCCCTGGTGGCTTCTCTTACCTCAAGGCGTATCTGGAGCAATAAAGAAGAGGGGAGGTACTCTACCATTCCGGGAGTTGAGGCGTCATGGAGTGCTCCCACTTGGCGGGGCGGTAACTACAGCTGCAGGCACGCTACCCTATAAGGGAATCATTCATGTGGCGGGGATTGGGCATGCTTGGATTTCCTCCGAGCGCTCCATCCGCCAGTCGGTGAAATCTGCCATGGAGGAGGCCAAAAAGCATTCCTTCCGATCACTCGCATTTCCTTTAATAGGGGCGGGTACCGGTGGAACAAAGGCAGAAATTGTCGAGCGGCTGATTATTGAGGAGATCAACGCATCAGACTACGATTGCGATTGTGTCGTCGTCAGACATGAAAAGAGTTAACAGCGAACCTGCAGCCCCGCGGGCGGGCGAATTTGTGTACCTATTATGCGAGTGGATTCGAGGAGAAGCACTGGCGTCATAGACTTGACTCTCTAATAAAGAAACGTCACCAATAGATACAGTATCGCTGCTATTACATCAATCCACAGAATTTGCTTCGGCTAATTTTAATCCGCTAATTACTATGTCTACACTCCTCACACTAGCGCTCGTCGTTGGAATCATAATCCTACTGGTAGTAGGTTATATCTTCTTTTCGTTTATCGCCGTTTACATCCGGGCGATGCTCGCAAATGCGCACGTGGGCTTCACCAACCTGCTGGCCATGCGCCTGCGAGGTGTGCCCTATGAACTGATTGTTGACGCACGCGTGATGTCGGTGAAGGCGGGCATTGTTGCCAATATTGATCAAATCGAAACCCACTACCTGGCTGGTGGTGATGTGGTGCAGACGTTGCAGGCGCTCATCAATGCGCAGAAAGCGGGCATTAACCTTTCCTGGGACCGTGCCTGCGCTATCGACCTCGCCACGAAGGGCACGAGCAAGAGTGTGCGTGAAGCGGTAAGCACCTCGATTAATCCCAAGGTGATCGACTGCCCAGCCCCAGCGAGTGGGCGTACGACGATCGATGCCGTGGCAAAGGACGGTATCCAAGTAAAGGTGAAGGCGAAGGTGACTGTGCGCTCGAACTTGGATAATTATGTAGGCAGTGCGCAGGAAGAGACGGTAATCGCCCGTGTTGGCGAAGGTATCGTAACCACCATCGGTTCGGCAGAGAGCTACAAGTGGGTCTTGGAGAACCCCGATTCTATTTCGAAGAATGTGCTGAACCGCGGGTTGGATGTGGGCACGGCATTTGAAATCCTCTCCATCGATATCGCGGATGTGGATGTAGGGGATAACATTGGTGCGAAACTCCAGGAAGCCCAGGCTATTGCAAACAAGAACATGGCGCAGGCGCAGGCAGAAATCCGCCGCGCTGCCGCTGTCGCCCTTGAGCAGGAAATGAAGGCGAAGGTTCAGGAGATGCAGGCCAAAGTCGTCGAGGCACAGGCCCAAGTACCTCTGGCCATGGCAGATGCCTTCCGCAAGGGGAACCTTGGCGTGATGGATTACATGAAGCTGAAGAACCTCGAGAGCGATACCGACATGCGCCGCTCCATCTCCGGCTCCAGCGACTCCACCCAGAAAGGTTCGCAACTTTAATTAGCACTGCAGACAGGGTGCGTGGCTCAGTAGCTTATGCATCCTGTCTGCTGGTTAAAACCTATGCCACCCGTCTTCGCAGACATAGCTTGGGAGAAAGTAGCGCCAATTATCTTCTTCGCGCTCTTCTATGTGGCCAAGGTATTCTTTGAGCGCAGACAAGACAATGAAGGCCCACCGGTAGATCAAGCAGAGCAGGAGCGAGCACGTCGGTTACAAGAGGAAATCCGTCGCGCGATTGCCGAACGTGCGAAGCGTGAACAGGAACACCAGCAGCAGCCGCAAACTCACCAACCGCCGCAGCACGCGCCATCCACACCACCGCCACCACCTTTACCGACACAGCATCGCCCAGCCCCACCGCTCACCGCACCCCGGCCCATTCACCAGCCGAGTATTCCGTTGCCACCCCGGCGGGCTTTGGAAAACAAGCACCCCACCCCTCGCGCCATGCCGCAAAGGGAAGTACGCCACGTGGAGGTGAAGCCCGTCTTTGTGGAGCAGGCAGAGTCGGAGGCCGAGCATGCTACTATAGCCAGCATGCAGGGGTCTGGGTTGAGCACACGACAACTCTTTGAGCGTCAGATGGCGGCAGACTACGCGGCCGCTTACAGCACTGCGGCCACGGATGTTACCACGAAGGTCGCCCCATCAAACTTCGGGAATGAGCTCATCAAGACCCTGACAAATCGCGACTCTCTGCGCCGCGCATTCGTTACAGCAGAGATTCTCGGACCTCCGGTGGCTACGAAGTACTAGTCACAGAAGGCAGAAGGCTGTTTAAGTGGCACGGGCAACTTGCCCGTGTGTCTTCCCGAGATCACAGAACCCGAACAGGGGTGAGAACCAAACCATGACTGGCAATCGGCTTTTCTTCTTAGGCACAACGACTTCGAGATGCGCCCTTGGGTCCATTTAAGCGCATTTTAACCTTTATAGTGTGAAGGCATATTGCTACGGTTGTGCGTTTCCTTCATGAGCTTATTTCTGGCAACTCTCGTCACGGGTCTATTTCTCATTGCTCTTGGTGTGGTGGTTTTTACGGGTGGGACGCGACTCGCGGCACCTGCATTGCGCGCCATGCGGAGTATGCCGCTGGCTGTAGTGTTGATGGGTGGTGCACTGGTGTGGTTTCTTTATAAAATTACCCAGCTTGGGGAGGCGGATTTTGGGCAATATAAGAATGTGCTCTTTCTGATTTTTGCTTCCGTAGGTGGATTGTCCTTCTTTGTGTTAAAGGATTTCCTCGCCGTACGTGGGGGTGCAGTGCTGGTGATCTTGGTGGCTAAGATACTCCTCGGAGCGGCGTATATGCAGTATGCGTTTCCCCAGCGTCTGTTTCTTGTCAGCTTTATTTATGTGGCCATCATCCTCGCACTGTGGGTGGGTGCTTCCCCCTTCCAACTTCGCAACGCGAGTGAGTGGATACTGAAAACAGCCGCACGAGCGCGGCTCGTAGGTGGTATGGTTGGCGCGTACGGGGTGTTATTGTCCGTCGTAGCCTTCACTTATAACTAGGCGATTTTCCGGTTGTTCTTCATGGTCCCCCAAAAGCAGCGTGCGCTTCTCATGATAGTTTCCGGTCCCGCCGGGAGTGGAAAGACCACGCTCCGCGAACGCATGATCGAGGCATTCGCCCCGAATCTGCACCGCGTAGTTACGGCGACTACGCGCTCCATGCGCCCCGGGGAAGTGGACGGGGTGGACTATCATTTCATGGAGCGTGCGGCGTTCGAGTCAGGGATAGCACACGATGCCTTCTACGAGTATGCCATTGTACACGGGCAGAATTATTATGGCGGACTGAAACGCGAGATACGCGACAAGCTCTCTCGCGGGCTGGACTTGATCATGAACGTCGATGTCCAGGGTGCCGAGGTGTACCGTGCGGCTGCGCGTGAAGACCCCTTGCTCCGTGGTCGCCTCGTGACTGTATTTATCATGCCATCCAGTCTTGAGCAATTACGTGAGCGACTCAGTGACCGCGATGCCGGGAAAGACGCCGAGATAGCTCGCCGGTTACAGACGGCAGAGGCAGAGATTAACGAGTGGAGCAAGTTTGATTACTGCTTCACCAGTGGCAGTCGCGATGCAGATTTTCAACAACTGGCGGCAATCTTCACGGCGGAGAGGCTCCGTACCTGTCGGGCGGAGTGAAGCTCTGAGCTGTCAGCGTTCAGCTATCAGCGTTCAGCAAATTCAGACACCTCGAGGTGGCGGGAAATGAGATGAGCCCATTTTGCCTTTAAGAGCGCCACCTGTCACGTCCTGATTTCAATTTGACACATTTTTATGCTCACTGCTTCTCATGCAGGGATAAATTAAATATATATTTATATGGGAGGGGGTCTGGGGGAGGGGCTCGGCT
>JANRLC010000039.1:0-123064 GCA_033762955.1 Verrucomicrobiota bacterium | reverse complement strand
CACTCGAAAAACGAAGTGCGTGAAGCATGGCTGCATGGCTCGCGCTCGCGGAACACAAATGAGGTCATGAATTTTACCGTTTGCCGCCTGTCAAGGGGGTGGACTTTGTTGCGCTTACTTCAATAGTCCAAGCACTATGCAATATGCAAATAATCACACTACCGGTATGTTTACAAATTCTTGCAGGCAAATCTGAATGTATTGGCACTTAAAGTAGAACCCATTAGATGCGCTAGATACTAGATATTAAGCAGTATTGTATTGTTGCCCACTTACTAAACGCAAAAGAGCCCATTTCCTATTAACTGGGAAATGGGCTCTGTAGGTATAAATCTAGAAACCAAAATTTGATATCTAGTGTTCCTCACGAACACCAGCGGCTGTCCAGAATACACGTGGGTTTGTAGATTCGCGCTCGTAATAGAGCCAAGTATTGTCTTGGGCTCGATAAATGAATGGATACATCTGCGCTGATGTCCAAAGCCATCCCATATCGGATGACCACAACCACACGTCCTGTGATGTATTACTGGATGGGAATAGCCACCCAAGCTGTGCATGATAAATCCACGGTTTGAACCCTTCGTAATACCATCCAAACCAAGCAGAGAATGTCCAACCATTGGAGTAACGGACTGCGCTGTCATCTAAACCCTTGAATCGCTCTGTATAGCGTCCTTTGTATAGGCCATCCGTGGCGTTTAGAACTAGTGTGATACGATCTATTATAGTGTAAGTGCTTAAAAGCAGCACATCGTCTTGCTTTGGTGTATCGTTCAAAAGATTCGTGATTAAGCCGGCGCTACTAACCCAATCATACATACGATCATTTGGTGGATTCTTCATCAGCATGACTGGCGTTAAGATATCATTCCCTATCGGAAGATTTCCAATATCTCTTATGTACAGACTGAGGAAAGGTACAGTACCCATATTCTTGAAGTAGAACGACAACGTCTTGTAATGGCTATCAGTCATGGAAGTATCACTACCATACTTAATTTCCCACAGTTTCTTCAAGAATTTGTATATTTCAGATTCGTATGACTGTGAATTGGGCAGTTCAGTCATGTCTTCAAAATGCGTCGTCTTTAATATAGACAGATACTGTTGGACAAGTGCTTCGTAACCAAAACCTTGGATCAATGATACATCATTGCTTAGGGTTGCTCGATCAGACCATTTGTTTGCAAACATATAGTTAATAGCGAGTGCGGCCTGTATAGGTTGGTACTGTTCCGAAACCATCAATTCGCGTATCAACTGTGGCCTTGTATAGCCTCCTGTGGAGCTGGCTAGACTGTCCGATATATCACTTAACTGGCTCTCTGTTGGTGCAACAAACAATATATCTATGAAACTTTGGAAAATGAAATCTGTATTGTACTCTGTTCCCAAATTGTATGGGGCCGGTTGCTTTACTTGTATAGTTATTGTATTCGATCTATTCTTTACTCCCTTGGCACTTTCTACTGACACATAGTACTGATTGGTACCAGCTATAACAGGGGTAATGGTCATTACATAAGGTGCTGTAGTATCTATTGCAATTGGAACTTGGTCATTACCTACTTTATAGAGTTCAATCCTACTGATACCATCTTCAGCTGTTGCCTCTACTGTAAATGTAATCGGCGAACCTTTAAAAACAGTATTATTGGCTGCATCTGTTGTAAAACTTGTAATCTCTGGAATGCTACCAGCTTCAATCGAAATGTATCTTGGGTCAGATGTACCTGTCCCGCCTGTATTAGTCCGCGCAACAGCAGCAATAATGAAATCACCGGGTACGGTAACTGTATAAGTAACTTCAAACGGATACTCGGTGGCTTTGCCAAGTGGCTTAGTCCTCACTAGTGTACCACTCGATTCAGTCACCTGATAGTACTCTACTTCTTTGATAGTACGCCCCTCTCCAACAGATGCAGCCGCGCGTAGGGTTATCTCTGAACCAATCGTGTATCGCGTTCCCTCTTCAGGACTTGTAATCGACACAACAGGTGCAGGACCAACTACTTGTGCTTCAACAGTTCCTGTTATCTCCGTGGAGATGGAAACAGGATAGGAGTCAATCGTAGGTAGACTACTTGTGTAAGAGTACTCAACAGGAGCTTGTAAAGCTGCGGCTACGATTGTTACTGGTAATTTGCCAGAGGCATCCAGTGTTGGAATCCATTCGTAAGTGAATGGTGCTTTATCGGCAGTACCCACTTCTATGCCATTAACATAGAAGATCACTTGTTTTACTGCCGCACTACCACTTCCTGTTAAATTAGCTGCCAGAACTACTGGTGAGCCGGCCAAGAACTTGTTATCTGCAATAGAGCTGGTTAATACAACCTTTGGTAGAGTTACAAAACTTGGTGCAATATGTAGATTACTTAATATGATAGCACGGCTATTGCCACCAGTTTTCCCAGTGTCAGTAGCAACGACCCTAATTTCATAGAGCTTTGTATCAGAACGAAGTGGTCGTGGTGCAACAATGATATAGGGACCATTAGGACTCTGTGCTTGCTCTTCACCATTTACATAAAACCTCAGAGTTGTCTCATTCTCTGGATGATCATCAATTACGGTAGCAGAGACGAGAACATATGAACCTTCAGTGATATCTCCGTTCGCAGTAACACTAACAAATAATCTGGGTGGTAAATCTTCTGGATTTGGTGATTCTACCACCACGCTCTTCTCCGCCGGAGTTGCTTCATTACCATTAGTATCCAGTGCTTCTACTCTAATGACATGAGTACCCTTACTGCTTGGAGTCCAGACTACAGTGTACGGTGCGCTACTGTCTTCGCTAATCAATACATTGTCTGCATAAAAAGACATCTTGTTGATCAAACGGGAAGTCGAAGAACTATCAGCTTCGATTATAATGTCTGATCCAAGTTTTGTATTATCAGCGCAACTAATTGTTAGATCGAAAGGATCAACAATTTCCGACACAGTACGTCTTATATATTTTGATGTAGTGAAGTTCGCTGAAGTATCGTAAGCCACAGCGTGCAATGTGAATACCTTCCCTGCTCGGTCAGGTGTCCACTTCAAGCTGAAAGGCGCACGAGTATCTTCATCAAGTTTAACTCCATCTACATAATAAACGACTTTGGTCACCCGTTGATCATCCGTTGCCGATACAGTAATAAAGGTAGAACTACCTACTATGATATCACCAACAGGATTCGTGCTGATGCTGCTTATCGATGGAGCTACCCCTTCTCCGTTGGTAACCGTGAATTCGACTGGTTCAGATAAAATGACATTGTTTTTATCGTCAGTTGCTTCTGCCACTATCCGGTGGACTCCACTCCGACCCGGTGTCCACAAAGTGGTAAAGAACGGTGCGGTCTCATCATAAGTTACGGTAGCAACTTTTGCCCCATTGTCGTAGAAGGTAACACTGCTTACAGTGCCATCAGCATCAGAAACTGCTGCCTCAAGTAGCACAGTTGATACAGCGGTTAAAGTTAGCCCGGTAATCGGTTGCTTAACTGAAACTGTGGGTGCCTTACCTATGGGTGCATTAATTGTTACAGATGTTACCGGCGAGTCCTTTGTTCTACCCAAGTCATCTGTGGCCCTAGCACTAATGTTATACGTACCTGCAACAGTTGGCACCCATTTGGACCTAGCTGGATTAGTTCCAATTACTTCTCCTGGTAATATGGTGACCCCTGATAAGAACTGTACTGAAGCTACAGTACCATCGCGGTCACCTGCAGTCGCAATTAATTCTATAACCGAGCCAAGCGTGTAGATGGCATTCGCTGGCGGATAGTCGAGTGTAATAGTAGGTGCTTGATTTGAGACGACATCAAGTTGAACCATTGCTGAGGTACGATTACCTGAATTATCCTCTGCAACCGCTGTGATAACATATCTGCCAGCACTTAATGGAGTCCAATCCGTCATAAAAGGTTCTTGAATGACAGCTTCGTGCTGTGAATTCACACCCACATAGAACTGCACAGAAACAATATAACCATCCGCATCGCTTACAAATGCTTCAAGATTAACCGTTCTACCAGCTACTAATTTAGTGCCAGTTGTAGGTAACAGAGGTATATCGTCAAACTTAGGTGCAATAACCTGAGCGGCGATTACGTCCACCGTGGTCGTTGCGGCTGCAGTATTTCCATCGATATCTGTTACGGTTGCGGTTAATGTCACTCTACCCAGTTGTGTTGGTTTCCAAGTGAAATTAAACGGAGCGGTTGTGTCGGTAGCAATAATAGTACCATTTGCAGTCAGTACTACTTTCTCTATGCCTCGATCATCGGTTGCAGTAATCGGAATAATGTTATCTTGATTGACTGTTATACTTGGTAATTCTGCAAACGAAATAATAGGCGGATCGCTAATTGCTGGAGTAATAGTAACAGTATGAACCACAGAGCGAACGACATTATCGTCTAGATCTGAAGCAACAGCAACAATGCGATAAGTACCAGGTGCAGGCGGTACCCAAGAGAAGGTATACGGTTTTGTGGTTGTAGTTGCGGGGTGCTCCACACCATTCGTAACAAATTTCACCCACTTAATACCTGAATTTGTGCCCTGATCCGTAGCACCTGCCTCTAGTAGTATCTTCGATGCGGAGGTGAATGATGCAGCATCAGCAGGGGTGATCAGACCTACAGTCGGTAACGTACCGACTGGTGTTGTGATAACCACTGATACTTCAGCTGATGTTGTTGCATTGCCGAGGTTGTCAGTAGCAATTGCAGTTAATTTGTAAGTATTTGCAGAGGGCGGGTTCCATGAAACAATATAAGGTGCTTTGTCCACTTGTTCGATAAGTATATTATTATAAAACACCTCTACTTTTTTAATCACACCATCTGTATCATCAGCTTCAACATTTATGTCGAGTGATGTACCTCGTGAGTATTTCGAATCAGTTACCGGATCAATAATCTTTACAGTAGGTGAAGTACCTGCTGAACCTTTTTCAACAGTCACGGATACATCCTTTGACAATGCAACAGGAGTCACATCAACCTCTAGTACTTCAATGTTGTCCGGATTAGCGTCCCAAATTATAGAATTGCGTAAGACTGCTGCGGTAAGAATGTACGGTTGTTCGTCAAGTCCTTCGGAAATTTCAGATGTCCAATCCAGTTGATAAGGTGCACTGGAATCCGAGCCGATTTCCACTCCATTGGAATAAAACACAACTTTGGCTACATCGTCTAATCCACTTCCGCTTACTTTAGCCCTTAGTGTGTAAGGTAATCCTGCTGTTATCCTGTCCCCTGCACGCGGTGCATCTATTATAATTGTAGGACGACTGAAGAACAGATTGGCAACATAATTTTGGTTGATGACACGTGCGCGCGTATAGCCTTGTGCATCTCTTGCTACGACTCTAATCTCATACTTCCTGTAACTAGGATCAGTCTTTACATCACTTAATGCGGTAGGCTGGATTCTTATTGAATAAGGTGATGCCGCATTTGGGAATATCTGAGTACCGTTAATAAAGAAAGACAGTGTAGCATCTTCATCGGTTGTTGCTGATACAATTACTTCCGAACTTTCTGTGATATTTCCATTTGCAGTAATTGCATTGATATTCAAGGAAGGTGCCGACCCGCCTAAATCTTTAACTTGTACTGTACATTCAGCATAGGCAGTAGTATTAGAAATATCAATAGCTTTTACTAATATAGTATGATAGTTTAAACTTGTTGCAGTCCAAACTGTACTATAAGGGGCAACCGTATCTGTACTTATTAATACATTATCCGCATAGAATTCTACATATTTAATAGAACCTGTTACGTTAGCAGGCAAAGCTTCTATGATGATGTCAGACCCATATGGAACTATGCTTTCATCAAGTGGAGCTTCGATCGATACCGTGAACGGATCGGATTGCAAAACATCCACGACTATAGGTGTGGCCTCAGCAGTATTTCCATTGTTATCGGTAACCGTTAATCCAAGAACGTACTTTCCAGATGTAGTGGCACTCCAGAAACGACTAAAATTCGCTCCTGCCGGGGTAAAGCTTTCGCCTAGGTTTTCGTTATTAAGGGTAAACTGTGCTGACTGTATGCGTCCGTCAGAATCAGTTGCTTCGCCTTTGATTAAGATGGAACCTCCCAAGGTATAGGTGAGTGGTGCTTCCAGTGATACCTTGTTGGGAGCCAGACTGCTAGCCGGTACAGTGGTGATATCCACCGTTGGCGAATAGGCAACATTACCAGCATTGTCATAGGCTGCAGCTTGTAATGTAAAGGTACCAACTGTTCCTGGAGTCCATGCAGATGAATAAGGATATAAAGCGTCTGTACCAATGAAAACACCATCTACATAGAAATCTACTTTAGTAATGGAACCATTTGAATCCGATGCTCCAGCAATAATCTGTAATTTCGAAGCTGATGTCGGCGGGTTAGCTTCAGGAATCGGACTAATAATATTCACTGTAACACTACCATCGGAGTCGATTGGAGTTGCCTTACAAAGTTTAGGCGCTGATGAACGACTATTGCCATTGCGGTCAGTTGCTGTAGCCACGATTGAGTACGTACCGTCCGTCAAAGGATTAAATACAAGAGTATAGGGTGCCGTTGTATCCGTGACTACAAGTTCTCCATTTACCCTAAACGCTACATTTGCAATATCTCCGTCCGTATCCTTTACAGTGGCAGTAAACGTAGAGGTACGACCGACTAATAGGGTTGCATCTGAAAGATTCACAGCACTTGGCGGATTTCCATTCGGTGCTTTGACTATTATGTTAACCACTGAAGACACCGTAACATTATGAGCTTTGTCTTCTATAGTCACAGTAAGAGCATAGTTGCCTGCTTTTGCTGGAGCCCAATTTTTATAGTAGTGACCATTGCCAATTTCAACTCCAGTCCCGATGGTAGAGCCATTTGCTAAGAATCGCACGGTTTCTATACCGCTTTCAAGCGATGTATCCGTATCAAACGCAGATGCCTCCAGGTAAATTGGCGATGATGAGGTAAACACTGAACCTTCTGTTGGAGTAATAAGTTGGCCATCAGGATAGCTGCCAGTAACTTTGACTGACCAACTCGCGGATGCTATAATATAATTCGTCGTTTCGGCGATATTAAAATTAACTTTAGCTTCCGTGAGATTTTCCGCATCGATTCGTAGGTAGTTGCGGGTTATTCCATCTTTAGTTTCTGCAAAAACCGATATACCGTCACCAGTGGTTGTAATCGTGGGAGTATGACCCGTTACTCTATCCCCCGAAGCATCCAGCACTTCAACTGTCATCTGGTTGGCTTTAAGCGGAATATCTGGATCAGGATTTATTAAAAGCTCGATCAAAGGATGCCCGGCGGAAACAACTAACGAAGCCGGGGGGACAATGCTCAGTTCTCCCTTGGTCGCAGTTGTACTTACCCTTTGCGTAACGGAAGCATAAGTGGCATCACCCTGCTGACTGGCAACAACGACAATAGGAGTACTAGAAACACCCGTGGCCTTAAAATAGACTTTGCCTTCGGTGTCATCAACAAAGATTTGCCCAGGACCTTTAAAAACAACGAACTTAACCGGAAGTGCCACATCCGTCTGTGTTGGTGTCAGTTCAATGGGTTCGCCCACTTTTACTGAGGAGGGTAATGGATTCAAAGTTAATATCTGCGTAAATTTAGAAGTCGAATAACTACCAGACGTAATAATTGTATCATTGTCACCGACAACTACATAAATATCACTTGTATAAGCAACACCGTTGAGATTAACCGTGGTACCACTATTTCTCTCGATCCATAATATACCATCTTGAGATGTGATGATTACGCCATTATTACCCACTGCTAGAAATCTTCCATTGCCATAAGTTATCGCGTTCAGTCCCGTTGAATTGGTTGTACCAATTGTCCAACTTGTTCCATTATCAGACATCCAAATAGAATTTGAATCTCCGACAGCTATAAATTTATTATCTCCATAAGTGATGCTCTTCAGATTATCTATGAGTTGATTTGTATATTGCTGCCAAGTAATTGAATCAGTTGAGTATAGAATTGTTCCACCTTCACCAACAGCAATGTAAGTACCATCACCATAAGTTATATCACTTAAATCAAGAGTTACAGGGCTATTTAGTTTTGTCCAATTCTTTCCATCAACAGAAGACGCAATAAGACCATTATCTCCAACTACAATGAATAATCCATCCGCATAGGTAATGGCATTAATATTATTATTAAGTTTTGAATCTATAATGATCCAGCTTCTACCGTCTTCCGACTGTAAAACTGAACCGTTTTCACCGACAGACACGTACAAACCATTGCCAAAAGCTACATCGCGTTGATTGAGCAAACCACTGGACTTTACAGTCCATACCCCTGCATCGTTAGATTGTAGAATTCGCGAAAACTGACCCAAAGCAATAAACTGATCATTAACATATTCAACCCCTAACAGGTTACTTGGAATGTGAAATACGGGAATATTGGTTACAGGAAGATATATATTTCCCGACACGGCATTAGAAACAGTAAACTTTCTTGATATTGGAGTGGCCGCTTTGAAATTATCGTCACCTTCTTGCGATGCATTGATTGTTACATCACCGGTACCGCGGATTACCAATCTGTTTTGACTATCAAATTCAGCTGATCCACTTTCTACTTTATAATTTACCGGCAGACCGCTTGAGGAAGTGGCACTAAGCAGGAATGGTGGGTCTCCGTAGCTTTTATTGCTAATATCCGGGAATGTAATTACCTGTGACCCTTTCGAAACTTGAAACGATTTGGATGCTGAGCGCGCCGGTGTAATGGTATTGTTTCCAGTATTGATTCCGTTGTTGTATGCTTCGACCTCCACAAATCCAGCACCTGTCAAAGTAAGACTGTTACCATTAACTGTAGCAGGACCTGTAAGTATTCTAAAAAACACTGTTAATCCGCGATCTGATGTAGCAGATAAGGTAATTGTCTGCTTATTATATACTTGATTGGGAATGTCCTGCAAAGTAATTGTTTGAGTTGAATCTACTATAATGAAAGTTCGTGAGATACTTTCAGCAGGATTGTAAAACTTATTTCCTGCCTGACGAGCCCTTATGGTTACCTCTCCAGTACTATTTCCAAAGATGAGTCGACCGTTGACTAATTGAACTAAGTTTGAACCTTCAACTATATCATAGTAAACTGGCAAACCGCTTGAAGTAGTCGCCTTGAGTACGTAATTAGGAGCATTGACAACTTGTGATTCGATAGCTGGGAAGAATATTACTTGATCTTGTCTAATAATCAGCTCATTTGCACTTACAATAGTGCCAAAAGCTCCGCCGTTGATAAAAAGCCCATTAGCATAATATCCTGCATACAATGGCACCCTCGTTGTGGAAGGTCTTGCCACCCAGTGGATTCCATCAGCAGATGTCAAAATACTTCCCTCAATTCCCGATGCAACATATACTCCTTCAGCATAATATATACTTTCTAGCTGATAAGAAGTCCCTGCCGTGTTCTTTAATAGGGTCCAAGTCACACCATCATTAGAAATCAAAACATCACCAGACTGTCCCACTGCTACAAATTGTGATATTCCGAATTGGTTTTTTCCATAAGTTACATCACGAATATCGTTAATGTATGCAGGTGACGTAACTGAAGCAAGTAGCCATGTTTTTGCATCATGTGAATAGAGTATGCGACCATACTCGCCTACGGCAACATACGTATTAACCCCATCAGCGTTATCGCCAAAGGTTACTGCGTTAAGGGAGTAATTCGATATGGGTACACCACCTGTTGGATCAGCCCATAATTCTCCATCAAACGAGGTAATAATACTACTTTTCGAACCTACTGCCACAAATTTCTGAAATGGAACATCATCAATTATCTCTTCGTAGAATACCACATCATTCAAATCTGAATTAACTCCTGTAAATACTGGTATCCATGTGATTCCATCCGTTGAGCTTAGGCTAAAGCCTGAAGTTGTAACCGCTATAAATCTGCTCCGGCCAAAGGACACTGACTTAATATTTTGTGTGGTTCCTGATTCACGTTTAGTCCATGTTGTTCCGTCAGCAGAAGTAATAATATTTCCACCATCGGCCACGGCAACAAGCAAATTGTTTCCGTAAACAAAATCATTGATTGTATGTAGGAAGGTAGAACTTCTTTGTGACTTCCACGAAGTGGCGTCTGGTGAAGTAAGAATAACTCCATTATTTCCAACAACCACATATGTTTCCAATCCAAAGACTAAATTATTCAAATTGTCAGTTACACCAGTAAAATGATAGTCTTGATCATTACCATCCAAGGTTGTGAAGAGGATACCGCCATCACCAACTACAACGAACCGAGGTATTCCATTACTCGTGCCATAAGTGATCTTGTTTAAATTACCGCCGCCAAGTAGTGGCAAAGTCCATGCCGAATCCAGTGAGGCAACTTCACCACTATCTACTAGAGGAGGTATAGTTTGTGGATCGACTATCCATTTCGTCATCGCAAATTGTGTGCCTACCGCCAAAAACATACCATTGGCATAAGCAATTCCATTCAATGTAGACTGTAGATAGATCGGACATCCTTCGTCATCAACTAATCTTACTTTTGGATACATCAAGTACCAACTTAAGCCGCCATCATAGGACAGGACAATTGCCGTCATGCCGAAATTAGCAAGTGTTCCATTACAGAGTAGCTTAACCTGTGTTGGTGCACCAACGGCAACTAAAATACCATTGCCGTATGTAATATCATAAAGGTCTGGAACGAATCCGTCATTGACCTCACTCCACGCGCCACCATTTGAGAGAGTCCAATTGGTTCCATTACTAGATCTTATAATGAGTCCATCATTTCCAACAATGAAGAAATTTTTATCTGCATAAGTGATCGAATTGAATATATCCGTCCACGATGATTGAACTACCCAATCATATCCATTAGATGAACTAAGTATAACTTTGTCGCCGATAGCGACGTAGTGATTGTCCCCGTAGGCAATATCTTTTATGGCTTCAGTTATACCCGTGTCCTGTTTAGTCCAAACGAAACCATCACCTGAAGTAAAGATTGAACCGGCATCACCAACCGCGACATAAAGATTATTTTGATATATAACAGACCGCAGATTAACATCAGCGGTAGTGGGATTGTGTTGAATCCAGTTGTCAAGTCCCGTTGGAAAAGCAATGGCAGAGGAAAGAATACTTTGGAAATCACCGACTGCAATTAGCTCTCTATTGGGACCATCACTATGGCCTAGTCCTTGTAGGGCATTTAAGTTGCTAGAGATTTGAACGCTCCAATTGATGGCATTAGTAGACGCCATAACTTGAAATACATCACCTACGGCAACAAATGTACCACCTGTCGAAGGAGCCTCATCGGGAAGGTAGTCGACCCCCCTAATATCGTATAAGGTTCCACTCGATTGCCAATACCATACGTCCCCTTTTTCTGAAGTAAGAATAGATCCGTTTGCACCTACCGCTACTAGCTTCCTGAGCTGGGCACCATAAGCAACATCATAGAGGTTGGCATTTGTGCCTGTATAACGGTAACGCCAGTTAATACCATCCGGAGAAATTAATACTGTACCACCATCACCCACTACGACAAAGGATTGTAGTTCCTCTGCATAAATAATTGAATTTAGATGCGTATAGGCACCAGTGGGAAGGTTTGCGACCGTATTCCAATTCTGGCCATCATAGGAAATGGCTACGTTAAAGTCATCACCTACTGCAACAAACAAAGATTTCTGATTCAGATCCCGACCATAAACAACATCATTATAAGTAGTATCAACCGGTGGTTTATTTTGAACTTCAGTCCATGAGAGTCCATCGTCGGCTGATGTAATGATTGCCTTATCAGCACCGACTGCTACGAAAATAGGAAGACCAGAGCTATCTGGGATGCCATAAGCAATACCGTGGAAATCTGTATCTTTCAACGCAAGTGGCAAAGCGGCGTTCAGATTATTCCAAGTACTACTACCATCAGTCTTCCGTAAAATAGTACCATGATCACCTACTGCAATAAATGCATCATTGCCATGGGCCACATTATGCATCGTTTCTGCCGTTGCTGAAGCTACCAATGTCCATGTTTCACCAGTAGGACTGGAAAAAACAGAATAATTATCGGCCACCGCGATAAATCTGCCTTGGGAGAAACTCACCGATTGTATATCGTTTGGAAACCGGGTAATGCGTTGAGTCCACACCGTCCCATCTCGAGATGTCATGACAACACCATTATTACCCAGAGCAACATAGAAGCCATTACCGGAGGCAATCGTATTTAAATCGTCAGTACTGGCAGCATTGCGAACAGACCAATCAGAACCATTAGTACTTGTAAGAATAATTCCCTCATCTCCAACTGCCAGGTAAAGATTGTTGACGGGATCAAAATAAATATCGTTTAGCCCACGATCAGTGCCAGAGCGTTGGACAACCCAAGTAACCCCGTTGTCCGAAGAAAGAAGGATAGTGCCGAGATCGCCTACAGCAATCCAAGTCATGACTTCTTTTCCGGAGCATACACTATTAATAATTCGAGTATCTGGAATTTTTATAATAGAAGTCCCCATACCGAACCAATTAGAACCCAGTCCATTCGGGGAATAGATGACCTTTCCATCGGATGTGGTAGCAACAAACCTAGAATTCGCATAAGCTATAGAGGTTATACTTACATTGCTTCCCACAACTTGTGTGGCGGTCCATACACCATTAATATCAGGCGTAGTGTAAACCTTTCCGTCTGTTCCAACTGCAACAAAATTAACATTGTTATAGGCTATCCCATTTATAGAAGTAGGAATTCCTGAAGAGATAGTTTTCCAACCCTCAACACCAGTTGTATCCTTATAAATTATTTGCCCCTGGTCACCTACAGCTATAAAATGATTCTGTGCATAAATAACCTCATTATAGAGTGTACCGACAGGTGGCACAGGGTTTTCCCATCTCCAGCGGTCCAGAAACAGTGCACCGGTGGATGTATTAACTTGTTTAGAATTGTAGCTGTAAATAGAACTGCATGATTCTGCGTAATCTATAATAGAGTCGTTATTGATGTCCAGAGCTTCAACACAGGCAGAAAATGATATCCGCCCGACACCAGTAGTAGCGATTGAAGTTTGCCCATCAGAACTAATAAAAGAGTTTGCGATAGTGCCGCCTTCTTGAAAGACATAATGCACTACACTATTTGGAACGGAAGTCACCGATGCAGAGACAATGAAAGGGTCTTGTCCAAAAATGACTTCTGCTGGAGGTGGTGTATCAACTGTAACGTATCGATACCCCGGCCTCACCGTAAAAGTACGATCAACAGGAACGGCCGGAGAATAACCAAGGTTGCCATCTTGTGACGCTCGAATAGTTACCTGCCCTGCTCCACGGTTTGCTATTACTGTTTCATTTATATCCGGGTAGTAGGCATTTTGGTCATCATATAAGCTAACTATATTATCTCCATTTAATATAGAATAGGTAATAGGCAATCCAGAACTAGAAGTAGCATTTAATATCTGCAAGAGACCATCATTAAATGTCATTTCACTCGGCTGGGGAAAGAAAATCGTTTGCGTGAAAACCTCGTGTACATTGACGGTTTGCGTCACCCTGGCAGCGGCATTCCAAATTCCATCACCCGCTTGATCATACGCAACAATCAGATCCCCTGCATTGCCTGTTAGTGTAATGACTCCAGTTACAGGATCAATGCCGCTGCTAACAGTTCTACCCGAAGATCCTGTATGGTCTGAAATTATAGAATACGTAACAGGTAAGCCACTGGTCGCTGTTGCTCGAATTGTAAAGGTACCTGAGTTGGCCGGTGCATAAAGATATCCGGGATTATCTAATATGATGGTTTGGTCGGGTTGAGCTTGCGCAACAGTGGTCGCGGTCAAAATAAGCAGGGGAATAAGAACAATACGGCGAAAGAAATCCTTTGAAAGAAGTCTCAGATAGTTATAAGCCGTTGATTTCATATAAAAATGTGGTGAAAATGTTAGCTATGTACAGTCTATCTCGAAGTAATCGTGTGAATGATCAGTCGAGGTTATTAGGGAGCGTTCTTGCGTCTGCTGGGTGAATTGTCATCGGCGGACGTGGATTTTGAAGCCTTCTTAACGGCTTTCTGTTTATCTGTATCGAGTTGTTTCAACTGTTGACGGAGGAGGGTTTCTGCTTGAACCTGCTCGAGATTATCGCGGGCTGTCTGGATGTTTTCAAATAGTTGCTCTTCAGAGGCTGCTGGCTGATAGCCTGGTAGATCGCGTGTTTTTATACCCATTTCGAATAAGGTACGTTGAGAGAAAACATCGCGATAGGTAGAGCCGTCTGGATTGAGTGTCTTTGCAGTAATGAAGATGATCAAATTGCGTTTATCGAGGGTGTTGTTCTTGTGTTTGAATGCTCGACCTATGAGAGGAATATCACCCAGCAGTGGCACTTTATTATTCGTTTCTCCTGCGGTCTTTTCAATCAACCCACCGATAGCGAGGGTGTAACCACTTTTGATTGTTACCGTGCTCTGTGTTTTACGAGTTGTAATAATAGGGATTACTGCACCTGCAGCACCACCAAATGATACTTCACCTGTTCTACTGGATATTTCTGGGTTTATGTCCAAATTGATAAATCCTGCACTATTCACTTGCGGTGTGACTTTGAGTAAAATTCCTATGGGCTTATAATCAAAGCCACTAACCTCAAAACTACCACGCTGTTCATTATAGGTGTAGTTTGGTATCGGAAATTCTTCACCTATGTTGATCTTCGCTGGTGTATTGTTAACAGTAACAACGGTGGGATTGGAAACTACTTCGATACGGTTTTCAGTTTGTAGTGCGCTGAGCATAAGACTGAAGGCATCTGCATTGAAAATGGCGGTGTCAACACGACCAGCAGCAACAGAGTTTAGCAGCGATTGTGTGGTAGTTGAAACTGCTTGAGAAGCTGATGTAGTATTCCCTGGCAATGATGTATTTGGAATTGTAATAGTAGAAGTCGTATTCGGACCTGTTTCCCCACTTTTAGTTTCTTTGTCCACTGTTTTTTCATATTGTCTTTCTAATGGACCTGCCTGAACCTTGTAGCCCTGCAGAGAATCCCACCGCGCCCCTATGTTTTTGATATCTCGATTTGTTACTTCAACAAACTTAGATTCGATCATGACCTGTTCTGTGGCTCTATCAAGACGCTCGATAATAGTGCGAATTTGAGCCATTCTTGATGGTTTCTCGGTAATAATCAATGCATTGCTGCGTTTATCTACCTGCATACGTCCACCCTTGGAGCTATCTATCATAGGTAATACAGATGTGGATAAATCTCCGGCGGTAGCAAAATTAATAGCGTAGACTTGGGTTACTGGCGGCTCTGCATCAACTTCTTCCTTTGTCTTAATCATGATAATATTTTTATCTTTGATATAAGTATATCCGTAGTTATCGAGTACAACTTTAAATACTTGTTCCCAAGTTACATCTTTGAGTTTAATAGATATTCGCCCCTGTAGCTGTTCTGGAATTACTACATTGAGTTCGTAGAGGTCAGCAACTTGACGAATTATATTACGAATGTCTTCATCAGGAAAATCTACGGTGATATTCTCTGCCTCACGAGAAACGGGTGCGACATCTTGACTTGCATTTGGTAATTCGAGGATGGCGTCGCTTTCTTTTGGCATCTCCATTGTAACCTGATCTGATGCGGCTGAGGGAGTGGCCTCCACCAGGGTGGCTGACGGCGCGGCAGCCGGTTCAGGTGTAGGAGTGGTCTGCGCTTGGGCTGCGGATATGAGCCCGACAGTGAAAACGAAGAAGAAGAGTATGCTGTATTTCATAGCGATTGCCGGGTTAAATTTAGCCTAAGGATTTGTTGACTCCGTATTAATCGGAACAGTGCGTTTAATGTTTGCCCCACTGCGAACAGTACCAATGGGGAAGGTTTTTATTGTAGAGTTAATTTTAAGTGTAAATGTACCAGTAGTCATATCCATAATTTCTCCAGTATAGGTAGCATCTCGTACTTTAATTTTAACAGGGTCACCTATAAGCAATGTTTTACCTTTGCCAAGATTCAGGATTTTTTTATCTCCACGTTTCATCATTCCCTGAGGGCTAAGTGTTTTAGCCATCAACTCCAGCGCCTCATCATCATTTAGATGGATTTTTTCAGGTACGACTTCTGTTGTTGGATTATTTGCAGGGGCTACCACTGGAGTTTGAGCTATCGCAGACGCGAATGGGTCGGGCTGGGAACTAATCAGCTCAAGTTTATTCGGGAATTCTTTGTTAATTGAAGCACTACCTTTTTCCAATAAATCATGGCGCTTTTTCAGCTGAATAACCAAAGGTTCTGCTGCGTTCTCTGCAAAAGCAAATGAATGTATCAAGGTCAAGCCTATGAGTACCAATAAGGTCCTATGTGTTGATGTATTCATGAGCGGGTTGTTATACCAAGTACTTCAAGTCTAATTGATGCTTTTATCGACCCAGCTTTAGTAGTATCTGTAGATGGCCCTATATCGAACTGATTAACTCTTATAAAATATTTTACGGTTTGAAGTTGGTAGAAAAAACTCAAGATTTGCTGGTAAGAGCCAACTACGTCAATCTGCCAGATAATCGGTTCGAATAAAGTTAATGTAGGCCGTTCGATCCCATCACTTTTAGGTGTGTTATCTTCGGGATCAATTTTTACTATACTGACACCACTGGCTTTCTCCAATTCATAGAAGGAACTATAATTCGCAGCCTTTGCCTTTTTATCCATCAAAAAAGTATTAACGATGGTGCTTTGACTTTCGAGTTTTTTAAGGTGTTCGGTAAGATCAATGGCCTGCTTTGCGTTATTCTCCATTGTTTTTAGCACATTGTCACGAGTGCTAAATATTTTTTCCAATTCCGTCGGTGTATCTAATCTGAGATAAATGACTACGGAAAATATAATTGTGAGCAACGCAGCAATTACTGCAATTGGAAATTGCTTAAGCTTAGCTACTATAATATTGACGTTCATGAACGGTCTCCCTTCAGATCGAAAAATAACTCAAAGGAGAAGGTTCCCAATAGAGCATCGCGATTAAAATCTCCCTGTTCGGATTTAATTAGAATATTTTTTATTATGTCGGACTCGGCAATCGTCTTTTGCATTTCTGCGACCATTGGAGTTACATCTGCGGTAGTGGGAACTATACCTTTAATGGTTAATCGATAGATAAGTTGCTTAGTTTTAGCAACTTGTACTACCTGCGGACTGAATTTAATGCTATTAAGTGTTATACCTTTGGGCGTACTAAGCGCTATCTGTGAAATTATATCGAGTGGTTTGGCGGGTGTTGCCATGAAGAGATTCAATTCTTCGATTTGTTTGGAATCTCTGATGAACTTGGCACTTTGTTGAAGTGCAGTTTTATTGGATGGGGTTAACGCTGTTATACCGGTTTCAACATCGCTGATACTACTATTTAGTCTGGATATATTTATCTGCTGGATTACTATATAACCCAGTGTAATAATTGCCAGGGTAAGGAAGACGAAATTGAGCAGAAAGTCCGTACGAATTAGCTTCGTATCCGGGAGTGTCTCGGTTATACGGAAATTCGGGCGCCAATTAGGCTGCTCGTTGGATTTAGTTTTTCTTTTCGCCATTCGAGGAAGCGGTGGAGTCGGGAGAGTAGTTACCCATCAAGCTGAACATGCCAAACCAGCGACTGTCCAGAGTCTCAAGCTGAACAGAATCAGAGACTGTAATTTGACGATGTTTCAGCCAGCCATTATAGTCGGGAGAGAGTACTTTGACACCAAGAGCTTTGGAGATAACCTGGGCAATCCAGCCTAAATTTTTAGGAAGTAGAGATAAGAACACTTGTCCGATAGTTTGTCCTGTCTGTACTTCGTAAAATCCTGTGGATGCTTGTAACTCTTTGAGCATTTTTCGAAGCAAAGTTGGACCCATCTCCGTAAAGTCGAACGTATTCGAATAGAATAGCTTTCGCGCGGAATCCTCATCTTTCAGGCCAAGTTCCTGTTGGATAAGCGGGAACATCGAATTGAGACCATAAGGAATGGGGCGACTGACATCGAACTGTTCGCTACTAAATATATAGAGACTGGAGGTGTCTGGAGTAACTTCCAGAACCATGGTAGGCTGATTAAATTGAGCCCAGCGAGAGTACTCCTTAAGTCCCGCAATAAGCGATATATTACCGAGTTGTATTGTTTCGGGATAAACTGAGCATTGAACAATATCCGTCTGCGCTTTCTGCAAGTCTTCAGTTAATGCACCACAAATCAATAGTTCTTTTTGATTCTGGTACCCTTTCTCGAGGTTAAAGGTACTTCCATCCAATGCGTTGAGTATGGCTACGCTATTTTTTTCGGGATCGATGCGGAATTGATTGTTGAGTAGATCTGAGAAGAAGTTGGCGTCCTTCATTTTTGCCGGTTGGTCCACCGTATGCCTTCGTATAAAACGGGAGGGTGGATAGATGCCACAATGGCCGCGGGCGTAGGAATTCTTCTTAACTGCTGTTAGTTCTGTGATTTGTTCCTGTAGCTTTGCTGGTTCCAGACCTGCTGAAAATTCCTTTAACGTTTCAACTTTGAGTGGGGGTTCCAAACCCGATGTAACCGCAGCCAAAATCGAAAATTGATTAAATTCGATAAAAATTCCCTTGTCTTTGGCTGATAGCATAAGGCGTACAGAATAATAAATACAATGGAACTTCCGGTAGCAGGGGAAGTTAATCCAAGGAATGTTGACAGTGCTATGAATCTATCCGCCACCCATAGCTATACAAGAAAAAAATCCATCAGAACTACACCATAAAAGCGGGATTGCGCTGGGTCTTTCACCCGATGGTGTTAGGGGTTTAGCACTAGAAGACTGGAGCGAACGGTGTCTGGAAGGGGATGGACCGAATGGACGAGGATGGACTTGGATGGACCGAATGGACCGGATGGACGGGGCGAGACTCTGGGTCGGTGAGTGGTGATACCGCTGTGTGGTGACTATTCGCTGGAGGTTTCCTGCTTACCTTCTATGGCAGCGGTGAATGTATGCCAGGCCAGGGTTGCACACTTTATTCGTGCAGGAAACTTGCGTACACCGGATAGCGCAGCGAGGTCGCCGATGGAGTCTTGGTCAGTAGTGGGTTCATTCTCACTGGTAAGCAGTTCCAGCACGGTGCCTACTTCGGCCTTGGCGGCTGCAATGGTTTTCCCTTTGAGGGTCGCGGTGAGGAGGGATGCCGAGGCTTTGGAGATAGCGCAGCCTTCGCCCTGAAAGGCGATGTCTTTGATGATGTCGCCTTCCATAATAAACTGGAGACTCATCTCGTCACCGCAAAGCGGGTTGTGGCCTTCTGCCATGTGCGTAGGGTTGGATATGAGGCGGTAGTTCCTCGGACGTTTATTATGGTCGAGGATAATCTCCTGATAGAGTTCCTGCATGGCATTCATACGAGCGCGATGGGTTGCAGCAGATTAAACTTTGAAGAATTGGGCTATTTTAGCAACAGATTCAGCCAATCTATCCGCTTCTTTATAGGTATTGTAAAGGGCAAATGTAGCTCGGGCTGTGCCGGGGATGCAGAGTCGCTTCATCAATGGCTGGGTGCAGTGATGCCCTGCACGTATTGCGATGCCGTCTGCGTCTAGAAAGCTGCCTATATCGTGGGGGTGGACGTCCCCGAGGAGAAATGAGAGCACGCAGCTTTTGTCCGGAGCGGTACCAATCAGCCGGATACCGGAGATGGCGGCGAGCTTCGCAGTCGCATAGTCGAGCAGCCCTTTTTCATAGGTCGCGATGCGTTCTCGCCCCACAGAGTCCACCCAGTCGATGGCGGCTGCAAGCCCGATAACTCCGCTAATGTCCGGGGTACCGGCCTCGAAGCGTTCCGGGATGTCTTTATAGGTGGTACGCTCGAAACTGACGGACTTGATCATGTCTCCCCCACCCTGCCACGGCGGTAATGAGCGGAGTAGAGCCGTTTTTCCATAAAGCACACCGATACCGGTGGGGCCGTAGAGCTTATGCCCACTGAAAACAAGAAAATCACAGTCAAGTGCCTGCACATCGACCGTCATGTGTTGGATACTCTGTGCCGCATCGAGTAGAAAGACGGCACCCACAGCGTGTGCCTGCTGGATCATGGATGCTACGGGGTTGACGGTGCCGAGCGAATTCGAGACATGGACGACTCCGACCAGCCGGGTGCGCTTATCGAGTAGATTTGCATAGGCCTCCAAGTCGAGTACTCCGCGCTCATCGCATGGGGTAACCCGGATTTCAAACCCAATCTGCTCTGCCAATAATTGCCACGGGACAATATTCGCGTGGTGCTCCATGGCCGTGATCACGATGTTATCGCCTGCCTTCAGGTGCGTGCGTCCAAAGGTGTTTGCAATAAGATTAATCCCCTCGGTGGCCCCGCGCACAAAGATTATTTCGCGGGAATGGCTTGCATGGATATACCGGGCTATTCGCTCCCGCGCCTTTTCATAATGGTCTGTTGCCCGCTGGCTAAGTGTATGCACACCGCGATGGATATTGGCATTATCCTGGGTGTAATAGTTGGCAAGAGCCTGTAACACGGCCTTTGGTTTTTGGGTGGTGGCCCCATTATCCAAATAAATCAGCGGGCAGTCGCCTATTGACTGCGAAAGAATAGGAAATTCCGCACGAATGGCTTCGATGGGGAATGCACAGGTAATCGATGGAGGCAGTGGCGGGACTGCTGACACGGATCGGGACTCGGCTAATAGGCTGGCTTGTACTGGAGGCGTTGTGGATGTCACAGAGCGAAAGGTGTGATAATTATGAGATATGGTCTCATTTAAAGTAATGAAGGTGGCTATACTGGCAACACTGAACTGCATAAATGGCTGAAGTGCTCTTGGCGGGTCGGCGGATCGCTTCGGCGAGAGCGTAGATCGTCTTGGCGAGTCGGGAAATCGTCTTGGTGAGTCGGGAAGTGGTCTTGGCGGGTCGGGAAATCGTCTTGGCGGGTCGGGAAATCGTCTTGGCGGGTCGGGAAATCGTCTTGGCGAGTCGGGAAATCGTCTTGGCGAGTCGGGAAATCGTCTTGGTGGGTCGGGAAATCGTCTTGGCGGGTCGGGAAATCATCTTGGCGGGTCGGGAAATCATCTTGGCGGGTCGGGAAATCATCTTGGCGGGTCGGGAAGTCGTCTTGGCGAGTCGGGAAATCGTCTTGGTGGGTCGGGAAGTCGTCTTGGCGAGTCGGGAAATCGTCTTGGTGGGTCGGGAAGTCGTCTTGGCGGGTCGGGAAAATATGGCCATTGATGCACCGTAGCGGATTTTACACCATTCTTTCTGATTGTATGTGATGCGGGCGAGGGTTAGGGTTAGCCTATTATGAGAGTCATCGTGGCAACTGAGGACTATGACGCGGTCTATCCAGAACCCTTGATCATCCGCGCTGGGGATGTCGTACTTCCTGCGCGCTGGGATGATGAGTGGCCGGGCTGGACTTGGTGTAGCCATCATTCGGGCAGGGGCGGTTGGGTACCAGAGCGCCTTCTGGATCGTGGGGGGCATGAAGTTCTATGCATGAGCGACTACGACGGCACAGAGCTTTCGTTTAAGAAAGCAGACCGCTTGGTCGTGGAGACCGAGGAGAGCGGCTGGTTCTGGTGCGTGAATCGCTTTGGCCAGCGCGGCTGGGTACCGAGTAATCGAGTGAAGGACGAGGGTAAATAGTATCCCCTCACATCCACTCTCGTCCACCCACTCGCACGCACAGACATCCATTTTCGCCATTTCCAACCACCCCGCGCCCTCCTCTGGCATTTACCCAATGAAAACCGACCAAAAAAACATCCGCTGGTTGCATACTGAGATATCCGAGTGGTTGCGCGAGGGAGTGATAACCGAGGGGACTGCCACCTCACTGCGAATGCGCTATGGTCCGCCCGTTCCGGAGCGACGACTCGGCTTCATTATCTTTGGGATTCTAGGCAGCCTGCTAATTACCAGCGGTATCATTCTGCTCTTCGCCTATAACTGGGAAACCCTGGGTCGACCGATTCGCGCGGTGCTGGCATTGAGTCCATTGCTAATCGTTCAGGCATTGGGTGCTTGGGTACTGCTTCGAAGACAAGACTCCCACGCATGGCGGGAGGGTGTCGCGACAGGAACTATGCTAACCCTAGCCGCAGCCATTGGATTAATTGGGCAGACATACCATGTCGAGGGAGACTTGGGCGGCTTCTTGTTAACCTGGGGATTACTCAGCCTCCCGCTCCTATTCGTTTACCAGTCTGGCATGGCTTTTACGCTCTACCAGTTAATCATTGTGAGTTGGGCCGCCAATGAGCGCATAGACGGTCAGTACCCCCAAGTTTATTGGCTACTCCTCGCCCCCTCGCTCTATCTCATCTGGGAGCTATACCACCTAAAGAACCGCGAAAGGACACTCCGCGCTCTGCGATGGTGCCTAGTAGTGACGCTATCAGTGGCACTGGGGTTTACGCTCGAGTACTCACTACCCGGACTGTGGCTAATCTTATATAGCGGTTGGTTCTCGTTCCTGTTCATGCTGCAAACCTCGGACACGGCAACCCCCGATGACACTCGTACCCAGAAGCACCCATTCCGCACCATCGGTGGGCTGGGCATCGCAGCTCTGGCCATGGTACTTACCTTCTCCTTTGGCTGGAAAGAACTCATTCATGTACAGCACTGGACATGGCAGCCAGACTCATGGAAAGACTGGCTCGACATACTCATGGGCATGCTGATTCTCGGCGCGGCAGGCGTGCTCTGGAGTCAGCACCTAAGAGAGCGCCGCTGGGCTGTATTGCTCTGGGGCAGCGCATTTCTGGTATTTACCGCCGGCTACATGGTAACCGTAATGACAGGAACCCTGGGCGCAGTTCTACTGGCAAATGCCTACCTCTTTGTCCTCGCCCTAGCTACCATGCGGAACGGGTTAAACCATGCAGAGCTTGGCACGGTGAACAAAGGACTTATCCTGCTCTCGGCGCTAATCCTCATGCGATTCTTCGATAACAACATGGGCTTAATGGGCCGGGGAATCGCCTTCATCCTCGTTGGCGCCGGCTTTCTCACTGTGAATCTCATACTATCGCGTCGTTTCAAAAAGGAGGCACTATGAACCGTGCCCGAATTCTCTGGCTACTGTTTGCAGTCGCAGCCATCGCACAAGTCGCCATCCCACTCGCGCTGATCTATCGCTTCGAACACATACTGGCCAAGGGCGAACCCGTGCATTTCCGGATGACACCCCGCGATCCCTACGACCCCTTTCGCGGACGCTACATGCGCCTGAATTTCTCCATCGGCACAAACCACCCCATCGCCGAAGCGACGAGTCTCGTTCGCCACCAGACCGCGTATGCTATTCTAGACATAGACCCCGATGGCTTCGCTACCGTAAAGGAACTGACCCCATATAAGCCATGGAAAGGTCGCTTCCTCAAAGTAAAAGTGACTTGGGCGCAAGGCAGCACCGCAGCGTTCGTCGTCCCCTTTGACCGCTACTACATGAACGAAACACGCGCCCCCGAAGCCGAGCGCCAGCTTGCAGAACGCCTGCGCAATACAGCCTCCACGACCAATACAGACCCCGCCCTATCCAAAGACTACGCCATCGTACGTCTGCTTGATGGTCGCGGAGTCGTGGAAGACTTGGTACTTGACGGAAAACCGATTCGTGAATGGCTGAAAGAGTCAGAAGGTAGACAGAGCTCTGGTATAATCAGGTAGCTAGAACGTCACGCTCTGGTACGAATAGGAATTCCCGGTCGGGAATTCGCGGACACCAACATCGTGATACAGCCCACACGCCCCGAGAACACGTACGCGATTGGAAGGGATTGCCAAGACTCCCTCATCGTGATTGGCTCCGGCTTGCTTAACTTAAGACACATGAACGTATCGATGGAACCGAATCCACCTGTCAGATCGCTTTCACAGAGCGAATTACCCGTACCCGAAACGCCTGTTGCCAGAGCGGAAGTGCGCCCCGTTACTCAACTTAAATGGCACCAACACGCGATGCTCCGGATTGCCGCCACCGTAATGCGCATCTGGACACGAACCCTGCGTTTCGAGATGGATGCCGAGGAACTCGCTACGTTAACAAATACCGAGCAGCCGGTGGTCTTCATCCTTTGGCATAACCGACTCTTCACCGCGGGCGAAATCTACCGCCGCTATAGGAAACGCCGCACCCTCTGCGCCTTGATCAGTGCCAGCCGCGATGGTGCGTGGCTCAGCGCACTCTTCGGAATGCTCGGCATCAAGGCAGCCCGTGGCTCCAGCAGTAGACGGGGGCTCAACGCAGCACGCGAACTCATCGCCGAACTACGCGAAGGTAACGATGTGGGCATCACCCCGGATGGTCCACGCGGACCCTGCTATGACTTTAAGGAAGGCGCTGCGATGATCACGGAAATTACACAATCACCCATCATCATGGTGTCCGTCGCGCACTCCCCCTCGAACTCATGGAGAGTAAGTAAATCCTGGGATGGATTCTGGCTGCCGCATCCCTTTGCCAGACTGCGCGTCCATTGCCGCCGCATGGCCGGGAGCACGGACGTCAACTGGCCTTCCGAACGCACAGAAGCCGCCCGGCAATTGCGTGAGCGGCTTCTGGAAATAACCGACGACGGTGGTTCAACCACCCTCCCGGTTACGAGAGCAGGACGGTAGTTACTGTCCTTAGAATACGGGTGTGATTACGGTCTTCTGCCCTGCGGGGACTTCCACATTTGCCCCGGAGGACCAAAGGCTGTCATTGACCAGGACTTTCACTGCAAGTGTGCTGGTCGCACCTTGCACGGTGTACATCCACTCCTCGCTGTTGAGGTTCTGCATCTCCACGCCCTTGTCCCAGCTAAGACCTGTACCCTCTCCGCGCAGGAAGAGGCTGTTGCCAAACCCTGCATCGTAATTAACTACGATGGTAGTGGCACAGGTTTTCGACTGAGCACAGGCACAGGCGGTGGGAGCCACAGGTGTAGCTGTTGCAGGAGCAGCTACAGCGGCTGGCGCGGTGGTCGCAGGTTTTGCAGCGGTAACCGATGGCTTCGTTGCGAGGGCGGCAGTCTTCGTGGCAGGAGCTTTTGCTTTCTTGACAGGTGCGGGAGCAGCCACCGGGGCGACTTTCACCGCTTTCGTTGCAGGTTTAGCTGGAGTCGCAGCCTTGATGGGCTCGACGATCGGTGCGGACTTCTTACTGGTAGCGATTTTCTTGGCAGTTTCTTTAGGCATTTTACTCTCCTGTTGGTTAACAGTAGGTTGATTTCTGATTTGATTTAATGGCGTCCTTTACAGATGCCATTATTTGCCTAACACTCAGATGGCAGTCTGGCAATTCAATAGTTGAATGCCCCTTCTTGGGTTATTTGAACACAAGAAACCGAGTGAGTAGTGATTACTCTCCGAGATGCGCTGATCATTGTCCTGCTCCACACTTCCTTATGGACAGGAACAGCCCGTTTCGTACAGACTAGCGTAAGTCGATTTCCCCCGACTACCCAACTCTGTACTATTATAACTATGAGCAAGCCACGTATTACGATCTGGAATGAGAATGTGCATGAGCACACGAACGCCGTTGTCAAAGGGATTTATCCCGATGGCATTCATAACACTATTGCTGCTGGTCTGCGCAAGCTGGATTCCACGCTGAGCGTGGGAACCGCTACTCTGGACCAACCCGAGCATGGGCTGACCGATGCCGTCCTCTCGAACACAGACGTGCTTGTCTGGTGGGGTCACTGTGCCCATGGCAAAGTAGAGGATGCCATCGTGGAGAAAGTACAGACTCGTGTCCTGCAGGGCATGGGTTTAATCGTGCTGCACTCCGGTCACTTCTCAAAGATATTTCGGAAACTCATGGGTACTTCCTGTGCCCTGACATGGCGGGAAGCCGGGGAGAAGGAGCGCATCTGGGTCTGTAATCCCGGGCACCCGATTGCTGCTGGCTTGAGCGAGTGCTTCGAGCTGGAGAATGAGGAAATGTATGGCGAACCCTTCGGCATTCCTGCACCCGATGAGCAAGTGTTTATCTCCTGGTTCGAGGGTGGAGAAGTCTTCCGCAGTGGTGCCACCTGGGTCCGTGGCAATGGCAAGATTTTCTACTTCCGTCCCGGCCATGAAACCTATCCTACGTACCATAACGCCACCATCCAGCAGGTGATCTATAATGCCTGTCTCTGGGCCGCACCGCAGGGCAACTGGGCCACGGTCCGCAACGCACCGAATATCCCTGTTGAGAAAGCTCGCGAGAAGATCGTGCTTAAGGGCGGCAGCGTACACTAAACCGGCACGCAGGTGGCCGGTGTCGCACACCCATTCGCAATCTAGAAGCACAGGCATCTTGAATCCAAGATGCCTGTGTTGTTTACAGAACAGCTCAACCACAACGCCCATGCCTGGCGGTGTACGCAGGGTTGCACATTGGCGCGCCCGATGTTCTTAGCGCAGATAAGCAATAGTGAGTAAGCGGACAATGGTCACCCCCACCACTGCAAGAAAAACCGCGCGGATGAATCCGGTGCCCTTCTTGATGACCAGGTGCGAGCCGCTCCAGGCACCCAGTAGCTGACCAAAGCCCATGACGAAGCCGGCAACGAGGACCAGCTTTCCTGCAAGGGCAAAGGCGACGAGGGATACGGCATTACTGGTGAAGTTCATCAGCTTCGTGTGGCCGGTGGCTCGTTTCAAATTGTACCCCAGAAGTGTGACAAATGCTATAGTCCAGAAAGTGCCCACACCTGGACCGAAGAAGCCATCATAGAAGCCCAGAAGCAAACCAGCCATGGGATAGAACAGCGTTTCCTTTAAGCGGGTACGCATATCCTTTTCGCCCAGTCGGGGTGAGAACAGCACATAGAAGAAGATGGCTGTTAACAGGAGGGGAATTGTCCGGGTGAGAATCGATTTATCCAACAACTGTACCGCTATGGCCCCCACTACGGCACCGATCGCGGTACAAACGACACCCCATAGCGCTCCACGGAAATCGATCAATCCTTGTCGCGCATAATTGATGGTTGCAGCCAGACTGCCAAAGGTGGACTGAAGCTTGTTTGTACCCAGTGCTATCTGCGGGGGCAATCCGACCGAAAGCAGCATGGGCAAACTGATAAGCCCCCCGCCCCCGGCGATAGAATCGATAAATCCCGCTATTCCACCACAGAGGAAGAGCACAATCAGGTCCTGTAACGCCAAAGGTTCCATACAAAGCTATAACGTAGGCGCAGTATGGCTAACAGAACCACCAGTAGATGGCGGCATGTGTGGTATACATTGCTTTATCTGAGCACTAGCGCGGCCATCATGGAACTGGATCGTAATGGCATCATTCGGTTGCAGAACCGCAGCGGATTCTGCAATGCCGCCTAGATCGTTGATTACCATGGCATACCCACGGCGCAGGACAGCGGCGGGCCCGAGATTCTCTATCCGTTGAGCGAGCCCGCTTACCTTTTCGCGCAAGCGACTCACCCGCTGCTCTGGTGATACGCGGCTCAGTCTAAAAGTTGCCATCTTTATATCCCCGCGAATCGCTTGCAGCCGACTTGCGGTATGGTAGTTCAACCGATTCTGTAACTCATCGAGGCGGATGGCCATCTGCTCCAACTGATTTTGGGGCGAGTGTCGGCGCAGCTTTTCGTGGAGCAATTCCAATCGCCGCTGATGGGTCTCCAGTTCGCGTTCCGTTTGCTCGTAGAGAGCATCCCGGAGCTGCGTTACGCTGTCCACTACCTTTATATAACTACTGGAGATAAGCTCTGCCGCAGCGGTGGGCGTCTCTGCGCGCTTATCCGCTGCGAAATCCGCCAGTGTGAAATCTATCTCATGCCCGACAGCGGAAATGGTAGGGATCGTACAGTCCGCCACTGCTCGCGCTACAGCCTCTTCGTTAAACGGCCACATATCCTCGAGGCTGCCACCACCGCGCCCAACCACAAGCAGATCGAATATCCCCAGACGTTCAGCGCGCTTGATTTGTGCCACGATCTCGCCTGCTGCCTCTGCACCCTGCACGCGTGCCGGAAGAATAACCAGGCGGCCTTTCCATCCACGGCGACGCAGCACACTGATGAAGTCCTGCACCGCTGCGCCTGTGGGAGACGTCACAAACCCGAGCGTTCGCGGCGTGGTGGGAATGCGCTTCTTGCGCGCCGCATCAAAGAGCCCCTCGGCAGCGAGCATTCGCTTGAGTCGCTCAAACTCTTGTTGTAACCGTCCGAGTCCATCTTCCAACACCGAGCGCACAATGAGTTGATAGTAGCCACGTGGCTCATAAACACTCAGCGTGCCCCATGCCAGAATCTGACGCCCGTCGCGCAGCTCCACTGTGGTTCTTGCAGCATCACCACGAAATAGCACAGCGGGAATCTGGCTCTCCTTATCCTTGAGAGAAAAGTAGCAGTGCCCGCTCTCCTGGCGACGGAAGTTCGATAGCTCACCGCGCACCCACACATCGGGCAATGCGGATTCAATGACATCCTTCAACCGCCGGGTTAGCTGCCCAACGGAGAGAATCTGGCCGTCGGGCTCAGGCTTTGTTCTCGGCATCCATGCGGACATAGCGTTTGCGCAATATACTGATGATTACTGTGAGTAGAACAAACAATCCGATGGCAGTGAGTGCCATCCCATAGTTCCCCCGCAGGGCAGAGCCCCCGGCAATGACCATCACAGTGCCTATAGTGCCCTGTACCGCCATGGAGATGGGGAAGTAGATTTTAAAGGGCACTGCGGCTAGTCCGAGAAAATAGTTCTGCATGCCAAAGGGTAAGCCCGGTACGATACGCACCACGAGCGAGAGTTTTACCGCACTTCCGCCTTCTACCTGAGGGATTGTGTAGTTCATCCTGGCAGCCAGAAAGAGAATCCACTTGCGCATAAAGCCCCGCGCCAACCAGTAGCCGAGGGCGATGTTGATCGCGAGCCCGAGCCACACCATGATTAATCCCTGTACCAGCCCATACGCCCCGGCTGTCATATACAAGATCGAGATGGGGAACAGTGCAAGCGGTGCGAGCCCGAAGACGAGAACGAAGACCACGGGATGCAGTACCGTGAGTTTCGCCGTTGTCCAGACCCGGGCGTCACTTACGAACTGCTTCAGTTCTTCGCGGTATTCCCACCCTAGCCAGAGGGTCAGCCCTCCAATCAATAGCAGTAATAGTGCGACGGGCAGTAGCTGTTTTTTGTACTTAATTAAAAGATCGCGCATGGATACTCCGCGCACTAAGCCCGGAAGCGAGGCTAATGACAACTGCGATTTCGTGGTACAGGGTAAAATCGGTGGATATCGAAGTTGTGGGGCGCATCTCACTTTCTGGGCAACGAGATACAAGAAAGAAAGACACCAGTTTGCTATAGGGTCAATGGCTGTCTTTGGGTCACGAACACGACAGCTTCATGGGTCAATGGCTGTCTTTGGCCCCTGACACCGGAATGCTTCTCAAGACCCCGCCTTCCTTCAGGGATATCTCATTTCCGGATATGTCATTTCCGATGTCAGAGAGTTGTACAAGGGTCACGGACCGTCCGTGGACCTCTGCAAGGACCTATTTTAGTGTCACGGACTGTCCGTGGCCTTTGCATAGACCCATTTCGGTGTCACGGACCATCCGTGGACCTCTGCAAGGCCCCAATTCGGTATCACGGACTGTCCGTAGGTCCATGCACGGACCTATCTCAGCGTCACGGACCGTCCGTGGCTTATGAATGGGACTCTATAGGGTGTCACGGACTGTCCGTAGGTCTATGCACGGACCTATCTCAGTGTCACGGACTGTCCGTGGCTTATGAATGGGACTCTATAGGGTGTCACGGACTGTCCGTGGCGTATAATCGCAACTTCAGGTCGGTGTTGCATCGTCTGTTCCTACGCCTTCCGTTCTCCATGGCATAATTTGAGTCACGTCCTTCGCGTCACAGCAGTTCGCAGCAACAACTTCGAAATGCTCCAGGGTAAAATCGGTGCATCTCGAATAAATTGGCTTCGTTCAATACATCATCCAGTGGAGATTGGGCATGAGTAATTCCGAAGCCACATCCATTTCGTGCTGACTTCAGGCTCTCTCGTCTTACTTTCATCCAAGATGTCAGTGGTGGAAGCATCACAACACCACGTCAAACCCAAGCTGAAATCACCACTCTTTCCCACTATGACACTCGAAGCCATTACCTTGCGACGTTGCCCCCAGAACCCGGTAGTTCGGCCCGGTCTCTATGACTGGCGAAGAGCCGTGGTCTTTAACCCCGCCGTTATCCACTACAATAATCACTTCTATCTCTTTGAGCGAGCTGGTGGTGGGTTGCGACCGTTCCATAACAGTATTGGCGCGCTGGTGAGTGATGATGGCATCCACTTCAACCATCTCAGCGAGGAGCCGGTATTCACCCCGGCAATGTGTGGCTCCAAGTACGGAAGCGTGCAGGACCCGCGAATCGTGCAGATTGGGGACACATTTTATATGACGTTTGCGTACCGTCCGTACGCGTGGAGCTGCAATCCCACCGGACTCGGCGTACCGCAATCCCATGAAACCGAGTACCCGGGAGTAACCTTTAAGTCTGCCGAAAATCAGACCCGATCTGGCGTGGCCGTGTCAAAAGATTTGGTCCATTGGGCATTTCACTCGTGGACCAGCGACATGGATAGGGATGACCGTAATAACATACTCTTTCCCGAGAAAATCGGTGGGCGATTTGCATTGCTGCGGCGTCCTCAACGCTTTGTGGGGACGAATACGGAACACGATGCGGAACCACCGTGCATTCAACTGAGCTACTCCGAGGACCTAATCAAATGGACGGAGCCACAGAAGGTGATTGCCCCAGCATTTGCCTGGGAGGACAACCGGATCGGTGGTTCCGCGCCTCCGATAAAGACCGAGCACGGTTGGCTTACCACCTACCATGGCGTGGAAAATCAGGACACCGCCACTCGGCGGGTGTGCTATCGGATGGGGCTTATGCTCCTCGATCTCAAAGACCCTACCCGAGTACTCGCCCGCTGTCCGCACCCGATCATGGAGCCGACCGAATACTACGAGAAGTTTGGCCTGCTCATTCCGAATGTCATTTTTCCCACTGCCGCTGTAGTAGTCGATGGGCTTGTCCACATCTACTACGGCGTGTGCGATACCGCGATCTGCCTGGCTACGGTACCACTGAATGAACTGCTGCAGCTAGCGCTGCGGTATAAGTCGGAGTGAATGGAGAACTGCTGATGGAGCATGGCCCGTTCGTCCTGCCAGTTGCGAATGCACCCCAACTCCTCGTTTCTCGCGCTTGCATTTGGAGTCATGATTGGCATGCTGCTCTGCTTCGACATCTTGAGCCGATTTCAATCGAACCCATTTCGGCTCACTACCGACCATGGCTAAAAACGCTGCTAAACTCGTACTAGAACCAATCAGACTGTCTGGCCGCAATAGGATCGTCATAGACAAGACGATGCCCTCTATTGATGGCGGGCTCTTCGCTGTAAAGCGTATCGAGAGCGAATCCATTCCGGTGGAAACCTGGGTTCTTGCAGACGGGCACGACCAGCTCGCGGTGCGCTTGCAGTGGCGCAGGCGCTTCGAACCGACTTGGAAAGAGTCCCCGATGAAGCTGCGGTGGAATGATGAGTGGCTTGGGGAATTTCTGCCGGATGGCATCGGATACTGGGAGTATAATGTAAGTGCTTGGGTGGATGGGTTTCTCTCCTGGCGTTATGGCTTTATTCGGAAACTGAATGATGGGCAGGATCCGCAACTCGAACTGCTAATCGGGGCAAACTTGGTTGAAGAGGCATCGACTCGAGCACCCGTTCACGATGCAGCGCTATTACTGGACTGGGCAGGAGTGCTGCGCGATGCACATCGCGATACGAAATTGCGCGCGGACCTTGCACTGAGTGAGCGAGTTCTGGAACTGGTTCACCGCTACCCCGACCGCTCCCTGGCTACAACGCTTGACCAATGGGTTCCCGTACTTGTCGAGCGAGAGCGCGCCATCTTCGGTGCTTGGTATGAATTTTTCCCACGCTCCTGGGGTGCGAATCCTGGCGAACATGGCACCTTCAAGACCTCGCAGCGACTGCTGCCTGAGATTGCGCGGATGGGGTTCAGTATCGTTTACCTTCCGCCTATTCACCCCATCGGTGTGCACTTCCGCAAGGGCAAAAACAATGCTCTTCGCGCTGAGCCGGACGATGTGGGCAGCCCCTGGGCGATCGGCAGCCACGAAGGCGGGCACAAAGACGTGAACCCGCGCCTCGGTACCCATAAGGACTTCCAAGACTTCATCTGGGCAGCCGGGGAAAACAACCTCGAAGTAGCCATGGACATCGCTTTCCAGTGCGCACCGGACCACCCGTATGTGAAACAGCACCCCCAGTGGTTTAAGTGGCGTCCCGACGGCACCGTGCAGTATGCCGAGAACCCACCGAAAAAGTATCAGGACATTCTCCCCTTTAATTTCGAGACCGAGGACTGGGAAGCCCTCTGGCATGAGCTTCGCAGTGTGTTTCTCTTCTGGATACAGCATGGCGTAAAAATCTTCCGTGTGGACAATCCGCACACCAAACCCGTCGAGTTTTGGCGCTGGTGTATCACGACGATCAAAGAGAAGCACCCCGAGGTGCTTTTCCTCGCGGAGGCATTCACCCGGCCAAAGATGAAGTATCGCCTGGCCAAGAGCGGGTTCACCCAAGGCTACACCTACTTCACCTGGCGCAACTCGAAGGAAGAGCTTACGAGCTATGTGCGTGAACTTACCCAGAGCGACGTGAAGGAGACCTTTTTCCCGAACTTTTGGCCAAATACCCCGGACATTCTCCATGATTACCTGGTTCACGGCGGCAGAGCGGGACACATCATCCGCGTCATACTTGCCGCCACCCTCTCCTCAAACTGGGGTATGTACGGTCCAGTACTTGAACTGTTTGAGCGCACGCCAACTCCAGGTAAGGAGGAATACTACAACAATGAGAAGTACCAGCTCCGCTGGTGGGATTGGGAAACCGAGGGCAACCTGAAGAACCTCATTGCTCGCATTAACCAGATACGCAAAGACAACCGCGCCCTCCAGCGCACCACAAACATCACCTTCTGCGAAACCGATAACCCCTTCATCATTGCTTACCTGAAAAGTACGCCAGACCTGAGCAACCAAGTTCTCACCGTGGTCAATCTGGATTACGCCAATGTGCAGCAAGGCATGGTCACCCTTCCCTTGGATAAGATGGGCCTGCCCTCAAGCGAGCCCTACCTTGTTCAGGATATGCTCCCACCCTACGTTGGAACGCTTCCAACAGCGAACTACCTCTGGCGCGGGGTGAGGAATTTTGTCAAACTCGACCCTGTTGACGGACTTCCGGCACACGTCTTCCGCGTCTTCCGCGAACATCGTCGCGAAGCGGACTTCGACTACTGGGCATAATCGAGCTTCGCATCGGTCGATTGAGTAAATGAAACCGGATCGACTGCGGAGAATAGCAGAGTGGGTACTGGATAAATAAACAGTACCTGCCAAGGATCACGGTTTACTGACCTTCAGCTTCAGATAGAGCCTTGCCTTCCCGGTAAACGGTACGGCTATGGATACATCCTCGTAATTCGGCTGCCCGCCCACGGGGGTGACGGTCTCTGTTACACCAGGCATACTGGTCCAGAGGGAGAGATCCGTTGATTGTTCGAGTGTATGGTTCACGCCCTCGGACCAGCGATTGCGGCGATAGGAATAATGGAGGACATTGACCGGGTCGACGCTATCCGATGCGAGAACGATCGTAGCACGGCTTCCTGCACTCACTGGACTGGTGCCAAGGTAGTATTCCAGGAGATTGCTCAAGCCATCGCCATCGGCATCATCAAGTGCTGTCGTACTACTGCCCTGAGGCCAGGTGATGCCACTGCTCCATGATTCGAAGCTTTGCGATGCGGTTCCTGAGATTACCCAAGTGTAAGAAGGATTCGCCGCTTCATTCGTTGCCATCGTGACACGGCAGCTCCATGGACCTGTGGCCGTAGGAGTCACCTGCACAGTTATATCCGCAGTGCCACCGGATGCTATGCTTCCCGGCGCTTCACTCGTCACGACTGCCGTGCAGTTGAGCGATTCGCTAATCTGGACGACTCCATTGACAATCAAGGGACTCTGTCCGGTGTTCTCGAGCGTGTAGTTCAGGGAATGGTTACCACCAAGGCTGATGGGCGGGACACTATCCGTGCCTGCATCAACAATGGCGGTACCACTGCGCTCGACGGCTGCCACCGGCGCGCCAAGCCCCTGGCCATACAGAGTGGCCACTCCATAGCCAGGTATGGTAATGCTCGCGGTACCCGCTGTAACGTTGGTGGTGGAGCTTTGCCAATAGTTGGCATTGCTGGATTTATAGGTTTGGAAACTGGTAATACCCGCAGGTGAAGTGGGCACTGTGATGGCCGCGGTTACCGCGCTGGCATTGCCATTCACCACGACAAGCGTCAGTGTGTTGTTGCCGTCGTGCACGTAGGCGCTGACATTCACATTGCTCAAGCCACTGGTGGCTGTATTCACGCGGACAGCGTTCGGGCGGATAAAGCGGGCAAAGTGCTTGAAGGCATTCAGCTTCGCGCTACTCGCCCGCGATGTACTATCGGTAAGTGTCGAGCCTCCGGTCGAGTTGCCATCGGTAAATTGCCAGTACACCCACGCGCTCTGACGCCCGACCGTCAGCGCTTGGTGCATCTTGAGGGCGATGCTCCATGCGCCATTATTCGGAAATCCACTCGTTGGGCTAAGCCAGGCAGCGTTCTCGCCGCTGGTTTCTGTCATCCAAGACTTCTTACCATAGGTGGTGAAACCCTGCACGCTGGAAGGTAGCCCGCCTGCCGGTGCCACGCTCCAGCCATTTGCCCAGCGGTCCCAAGAGGTGGGGTTCGATCCTGCACTACTTACACCATCGGGTGCGTACCCATGGATGCAGAAATAACTTACCGCATCCCGGGCCACGGGGTCGGCATGCAAATTTTGCAGATATTGCAGGTTCTTATGAATTGTCGTTGCACCGCCACCGTACTGCCAGAGTGCCCAGCCATCATTCCCCAACAAGTCCTCAGGCCCCATAATTTTAATGGGTCTCAAATCATCATACTTGTCGAACTCGGCCCGGACTGCTTTCAGTGCGGCAATATACTGCGAACTGAGCGGGTAGGTACAACTGTTATAAAACTCTTCGAAGTTCAGCTCATTCTGGATGCTTATCGCATAGTAGTTCACACCATATGTGTTCTGTATGCCACGAATATAGGCCGCGGCGGTGCGTGCGAACTGGGTCAACGCACTCGTTGGTCCAGTGCCACCGAGCGTGGAATCATTAAACACTTCAAGCGGCGTGCCCGATACATCGAGCTTGCCACCAGCAAAGTTGTCGAACCACACAAAAGGCCACGGAGTGCCATTCACAGGCATGATACCACTCTGCCCGCTAATCGTGTTACCGGAGCTGACTTTCACCCAGGGTGGTGGTGACCAGAATGAGGCCGTAAACTTAAAGTCGCCCAGTTGGGCGAGTTTCTGTTTCCCCACCTTGGCGGCGGTACCGCCGGTCTTCGGCGTGTCGTGGTTCAAGTCAAAGAGAGCGATGTTTGCATCTATGTTCGGTCCCATTACAGCAATGGGTGCGCGGTAGTTATTGTATAACCGGGAGTAGTCGTTCGGACCTGTATAGGTGCGTACATTGTTACTCTCGGGACCTGGAAGTGACGGAGTGTTATGAAACCACGGTGAATTATAAGTGCGGTCTGAGTACGGTGCCTTGTACCGCGGCACGAGGTCCATGCGAAGAATGGAGCAGCCAACATCATCGAAGTACAGTTGCTGCCACCAGGCTTGCTGCGCTTCCGTGCTGGATAAGCAGGTACCGAATCCGTCGATCACCTGTTGCCTGCCTGCTAGAGAAGTGTCGATAGTAATGCTTTGCCCCTGCATCGGTAAGTGGGCAAGGAATGCGACCATAGCAGCCAGCACACATGCTTTCGCTGTAATGGTAAGAACCGTGGACGAACTCATAGTAATTGGGGGTAATGGGTAAGGGGTAAACGGGAACTGTCTTATCCTTTATCACGGCATTACAAGCAGGGCAAGATCGCCTTTCGGACCCCGGAACCCGCTTAACCCTCTGCACGTGCAACGATTGCATGCCCATGCCATTGTTCACGCGACAGTGCCGTCATAGTCTTCCTAACATGCTGGTCAGGCTACCCTTATTTTGCCTGACCGGCACGTTAACTCAACAATACTCCGTAGATATATGAAATTACCTCAACAGCATCGCCCTGTTTCACGACAGGCCGACTCCACCGCCGTCCTTCGTTCCAACTCAGCCAACCCGGTTGGAGCTTGGAAGAAGAGTGCGGCTTGGTTTACAAGTGCAATCGCGCTATGCGCTTTGGCTTGTGCAACACTGCCTACTTCGGTGCAGGCAGGCCCGGCGATTGGCATAAACATTTCTAATGCGTCGGACTACAACGGCGAACTTACATTTGCTGACGCCATCAAACAGGCTCGCGCCTGGCGCAATACCGCTGATACAGCGAATGCCTCTGCCGATTCCAATGGCTGGCCCACCCAGGATGCGAGGCTCTATGTCTGGGCAGGTTCGCCGATCAATATGAGTGGCACCTATGCGCTCTCTTTTAATGGGCAGGCCACAATCAGTGGCGCCACCGTTTCGGGGCAGACTTACAACGCGGGGACTAATACCACGACGGCAACGCTGACTCTGTCAAACACCGACTTGAACCTCATCTTTACTGCTACGAAGCGAACCGCAGCCAGTGCAACAAATACGGGATTGACGAATCTCAAGATAATGCGGCCAACGGTACCCGGTGGGACCACGACTTATAGCACCAGCACTACATTCACTAACCAGATCAAAAACCTTATAGCCAAGTTTAGCGTCATCCGGTTCATGGATTATCTGGCGACCAACGGTAATAAACAGGTGAATTGGTCCGACCGTGTCAACGCCAACTACTATTCCAACAATGTGGAACGTGCAGGCTATGGATGGCAGGGTGTGGGCGGCGCGCTCGAATACGCTGTCCGGCTTGCCAATGAGACCAATAAGGACATGTGGATATGTATTCCTGTCCAGGCGAACGACGACTATGTCACCAAAGTCGCTCAGTTAATTGCCTTTGGTAGCAATGGCGTGACCCCATATACGAGCACACAGGCCAGCCCAGTGTTTGCTCCGCTGAATTCCAGTCTGAAAGTCTATGTGGAGTACTCCAATGAGCTATGGAATACGGCCGGTGCCTTCGACCAAAGCGGCATCAACCACAACGCAGCGATTAGTGAGGTAAACAGCGGTGGCTCACCACTGAATTTCGATGGTGATACGGGTGACTGGAATTGGGCGGCCAGACGCAGTGCCAAGCGCACGGTGGAAATTAGTGTTATTTTCCGCAACATATTTGGCTCCGGTGCGATGATGACCCGGGTTCGCCCAGTTCTTGAATCACAACTCACCTACTCTGGATTCTGGCTCCTGCATCAGGCACACATGCTGCAAGATTACTACAATAATGCGAGCAAAGTAGCCACCCCGCGTCCTCCCTCGTACTATATCTATGGTGGCGGTGGATCCGCGTATTATAATCCTGATAATAATGGCACTTGGGACATGAACTCCGTCTGGAATAGTGAGACCTACGGAGATGCGGCATGGGTTAGCACGGTGCAGGATGACGTCAACTATGTCCTGGGATTATATGGCAAGCGTATCGCTTACGAGGGTGGCCCAAGTATGGATAAAAGCACCAATGGTTCCTCTGTGGACAATCTGAAAGAACAGGTTTGGAACGACGTGCGCATGACAACCTTGATGAATGGACATCAAGCGATATGGAACCAAAACGGTGGCGACCTTCTCATGTATTTCAATGCAGTTGGTGATTATCAGTGGGGCTTTACACACGACATCAACAACCTTAATACACGCAAGCTCAACGCGATAGACAACATCAATACCTCAACCCAGTCGCTGGCCACCTATGGCACCGCACTCCCGGCTACTATTAGTGCTGGCAGTTATGTAGCACCCACATCTTGGGCAGGCTCCAACCCTTCCAACATGAACGCAAACGGCAACTGGACGTGGGTCAATTATGTGGTTAAAAATAGTAGTTCCGGCACCTACAGTATTGCGCTTAGCGCGGGCTCTGCGGGCTCATCAAACCAGGCCGACATTTACGTGGACGGTCAGCTTATAGGCACGCTATCGATTCCTAATACAGGAAGTAATGGCACGTACCAGACAACCAGCGCACTATCTGCTGGCACGCTGGCAGCGGGCAGTCACGGCGTCACCGTCAAGGCGAAGGCCGGTAGCTTTGGCTTCCAGAGCGTCATCATCACCAGCGGTGGTGCAAGTTCCAGTTCGAGTTCAAGCTCCAGTTCTAGCTCCAGTTCGAGTTCTAGCTCCAGTTCAAGTTCGAGTTCGAGTTCTAGCTCGAGTAGTTCAAGTTCGTCATCATCGAGTAGCGGCGGTGCGAATCTAGTCCTCAACCCTGGATTTGAAACGGGCACCATTTCATCCTGGCTGACTGGCGGCACCCCAACAGTAACTACGGGTGCTAAATACGCAGGAAGTTATGGATTGAATAATCCAGGAAGCTATAACTCGGCGTTTCAGAATCTCGCCGTGTCGACCAACACAACCTATACGCTCAGAGTTTGGGCTAAACTAAGCTCCACACTCGCAGGGAATAACCACGGTCTCTATTACAGCCTGAACGGTGGCACCACCAAGACGTATGCTTACATCACTTCGACAGGGTGGACGCAGTTGTCTCTCACCATCGCTACCGGTTCGGCCACCTCAGTCCAAATCGGCAGTGAATGTGTGTCGGGTACGACTGTCGCTGCCTACTTTGATGACTTTAGCTTGAGCACTGGTGGTACTTCATCGAGCAGCAGCTCGTCCTCGTCTTCCAGCAGCTCGTCATCGTCATCCAGTAGCAGCTCATCCTCATCGTCGAGTTCATCATCATCGAGTTCATCATCATCGAGTAGCGGCGGTGCGAACCTCGTCCTCAACCCTGGATTAGAAACGGGCACCATTTCATCATGGTTGACTGGCGGCTCTCCGACGGTGACTACAGGGGCGAAGTATAGCGGCAGTTATGGACTGAACAACCCAGGAAGCTGGAACTCCGCATTCCAGAATATAACCGTGTCAACCAACAGTACCTACACACTTAAAGTATGGGCAAAGCTTAATGCATCGCTCAGCGGAAACAACCACGGGCTTTACTACAGCCTGAATGGCGGTACCACGAAGACTTATGCGTACATCACTTCGACCGGGTGGACACAGTTGTCTCTCACCATCAACACTGGTTCGGCCACTTCAGTCCGGATAGGAAGCGAATGCGTAACAGGAACGACAATCGCAGCTTTCTTCGATGATTTCGCGCTTACAAAGAACTAGTAGCCGGTACGCCTTAACCGGTAACTGCATTTAGCAACAGTACAAATCAGCCAGAGACCGTCCCATTGAGGGGCGGTCTCTTTCTTTGTAGAATTGCAGTAGAGCACTAAGCGTTCGGTGTTACTAACTTGCCCGGAAGTGTAAGCCCATCGTGCCAGGCAAAGTTGACATTGTGGCGAATTTGTCGCGTAGGAATGCCCGTTTCATTGCTCCGCAAGAGTAGATCCATCAAGTACAAGGCGTAATCAACTTCCCGGTCTGAGTTGATGTCGAGTCCCGCTATAGTCGGGAAAGTTACTTCACGGTGGAGAGTGGCGAAGGCGAAATCCTCCGGGCTACGGTAGCCGCCGTGCTCGGTCATTGCATGATACACGCCTATATTAAACCCAATGACAATTTCGGGCCGTTCCCGTGCAAACCATTGGCAAATCACCTCGTTCCTACTGGCTAGATCGTCCGGATAATTATTCTCCTCATAGGTTACAAGGCTCACGGATCCCCCTTGTTCCTCAATCAGGTACTTATTGGCGAGTGCCGCTCCAATACGTTTCTTATCATCCTCAATGGCATGAGTGTGACGCAACAAGGCTATACCTATTTTCCTATAACCCATCTGCCAAACTTTGAGGAACATCTGGTCAACCTGTTCGAATGCACTGAAATAGACACGGTGAAAGGGGACGGGATAAAAACCAGGTCCCATGCTTACCAGGCAGAAATGCTTCCATTCCATTTCTATAGCTGGTTGCTGATTATAAATCGGGGCAAACAGAACTCCACGAATCCCACGGCTATGCAATACTCTGCCAAGCGCAAACCCATCGGGATAGTCTGCGATATTAAACCAAGTCACTTGATAGCCCAGCTTGAGGGACTTTTGTTGCAGAAGCAGACCCATCTCGCGAGTTGTCTTACCGAGCATATGGGGCAAAGCCTTATTATACACATACGCCAGGCAGAGTCCGGAATAGTTCTTTGGCGTTTTCCAGTGATTCGCAGCCAAAGCAGAGATAAGCGGATCTGGCGCATAGCCCAAACTCACCGCTATCTGGCGTATTTTATCGCCAGTGTCCCGGGTTATACGCGGGTCATTCTTTAGCGCTCTGCAAACAGTTGATGTGCTTACTCCTGCCCGCTGTGCCACTGCAAGAAGGGTTACTCTGTCATTCATGCGGTTTTACTTGGATGCGGGTAGTTATGCAATGTATGCGCACTATACGTCCTCCGGAATGGAGCACAAGTCTATCATGTTACAAGTGAATCTATCTGCCCTCTGCAATCTTCTGCCTTCTGCCATGCCATCTACTGCCATCTGCCATCTGCCTTCTCAGCCTTCTTTAATCTGCCATCTTGAATCTGCCTGCCTTCTCTGCCTTCTGCCTTCATTGTTAAACCTAGTCAGCGTCTTGGTTTACGTCTTGCAGGTACCCCCTTCCCCCATAAGCTTTTCTTAATCCCATGATTATTACCCGACAGCCCCGTATCCCCTTTAGATGGCTCCTTATGACGATGGTGCCGTGGGTATTTTTCTATTTCCTCATTCAAGTCAACGGAGTGAACTTCTTTGTTCTCAACCGGCTGATAGACAACCCGGCAGCGCTGACATTTGCCTTGTCCCTCCCGGGATTAGTTTTCGTATTTATACCACTGGGACCCTACATCGCCTACAAGTCGGATCGCATTTGGACACGGTGGGGCAGGCGTAAGATATTTCTCATTATAGGCTTCTCCGGTATGGCCTTCGTGCTGGTGACCTACCCGCTCGCACCCAATATATGGGTCTTTTTAGGTCTCATGTTTTTGGGCTCGTTTTTCGGTAACTTCAATGCCCCGTTTGAAGCTCTCAAGCTGGAGATTATCCCGCCATTCATGCGAGGGAGATCCGCTGCCATAGGGACGTGGATAACGACAGTCATCAACATCCTCTTCTGGATGATGATCATTGGGCGGTTCGACGAGGTGATTCCCTTTCTTGATATACCGCTGAGCGGGGACAAAATCATCTTCTGGAGTGCATCCGCAGGGCTTATCATAGCCTTGTTCATATATGCATTTGGGATTCGTGAGTTACCCCCGCACAGCGCTCTTACCGGGGAGAAATTCAACTTCAAAACCATGTGGAACTCGTTGACCACACCGCAGTTGCGTTACCTCTATATCTTTTCCATAGCATCGGTCATGCTCGCTGCCAATCTGGGGGCACTAGGCCAGCTTCTCTATATTAATCAATGGGGCTATAATCTCCAGGAAATGGGGTTCAATGTAGCCGTAGGGGGAGTCATCAACCTCTTTCTGATTCCTGCCGTGGGTTTGCTCGCTGATAAGGGCAAGGGCCACAACCGAATGAGAATATGGATTACCTGCCTGGTACTCATCCTATTGCTAAATATCGCCTACTTCAGCTATGTTACTTGGTACTTACCCGATCAGCGACCTTCTCTTGTGGAAATAATTTTCTTTGGAGAGATAACCTGCGTGGTAGGTATCGTCGCAGGAGTGGTTTACTATCCGCTGGTTTACGATTACATCCCGCGCAACCTCATGGGAACCTATTTTGCAGGAACCTCTATTCTGGGTGGCCTGTTTGGCTTTCTATCCGTGAATGGCTTGGGGCTGTTCATGCTTGCCTGGGCCTCGCTCTTCCAGCCACCTGCCGGACAAATGGCGCGTGTGTGTCTGGAGAAAGAAGCAAGTGCCGGTGAAATCGCCGGGGTACTCACTGCCGCCCAATTATCCACACCGGATAATAGTCCGGTTTCTCCCGATAACATTGTAGTTCATCCGTGGTTTGCCAACGGTATCGTCCAGGAGACTGGAACGTGTATGGAAATCCGCCTGCGTGATCCCATCGGGGAAAAAATGCGTTCACGACAGGAAACCTTAAAGAAGAAGATTGATGCCCTCGAAGCGAAAGGACGCGATGGGAATAAACAAAAAATCACCGCTCTGCGAAAAGAGAATGATACTCTGGTGAAAACGCTCACTGTTCGCTCGGATAACTGGAGCGAACAAGTTTTACAGGCGCTGAAAGGAAAGCTCATTCTGCCAGGGCATGAAGCACTGGCTTACACCGAGGGTCAGTCAACTAATACCCTTCTACCTACGCTGCGTAAGGCGCGTGAACGCGAGATCGACAAGCTCAATCGGACACTTCGTGCCGAGAGTCCCAACTTTATTGGCCTGCGAATCGTCAACCGTGGGCGTGATTTCTTTATTTTGGTATCCAGTCTGCTCCCCTACGGTGAAGAACAAGGCAACCTATTAGAACCCATGTGTAAGCGCGTCATCGAACTCGCAGGGACGACAGCCCCCGGTTTGATTGCCTCTGATGCACTCCACTCGGCACCCTTTACTACGCCCGCTCTGACCGCAGACATCATTTTAGTGGAAGACCCACAACCCACATTCATGTCACCCATATCACGCGCGGTGAACCGTGTACTATCGCTGTTTACTGAGATACCTGCACCAGACCAGAAGCTTATCACCCTGGCACGAAGTCTCAGCGGTGGAGAGGATTTTAGCAACGCCCGCGTCGATGCGCTGCCATCGGTAAACGGGCTGCGGGTTACAAAGGTTTCCAACTATGAAACGCAAAACGAGCTATCCACACGTATCGCCTGCCTCGTAGATAAAGTCCGCACAGCAGGGACCTCACTCAAGTTGACCGTGCCCATCGCGCTTGTGGACAAAGGCGCCGTGCCAATTCGCTACAATTACCTGGCCGGTTACCTCTATGTTTTCCTTATGGTTCTAGGCGGCTTCGTACTAGTCGCATTCTTCTTAATCAAAGAGAAAGCAGGAATAGTCCGAAAACTCGGTGCCGAGGAGGTGGAGAATGAGAAAGCTGCAGCCGAGGAAAATAAGCGCAAAGCGGATGCTGAAGCTCTCGCAATGGGTATCGACAGCCCGATTGCAAGCCACCACACCTACACACCGGGCCATCTCATCCCGAAAGTACTCTTTGCCATCCTGGGCCTGGCTATGGTGTTTATAGCACTCCAACAGAGTTGGCCCCATTTGCGATTGCTAACCAAGGGGGCATCTGCCGAAGCGGTAGCAGTGTCCGTACGCGTGGAGAAACCCGGTCAATCCACACAGATACTGTCCAACCAAGCCGATCTGGATGCAAAGATAAAGGCTGTCAGCACTGCCAAGGACTATCAATGGACGTTCTATAACGACTATAATTTCGAGACCAAGGATGGCCATGAAGTAACCTTTCGACGCGAGGTCGGCTGCAAGTTGAAGCCCTCGATGCCCCTCATCGACGCAAACGGCCTGCCTGCAACCGCGAAACTGCTCTACGACCCCGCGAATCCAGCAATAGCCGTATTGCCGATGGAATTTAGCTCATGGTTTGTCCCCGGACTAGTGGGTGCCTTTGGATTTATCGCATTTCTCGTAGGAGTCACCCTGGCATGGTATGCCAGAAGACCCATACCCATCATTGTGGAGTGAATATAAGCGATTTGCCGAAAAAGCAGGCCAACTCGCACGCGATTTTCGGGATGGGAGTAACAAGGGAAGCTACAGCTAACAGCGTGCAGCATTCAGCCCAATACCTTCTGCCCTTCCGACTCTGACCAATCCCGTCTTGTCCTGGATTTCGTTGGCAGTGGTTACAGTATTAGAAATATCCCGAAGGGATTATTATGCCCCATTGGGTCATCCTGGAGTTTGGCCAATTTTGCCAACCTTTGAATGCCCCGGAGGGGCATAATGTCGGTAGAAAACACAGCCTTTAAATCCCCGCGTCCCGTCGGGACGCAACCACCCCGCCTTTGATAAGCATTGGTGCGGTTGTGCTTGGCGTTACGACTGTTACGTCACTACCCACGTTCCGTCCCTAGGGACGGGGGTGTGTTTTAATGCCTGTTTCTACCGACATTGTGTCCCTGTGGGACACAAGGATGCCGTAGGCTTAGTCACACTCCCTATTCCTTATTAGGTTTAGAATTAGCTACTGGCATGGTCCGCGTTGAGGACAGCAGATACTGCCTTCTGCTTCGCCGCTTTCTTATCCTTAACAGTTACCGGATGCAAACGCGGCAACGAGAGCATCACTGAATGGTCCGCCTGAAACTGCGAGGCTACCATCCGACGATAGGCCAACAGCCGGGGGTATATGCTCTGTTTAACCAATCCGGCTGCCGCAGTATACGCGGATCGGCGGGCTCTCTCAGCTACTATCACCCGGGTTTCAAGTGATTGCCATTCCTCATTCTTTGCCTTGAAATCCCCCACCGTAACCACTCCTGCGATTATTACGGGCTCCAACGATGCATCTAATCTTTCTGCATTGAGTCTTTCCCAATTTGCCTGCACCACCCCTGTACTCTGACCAAAATGATACGCACCAGTTCCGACAAGAGGAGTGCGCATAAGTACCTTCGCACGTCCCTGTTCTGGAGAGATCGTTTTACAGTACAGATTATAGGCCTTTATCCAGTCGCGGAGAAGCTTCTTGGCTCCTATGCGACAGGCTCTGACCTCTCCCAGCTCCACTTCCGTCCTCTGAACCCGCTCCAAGTGCCCTTTTAACTCGTTACAATGGGATGCCAAATCCGCACGGCTATACCCATCGGGCAGTGTGTGGGATTTGTCAGGACTGCGCTCGGTAATATAGAGAGCCCAGGAGGATAAAAAGCGTTCCACGGTGGGAACCCAAGTGTACATTGCGGCATTAATCATAGTAATCGGTTTGTTGGAGGATTAAAGTGGAGATGCAAAGGAGCAAGCATGGTCCGTTTTCCTTCGAATCGGCGCGAGAATCGGCCATCTCGCCGAGATAATTGATCAGGCACTCCCCGATAACGGATAGAATGGCCTGAGGGATGGGTTTCAAGGCCCAGTTCATCGGCATACTGGACTGATCAATGCGCATAATGGTTCGAGTGGCGGACATAATCGCCTCAAGGGAAGGCATAAACGCCTGAGTGGAGGACATAAAGGGGTTGGAAATGAGCATATCAGACTAGATTTGTCTGACTAAATGAGCCAATGAGTAGCCTCATCAGGATTATTTTTTTAATTACATGACAGATTTACCGTATATTATAGTTTAATCATCGAATAAGAGTGTGTAATGGATGTCTCAGCATACATAATCGCTAAATAAATCACAATGGTAGAACTATGAATGAATACAAGAACTATTTTACTGAGTAAAATGTCTGCACAGTTTATGTGGCGGCTATAGCACTAAATGAGCGATACATTATGTAGATTACGTTGTCTATTTTAGTGATTTATTTTGATTTTTAATCTATTTAGTTGATGATTATAGCGATTTATTTTTGCATTATTGCTTTCTATTCATATGATTAATGAATTGTTCAAGCATTCATCTAGGTTTATCCAGCTACTTAATTGCCTAAGGCAGCGAATAATTCCTGTAAATGACCGATAAGCAGGCATGAATGGCCGATTTTTCCCGTTTTTGTAGGTCCCGTAACCTGATTTGGCTTCCAACTAGTCGTGTGCGTGAAGGAATTTGGGTGTTGCGTTGAGTAATCAGTCGCTTTCGATGAGTAATCGGGTCCATTTACGCTCCCTACAGACCTGTGCGCGGTGAAATTGCACCCATTTCGGTGTGAGTGGGACGCTTTCGATAATCAGCCAGTAGAGTAGAGAGCTAAAATGGAGAATTGTTGGACCAATCCCATACTTTACCGGGGATGCCTACGGCATTCTCCTGCCTTCTGCCTTTTGGAAAAAAGTAAAACAGCTTTCAGCGTTCTGCACTCAGCCTTTTACCCGCTGCAAACTGCCAACTGTTCAAACTGAAATCACGCGGAGACACGGAAAGCGCGGAGGGGGATGAAAACTATTGCTCCCCCCTGTCGTTATCTCCGCGTCTCTGCGTGAACCGGCCTTGAGACATCCGCCGCACCGTACCGTGTCTGACATGACATAATCCGCTTGCTAATCTCTGCTCAGACGTTATATGAGTTTCTCTCATGAGAACGCGGAGTTCCGCCATGAATAAAATTCTTATGACTAATAGAACAGTCTATTCGTTCTACCATCAGTAGTACCAAAATGAAATCCAAGCCATTATCTATCGGCGCGGCAATCCTCCTACTCGCGCTACCCCTTAGTCAGGCCACCGCGAGTGTCATTTTTTACGAAGGCTTTGAATCGCCCGTGATCTTTGACTTTAATAGCAGCGTATTCTCGCCGGGCTGGTCGCTAAATGAACCGAATTCCCAGCAACTTGGCCTAAGGAACGGTCTATTTCCCTATGATGGTATCCAGGTGGCTCAAATCAACGCGAACAATAGTCCGGCCGGTGCGAGTTTTTCGCGTTTCATACCAACCAGCATCGATCAGACGTACACCGTCAGCCTGAGGTATCTATCTTACGCCAGTACATCCGCCGCTGTGAAGGTGGATTTTGGTGCAGCATCATTCTCCTCGCCGGTAACTCCCTTAGTAAATACTTGGTATGAGCTGACCTTCAACTACACTGCCACCGCCCCCGAAACCATGCTGACAATCAGTGATGTCACCACGAACACCGTATCGAGTGACCTTTTCGTGGATGCGGTTAGCATTACCTCCATCCCCGAGCCGTCGGCAGCTGTATGGGTCAGTCTGGCTGCCTTTTCCTTCCTTCTTCTCCGAAGGCGCAGGCGCTGACCCTACTCTGGTGGATGCACAGGTCTCAGCACCACCAAGCGTATCTCAGTGCTAAATAGGTGGCATTGGCCGGAAGGTTGTCGTAATCCGTGTGATGAGTGACGTGGCATTCGTGTCTGTCCAGCTACCAACTCATCCGAGGACAGACAAGAACGTCTGTCCCACCTTGCCAAGCTCCTTGATACTCCCATCGCGAAAATCGCGTGCGAGTTGATCTACTTTTTAGACCAGACAAATCTTAACGACCGCGACTTGCCATGGTCTTGTTTTCCGGTTTGGCCGAGGCTGGTGGTGCTGCCTGTGGAGATGAGGCTTTTACCGCAGGAGCGGGAGCAGGAATCGCGGGCTTGGCTTGTTCCTCTTCAGCATCATGTTTGGCATCATCGGCAATTTCCTGCTCGATCATCTCGCGCTCTACTTCAAAGAAGGCTTTGCGTTCACGCTCGAACCGGGCACGTTCCTTGAGCAAGCTATCACGTTGCTGATCAATGTCGGTCTGCTTCCGTTGCATGTCCGCCAATTGGTAATCAAGGGTCTTCTGTACCTGACCAATACGAGCCATTTCGCCCTGTATCTTTTGCTCAAAGGCAACCTTCAATTCCTTTTCCAAAATTAGGCGTTTCTGTTCGAGCTGGCTGTTCAGCATTTCCATGTTACTTTCCTGCTCCTCTTTGAGTCGAATTAGGCGCAGGGCTTCTTCGTTGACGCGTGCTTGCTCCATGGAGAACGTTTCTCGCTGGCGTGCAAGTTCGGCAGACTCATCCAAGTACTGAAGCCGCTGTGAACGTAGAAGTACGCGCTCCTTTTTCAATTGGGTCTCGGTCGCCTCGTTCTGAGCCTTAAGCTTGCGGACGGCGTCTCGGTCGGCTTCCAGCGCTTCCTGCTGCTCCATGAGCTGGATTTGGCGCAGTTCCAAGTCACCACGCACCTTGGATGACTCCTTTGCAAATGAATCCCTATCGGTCTGTAGCTTCTTTTCCTCATCCAGCAGTTTCTCTTGCTGTTCAATCAGTATGGCGGATTCCTTGTTATTGCGTTCACGCGATTGCGCCAATTCGGCTTTTTCGCGGGAAACCGTCTCCATCTCAGCCGCGATAAGGGCGATTTGTTGTTTCTTTTCGGCAATGATCGACTCGCGCTCCTTATTGAGCTTGTTGCGCTCGGCTATTACCTCGGTCTTTAGTGCTTCAACGCCTTCAAGTTCTTCCTGGATAAGGGCTTTGCCAACTTCGAGTTCGCCGAGATGCTTCTTGTGCTCACGCTCGAGTTCGGCGGTCTTGTCGTTGAGGGTTTTCTCGCGTTCCTTCATCTTGGAATCCTGCTGCGCGAGCAAGGCAGCCTGGGTAGCGAGTTCTTCCTGTTGCTTCGAAACCTTGGAAAGAGCAGTGTTGATGTGAGATTCGTTCTGCTTTAATGCCTGTCGTTTCTTTTCGATTTCTTGAAGCTGACTGGCCTTGTCTGCCTCAAACGCATCAAGCTGTTTCTTCTTCTCCGCGTCGTAGTTCTTGACGGTCTGTGTATGCTGAGCCTTCGCGGCATTGAGCGCTTCGGTTTCCTCTTCGAAGAGAAGCGATTTCAGCTCGATATCTTCCTTCTTCTTAGCCAAATCGGCGAGGGCAAGCTTAAGGTCTTCTTCGGATTTGGCTTTATCTGCGAGTAGTTTCTTTTGCTCTGTTTGCAGTTGGGCACGCTGCTGCTCCAGTTTCTTTGACTCGATGGCAATCGTTTCGCGTTCAGCACTCAACTTAGCCAGGTTTTGCGCGAGTTCTTTTTCTTTGGAAGCGAGGGCAGTAGCCTTGTCATCATTGACTTTGGCCGCAGCCTTTAAAGTAGAGTCCTTCGTACTCAATTCAACCTCGCGTGAGGCTAAAACAGCCTCAGTCTTGGCTACTTCATTTTGCCATGCTTTACGGGCAAGCTCAAATGCCTGTGTATCTTTCGCCAGAGCTTCTCTTGCTGCCGTAAGTTTGGCTGCATTTTCTTTGGAAATCCTGGCTTCCTCGATTTGCTTGGCATGCTGCTGGTCGAGGCTTTGTTTATCTACTTCCAGCGATTCCTGTTCTGCTGCGAGTCTTGCGGAATCCTTTTTAATGGACGCTTCTTTCTCGGCGATCGATTTCTCTCGAGCGACAAGTTTATTACTCGTATCAATCAGAGAAGATTCCCGTTCATTAAGTTTAGCTTCAAGTTGCTTTAAAGACTTCTGGTGATTAGCCAACTCAACCGACTGGGATGTGTAATCGGCGTCCCAGGATTTTCGTTTCTCGTCGATTGCACTTTTCTCTTTTGCCAGAGTCGCAGCTAGTTCATTGAGAGCTTTGGATTCCTCCAGATGCTTGGCGCGCGATTGCTCAAGCTGTTTGCTCTCCTGCTCCAAAGCCTCCTGTTCTTCGGAGAGGGCGATGGCTTGTTTTTTAATTTCATCATCGCGCGCGTTCAGATGCTTTTCCTTGTCCGCTGAAGCTTTGGCAGCGCTCTGTAACGCAGTTGTTCTGTTGCTCAGTTCGGTTTCCCGGGCTGCCAAGTCCTTCTCCAACTGCTGGAAACGCTTCGTAGATTGCTGGCTTTCTTGTTGCAGTTGCTGGCGGTTAAGCTGCATCTGTTTGCGCTCTTCATCCAGATGCGCAAGGGACTGTTTCAAGTGTTCTTCTTCCTTAATGTATCGTTGGCGCGCTTCCTCAAAATGCTGCCGCTGTGCCTCCATGTCCTCCATCTCTGACAGGAGTCTTTGCTCGGCCTTCTTTATCTCGGTTTCCTTGGCCTGCAGGTGCTTGTATTTTTCAGCGGCGATCTGCACTGTGGATTCTCTATTCAGGATTTCCGCTTCTTTCTCTGCCAGCGACATCTCCTGCTCCTGGATACGAAGCATCTGGGTCTGAAATTCTGATTCTAGGCTGGCTCTGTTTACCTTGAGTTGTTTCTGCTCAGCATCAATCATGGCAATGCCCTGCTCAAGATTCGCCAGGTCGGCCTTGAGCTTTTCATTATCCTGCCTGTAAGCTGCAGAAGCCGATTCAAGCTCGTCCTGCTCTATAGCCAGCTTCATCGCTGCTTTCTTTATCTCCTCTTCCCGGGCTTGGGCCTTAGCCAACCTCACATCAGCATCTTTGACGGCAGCCTCACGCTTGGTGACAACCCCATCTCTTACACTCACATCCTTTTCGTGCTTGGAAATCGACTCCTGCTTCATCTGGAGTTCTGTCTCCAGTTGTGAGAGGCGATCAAATTCCTGGTTTATTTCAGCACGCTGCTTATCCAGTTCGACCTTCTGCTGTTCGACGCTTTGACGGGCACTCTCCAGCGTCGCTTGTTCTTCGAGGAGAAACTTTTGTTCTTCACTAAAGCGCTTTTCGCGCTTATCCAAATCAACCAAGCGCGCTTCCCCTTCGCGTACCTTCTTTTCACGAGCGGTAATCTGCGCCGTTTGCTCCGCAATATTAGCCTGCTGAGAAGTCAGCCATGCCTCTTGTTCCTTGCGAGATTTCTCGGTCTGTTCATTAAAAGTCTTCTGGTCTTTAATCAGCTTTTGACGTTCTTGCGCCAGAGTTGACTTCTCCGTTTCAAACAACTCCATCTCCTCCATGAGATGAAGACGCTCCGCCTCAATAGCACTCTTTAGCTTATCCGATTCTGTTTTGAGGGCATTTTGCGCTTTCTGTACTTCTGCCTGTTGATTACGGAGCTTGATCTCCGCATCCACCAAGTACTCCTTCTCCGCTGAGAACTTTTCTTGTTCCAGTGTGAGTTCATACATCTTCTCCTGAATTTCCCGTTCTGTCTCTTTCAGTTTAGCCAGCTCCTTGGTCTTGGCTTCAATCTGTTCTAATTGGCGTGGAATGACCGCCTCATGCTCGGAGACTTTTTGTTCGCGTTTCTCCAGAGACTGGGAACGCTCGCGAACCAGAGATTCAAAGGCTTTGCGCTTCTCCTCCATCTCATCGTTCTGCGCAGCCAGCTTCTTGGCATGCTCGCGTTGTAAATTTTCAAAGTCAGTTTTTGCGCGGTTGTATTCGCGCTTAATTTGCTCCTGCTTGATAGTCAGCTCAGTGATTTGCGTCTCTATGGATTCTTTCTCAGCACTGAGTTTGCGCGCATCGTGCTCCAGTTGTTCGCGTTTAAACAGTAGTTCCTCGACCCGCTCCTCATGACGCTGTAGTGCAGCTTCCTTTGCCGTAATCACAGACTCCCTGGTTGCAAGCTCTTCGAGTCGGTTCTGCGATTCGAGGTCAAGTTCCTCGCGAGCATGGGTAATCTCACGTTCCGTCTGAGCCCGGAGCTCGTTCATTCTATCCAACTCCCGTTGCACTCGATTACGGTTCTGCTCGATCTGGGCTTGCTCGGTTTCCAGTTGCTCTATTCTAACACTAAAGGATGTCGTTTCTTCTTCGATATGACGTTCCTTGGCACGCAAAGTCTCCAGGCGCTTCTTTATTATGTTCTCCTGATTGCCCAAAACCCGCTCACGAATCTCCAGTTGAAGGGTCTTCTGGCTAAGCTTTAAATCTGATTCTGTAATCGCCAGTTGTTCCTCTTGTAATCGCTTTCTTGCAGCTTCCAATGCCGCTTGGGCTGCTGCCGACAAAGTACTTTCCGCTCGCAGGGGTGGTCTGCTTGCCACCGGTGCTGCGTCACCACCCTTATCCATCATCAGAGCAGTACGGATCCGATTCCATTCCGCTGCTTCGAAAGATTGCGGTGTTCGCCTCGACTGGTTCACCAGGCTTGCGAGTCTATCCAGAAAAGGTTCTGCATCAAACTGGTCTTCAAAGACATCGCGTACGCGTAAGCGTATGGCCTCAATGACGGTATCGACATCGATTTCGGAGCTTACAAGCACTATCTGAGCATGACTCTGTGAATCACGGATAGCCTTGATTGTTTTCAGCGATTCACGCCCTTTGATTATGTCACCAACAATTAGGTCAAAGGATTCCTGTTGTGAAACCGCAATGGCCTCAGCGGGATTGTCGCAGGTTAAATAGTAATACCCGGCTTCTCCGAGTACCAAAGCGAGTAGTCGACGCACCTTGGCATCTCTCTTGAAAACCAGAACTTTAGGTTTAGTCGTTGACGGCAAGTCCTGGGTTGGCATGAGGGTATTGTTGTTTGGGGTTGATGATCATTCTATCTATCGTGCGCACAGATTACGCGGAATAGAAAGTAAATGTTCGAAGGTTTCATAAGATGTCTCCCATTAGCAAGGATCAGACGCAGGAGATCATTGAATTCATTATTTATTGTATAGTCTAATCGTGAATGACACTCAAAAAAGCAAATACCTGATAAATTGTAACACTTTTTACAGATTTTTCGCGATTTATTCGACTATTCCTTATTATTTCTTACAGGAATTTTACGACGCATCGAACTGGCTGATAATAAGACTTCCATGCAGAAACCATCGGGATAGCCGTAATAATTTGAGCATGACCATTTAATTGATTTCCAGTTGCTATAATTATAATCGAAATTGTGTTAAGGTCATGTAAAATCTCCTTGCCAAGAGATAGCTTTCTGCATGAAATCCGTTCCACTAAACCCTTGGTGTCTACCCTTAATTCAGTAGGTGTTAAAATAACGAACCATTTCGTTACCACACTGGTTTCTCCCAAGGTGAAACAAGCTCACTGAACGATATACGCAGACACAACCATGAAGACTATGGAGAGCGGACTATTACTAGAAATCAGCGATCTGTTTATCCGGGCCACTACGTTCGAAACGAACGCTGATACCCTAAAGCTCACCCACTTGCTGGATATACTTCCGCATCAACGAGCAAATGCAACCGTACTGATGCATGAAAAGCTGGGGGCTGATAAGCCAGCCGGCGCCGTATTGGCGCTCTACTATAGTGATCGGCTGCTGTTACGTACGGCAGGACCGGGTAGCTCGGAGAAGATATCTGTTCAAGGGCGGGAGAATTTAGTACGAAACCTGTTCGAACTTACACCGGAGGATGCCCTGAGTGTAATTCTTGATGCAAAAACCGGCAGCCCGGTCTCTGCTAGTTCCAGCCAGAGTATTGTCTCGGCAGTACGTAAAGATGTACTCAGCCATGTATCCGAGGAGCTGGTATCTTGGGGCTATCGTGATGCTCTCGTACTATCTGGTACCTTGGCGGGAGTTGGCGGTCTGTCTGCTTATATGAAGAAGCACGGCATGAATGGAGCTGCTTTATATATCGAACCCGGTATGGAGCAGTCGCAGATGCTTGCCGTGTCGGCAGAAGGTGTCAGTGCGATAACCCCGGTGACCAATGGGTTTCATAGTATTGTTGTCGGTGTGCAACAAGCGTTGAATCTAAAATTCTCAGGATCAGCTGCAAAGCTATTTCATGAAGGTATTTATGATTTTGCTGATATATCGGGAAATCTAGTTTCCTCATTAGCTGAGAGCTATCGTACAAATCTTGCCACATTAAGCAAAGAAGCAGGCCAATCAATTGAGTATATCTACTGTGGGCAACTATCATCGAGCAAGGCTTGGGTGAATCAGGGTCTGGCCAATGCCTTGGGGCTTAAACCAATTTCGATAGACAACGATAAGCTGTTGGTCGACAATAAGCTGGTACTCGCCAACGATGACATGCTGGCCCACCTACCAGTCTCGTCACTCGCATTACTTCACACCCTTGGCAATAATCGTTCACCAGCAAACAAACCGTGGTATCCGCTATTTCTATCGCCAAGTGCCGCCGCAGCTAATGCACCTGCCAGTGCAGCTCCTGAAGTAAAGCCAGTTGAGCCGCCTGCCGCTGTGGTTGTGCCAGTTCCCAAGCCCGTGGAGACAAAGCCTGCGACAGCCACAACCGTAGTTGCCGCAGCAGCTACAGCTGCGGCATTGGCGCCCAAGGTAGTAGAAGTGCCCAAGGTGGAGCCAACAAAGATTGAGCCAACTGCGCCCAAAGTGGATACTTCGGCTGCAAAGACCGAAACTACGGTTCCGACTACTCCGGTTGCACGCCCTCCAGTACCACAACCGCCGCCACCTCGCCCACCCGTTCCACCAGCCCCAGTTGCACGGCCCCAGGACAAACCCAAACCTACGGTTCCCAATTTGCCGGTACCTGCAAGACCAGCTCAACAAGCAGTACCAAGCCCTGCACCGGTCGCAAAAGCTCCAGAACCAGTAGCTACACCAGTACCGACCCCGTCAAAACCAGCCGTGCCGGTCGCCACTCCTGTTCCTGCTAAAGCCCCTGAGCCTGCACCCGTTACACCGCCAAAGCCCACTGCTCCAGTAGTTGTTCCCGCACCTGCTCCTACGCCGATGCCCGTCGCACCTGCTCCAGAACCTACTCCAGCTCCAGTAGCCAAGCCCGCACCAGTGCAGGCACCGCAAGCACCAAAACCACTGGCAACACCACCGGCCAAACCAGCCCCCGTGCAGCCAGTTAAACCCGCACCTACGCCAAGTGCCGCTCCAAGCCCTGCCAAGCCCGTTCAACCAGTAGCAAAACCCACCACACCAACGCCTTCGCCAAGTACGGCTGCTACGCCTATCAAGACACAATCGCAGGGGACCGCCTCGCCTGCTCCTGTAAAACAGACTTCAGCCCCCACACCTAGTCCATCACAAGCCTCATCCGCACCAGCTGCCAAAGCAGTGCCGCAATCTCCGGTGAAGCCTGTGGCTTCACCTATTAAGACGGAGGAAAAAAAGAAGTCTCCAGTAGCTCTATACGCCGTAATAGCAATAGTATTGCTGGCTATAATTGGAATCGTCGTGGTTCTGATGCTTGGAAAAGGTAAAAAAGCAGAAGAAACCAGTTCCGGCACTCCAATTGCTTCCGTAAGTGCTACCACTCCAGCCGTCGCGACGACACCTGGTACCAGTACCACGCCGTCCTCGAAAGAAGATGACGCCACCCGCCGTGCCAATGCAGACGCCAAAGAGAAGGCCGCGGCTGCCGCACTACAGAAAGCTGAAGCGGAGGCAGCCAGATTGGCTGCACAGAACGACAAGCTACTCATTGAGCGTATGGCCAAAGCGAGAGGCGGAGTTAAATTGCTAACAAAGCCTGCTGGTGCCGAAGTGACCGTAGATGGTACCAATCGCGGAGTTACGCCACTTACGATAACCGATCTTAAGTTGGGTGCTCACACAGTGGCATTCAGCAAGCGTGGCTACGCTCCACATGAGTTCGAGGTGACCATTAAGGAAGGGGAATTATTGAACATTCCCGCAGTGTCACTCACTTCACTTTTGGGTGCAATCACCCTCGTGACAAACCCACCAGGAGTGAATTTTGATATCATTGCCCTCGATAAATCAGCAGACACTCCCAAAGTCGATGAGTCCCGTCGTGTTACACCCTTGGAGATTGTCGATCTCCAGCCCGGTCGCTACGAAATAACATTTATTCGCGAAAACTGGCCGGATCACAAAGAGATAGTTGCCGTAAAGAGCAAAGAGAAAATAAAGGTTAATTATGTCTATGTTGGTGGTGGTCTGAATATAACCACAACACCTTCAGGTGCCATTGTGACCAGTGGTAGCAGAGAACTAGGAAAAACCCCTCTCACTATTTCTAATCTCGATCCCATCGCCATGCCTATAGATATCGAGCTTGAGGGCTATGAACCTGAGGCCCGTCTGGCAGATATTATTCCCGGTGAAACTGAAAAGATTGCTATTAATCTACTCAGTTTGGATCGAATTGTCCCCGCCGCACAGGTGACCGAATTACCCCGCCGTGTTGTTGGGGTAGATCCTGTCCACCCATTGCCGAAGGGTACCGGAAAAACGGACACAGTCGTGATTCGTTGTATCATTGGCAAAGACGGGCTACCTTCGGATATAGTGGTTCAAAGCTCGACCAGCCCGGAGTGCGAGCTTGCAGCGATGAATGCGTTGAAGACTTGGGTATTCGAACCAGCCAAGAGAAAAATCTATCCGGTCAAGACTGTTGTTGATATTCCCTTTAACTTCAAGGACGACCTTACGCCCACAGCAGCTCCTATTGTGCCTGTACCAGTTAATATAGAAGTCCCCACACCGCCCCCGCAATAGCAGTCCGCAATCTTCAGATTGATAAACAGAAAGCCCAACTTATTTTAGGTTGGGCTTTCTGTTTATTCAGGATCGAATATAGAATGTAGAATCGCTTCGGCTTAACCACCCTCGCCTTCTACACGCTATTGGGAAACGACGGGACCAGTGGTTCTGGGCAACGCGGCCTGTGCAGGGAAACGGCGCTCTATTACTTCATCTTTATACGCGCTTATAGCCTGGTGGACTGCCTGCCCCAGCTCCGCATACTTCTTAACGAATCCGGGATACTTGCCAAGATTAAGTCCCAGTACATCGGTAGAGACTAAAATCTGTCCATCGCATTCTGTTCCGCAGCCGATGCCAATGAACGGGACATGAACAGCTTTGGTAATCTGCGCTGTTAAGTCCGGCTGGATCATCTCGCCAATGATGGCAAAAACTCCGGCGTCTTCGAGAGCCTTGGCGTCGGCTAGAATCTTCTCACGTTCATTGGTTTCTTTGCCAAATTTGCGATAGCCACCCATCGCATAATAGCGCTGGGGCAGTAAGCCAATATGTCCTAAAATCGGAATTCCTGCCTGCACTAGCCTCGCTACATTTGCAGCTATGTTCATGCCTCCTTCTATCTTAATAGCCTCGGCTCCAGATTGTTGCATCAAGCGCATGCAGCAGTCTAGCAAGCGGTCTGTCGAGTGCCGTGCCTCCCCAAAGGGTAGGTCAGCAACTACCAGCGCATTGGGCTTGGCGCGAGCGACTGCGGCCGTGTGATGGGCCATCATATCCATGGTGACGGGTATGGTGGTGTCAAATCCGAGCTGAGTAGTGCCTACGGAATCACCCACAAGAATAAGGTCCACCCCTGCCCTATCAACCAGTGTGGCTATGATGGTATCATAGGCAGTGATGCATACGATGGGACGCTGCCCTTTAAGTTGGCGAATGGTTTGCGTGGTTACTTTCACCCCTGTTTGCATAATGAGCCGTAAACGCAGGCACAACCCTAATCCGTATGCCAGATGTGGCTTGCCTGCCACACTTTCGCTTCGTTTAGTAAAGGATATGGGCTTGATTCGTCGGTTTCTACTGTGGCGGAATGGACGTCAGCACCGTCACGGGTATAAGCTGGATTCCCGTCGCTACGATGGCTCGAAGTTTGGCCCAGGATTCTTCTCGTACATGGGACGCATTCGTTTCTGGGGTAAGCGCAATGCGCGCTACCGCAAGCCACAGCGCCTGTTTGCTCCCTTGCAATGGCTCTTCTATCTCGCTGGAATCGCCGTGCTTGTGTGGCTGGTGCTGGAGAGCATCAATGCGCTACGTTTATTCTAGATAAATCAGATCTGCGTATTCCGCAAAGCATCCAACTGTGGTTTCACTACGTTCTCCAAACAGTCGGGACACACACTGTGGCTGAAATACGTGCCGGTGCGCTCACCGATATAACTTTCCACCTGCTGCCAGTAGTTGTTGTCGTTGCGCACTTTCTTGCAATAGGAACAGATAGGCAACATAGACTCGAGCTGGCTAATCTGTGTGGTATACCGGAGTATCCGCTCTGCGACACGCAGTCGCATCCAGATTTGATCCCGGTCCAAGGGCTTGGCCAGAAAGTCATCGATACCCGCAGCCATGGCATGCAAGTAGGATTCCTTCCCTTGAATATTCGCAGTCAGCAGAATGAAGTAAGTGTAATCCGTATTGGCTCGCTGCCGAACTTGTCTGCAAAAGTCCAGACCGTCTATGCCAGGCATCAGCCAATCGCTGACTATGACACGAAAAGGCTTCGTATTGTATGCTGCCCATGCATCGGCTCCATTCTCGTAGGCCTCTACCGAATAGCCGAACTGCTCCAGCGTGGTGCAGAGGAGTTTGCGTGATATCAGATCGTCTTCGGCTACAAGTATGCGCATTGGGGTAGGTGTTAATCACACGCCTAGGGATACACGTATGCTGCCTGAGACGTGTTGCCAACGCTTTTGTTATGAATTTCACGACCTTTTCCACTACTCTTACCTGATGCATCCGCAGCAGTATCGACGATCATGAGCTTGCGGTAGGTGCCGGTGCGTTCCGTATAAATAACATGGCGCCCATCCCGGAGCCAGCGGGGCTCGACTGCATCTCCGGGGCCATTGGTAATTATCCTGCTCTTCTTCGTAGTCATATCCCACAGGGCGAGTTCAAACTCTCTGCCAGCAGCGCATGTGAAGACGATTTGGTTTACGTTGACTGGGTTCCAGTCTGGCTCAGCGCAGTAGCCGCTAATGTTTGTCTGAATACGCTTGGCGGCGCCACCGCTTGCAGGGATTTCGTAGAGTTGTGGGCGTCCAGGCGCATCCGATGCGTAAACAATCCGCGTGCCATCAGGCGAGAATGAGGGGTCTGATTCCAATCCTGACGAGCGAGTGATCCGGTTGAGTGGCTTACCCGATGCAGGGGCTGTATAAAGTTCTGCATTGCCCGAGAGGGATAAGATCATGGCTACCATGCTGCCATTGGGACTGAAGACTGCGCCGGTATTCGTACCCGTGTAAGAAGCGAATGCCTTTGGTGTGCGCGACATCGATGTGAGGTTGATCTCATGGATGTCCGGGAATCCCCCTCTATAATAAGTAGTGTAGAGCAGACGGCGACCATCAGGCGAGAAGTTGGGCAAGAGGCAGTGTGCCTTATCCTTGGTAAGTTGGCTCACTGCTTCGAAGAAGAGGTCCGACGTGTAAACTTCAGAACTACCGGTGCGATCACTGATGAAAGCGATCTTCCCCGCAAAGTATCCGGGGATTTTGACCTGATACGTCACGATGCTGTCCCCTGCGCGCAGTGCAGCGTTGCTGAGATTCGCACCAGTAGCACTACCGGTGCCAAGAGTCTGATTCGTCTTTGCATTCAGGATGGAATAATTGATGGCATTTGCGCCGGCTGGCTCGAACTTTAGGATTTCGATAGCCTCTTGGCGTTGCACCACAGAGTAAGCCCCGTGCGTGCGGAATGCGCGTTCCATTAGAGACTGCAGCTTCGGATCGCTGGATAGAATGGTAACTGGCCGGGTGGCGACACCGCCGGAGGTGACGATGTCCGGGATTGCAACGGCCACCTGGGCAAGCAGATTGGCCGCTCCGCTTAGTAGTGCGAATCCGGCTATAAAAGGAACTATTACTTTATGCATAGAGAAAGGTATGAACACCAGTCTTGGAATTTGTTCGATTCGCGCAATGGAGAAATCGCAAAGTTATTCACCAGCGGTGCATCACTCATGAATGACTCTATCTACAAACCTACCTGCCCCCGTACATTCTCAGGGCCTCAACCCCGTGGTGTCCAGATGCGGAGCGATGCCAGCAGGAAATGCTCGAGTGCTGCCTCTTCTTTTAGATTAACATCGAGTAATCCGGTAACTTTCTCCAGCTCCGTGACAGCCATGGACAAGGGATTCGCCGGCAGTGGAGCACCGCTTCGTGCCTCATCTATTGCGTATTCCCGGGTGGCATGCTCTATGGCTACAAACCGCGACGCACGCAGACCTTTGCGCACGCCGACTTGCAACGCATCCCACTCTTCATCATCGAGTTCTGCGGTGACGCGTGTTTTCTCCACCGCCCAGATGGCCTTGTATTGGAATTCGAGCAACGCGTTGAATCGTGTGACCAAGCCATACACCGCGAGCACGCGGTCAGCGATGGCTTTCTTGTCTACCGGGCGCGAGCGGAGAGACTTAAGCCAGGCGCTGTAGTCGTCCACCCAGGCATCCCACGCGGGGTCGGGAGCTATTTCGGCTGTTCCGGGGATGCGAAAACGGAAGCAGCGACTGCGGATCGTCGCAAGCAAGTCGTACGGTCGCGTAGTTAACAGGAGCAGTGTCGTGCCGACGGGCGGTTCTTCCAGCGTTTTTAGGAATGCATTCGCCGCGGCCGTGTTCATGCGGTCCGCCTCATAAATCAGCGCTACTTTGCGGTCACCAGCAGAGGCTGTCTGGTTCAGAACACGCAGGAGATAGCGCATGGTGTTCTCCTCCTCGCCATTCTCACCGATACGAATCTGCCGCATCTTCTTTGCCGGTCGCAGCGTATGGAAATCCGGGTGCTGCGCAGCGGGCTTTCGCGTATGCAGAAGCGCCTGAGCCAAGGCATGCGCCACCTGCTCCAGCGCAGAGAAATCATCCCCGTGGATCAGGATGGCATGCGCCAGCCGTCCATTCGTCAATGCGCGTTGCAGCACTTTCACGGCAGGAGTGTCCGCAAGACCTGTCGGCAGTTCTATGGTTTCCGCAAAGGGCATGATTGCAGCGATAAGCTCGGGCCAGGTTTAATAAAGCTTCAGCCTGCCACCCGTTAACTAAATCACCCTTTCGCGCAGCTTCTTCCAGATGGTTTCTTCAACTTGATCCACATGCGGAGTGCCATCGACGATGATGAAGCGACTGGGCATCGCTTTGGCTAGCATCAGATAGCCTTCGCGCACTTTGCGGTAGAACTCGATATTCTCCGCTTCCATGCGGTCGGGCAAATCATTATGGCGGTGCTTAATGCGCTCAAAACCCACTTCTGCGGGAATGTCCACTATGACGGTGACATCCGGGATCACGTTGCCAATCGCGAAGTTATTGATGATATGGACAGGCTCGGCAGCGAGGCGGCGCCCCACGCCCTGGTACACCGTGGTGCTGTCCAGGAAGCGGTCACATAGCACAATCTTGCCCGCTGTCAGCGCGGGGTGGATGACTTCGCGCACGAGCTGGGCGCGACTGGCGGCGAAGAGCAGCAGTTCCGTCTCCGGAGTCATCTTCTCGCTCTCTGAGGCGTGCATGAGAATGTGGCGCACCTGTTCCCCGATGTCTGTCCCCCCGGGCTCGCGGGTAACCACCACCGAGTAGTCTGCATTCTTGAAGCGCTGCGCAATGCGGGTGACTTGCGTGCTCTTGCCCGATCCTTCGGACCCCTCAAAAGTGATGAGATAACCACGGGTTTCGTCAGGATTTGGCTTTGGTTTAGCGTGGGAATTCATAATGCTATCGAGGGGTTGAGGTCTGAAGTTATGTGCGGAGCATCTAGGCTATGCCCAGTTGCGGATAAAGTTGGCTGCATCCCCGAGGCTGGGGCTCTTGGCCGTGCGCACGTAGTAGCCGGAGTAGGTAACAGCGAGGGTCAGGCATGCGGCAGGGCTCATACCCAGCATCGCACCCGTGGTGAAACCAGCATTGAAGTGGTCTCCCGCCCCAGTGGTTATCAGTGGCTTCTCACAATAGGAGCCCTGCACCCAGTACGCGGCATCCCGGGTGGCGCAGGCCGCAGAGTCGGTCGGGTGGATTACCACCATCGTGACATCGATGGCAGCACGGATACGGCTGGCCATCTGCTTTAGACCTTCGGGGTCTGTCTTGGGATCACTGAAGCCAAGCGCCGCATCCACCTGGAGTGCTTCCTTGAGGTTAAGCCCAAGGATGACCTGCCCGTGCGCACGGAAACGCTTAAGGATACCGAGTACTGTCTGGATATCACTCAGCGGACGCTTTTCCGGGTCAGCCAAGTCAAAGAAGAAGGTACGCCCGGCCTCGCGAGGGCCGTAGTTCGGGAGCGCGCGGTCGAGAAGATCATTGTAGATACTGGTCATGTTCGGGATCATGGTCCAGTTGACTAGCGCAATGAGGTCTGCACGGCTCAGCGCATCGAGAAACGCCCCCTCGCCCATCTTCTGAACGATACGAGGATAAGTGAGCAAGTCGAGGCTGGCCATGGTACCCAGCATAATCTTGCCGTCATGGAACTCAAGCGCATGCGTCACCCCCGGATCGCAAACAGTGACCGCATTGGTCTTCGCTGCAAATTCGGCGAAGACGGGGTGAATGGAAGGCTCTCCCAGTGCGCCAATATACTTCACGCCCATGCCCGCAGAGAGCAGCGCATTCGCCATGATGGGGCCATTGCCACCGAGTTTCTCCATGCGCGGGAACAGCTCAATATTCGTGCTACGACCGGCTGCCGCGCCAATTCTGTTCGCAAACTCCGTGATCGTGTCGATGGCGCTAAACGCCTGCCCCTGCCCCGTTCGCTTGTCGACGACCGCTATAATCTTGTCGACGAAGCCGTCAAATCCCACGAGGGCGTTCTTGCTGGAAATGGTTCCGCCTTTTTTGGCAATCTCTTCCAAGGTCTGCGCACGATAGTTCATAGATGTAAAAGGGTTACGCTTAGGTAACTTTTATTTGTAGTCCCCCCAGCAAAACAAAGGCAGGGGCATCTCCGCAAGGTATTTGTGTTGGTGGAAGTCTGAAACCGTGCATAGCAACAGATTCACTCCGGTTCCGAGAGCATCCGGCTCCAGTAGCACCCTTTTCACGGACCCGTTCAGACCATCGAGAGAGGTGATCAGTCCATCGAGAGAGGTGCGGAGACTATTGAGAGCAGTGCGGACACCCTTGAGAGAGGTGCGGACACTATTGAGAGCAGTGCGGACACCCTTGAGAGAGGTGCGGAGACCATTGAGAGAGGTGCGGAGACCCTTGAGAGGTGTGCGGAGACCCTTGAGAGCAGTGCGGACACCCTTGAGAGCAGTGCGGACACCCTTGAGAGCAGTGCGGAGACCTTTGAGAGAGGTGCGGAGACCATTCCGCGAAGGGTACAGACCTTTGCGGCCCCTGAGGAGAAGTGTAGCCGAAACAATCATGTCTCGGTTCTGGGGCGTGTGCGGAGACGTCCTCTTTCTGCTACTGTAGAAGGAAGAGCATCCATCCGTCCCCTACGTCCCATTCTTCCCATACTTCGGCCCAGCGGGCCATCGACTAAAAGCACGCGCTATACAGGTCGGTAGCGCGGCCACAGCAAGCAAGCGGCCCCCGACCCCGATCAGGCGATCCCCGACCCCCGATCAGACGATCCCCGACTGGTAGGAGACGTCCGCCGACCGGTAACAGGTGTACGCCGACCGGTAATAGTACTCCGTCGACTGGTAACAGTACTCCGCCGACCGGTAACAGCAGTCCGCCGACCGGTAACAGTACTCCGCCGACCGGTAACAGCAGTCCGCCGACCGGTAACAGCAGTCCGCCGACCGGTAACAGTACTCCGTCGACTGGTAACAGTACTCCGCCGACTGGTAACAGCAGTCCGCCGACCGGTAACAGCAGTCTGCCGAATGGTAACCCTAAATAATAAAATGGCGTGAGACCGATCTTGTGCTGTTCTCAGGATGCCGTAGGCATCCTCTGGACTTTGGCCAATTTGTGTGTGTTGTGAGCATTATCTTGTGCCATGATCCCCATGGGGAAGAATGAAGTCCCGAAGGGACGAACTGCATCTTAGCCCCGGGTTTCAACCCGGGGTACACCGCGTATTAGTAACACAAGTCCCGAAGGGACGGCTGAAGGGGTTTCAAATTCGCCAATTGCGAGAAGGAAATAGATCGCTTCGACTCGTTTAACCTGAAAACGGAAGTTGAACCGCGATGAGTTATCATAAAATGCTGAGGCGAAAGGACTTGGGGAGTTCCGAAGGCGCACCTTCTGGTGCGTCGAGTGGTTTTCACAAGTCGTTGCAGCCCAGCAGATTATGGTAAATCGCGGGGAGCAACTGCCGTTTTCAGGTTTAATGACGTCCTTCCAGTCGTCCCTTCGGGACTCGGTCTGGTTATGTACCATTTCCCCAGGTTAAAACCTGGGGCTAAGATGCAGGTCGTCCCTGCGGGACTGCATTCTTCTCATGCGTCGATGAGGTGGATTATGGCTCAGGATTATGCCATCTCCATTCCTTTACCACCAATTTCCAAATCCGAATTCAGAAGGAATTCTTACAACCCGGCGGGCTGTCGGATATTAGCCGGTGGTGCAAACCACCGGTTGCATCGCACAATAATGAATTGCGCCCCGGCAGGGCCCGGCAGGGGCGCTGGATCATCGGTAATCTGTGGCGAGTCGACCACGCCGACCACCGCCCCTGCCGGGGCGGATAATATATGGGGTACTCTTTTCCGGTGGTTTTCACCACCGGCTAATATCCGATGGCCCTCTGGGCCAAAATTGGCCAAACTCCAGGGGATGCCTACGGCATCCACCTGCCATCAGTCCATTGCAGGAAAGACCAGCTGAAACGTGCATGAAAAGTACCTACCCTCATCGGTACCAATTGTGTCCTGATATTTCTACTGGGAGATCACCCCAAGCACTCCGCAACGACTATCGATGCCTGTTCATCCCAGAAATTCGCCATGGGTTCAGGAAACACAGACAGGTCCGTAGCAACCGACGACATTCGCCATAGGTCGGTCCGGGAAATACATGCAGGCCCGTAGGGCCGACATGCATCTTAGCCCCAGGTTTTAACCTGGGGAAACGCAAATAAAAAGACCAAAGTCCCGTAGGGACGACTGACAGAACCGTACGGCAAATCGAAATACTAAATGGTCTAAATGGATGCGAACCCTACAACCATCAACCGACACGAAGGGACTTGACTTGTTAGACCACAGTAAGCAATGCCCTCGAAGCTTACAAAAACGAACTCTATCCGGTGCAAATACGCATTGTGTTTTCCAATAAATAGCAGTAGGTAATTAACCCCGTTGACAATGATAGCTGCAATAAACACGACCCAATCAGAGCGAGACCCCGTGCCCCGTGCGTTTCCGCTCGATTCATAAGTTGCAGCAAAGTTAATATATTTATGCCAAATCCAATCGTACTGGAATTTAGAGAGAAAGTTGATCCCGTGAAGGAGTTGCAGGCGATTTCTCCTGAAAAGCAATCGAGTAGACCGAGAAAGGTTAAGTTGATATACAAAGACGGGAGTGAAGAAATGTTTACGGTCGATCTTGCCCACAATGATTTCATGAAGAACTGGAGAGAGTTTAGTTGCTGGTTTAATGCATTTCGCAATACAAAGCTTGATCCATAAAGTTGAAGAATGAATTCAGAAGGTTCTGGTCTTAATTCTAAAGCCGACGTCGGAACTGCCCCTATGGAAGTGTTTTCATAGAAATACATCCGTAACGATCAAAGCCTCTTGGATACGCTCTGGAATGATGATTGCACTAGATATTTCGCGGCCCTCTGATGGCTAGGAGCCTGTCGGACTGAAGCATTTCGCAAAACTCGATCGCACAAAAACCGCCATAGAATCGATTTGAATTAGCGAGTTGGACACTTTGCATACCCTTAATATCAGCTAAAATACCAAAAAATGGCTAAGTCCGACAGGCTCCTAGGACAAATAACTGAAAATTCGCCAAATTAATGCTTATATATAACGTTTGTGCTTGTCATTTATCCCGCCTACTGACAAAGAACAGAGGTCGATTTGTCTTATGAAAATACTTATTTTCGCTCTAGGTGTAAGTGCATCACTTGTAAGTACAGTCTTTGCTCAATTCTACTTTGCCATGAATACAGCGGGCCAAACATACATATATGAGAGTCTGTCGGCTTATGCAAATTCCAGCAACGGCACACTCATTGGCACCTATGCAGGTTATGGGAACCATTTTGAGGCTGGGATTGCTTTTGACGGCAACCTATTTTACCGCACCAATCGTCTTGGGGAAACAGTGACATACAACAATGCAGTTGATTTGGCCACGAACATAAACGGAGTTTTAATCGGTACAGCAACGCAATGGAATAATACGAGTCTGCAAGATTCGTGGTATGCCAACAATACTTACTATGCGATGGACAAAACCGGCACGACTCTGTCGTTCACATCCCTAACAAACTTTGCCAGTTTTACAAACCCTGCCACGATTGGCCAGTATGCTAACTACGGAAACAATTTTGAATCTGCGATTGATTTCGACGGGACGTATTTTTTTAGAACAAACAAACTCGGCGAAACAGTAAAATATACAACAGTGGAAGACTTGGCGCTAAATGTAAATTATTCTTTCCTTGCTCAAACAAGCGCTTGGGGCAGTAATCAGCTCCAAGCAAGTTGGGTTCAAAGTATCCCAGAGCCGAGTATTATTTGTTTTGTGACACTAATCACTGTCGCGTTGTTACCGGTGATGATACGGAAGCAACGAAAGCACAATTGATCCGACACAGGTAATCAACGCTTCAACTAGAACCATGGAACCCGATTGTGATATTATAAAGATAGAAGAGACATCGCCTCATGTTCTGAGTCTTATTGAATTGGCCAATAATAAGGATGCGGACGCCATGTATGAACTTGGTGTCTGCTTGTTAAAGGGCGAGGGATGTCGCTTGCATACTAAGACTGGTATCAAAATTCTCCAAGAAGCTAAATCAATGGGTAGCACTCTGGCCGCAGCAAAACTTGAGAATATTGATTACCTTGTTAATCCGCCTAGCCAACGTCGAATAGAGCGGAAGATTGAGAATATTGATTCCCTTGTTAATCCGCCTAGCCAACGTCGAATAGAGCGGAAAATTGAGCAAAAGGAACCAAAACAAGAACCGCTAGAAATACCTTGGGTGACTTTATACATTTTCCTCACTTTGGTTGTCTCGGGTATTGCCGTAAACTATGAGTGGATGGATGGCATTGGATGGGTATGGGTAATAGCCCTAATGATAGGCACTCCTATTTTAATAGGCGCTACATGTGGCCTTTTTGAGCAGCTTAATGACGGCTTTAAAACACCATTAAGTGCCCAAGAAAGGACGGCTAGGGCCGCTCAAGTACATTTGGTTAAGTCGAATCTTGATCGAGCGGAAATGAACCAAAAGTTGGATGAAATAGTGGATAGGCTGGATTTCTGAAAGTTTGAATTGGCCCTTAAGGAAAGACACGGAAGGAAAGACACGGGGGCAGGCATCCTAAATAAAATCGACTGCTCCGGTATCTTGACTACAACTTAACCCATGCCACGACCACTCCGCATGGAATTTGCTGGTGCCCGGTATCATGTCATAAACCACGGCAATTACCGGCAGGATTTATTCACTCTTCACCGATCCGGGGAGGCATTTGAGCAAACCCTATTCGAGACCTGTGAGCGATTTGGCTGGAGAATCCACGCTAATGTTTTGATGAGCAACCACTACCACCTCTGCGTGGAGACACCCGAGGCGAATCTTGTCGTGGGCATGCAATGGCTGCAAAGTGTGTTAGCCAATAGATTCAATTAATTTGTCCAAACTCCGGGGCACGTATTTCAGGGACGCTACAAAGCATTGCTGATAGGTAAGCACAACAAAGTCGCCCTCCTTACATCGGGCACAAAAATCGGGTAACCTGAGGTGATGTTAAATCACAATGCAATTCAGAGACAGAGGAAACCGCCAGCAGTCCTTGAGCAAATCAAGCAGTGCGCGGTAAGTTCGAGGTTCAAGCAAACCACTCGATACCCAGTCTTCCCATCTCCGGCGTAGCCATACACCGTGGACATCGCCTGCTCAAATCCTCAAAGAATGCGCGGAGGCTCGGGACCGAGGTACCTGTTGCGCAGGCTTCTTCGGCGGTCTCGGGGTGCGCTTGTGCTTGTGCATCCGTCGTCCAGCTTATCCTGCCGATTGCGCCCTCTGCATTAGCGGTTAATAGCAGGCAGAACGCGTAGTTATGCGCACTGGCCTGGTCTGTCTCTCTGAGCCAGGTGCCTCTCTCCTCACCGCCGATTAACCATACGCGTGGCGTTGTTGCGAGAAGTGCGGTTTGCAGAGCACTAGACACCAGTGTAGTGGACCCGGCGAGTGGGTAGAACTCATCGACGGGCAGGTTGCGCGCTATCAATACCTGCTCTACCGCACTCGGGTGAATGGACGTCTGGAAGAGCTGGGGGCTCGGTGTGGGAAAGCCCTCCATGTAGCGCTCCAGGGTGCGCGTTTCCGAGAAGCACGTGGCGTACACGATGGTGTCTTCTTCCCGCGGTGAATGGTCGCGCAGGGCATCACCTACCATTAATCCGAGTAGGGTCATCCGTCGCACAGCCGCCGCGGGTACGGCGGATTTCGCCACGGCAAGCTGTTCCGGCGTCGGCTCATCCGGCAGTTCAACGGCTCGCGAGTAGTGGATAAATCGCTCAAGCATGGCTTAGAAATAGAGCTGCATGGGCACCGCCAAAGGCATTGCTGCACAGTACAGCGCCTTCACACTGGTTGATGGGAAATGCAGTTTCCTGTACGGTATCCACGAAGAAAGGTGGTGCAGACCCCACCGTGCCCGGAGCGCGTCCCTGCCGCACGGACTCCATCGCAATCACCAGCTCCACGAGGCCACAGCTTCCCAGCGTGTGCCCCAGTCCACCCTTCCAGCTCGTAAGCGGAGCGGACGGGAACATCCGTTTTAGTATGCTGGACTCTATCCGCCCGGCCTCAAGGGTGCCGGTGCCGTGTCCCTTTATCCATATCCTGCGCCCGGACAGGAGTTGCTGAAAGGGCTCGGCCAAGCGCGTGAACCCGCTGCCTCCGGGCTCATTGGCGGTGAAGTGGTACATCTCATTGCCACAATGCTGGGCGAGAATTCGGAACTCTGCCGGTGCGCTGTCCAGTACAGCAAACGCCGCTCCGTCCCCCAGCCCGATGGAGCCCACCGGCTGGTCGCGGTAGGGTGCCGGGTATCCGCCATTGAGTATCTTCAATGCACTAAAACCACCCGTGACAAAGGCGCTGAGGAAATCAAAGGAAAACACGAGGGCCCGGTCCGCCATACCGCGCTCCAGCCACCGACTCGCCTGCACCAGTCCGAGATGTGCCGACACACAGGCATGGGAAAGCAAATGGCAGTTCGCACCCCAGCCATAGCGTTCGCGGAAACGCTCCAGCACCGCATGTGCAGTCGCCCATGGCAGGTGCTGCGGGTCTCGACTTTTTGCAAACTCCAGCATGTTACCCACTCCGTAGTTGCTACTGGTAATGAAGACAGGCGTTCGCGCTCCGCCCCAGGGACCGTCCGGTATCTGCGCAGCGAGGCTATCCAGTGCACCGAGCCAGCGTGGCGGTAACGATTCCGTCATCGGGCCCAGCAAGCCCATCGGCACCAAGTCCCCACCCTGCACCCCGAGCACCGGCGCCAGTTTCAGCCCCACTTCACCCCGGCAGAGTGCCGCATGCGAAGCCGTCGCATCACCGTAGTTGGTAATACAACCCGACGCACGTATCCCCGCGGGGAAATCCGTCTGTACCGCGCGAAGACTCATGCCGCATCCTCCAGCGTATTCGTCTCACCGACGAGTTGATTGATTAGCTTCAGTATTGGCTTCAGAGTCATCTAAATAAATAGCAACCGTGCGTGTGCCTCAGTTGCGTCAACTATGACTAATAAGCTAACCCGCCCTCCCGCAAGCCGAACTTGCAGTTTAATAGATAGCGGCAGAGAAAACACATGGAACCAAACAAAAATGCTCTACTGCCTTCCTGTTACCTTACATTGTTATCCTGAACATTCGATTAAAAGAAATCTCGTCCTTTTGCCTCTCACGAGTAGACTGACACCATGAAGTCTGAGTTCACCGCAATCATTGAGGTCGCGCCTGAGGGGGGGTATTGGGCAATTTGTCCCGAAATACCCGGTGCCAACGGCCAGGGAGAGACAGTAGAAGAGACCAAACAAAATCTGATCGAGGCCATCGAATTGCTTCTCGACGACCGACGGTCCGATATTCTTCGTGGTCTTCCCGACGATGCTATTCAAGAGAAGATATTGGTCGGATGAAGCGGCGAGATCTAGAGAGAAGACTCAGAATCGCAGGATGTTTCCTAAAGCGAGAGGGTGGAAATCATTCGATTTGGATGAACCCTAAGAACGGTGTTACAGAAGCCATTCCACGACACGATGAGGTCAAGGAGCTCTTAGCTCGTAAGATTCTCAAACGACTTGATGCAGAGTGAAATGGGCGAAGCCGTGTTCTCTCCTGAGATTGCTGAGTACCTAGTTATGTTGTGCTCATTGCTTTTGCTTCAGTGAAGAAGCCCCCCCTTCCCCCACCAAAAATTCCATGTCGTAAAATCGGTGGATTATTTCTACCCAGATGCAGTAGTATGCATCCATGATCGAAACAGCACTCATGCCTGCGGATGACACGATGTATCAGGCACTTCTGGAGAGGGACGCTTCGTATGAAGGGATATTCATCGTGGGGGTTAAATCCACCGGCATCTTCTGCCGCCCCACCTGCCCTGCTCGGAAACCGCTGCGGGAGAATGTGGAGTTCTTCCCGCGTGTGGGTGATGCGCTGGCGGCGGGCTACCGGCCCTGCTTACGGTGTCAGCCCGTCCGGCCCTTGGGCGACTATCCTGACTGGTTGCGCGAGCTTCTGGCAAAGATCGAGGCCGACCCCTTGCACCGATGGACAAGTGTGGAGCTGCGCGAACTCGGTGTGGACCCTGCGCGGGTTCGCCGCTGGTTCCAAGCTAATCACGGGATGACGTTTATGGCCTACTTGCGCTCACGTCGGCTGGGGCAGGCGTTTTCGCGCATAAAAGCGGGGGATGCTGTCACAGAAACGGCGATGGATGCGGGATTCGACTCCATCAGTGGCTTCTGCGATGCGCTGCGTAAACAGACGGGCTCCTCGCCTACCCAATCGCGGAAGCAACTGCCATTAAAGTTACTCCAAATCGCATCACCGCTCGGTCCGCTGATGGCAGCCGGTGACGATGAGGCCGTCTATCTCTTGGAATTTTGGGATCGCCGAATGCTGGAGACCCAATTCAGCGTGCTTGAAAAGCGACTGGGTGCCACCCTTTTCTCTGGCACGAATGCGCCGCTCGAGCAGTTGAAAGCGGAACTGGAACAGTACTTCGCGGGCAAGCTGCGCCAGTTCACGACTCCCCTAAAGTACCCCGGTACGGAGCATCAGGAGAAGGTTTGGGCCAAGCTTCTTGAAGTGCCCCACGGAGAAACGTGGACGTACGGCCAGTTGGCCAAGGCCGTGGGGAACGCGGCAGGGGTTCGCGCCGTGGCGCGGGCTGTGGGAGAGAACCGCCTTGCCATCCTCATTCCCTGTCACCGGATTGTCGGTCACGATGGGCAACTCACCGGCTACGGTGGCGGCCTCTGGCGGAAACGTTTCCTGCTAAACCTCGAATGCGGACGACCAGAACTCATCCCTACGAACCATGGATGAACCACTAGTCACAATAAGGCTGGCCGCGAACGCGGATCGCAGGTCCCTGGCCGAACTCATGAAAGAGTTCTATGCCGAGGAGCATCTACGCTATACTCCCGAGGTTGAGCGTGCGGCAGCTCAACTGTTAGACACACCAGGATTGGGTGTCTGCGGGCTCATTTATGCTGACACCACACTCGCAGGCTACACCGTTCTCTGCTTCGGCTACAGCCTGGAGTTTCACGGGCGGTTCGGCTTGCTGGATGAGCTTTACGTGCGCCCCGCCTTCCGCAGGAAAGGTATAGGGAACCTCGCCCTCGAATGGGCTGTGGCCTATTGCCAACGCGAGGGAATCGGTGCCCTGCGCCTTGAAGTCGATCGCTTAAACACACTGGCACTGTCGCTCTACGAACGCGCAGGATTTACCAGTGCTGGTCGCGATTATCTGACACGGTGGATACGGTAAGTGGGTAGCCAAAACGTCTCGCACTTGGGTCGTGCCCAGGGCATTTCGAAGTTGTTTATATAAGCCGGACCGTATCAGGACCGCTGTAAATTCGATGCAGATAAGCCCGGAGGGCAACCTGGAGTTTGGCCATCTTCCCCAATCCGAAACCCTCCGGGATTCCTGAATCCCAAAGGGATTCTGTCCCAAAGCCCGGGGTTGGCCGCAGGGCCTACCCCGGGTAAATGTAAGAAACCGGACAACCCCAACGGGGTTGCGTCCGCATTGCTATGGGCGGGATATATGCCGCAAAGACGGACGACGCAACCCCGTTGGGGTTGATGTATCTTTCACATGCTTACCCAGGGTAGCGCGCTCCGCGCACAACCGTTGGGCTACGGGGCGTAATCCCTTCGGGATATTTCTGATTCTGAAAACACTCGATTTGACGCTAATCACATACTCCGGGCCAAAATTGTCCCCATGGGCGTCTCGCTCATATTCAGGTTCTATGATGTCGTGGAAGACACACGGGCAAGATGTCCGTGCCACTTGAAACACCAAACCTCTCGGCATCCTGAAACTCGCCCCCTACTCTTTCACCACCGCATTTGTACAATGCGTCAACACAACAGGCTCGAACTGCTCGCCATAAGGGGTGAAGGTCGCGGTGCGTTTCACGGTGTTCCCACGAAAGACAAGGTCTGCTACATTATCGGCGTAAAGGATACCATGGTCGAAAGTTTCAAAGACATTGCCCTCGATGCGGATGTTCTTGTGGAACGGCACCCGCCCATCGGGCTCGGGGGCGAGGCTGGGTGAAATATCAATCACCGCCCTGCCCCACGGGCCACGGCAGCAGTCGATAAAGCGGTTGTTTCGGAGGGTGAGGTCTTCCACCGCACCACTCTCGAACCAGTACCGACCCTCCCCGGCAGCCATCACAGCGGGTCCGCCGGGAGAGAAAGTGCAGTCCTCCACCAACGTCTTGCGCGGGGTGGAGAGAAGGTAGCCTCGCGCGCGGTTCTGGTGCACCGTGCAGCGACGAATGGTCGCTGAGGGTGTCCAGGTGAGGTTTTCCACAAGCACGCCGCGATCTGCCAGAGGCGTATGGGTGGCAAAGGTTATCTTTACGAACTCGCGGTTGATGTTTTCGACCGATTCCACGGCCACCTCTCCCAGCGGTACCAGCGAACCGCCTTTGACCAGCCGTACAGTATCCCCAGCCATCGCAATAAATGCGCCCTTCTGCTGGGCGTGCACGCGCTTGACCAGAAGGGTGTGGGCATCCAGGCGATCGGTGACTTGTGCATAGATACCGTGGATGTTGGTGGCATCATCCAGCATGTTTTCGTGCAGGCAATCCTCCATCTGAATGTGACCGGCGCAGTTCACAAAGTGGGTGGCATCCGCACATGCGGTGAAGAGTCGCTTACTCCCAGCAGCCAGGCACACATCGACACGACGTAGGGTTAAGTTTGCACTGCGCTGAGCCAGCACAGCCATGGCGAGGGCGTGGTGGATACGTATATTCTCCAGGAGCACGCCATCGCAGCCAGTCAATGCGATCACTGGATGAAGGCGCGAGTGGTCGGTGAGAACTACGCTGTTCCCCGGTATACCGGGGCGACTAAAGGTATTCACCAAGCGGACTCCCCGCGCGCCGCTTTGGTCTGCCAGATACTGACTGTGCCAGGGTGCTCCGCAATGGTCTCCACTGCGGTAGGCTGGAGCGCGGGTGTGAGGGTCCACTTCCAGCAGTCCACCGAGAGCACTCTCCCACCCTTCTGCGCGCAGTAGCAGCTTACCCCCACTAGTGCGCCAGGATTCATCCTCATCGAACTCTATATCGAGATGCGAGGGACTGCTTCCGGTAATCCTCGCCTGCGTGAGGAACGGGCGCTCCCAGTCCACGGTGAAATTCTTCAGTGTCAGCCCGCGACAGTTGAAGCAAAGAAACCCCGCCATCTGCCCATGCAGAATGAAGGTGGCTCCCTGCCCGTCCACGGTGATGTCATTCAGGGAATCGAGCCAGCAGGCGGCCCGTTTCAGGCCTTCATCATTATTGCTCAGGAAGCAGAAGTGCTCCTCGGCATGCTCGGGATGAAAATCGTAGCGACCGGGTTCGAAGAGAATTTGAACCGGTGCGGTGGCAGCACGCGCCGCTTTGAGCATCTGCTGGAACAGAAGCGTACTATCCAGACCACTATCAGGAAAGATACCGAAGTCGGCAGACGAGAGGGTACACATAGAACAAGGAATGAAAAGAAAGCTTAAGCAAAGGATGCTATTGCTTCCGGTTCAATCCATTTCCGATGCTCCTTAATCAAATCCACCAGGCGGTCCACCGCTTCTTCCGTCGCAACATTATACTTCACACAGGTCTTGCCCACATAAAGGTTCACTTTGCCAGGGGCTCCACCAACGTAGCCGAAATCCGCATCCGCCATCTCGCCCGGTCCATTGACGATACACCCCATTACCGCAATCGTTACGCCTTTGAGATGGCCAGTGCGCTCGCGAATGCGTTGCGTGGTGGACTGCAAGTCGAACAGCGTACGCCCACAGCTCGGGCAGGCCACGAACTCCGTCTTGCTGCTGCGCATGCGCGCGCCCTGAAGTATGTTATAAGCGAGCAGGGTTGCCTTTGCGAGATTGGGCTCGGTCTCGACTGAGATTAGGTCGCCGACTCCATCACACAGCAACCCACCACTGAGAATGGCCGCTTCCATCAAGCGGTCAGCATAGAAATCCTGCAATGCCAGTGTGTTCTCGTCCGTGTTGCGAATCCACAAGGGCGCGCTACTACCGGCGGCGCGTAGGGCTTCGACCAATTGTCGATGGAGGCCGAGGTTATGAACGCCTGTCACGCGACTGGAGAGCGTGATAATACACTGGCTGACCAGTGTCTGATTGACCAGTGCCTTAAGGAGCGGGACATGGTCGGGAAGAATGCTGAGCGCGACTTTCTTACCACAAGCTAACAAGTGGCGGGCAGTGTCAGCTGCTGCATCGAGACCCTGGGCAACGGCGTCGATTAGAAATAGATCGGGGATGGCGGAAGTGGGATTGGTGGAACCGGCTACGGCGGTAGCGGGGACGGTGGCGACCAGCGCTTCCACCTCGGCGCGAGTGAGAGCAGTGATATCCAGCACGAGAAACTCCACCCACTCGCGCAGACTGGAGCGCAGTAAAGCGAGCGAGTCTATGTCTTGCGCACCTGCCAGCGTAAGCAGCAGCCCTTCGACACGTGCATCCTTGAACCGTGCATTATGCGCGATGACATCAGCGGCGATTTGCTTGTATTCACGAAGCGGATGATGCGTTGCCACAATGACTGTGGGCGCGCGATCACTGGCAAGCACGCAGGCATCGGAGAGTTCCACCCGCTCACACTCGCGACGTGAATAGTGGTAGGGATCGGTGGCGTCTTGTTCGCTGGATAACGGCTCGTTGACAAGGGCTCCGTCGCTTCTCACCGCTCCTTGTTTCCATAGCAACTCCGCCTTGCGGGCAAGGTCAATGGCTACAGGGATTTCATACCATGGGTCTTCTGTCAGAGAGACGCGGATAGTGTCGCCGAGTCCATCCCAGAGGAGAGAGCCGATGCCGATGGAACTCTTTATACGCGCGTCGTCGCCATCCCCCGCTTCGGTCACGCCGAGATGCAGCGGGTAGTGCATGGATTCCAACTCCATCTTCGCGACCATAAGGCGGTAGGCCTCTATCATGACCTTCGGGTTGGAGGCCTTCATCGAAATGCAGATGTCGCGGTAGCCATGGCTCTCTGCGATACGGAGAAACTCCAACGCGCTCTCGCACATGCCGAGCGGTGTATCGCCGTAGCGGTTCATGATGCGGTCGGAGAGGCTGCCGTGATTGGTACCAATTCGCATCGCGCGCCCGAGGTCGCGACACTTCAGCACGATTGGCGAGAAGGCTTCGTGAAGGCGCTCAATCTCCTCATCGTAGTCATTATCCGAATACTCTTTTACGGAGAACTTCTTCTTGTCCGCGTAGTTTCCCGGGTTGATACGCACCTTCTCCACATGCTCCGCTGCCTCCATCGCGGCGGCTGGGAGGAAGTGAATATCGGCCACAAGCGGAATGGCTGCGAAACCAGCGGCGCTGAAGCCCTTGCGTATCGCGTGCAAAGCCCGCGCAGCCTCGACATTCTGCGCGGTTATCCGCACGATCTCACACCCCACTTCTGCCAGGGCGATGGATTGCTTAACCGTCGCCTCCACATCCAGCGTGGGCGAGGTAGTCATGGACTGCACCCGGATGGGATTGCCCCCGCCGATGCCAACCGTTCCTACTTTTACTTCATGTGTATGCCTGCGAATTGCACGAAAGCGGGAGACGGTATAAGGGGGCAGTATCATACTCGAGCTACGCAACGGGACTACTTGGCTGGTTCAGAAACGCTGCGCTCCTCGGTCTCCGGGGGATTGTACTTAATGAATAAGCGCATGACATCGCGCCCGCTGACGTAAAGCATAAGCCCAATCAACAAGAGCGCGAAGCCCTCCTGAACCTTGCGAATGAAAGTCTTCGAAATGGACCTGCGGGAGAAGCGATTGATGGTGGCAATCAGCATGTGCCCACCATCCAGCACGGGTATCGGCATCAAGTTGAGAATTGCAAGGTTCACATTGATCAGGATGACGATATTGATGAGTGTTCTGAAATCCAGCTTTGCTGCTGTGTAGAGTACGTCACCAATGACTAGCGGACCGTTCAGCGTGTTTAGCCCTACATTCGTGTGTCTGGTTATCAGGGCAGTGACAGTCCGGTACATGGTTTGCGCATTGTTCCAGATGCGTGTCCACGGAGCGATGTGAATCTCGGCGAAAACTGGTTTCCAAACAATGCCAAGGATGTATCGGGGCTTCGACTCCCCTTCTGGTTTGATGAGCTTCGGCGCGATTGTAGTCTCCATGGTTTCGGTCCCACGCTTAACAGTAAGAACAATCGGTTTGCCTGCACTCTTCTCAACGTGAGTGGAGAAGGCGGTCCTGGAGTAATACGCGATGCCGTCGGCCTTCAGTATTTCGTCATCTGGAAGCAGCCCGGCAAGAACGGCAGGGTTATCTTTAACAAGTACTCCGACAACTAGCCTGTCATAGGGCTCGATGCCGAGTGTGCGGACCTTATCCATGCTTGTGAGAACGGGATGAAGGATCACGGTGGACGCTTTGTCATCGCGCTCGATCTCCATGACCGTTTCGGGAGCGCCATCGGCACTGCGGCCAGCGCCGAAGATCACTCCGAGCATGATATCCTGAAAGTCTTCCACCTTCTTGCCATCGACGCTCAGGATTTTATCCCCTGGCTTCAGACCGGCTTTGGTTGCGGCAGAGGGTACCATGGTATCGGTCACTGCATCTTTCAGGGTAGGCTCGACATAGCCAATCACTGTGGCCGTATCACGCACTTGAATCTTGTCCGTGCTCGGCCAGAGAATGAAAGCCAGGATGAAGGCGAAGATTATGTTGAAGACCGCTCCCATGACAGAGACGTACATCTTGTCTGCGTACGAGATAGGCGGGAGCATTTCCTCTGGCGTTTCGGTTTCGCCCTCCATGCCTTGCATGTCTCCCAATTGGGGCAGCCGTACATAGCCACCAAGGGGTAGCCAGCATACTTTCCACTCGATGCCGTTGCGATCCTTGTGTCTCCAGATCGCGGGACCAAAGCCTATGGAGAAACACTCAATCTTCAGCCCCCTCCACTTCGCTGCGAGAAAGTGCCCCAGTTCGTGAACGAAGATGGACGCACCAAAGAATAGTACCGCGAGGAACATGCCCCAGGGCGTTTTAAGAAATCCAAGAAATGTATCTAAAGACATGAGCTTATGGGATGGACATTAACCAACAAGACATGTGCCGCAAGTCTGTTGGCATATTATGTGGTAGGCAAAGGAAGTAGTCAGTAGACAGTAGTTAGTAGACAGTAGACAGAAACGCAGGAGGCTGAAGGTAGGGGCAGTTTGCAGCGGACTTAATTCGGATGGCTATGTCAGACCATTTACTCTTTGCATTAAATACTATCTGCCTTCTGCCATCTGCCTTCATTTGGAATCTGCCATTTGGAATTTGCAATCGGCCTTCAATGAACCTTTGTGCCTACGTCCCCACGGTTGCCGTCGCGAAGGACCGTGCTTCGGCATCGGCATTGAGAACTTCCTCGAGTGTACGCGGCTCGAAGTTATGCACGGCGCTCTGCGTGCGTGCCACTATATCGCTGATGCTAAGGTAAGGTATGCGGTTATCCAGAAACGCAGACACCGCGACTTCGTTCGCAGCGTTGTAGACTGCGGGAGCCACACCGCCCGCTTCGAGGGCTTCGCGCCCCTGGCGTAGCAGTGGAAACCGCGACTCATCTGGGGGGAGGAACTCGAGCTTCATCACCTGTGAAAAATCAAGAGACTTCATGCAACCGGGCAGCCGATGCGGGTGCATCAGTGCATGCTGGATGGCAAAGGTCATACTCGGTGGGCAAAGTTGGGCGAGGATCGACCCATCTACGAACTCCACCATGCTGTGAATGATACTCTGGGGATGAATCACCACTTGGATTTGTTGCGGGGGGACGCCGAAGAGCCACCGGGCCTCAATCATCTCCAGCGATTTGTTCGCCATGGTGGAGCTATCCACGGTCACCTTCGGCCCCATTGACCAGTTCGGGTGCATCCGCGCCTCCAACGGGGTGATCGTGGCCATCTGCTCACGCTTGAAGTGCAGGAACGGCCCACCACTGGCCGTTAGCAGGAGTCTGCGCACCTCGCGGTGGGTGCCTCCGGCGAGGCACTGGAAGATGGCGTTGTGCTCGCTATCAATGGGCAGGAGACGCACCCCCATACGGGTCGCCGCTGCCATGACGAACTTACCCGCCAGGACGAGTAGCTCCTTGCTGGCAAGTGCGATGTCCTTGCCTGCTTCAATCGCAGCCAAAGTAGGCCGCAGGCCGGTGGTGCCTACCACGGCAGAGATCACCATATCCGCATTATCGAGGACCGCGATTGCCATAAGCCCGTCAAGCCCAGCGTAGAACTGTGTCCCCGCTGGAAACAGTCCGCTTTCTCGTGCCGCGAGACAGGCATTTTCCTCATAGATGGCCACATGGACGACCTGGAATTCCTTCGCGATTGCGGCCAGCTTCTGCCAATTCCTTGCCGCCGCGATGCCTACCACCTGTAGATTCTCCGGCAACGAGCGGACCACCTTTAGTGTGTTGTCGCCAATCGAGCCAGTTGCCCCCAGGAGCACGAGCCGTTTCTTTGCGGGTAGATGAGTGGGCATGGCAGGTTTACACGATTAACCATCTGAGCAGATAGTAGCCTACTGGTGCGCTGAGGACAAAGCTATCTGCGAGATCGAATGCTCCACCGATTCCGGGTATCATCGTCCCGGAATCCTTTACTCCGGCTTCGCGCTTGATGGCTGACTCCAGCAGGTCGCTGGCAATGTTGGCGATGGAAATTGGGACAGCAATTAATGCGGCCTTGGCAATGGTCAATCCTGACGGTAAATGGTCGCCGGCAGTCCATACAAACAGAACACCAATTCCAACAGACCCGGCTATACCGCCGAAGACGCCCTCCCAGGTTTTCTTGGGGCTGAGTGCAGGCGAGAACTTGTGTTTCCCAATAGCCATCCCCGTCAACAACGCGCCTACATCACAGAACTTCGCCACAGCTACAATCCAGATGGCCAGCAATAAACCCTGTTGCTCGAAATAATCCACGCGAAGACTGAACCCAATCACCTTCGTAACACCCATCGGCAGCATCATCACAGCGACGAGAAACTGTAGCGTGAACGGTATCAATACTACCGCGAAAAGCGTGGGCATCAGCGTGCGCGTGTAGGGCTTCTCCGGTGCGGTGATGAGGGATGTAAATGCGCATATCACCAGGCTCATCACCAGTAAGTCCATGCCCGAATAGGCATTCCAAGGACTGGACGCGTGCGGCAAATAGTAGGCCCCCAGCATGATCACTGCGCCCATGGCCAAACCCAGCCGCTTATACGGCTGCCCACCGAGTTTTTCCAGCATCACATAAAGCTCTCGCTGTGTCGCCAGCGCCAGTGCGGTCAACAGCCACACACCAGCCACTGGTCCTACAAAATATAGCAGCCCTATGATCAAGACCCATATCCCGACCGTGCTAAATATCCGCTTCTTCATAGAGAGCCGCCCTGGCATGAGGTGGATTGGCGAATCTGCTCTCCGGTTTTGCCAAATCGGCGTTCACGCTTGCGGTACCACTCGAGTGCGGCTGCGAAATCCTCGGGAGCGAAATCCGGCCAGTACTTTGGGGTAAAGTAAAACTCCGCATAAGCGGCCTGCATGAGCAGGAAATTACTCACTCGAGACTCTCCACTCGTGCGAATGATCAAGTCCGGGTCAGGCATGTCCGCAGTGTAGAGGTAGCGGGAGAACTGCGGCCAATCGAGCCCGGTCGCACACTCCGTTCCTGCGGTGACAGCCTTGTGCCATGCCTCCACGGCGTCCAATACTTCGGTGCGTGAACCATAATTCAACGCCAGAACGAGCGTCCAGTTATCATACGTTGCCGTTTCGCGCTCCACCTCGTGCAACAGCTTGGCAATACCAGGCGGCAGCTCATCAATACGGCCAATAGTCCGCAATTTGATACGGTTCTTGTGCAATTCCTTAAGCTGTTGACGCAGGAAAAACTCAAGCAACCGCATAAGCGCGCCCACTTCATCCGCCGGCCTGCTCCAGTTCTCTCGTGAAAAGGCGTAAAGGGTCAGATACTTGATGCCATAATCCCCCGCAATGCGTACTATCCGGCGCACATTCTCCACACCCTGTCGGTGTCCCTCATTGCGTGGCAACCCACGCTGCTGAGCCCATCGCCCGTTGCCGTCCATAATCAGCCCTACATGGAGTGGGCCTGAGTTGGAGGGTGGCTGGTTTGGATTAGTCTCTGGTGTCACCGTGTCCGTGGAATGAAGTTCAAAGCATTGCTATGCAATGGCTCCTTTGCTCCATGGCAACGCTAAAGGTGAGAGGGAATCAAAACTGTTGTCAGAGGTCGGCACTTAGGTACAAAGGCATGGAATGTAGGCACAAAGGTCCAAAGGCACCAGAGGCACTAAGTAGGCAGAAGGCAGCAGCCAGTAGTCAGTGGGCAGGCGCAACAATACCACGGCGTTGCGCGACGAAATTGGGCCATCGGCGATGGGAGCGCGCGCGGCTCACCCGCTTCTTCAAATCATAGCGGACAAGCTGGTCGCGCTCCTTCATCGTTCCATCGAATAAATTCAATAAGTCGCACCCCTCCCCTCCAGGCGCACACATTGGCCCCACAGTTCAGTGCCACCCCATCCGCGAACGACGCTGATGGGTAGTTCTATTAGACTTATGGGTGCGAGAACTCGACATATAGGTACCCGGTCACGACTTGTGGGTACTCGGGCACCATCACAGCTGTGAAATACACCGTCTCAGATGTGGATTACACCATCGCAGGAGGGGAATTCTCCATAGCAATGGGGAAATATTTCGTCGCATTAGGGAAATATTTCGTCGCATTAGGGAAATTTTTCGTCGCATTGGGGAAATTTTTCGTCGCTTTGGGGAAATATTTCGTCGCAGAGGGGAAATTCTCCGTCACAAATCAGGAGATTCTCCATCGCAGGGGGGAAATTCTTCGTCGCAGATCGGATATTCCACACCTCTGGAGTGAATTTCCAGACATCTGGAGTGATTTTCCGGACACCTGTAGTGATTTTCCGGACACCTGTAGTGATTTTCCGGACACCTGTAGTGATTTTCCGGACATCTGGGGTGATTTTCCGGACCGCTGGAGTGAATTTCTCGACCTCAGGACCCTATTCTTCACGACTGATCCCTAGGAGCGCGGGCCGCTGGCCCGCTCTGGTAGGTAGCCAGACCGTCTCGGTCTGGTCGCTGGGGCGCTGGGCGGCTGGGGCGCGGGTCTCTTGTCGTCACTGGTTTCTCGACGACGATCCAGGAGTATCCGCCTCGCTCGGGTCTTGTGGTAGCGCATCCAAATTCCAAATCGGCCACACTTCACACTTCAAGCCTAGTGCAAGCATCCTGCTCGCCCATCTGGGTGGCCAAATAGTCGTTTATTGATGATTCTTTAGCCGCGAAGCATGGTGTTACAATCTGCGGAAATCTGCGTAATCTGTGGATAGATAGCATTAATTCTCATCCACAGATTACGCAGATTTTCGCAGATAGAGAATCCGAATGCCCCTGACGTCGCTCCCACCGAACACCGAACACGGAAAACCGAGTGAAGCAACTTGTAGCTAGTAGAATAGTCCTTCATGTTATTTCAAATTTTTGAACAGTTGGCTCAGTGTTTGGTTTCGGTGTAACGCGTGATGCATATGCCCATATTGTAGTGTTGTCGTGGAAAGCAACAATCCCACCCGTAGCTGAAACAGACTCGAACAAAGTATCAATCACTTTCTCAATATGCCTATACTCAAAGGAAAGACACGTTCTAGTCGCATCTGCATTAATGAATAGACACCAATTCCCTGTATAGAGCCATTTGGCTATCATAAGTGCTGGGATAGAACTTGCATTGATTCTCCAAACAAAAGGAGATAATCTAGTAAAATCCTGCGTAATCCCGCACTCATCCATATCATCAGGACCGCTCAGAAGGGTATTAGTTGAAGACTCAAGTGCCAATGATATTAACTGAGTCAATTGGATCGATGAAGGTCGCTCATATCTAACATATATTCCACGTTCAGTATATTTAGCATTTATATGGTGTAGAAGATAATTCGCAAAAGTATTCGTATTCATGTCGGTAAAACGAACAGTGCTTCATTTTATTCTATTACAGTTGGTACACTTTGAGCTAACTAGTTGGCGCGTTTGGTTCTAATGTCGATTTGCCCCGTGAATTAATCTGGTTCTATTCTGATAGTTACTGTTTTTCCGTCAACCATATCGTCAATTATATTTATATTATCGACTTCATATTTATTATACGTCAATTCCCTTCCGTCATATAAATCATCATCATATTCAGAGAAAGATAATTTAATAATTTTCCTAATACCTTTAAATATATATATTGCTTTCTTTCCGTCTAAATAATTATTCTGAGAACTAGCTTCGTCTTTTTTACAGATATTTATGGTTTTTAATTCCACTTCTTCTATCGAGTTAGCATAAATTAGATACATGTTCTCCCATACAACCAGATTGGACCCAGACCCATCGTCTGTACTAAATACTGCATGTACTATGTATTTCATATTTTACCTCTTCTTACATTATTAATATTTCTGCACCTTAAATATTTGCCAACTTTTATGATCTTGTCCCAGATCTCAGAAGAAATGTCGCCATCAAATTCCTCCAGCTCTTCTTGTATGCGCAGTCCATCGCCGTCATAGTTAGAGGTGACCGCCGTGCCGTCGGGTTTGGTGCGTTTTACGAGACGATTTTCGAAATCGTATTCATCGGTGCCTTCAGTGGCACCGGGCGAGACGCCCTGCGCGGCAGGCTGGAAGCCCGCGCTCCTCCAGCCATCGAGCCAGTCGCGGGCGTTGTAGTTGAGGTCCTGATTGGTGATTGTGCCCAACGAGGCAAGTCGCGTCAGTCGATTGCCCACTTTATCCAGGCTGTAGCCTAAGGCTCCATTTTGGTTCTGCAGATCACCCGCAATCGTCTCGCTATCCAGCCGGTACAGGTAATCATAACCATAGGCACTGATGCGCCCGTTGCTCTCAATGGCCTGCTGACGATGTCTGCTGGCGGTGAGTTCCGGGATGTTCTCATGGAGAGAATCCGTCTGCGGCCAGTAAGCCTGGGATGTATAGCCAAATGATACAACAACCCACAGCACCAAACCCATGCAGCGCAGGAAAAGGCTGGGTATGTGTTGGTCATGCAATCGCGTCATGTGATTACTGAAATAGGTCATTACACAACGCTTTGCCAGCAGGATTTAAGTTGGAGTTCACGCTGGCGCATCACAGTTTCTGGACAGGTCAATCAGGACACGGATTTGGTATCCGGATTTTTATCCACTAAATTTCTCGAAACTCACTAATCCCTAAATCTCTTTCGTGTATTTAGTGAGTTTTAGTGGATAAACGGTTTACCTTCCTCTTTTCCAGAAAGTAAGCTGCTGCGTTTATCCCCCGCTCCTATATTACTGCAATTCAAGTAAAGAAACTCTAAATTATCACGCTTATCTACTATAACTCCTTGATTATCCACTGAACGTCCGTTTTCTAAGTACCATGCGTCGATGTCTTTTAGTATCCTGTGGATTAGCTTTGTTGCTGGTGCTTCCGCTCTCTGGCAAGACTGAGACTATTTCCCTGGATGAGATTCACCCCGGAATGAAAGGCGAGTGGCACTCCGTAGTCTCCGGTACAAAGATTGAAAAGTACCCGCTTGAGGTGCTCGGAGTCTCCGATAACTTTGCAGGCCCGAAGCGATCGGTCATTATCTGCCAGGCACTCGACCCAGAGAATTTACTCAGCGGACCGGTCGCGGGGATGAGCGGTAGCCCTGTCTATATCGATGGCAAGCTCGCTGGCGCGTATGCCTATGGGTTTCTCTGGCCGAAGGAGCAGGCGATAATCGGGGTAACCCCGATCGACCAGATGATTGAGGTTCTGGATACTTATCCCATGGAGCACTTGAACCGTATCCGCCCGGTGCCGCGCGGGTTTAAGCCTGTCCCGCTCAATCAGTCCTCCGCGGGGGACCCAGACCCTGCCAAGCAGAACCAGGCCTCCGCCACCGATAATTCGCCTGTCATCCCGGGCAACCTGTCCTCAGTGATCTCTGCGATGGAGGCGGTGCCGACTCCTTTACTCGCTGGCGGCTTCTCAAAACAGACACTCGCCGCCTTCTCAAATGAGTTTGCGAAGCTGGGGCTCACCCCCATGCAAGCGCCCATGGGCGGGAAAAGCTCGATGGAGAATCTCCCTCTCGAGCCGGGCTCTGCCGTTGCCGGGGTACTCATGGCTGGCGATTTCCAGATGGCTGCAACCGGGACCATCACCTATCGCGATGGGGACCGGCTGCTGGCCTTTGGCCACCCCTTCTTCCAGATGGGACCGGTGGAGATGCCCATGGCTGGCGCAGATGTCATTACCGTGGTGCGCTCCGTCTCGCGCTCCTTCAAGCTCTCCAACCCCGGCAAGATCATCGGCACTATTTATCAAGACCGGCTGACCGGGATTGCTGGAAAGATTGGCGAGATTCCGAAAATGGCACAATTCTCGGTGGAGACGCTCAACGAGGGCGTGCCTGTGCGCACCTATAATGCCGAGTTCTTCGAACACCCGAACTTCTCACCCTTGCTCGCCGCGACCTCGCTCATGGAGTCCCTGAGCCAAACCATGGAAGTCAGTGAGGAGCAGACCATCCATCTAACTGGCGCCATACAGGCGGAGGGCATGGATCCCATTACCTTTAAGGATACCGCCACTGGTGAGAATGGAGCCTTTCGCGTGGCATTGGGATTCTACCGGAGTTTTAGCGAGTTACTTAACAACCCGTACGGCATCCCGAAGATCACCTCTGTCACACTGCATGCAAACATCGTCAAGGGCATCCGCGCTGCCGGGCTGAAACAGGTCCGCATCGAGAATACACGCTTCCACAGTGGCGGTATGATGGCAGTAGCCATCACGCTGGAGCGCTTTCTGGAAGCCGCTGTGGAACGGCGAATAGAAATCCCCCTGCCAGCAGGCCTCGCCCCTGGTACAGAGTTAACCGTACTCGTATGCGATGCCGCCGAAGCCGACCGGATAGACGGGCTGAATGACCAGGTGCCCGGCTCCGTTGCCGATATCGCCGCCCGCTGGGCGAAACGCCGCCCCACGGATTCCCTCTATATCAAGTTACTGGAGGATTCCTCGGGCCTTCATGTGCGGGGAGCCAGCCTGCCCAGTCTGCCCCCTTCCATCCGCGCCCAGCTCACGGCCCCCGGCACTGCCCATGTGACGAATAGTATCGAAGAGCGCACTCTCTGGGAAACCCGCCTACCCTTGGGTGGCGAAGTCTTCGGCCATTACCGTCTGGGATTCAGTCTGGAATAATGGCAGCGCATCTCAGTTCCTGGACAGGTTAATCTGAACAGGGATTTGGTATCCGGATTTTTAACCACTAAATTCACGAAACACACTAAAATGTAAATGCAAACAATACCTGCTGCGACCTTACCGGGCGCGTAGCTAATAATTAGATTAGCCGCAAAAAGTAGCAAAAAGATACAAAAATGAAAGACATCAGCTTGCACCGTGCATCGTGGGTATGCCCTGAGGGTTCGTTAACCCAGCATTTTTTAATTTATTGCGCCTTCTTGCGGCTAAAAATCCTCGTCACGCACCACACGGATTACGACAACCCCTCGGCTAAAACTACCCATCCACAAACTGAGATGCACCGTACTTACCTTCTCCGGAATCTATTTCGTGCATTTAGTGATTTTAGTGGATCAACTGCTTATCTCCTACCTTTCCATTAAGTAAGATGCGCACCAATGATAGCTGTGAACAATTTCGCCATTGATGCCTTGCGCGCTATTGCCCAAGGTGTCCCTGCTTAAGCAACCTTTAAAAACCATGCGCCTATTTCCGGCTTTCATTAGTCTCCTCGTCACAGCCACTACGCTGCTTGCAGTGCGCACCGACAGCTTTGTCGATGAAGGCTGGAGCGCATTTAATATGGCCGAGCTAAAGGACCTCGCTTTGACGGCGGATGGCCTCCTCACTCCCGCCCCGCAACTGGAACTCGTCAAGAAACTGGACGTTGCCGTGGTATGGAGCGCCGAAGTCGCCCCGGATGGCACGCTCTATCTTGGGACAGGGAACGATGGCGAAGTGCTGCGGTTGACACCTACTGGCACGCTATCGACGATCTTCCAGCCCGGAGAGGTCATGAGTCGCGCACTCGCACTCGACAAAGAAGGCCGCCTCTACGTGGGCACTTCACCGGGGGGAAAGGTGTATCGCATCCTAAAGGATGGCCGCGCGGAACTCTTCTTCAGCTCGGGCGATACGTACATCTGGGCGATGACATTCGACAAGGACGGCTACCTCTATGTAGGCGCCGGGAGCCCTGCGAAAATCTACCGCCTTCCGGCCAGCAACGAGCCTATCATGAATGCCAAGCCGTGGTTTACATCCAGTGAGGACCATGTAACCACACTGGCGTGGGCACGCTCTGGCAATCTACTCGCCGGAACAGCGCCAACCGGGATTCTCTACAGCATAAATAAAAGTGGCCAGGCATTTGCCCTATTCAGCTCGGGTTCACAGGAGATTCGCTCCATCACGACAACCGCGGAAGGCACCGTTTATTTCAGTACGTTTAATGCTGATGCCCCGGGCGGCGGCAAGTCTGTGCGCAGTGCAGGCAATAAGCCCGGCGAGAGCCAGCCCAATAGCTCGGGGCGGGATGAGGAGGGCGATGAAGCACCGGCAAACAAACCCAAGACAGACGGCCCCCCTTCCCAACCCAATCCCAAAGCGCCAAATAATGCGCCCCGCAGCGAAATCTACAGGCTGGATAGCGATGGCTTTTCCGAGGTCGTAGGGGTTTCGCGCCGTGCAGGTCTTTTCGCCATCCACTCACTCGGCAAGGGCGAATGGCTCGCAGGCAGCGAAGACAGTGGCAAAATCTATCGCGGTGTGGACCGCATGAACTGGATGCAACTCCAACAGTGCGAAAATGGCGGAGAGGTCTCCCTCTTTGTGCCCCCCCCGGCGAACGATGGTAGCCTTTATGTGCTCACGTCGAATCCCTCTGCCATTTACAAGCTTAACGCAAAGCAGGCAGAGTCTGGCTCGCTTGTTAGCAAGCCCTTTGACGCGGGCCAGCAGGTCACCTGGGGCAAGATGGACTTGGTCGGCGAACGCTCGCCCTTCCCTGCAGCAGTGCGCGTGCGTTCTGGCAACACACCCACTCCCGATAAAACATGGACTGAGTGGGTAGCCACCACCTTGCAACAGGGCGGTCTTGCCGCAGACTTACCCGCCACTCGCTATTTTCAGTATGAAGTCAGTTTTAAATCAAGCACGCAATCCGGACTGCGCCGGGTCCGGGTGCATTACCAACTGCCAAATGCCACTCCGCAGTTTGCCATGCTCAGGGTGCTCCCGATAGGGCTTGAGCGGATTTCCATAGACCCGAACCAACCGCCGCAGATAGATATGGAGCGATTTCTTCGCGCACCGGGGATACAGAACCTCTTCGGTGACCCGCAGCTACGCCCGCAACTGCGCCGCATTCCGGATAACGGCTACTTCACCGCAGCCTGGAAGGCCTATGACCCGAATGATGACGAACTCACCTTCGACATCAGCCTCCGCAGTTCGGGTAAATCTGACTGGCTTATCCTCGCCACGGGCTATCCCGAATCCATCTTTACCTACAATACCAAGGGCTTGGCCGATGGGTTTTATCAGCTTAAAGTTACAGTAAGTGACTCCCCCTCGAATCGCCCCGATTCGGAACGCTCAACCGAAAAAGTCAGCGAACTCTTTCTGGTAGATAATACACCGCCCAGACTCACGGTGGTGGAGAAAGTTTTGAAAGGCCCGAAACCCTATGTTGTCGTAGCCGTGACCGATGACTGGTCTGTAATCACCGATGGACGATTCTCGATCGATGGCAGTCCCTTCAGCATAATTCTGCCGGATGACGATCTCTATGACAGCCGCGCCGAGCGCATCACCCTCTTCCTTGAAGGCATTGATAGCGGCGATCACAGCCTGGTCTTTGAGTTTGCCGAAGAAGGCGGACGCTCCGCGATACTTACCCTGCCTCTGAAAGTAGAGGAGTAAACCTAAATAGTAGGTCAACTCGCACACGATTTTCGGGATGAGAGTAACAAGCCAGCCATCAGCTTTCAGCGTTCAGCATTCAGACTAATGCCAACTGCCCAATTCCTTCTGCCTCTCCGACTCTGTGCCTTTGTGCCTTTGAACCTCTGTGCCTTCACCAACACCCCGAAGGGGCATTCGCATATGATACAGCTTTATAACCATGAATGACAAAACACTTAAAGTTCTGGTAATCGGCTCCGGAGGCCGCGAACACACGCTGGTTCGCGCCATCAAGCAAAGCCCACTCGCAGGGGAAGTAATCTGCGCTCCGGGTAATGCCGGAATCGAGTCGGAGGTGCGCTGCCTGCCGTTGAACATTGAGGACGTCGCCGCGACGGTCGCTCTGGCTCTGGCCGAGCATGTGGACTTCGTCGTGGTAGGCCCCGAGGTACCCCTGGCGTTGGGCGTAGTCGATGCACTGGAGGCGGAAGGTATCTCCGCTTACGGCCCCAAGCGAGCAGGAGCGCGATTGGAAGCGAGCAAGGCCTACACGAAAGATTTCCTGGCCAAGTACGCCATACCCACTGCGGGCTCTAAGACATTTACCGACGTGGAGCCCGCCTTGAATTATCTGGCACTCCACCGATTGCCCGTGGTGATAAAGGCCAGTGGCCTGGCCGCTGGCAAAGGAGTCATAATCGCGCAGACACTGGCGGAGGCAGTTGCAGCCACGCGCAGCATGCTGGAGGGCAACCTCTTTGGCACCAGTGGGCACGAGGTAGTCATTGAGGAGTTCATGGACGGCGAGGAAGTCAGTCTCATGCTCATGGTCTCAGGGGACAAGTACATCCAGCTACCGCCCAGCCAGGACCACAAACGCGTCGGCGATGGCGATACCGGGCCGAACACCGGAGGCATGGGTGCCTACGCTCCGGCCACCATTTATACGGAATCGCTCCGAGCCACGGTGGTAGCGACCATCATCGAGCCTACATTGCGGGGATTGATTGCGGAAGGCATCGACTACCGGGGCACACTCTATGTCGGCCTGATGTTGACCGCCTCTGGACCGAAAGTGGTGGAGTTCAACGCCCGGTTTGGCGACCCCGAAACCCAGGTATTGCTTCCTTTGCTGGAAACAGACGCACTCGCGCTCATGATCGACTGCGCCAAAGGCAAACTGAACCCGCAGGCCGTCAGCATTAAATCCGACTCTGCAATCATTGTCGTAATGGCTGCCGGTGGATACCCCGGTAACTATAACAAGGGCGATCCCATCTCCATCCCCGCTCATTTGCCCGCTGGTGTGCATGTGATTCACGCCGGTACCAAGCGCAATGCAGACGGCACTATAGGCACCGCAGGCGGACGCGTTCTCGGCGTCACCGCAGTGGCCCCCACCCTTCAAGCCGCGGCCGACGCCGCCTACAAAGCGTGCGCCACCATTTCCTGGAGTGGCGCCCACTACCGCAAGGACATCGGCGGTCGCCAGCTAAAACGGGAATAGTAGAGCAAGTAGGACAAACCCGGAGCGCTGTTGGCTGGGAACGCCGACGCCCTCGTCGGCGCGCCCGGACTGGGGTTACTAAATACGTCGTTTACCCCATGGTTGAAACCTGGGGCATAGATGCATACCGTCACCTAGGGACGGCAGCGCCCCTGCCGGTGCTTAATCCATTTTGTGTGAAGCATCGAATTCATAGTGGTCCTGGTACGGTCCGGGATATAATCCTACAAAGGAAAATGGTGGGTGACCAATCCAGGTCTTTTCCAGAGGATGCCGTAGTACGTGTTTAGCGTAGACGTCATGGCTCCCCATCGCCCCAACGGGGCGAAATGTGATAGCCCAGGGCAAGCGCAGCGCCGCCCTGGGTCCAATAGTAAGAAGGTTCTCCGCCCTGAAAGGGCGGCACCCTATGGCGCGTGGACCATCGTTACGGCGTGCATCGACTGGTGTGCCGTTTCCGAATAGGGTCACGCCCCTTCAGGGCTCGGAACATTATTGGTGGCCGTTCCCAGGGCGCTGCCCTGGGCTATCACATTTCGCCCCTTTGGGGCTGACAATCCACAGAATGCATCTTCGATGTTGGCTAAAAATGCTCGAATTCCACGCTAAACACGTACATGCCGTAGGCATCCCAGCGATTAGCCGGGGGTTGAGTCGCGTTGCGGGACGACACCCCCGGTAGGTGCATCCTTTTTCATCGACCCCAGCGGGGTCGCAGCCGTGAATCCGTGGATTTCAATCCCACGACATCGGCCATCCGCGCTGCGACCCCGCTGGGGTGGGGATTAATAGGTCGGTGTACCGGGGGTATCGCCTCGCGCAGTCGCGAGTCTCGACCCCCGGCTAATTTCTGGGATGCCTACGGCATCCGCCTGCATTGAGGAGATGGAAGAATAATTCATTCGTCCCTATCCGATTCAGAACTCACCTGTAGGGTTAGCGTCTTTTGATACCATCGTCGTCTCTACGCACCCTCAATGAGTGATTTTTCACGGTTCACACCAACTTTCCATTTTCCCTTTTAGGATAATAACAACTTTAAAATTGACCGCATTACGAATAGCCATGAGTTTTGCGCTTGGTTTATGCCAACAGGCTGGCTATCTCCAGAGGTATGAAATTGGAGCTTACTTGGCAGGATTTACTCACTCTGGTGCCGGATGCTTTGCTTGAGGGTGAGCCCTTGTCGTTCATCACTGGCATTGCTGGCCTTGATGAGGCTGGGCCTTCTGATTTATCCTTTCTTGGGAATCCCAAATACCGTGCCTCAGTCCCATTGACGAAGGCTGGGGTGTTGTTGCTTCCATTGGATTACGTGGGTTCACCTTCGCCTGGCCAAGCCTATCTAAGGGTTCGCAATCCTTCACTCGTACTCGCCACGATTTGTCAGGCGATAGAGGCGCGTACTGCATCGAAACCGTTGCCGGGCATCCATCCTTCGGCTGTCATCGCACCGGATGCTCGTATTGCTGCAAGCGCGACTATTGGGCCATTCTGTGTGATTGAGGCCGGTGTTACCCTAGCGGAGCGCACGGTTCTGATGAGTCATGTTAGTGTAGGGCAGTGCACATCCATTGGCGCGGACTGCGTACTGTTTCCCCGAGTTACCGTTTACCAAGGCACGCAGATCGGTGACCGCGTCCGCATTCACGCAGGGAGTGTGATTGGCTCCGATGGGTTCGGCTATGAGACGTCAAAAGGAGTTCACGTTAAGGTGCCGCAGATCGGGTGTGTTATCATTGAGGACGATGTGGAGATAGGGGCGAACACCACCATAGACCGTGCCCGATTCAGCGAGACACGGATAGGCGCGGGTACAAAGATAGATAACCTTGTGCAAATCGCGCACAACGTCCGCATTGGTCGCGGGTGTCTGCTTGCCGCACAAGTGGGGATTTCCGGCAGTACTACGCTTGGCCAGTATGTCATGATGGGTGGACAGTCTGCGCTCACCGGACATATTGTTTTGGGGAATCAAGTCATTGTCGGCGGGCAGTCCGGAGTTTCGAAAGATACACCCGATAAGGCGCTAGTCGCCGGGTCACCGGCGTATCCACTGAAGGAACATTACAAGGTCGAAGCCTATAAACGGCGTCTTCCTGAACTCTTCGCTCGCATTCAGGCTATCGAAGCAGAAGTTGGCATCCAGAATGTTAAATCTACTGATGTCACGTAAAGGCATCATTGACTAAGGCTACTCCCTTTCGCATTGTTCCGATTAAGTTACGTCTAATTTACGTCTCATCGTGGACGTCGTAGCTTAATTTATCCTATAGCTGCCATGCAAATCGGCGAAATGAAAATCTTTAGTGGATCCGCGCACCCGGCCTTGACCAAGGCCATCTGTGAAGTCATCGGCATAACTCCCGGTGCAGTCACCCTCAAGCGCTTCCCTGACGGAGAAATATTCGTCAAGATAGACGAGAATATTCGTGGAAAGGATGTCTTCATTGTCCAGCCCACATGCCCGCCAGCGAACGATCACTTGATGGAGATTCTCATCATGATCGACGCTGCCCGCCGTGCATCCGCCCAGCGAATTACTGCGGTTTTGCCGTTCTATGGCTACTCCAGACAGGATAGAAAGGACCAACCCCGAGTCCCCATCACTGCGAAGCTTGTGGCGAATTTGCTAGTCACCGCCGGGGCGCACCGCGTCCTCACTATGGACCTGCATGCGCCGCAAATTCAGGGCTTCTTCGACATCCCGGTAGACCATCTCTATGGGTCCACAGTTTTCATCGATTACCTGAAGAAGTTTAAGGACAGCGTCATCATATCTCCCGATGTAGGCGGAATAAAAATGGCAGCCGCCTATGCAGACATGCTTAACACCCCCTTTGGTTTTATCGCCAAGCGACGCACCGACTCCACGAATGTGGAAGCCCGCAACATCGTGGGTGAAGTCAATGGCCGCTGTGTTCTCCTCGTGGACGATATGACCGAGTCCGCTGGCACTCTCCAAGCCGCAGCGAAACTTGTCCGCGAACACGGAGCAACCGAGGTCAGGGCAGTTGTCAGCCACGCTGTACTCAATGAAAAAGGGTACGAGCGCCTCCATACAGGCTTTCTCGACGAGCTTATTACCACCAATTCCGTACCAGTAGATCCACGTGGTCTGCCTATCACAACACTGAGCGTGGCACCGCTGCTGGGTGAGGCCATTCTGCGCATAAGCAACCACCAGAGCGTCACCAGTCTGTTCAAGATTAAAGGTCTCTAACGCGGATTTTTATCTCGCGGCGGAACTTCCACGCGCATGGCCTTGTCTAGTCAGGCCATGCGTAAACCATTATTTTTCGTCTCGGTTCTTGTTCTAGGCACGGTTGGCTCGTTCAGCCTCTCTGCAAAAGTAGAGAAGACGAACGATGCTCCTGCGCCCGCCCTTGCTGTCACACCCAGCACGTTCGAGCTGGATGCCAAACCCATTGACAGGTCGAATACTGCCCGCATCTCCAGCTACTCGGATATGTTGGAAAAAGTCCGGCCAGCCGTGGTCTCGGTGACCACTGCCCGCATTGTCAAAGTCATGCGGAACGACCGCGTGAACCCCATGGAAGACATGCTTCGCCGCTTTTACGGCATGCCCCCGCGCCAGCAACCGCGCGGTGGCCAGGGTGGCCCGGACGTCGAGGAGCGCAAACTGCCCAATGGCATTGGCTCCGGCGTGATTATCTCTGCCGACGGCTATGTTTTAACGAACAACCACGTCATCAGCGAGGAAGACTCGAACACAGTTGCCGACGAGATCATCATTCGGCTCAATGACGAACGCGAGTTTCCGGCAAAAGTCATCGGACGCGACCCGCGTACTGATGTTGCCCTGGTCAAAGTGGACGCGACAGCCCTGCCTTTCCTAAAGATGGCCGAGAGTGATAATATACGCATTGGCGACATCGTCTTCGCCATTGGAAATCCCATGGACGTGGGCCAGACAGTTACCATGGGCATCGTGTCTGCAACGGGGCGTACGAATCTCGGCATCCTTGGTGCGCAAGGTTACGAGAACTTTATCCAGACGGATGCCTCTATAAACCCCGGGAATTCCGGTGGCGCACTCGTCGATGTTGAGGGCCGCCTGGTCGGAATAAATAGTGCAATTCTTTCCCGTACCGGCGGAAATATCGGCATCGGGTTTGCCGTGCCCACCTCAATTGTAGCCCAAGTTGCACGCAATCTCGTGGACACGGGCAGTGTCCAGCGTGGTTTCCTAGGGGTAAACATAGCGAACCTTACCACCGACCTGGCAGAAGCCTTTGGTTTACCCTCAGGTTTTAAAGGTGTCATCATCGAAGGCATACAGAAAGATGAAGCTGCCGATAAGTCCGGCCTCAAGCGAGGCGATGTCATCCTGAAGTACGATAACCAAGCCATCGATTCTGTCGCCCAGCTCCGCCTAAAGATCGCGCAGTCCAAGCCCGGGCAGTCCATCCCCGTCACCATCACGCGTGACGGTAAGGAGCAGACCATTACAGTCACGCTCGGTTCACAAGAGGGAGCCATCGCTGGCGAAACATCGCAAAACATTCTCGATGGGGTCACGCTCACCGTTCCCACCGACGAGCTGCGCAAGGAATACAATCTCGCCGAGAATGCGGAAGGCCTGATCGTCACTGCCGTGGAAGGCCGCTCCCGCTACGCTTCCAGTCTTCGCGAGGGCATGGTAATTCTGGAGATCAACGACCGCACCGTGAAAAGCATCGGCGACGCGCGTGACGCTCTCCGTAGGGGTGCAGTTAATAAACTCTGGGTAGCCTACCGCGATGCTCAAGCATTCATCGCAGTTCGAGTCCCGTAGGCTAGGAACGCGGCCTATCCGCTCGATTAGGGCAGGATGTACAAGTCTCAACTAATTAGCGTATCTATCAATCGACTGCCTGCGGACGCAACGTCCGCCCTTCGTACCAGGGCATCTTAACCAGCATACGTGCAGGAGCCTTAGGCGGACCACGTCGGAATTGGCGTACTTCCATATCTACCAATTGGCAGGCCAAACTTGCCGTCAACAGGTGATCCTCCTCGAATCCTGACAATTCCCGTTCGGTTCTATCTGCGTCCATTCGCAGACCGATGAAGCCGATATCTTGAGGGATGTTATAGCCGCCTTCTCGCAACCACCAGTAGAAGGTGGCCGTTTGGCCGATGACAATATCAAATGCCCCAGCCTTAACCCAGCCAAGAAATTGTGTTCGATCTCTTGCACTAAAGTCGCCGCTCGTAAAAGACACCGCATCCGGACATGTTGTAGCCGCCAGACTCGCTGCTCCATAGCGGTCCAAGTAATCCACCGGTGGTGTCGGTTCGATGATTTGGGCAAACCCAATGCGATGATACCCCCTGGCTACACACAGTTGACGAGCCGCTAGTATGGCTTGCCCCACATCCGGCATCACCAAATGGCAGGGCGGTGCATACAGGCCAGCTTCGCAAGCACCGATACAGAAATCCCCCCATGGAAAGTCATCAAGAATCGACTTATAGTAGATCGGTCCGCAAAGCACAGCCTCCACTCCTCTATTCTTTAAGATATCTCCCAATCGTCTGGCGCACTCATCTTTCTTAAGCAAGTGCAAGGTCACCACATAGCCAAAGTTGGCAGCGATGCGTTTAATCTCAATTTGGTAGGCTTCGCTGCCATGAGAGTACGAGGGATTTCGCTGAAGAATGAGCGCCAACGGCATAATTGGTCGGCCTCGTTTTCCCATCCGGGTGCTTCCACGTCTGGAAAACGCAGGATTCACAATATATCCTAGTTTCGCAGCAAGTGCTTGTACTTGCTGCCGTGTCTCTGGCGAAATACGTGGATGGTTGCGCAGTGCCAGAGAAACAGTCGCCTCCGTGACCTTCAATTCCTTTGCCAAATCCTTCAGGGTTAAGGGCATGGTTAATTACTTAAACAGTGAAGTGATTGCATCTTATACTGTCAATGGTACTTCTCTGCGAGAGAGTTCCACTGAATTCTCCAAAAAATCCTGTACTCGTCACCAATATCTATCCCATGAAATCCACCTATACTAATACAACAGGCCTTGCTATGGGCTTGTTAATCGCAGCATCAAGCCTCAACGGTGCCATACTTGCATCGTGGGACTTCAGCAATGACACCCCATCTCTCAACGGCAATCAGGTAACATCGATCGCCGATACGGTCGACTCCGGCGTTACAGCATCTGCACTTACTCGTGGTGCCGGTTTCACAGCCGATGGTAATGTTGGTTTTGGCAGTGGCCGCGGTGCCTTTTCTACACAAAATGGGGGGCAACCATCGGACTTAACGGCCGCATTAAGTTCCACCTTCTATACCGCATTTAGCATTACTCCCGTAGGTGCTGCTAAACTTTCACTTTCCAGCGTGGATGTATCTACTTTCGTCCAGGATGTTAATGGCCCCGGATTTTCAGCGTCATTGTATTTCAGCACAGACGGATTTACTTCGTCCACTCAAGCTGGAACGATAAGTCAGGTTAGTTCTGGCTGGTCAGGAACGATTACAAACATTGGCTTGGACAGTTTTCCCACATTACAAGATACATCAAGTCCCGTCGCATTCAGACTGTATTTTTATGGAACAGCCGGATCTTGGCAAGACCGAGGTATGGGTAATCAGGTGGCTGCAGGCAATGATCTGCAAATCAACGGAACAGCACTAGTTCCGGAACCTGCAACCTATGCGGCTATTGCCGGATTGTTTATCCTGGGTCTGGCCTATATCCGTCGCCGCAAATAAAGTTATCGACCATCAATTAACCTTCAAAACCTCCGTAGGCCATGCCTGCGGAGGTTTTTTGCTAATATACGTCCTTGGTGCAGCGGGAAAGTCATAATCGGGCGCCCCGTCGGGCCCTCCCCGGTATCATATAGAGTCGCGATCATGGACCAAGGGCATCCATTGTCCCATAAATGAGTCATTTGCATTAGTTGCACCATTTCTGGATCACGGCCTGTCCGTAGCCTATAGCTCTCCCAAATAGTCGACTAGTGCGGTACACGCGTCCTGGGTTTTACCTTGGGCGACAGCGGTACGAATCTGCCAGTAGTTCAACCATGGGGGTGGGCTGGGATTGATGGCGCGAATCTTCCTTATTACGAGAGTGATAGCTGGCCAGTTTTCCAGGGATGCCTCATGGGCGACGACTCGTTGCGCATGATAGGCATCCTTCGGGTTGGCATTGATGGTCACTCTGGCCTCGCGAATACCTTCATCGGATAATGTTTTTGGTTCAAATGGAAGGGGTATGGATTTCAATCCCAGTTCAAGGGCTTCCTCACATTGGCCTGATTTGGCTAGAGCCAGAATAGTACACCTCCAGAAGAGTTTGCGTTCCGATTCGGGGCGGGCAAGAAACCACGCCAAGGATTCCACTGGGCATGCGAGTAATTGCCTATAGAGGGCGCGGTCCACAGTTGGCCAGTCGAAGTCACTCGGGCTTGCTGCTGTATTCGCCAGTAATGGTTGCAGGCTTGCACAAACGACTGTGTTTGACGCCATCCCAATCCAGAGCGCGGTCAACGCAGAATCGTCGACTATGACAGGCAACAAGGCGGCTTGCAGACTTGGGTTCGATTCAGCCCAGTGCATTACCTGTATAAATAGGTCTTTGCGATGGAGTGCATCACTCGCGAGTGCGAGTCTCCACGCGGAAAGTGCTTGTGAGGCTGAGTAGGGTAGCCATTCGTAGCCGATCACTTGCATGACCTGTGGGTTAAAATCCGCAAGCACTTGAGCGCCTTCAAAGGCTCTGCGTGCCTCTGCGAAATTGCGCGCAACCAGGGCCGTATGCGCGGCTTGCATCTGTGTTCGCCAGTCCAGTGGTTGCGCGGGGAGAGCATGGGGTGCGCGACTCGCTGTCAGCAGCATTTCTTTGTTAAATTCCTGCACACGACTATGAGGCCAAAGTAACAGAAACAAGGGAACTGCCCCCAACAGCGCGCAACTGGACAACAATAATGGCTTCGAGCTTTGGGTGCTTGGGTGATTATGTTTCAACAGGCAGGCTATGAACACCGCCGCCGGAATAATAATCCCCACGCGACTTAGACTTACATCCACCATCGAGTGAAGGCCTATAAGAATAAGCCCGGTGACGGCAATGTTCACATAGCCCTCTTCGGAGTCGGCCCGCTCCAAGTGATAAGTTCGTCCGACAAGATAGGCACCGCCAGCCAGAACCAAGAAAAGTAACAGCCCGCCATCGGCCAGAAGCCACAGCCAGCTATTCTCTGGATGCAGCAGAGCATATTCTGTGAGGGTGTTCTCCTTGTAGAATGAAATAAGATAGGGGAAGTTTCCCGGTCCGAATCCAGCGGCCCAGTTATCTTCAATCGCGTGGAGCGTGTCCTTCCAGATAAGTAGTCTGGATGAGGTTTCGGCGACCTTATCGGCCTGTAACCCCAGCAATAAACGGGAGAAGCCCTGATGGTTCACCAGCACGCCTAAAGCCAGCAGTAGCACACCTAGAGCGAAGAGTGCTCTAATAGGTCGCCACCGTTTCGCTTTTGCCTCGCGAACCATCAGTAGCACAACTCCCAGAGGAAAGAGTAACAGCGCTGAACGATTGCCAATGGACAACGCTGCCACGAGGCAAACGCCTGTAGCTACCGGATAGACACCGCGAAGTAGGACGATGGTCTTCCATCGCTTCATCAACAATCCCAGCATAAGCAGAGCACCGACGACATAGAGTAATGCCGACTGGTTCTTATTGGGAAAGAAGGAGAAACTCTCTGCGTAAACATTCCACGGAAGTCGCCAACCGATGGCGTTGCCCAACAGTGAGAGCAGGGCAAGCAGAGTGATTAGCCACGCCAGAGCGTGTAGCAGATTCCGCCTGGAGAGCTTGTTGCACACTGAATCAAAAACCCAGATTACCCAGCCTGCGGCCAGCAAATAGCCACCGACTGCAACCATACTTACCAGGGGCTGGGCTGTGATTGTGTGCGATACCGCCACGCCCAGAATGGAACAAGACTTGAGCCAGTACGGTTCGGGAATAAATGAACTCGGAGCAAGCGTAATAAGCGCCAGGTATCCAAGCAAGAGTACGGTGACCAGTCCCAGTAGTTTCGTACCGGGTTTGGTTAATGGGTAGGCAAACAATAGCACAAGAAGCGCCAGGGCAGCGACGAGTTGTGAAAGAAATGTGGTCCCCCCGCCCGAGATAAGAATGAGCAACAGCGCGAACAGAAAGCATAGGGTCTGTCGCGATAGTGTGCGAAGGAATATCATGGCAGTGAGCAGTACACTGTAGCTCTAAACCTTCGTTCTAGCGGAATAATAATTGTACTTCTTGTAGTAGTAGTAGTCGCTACCACGGACGTCCACGCAGTTCAGGACATAGCCCTGTACCTTGGTGCCGCGCAGTTCGAGACGTTCGACCGAGGCCATGATTTGTCTTACCTGGGTATGCGTTGAGCGCACGACAAAGAGCAACGCATCGGCCTTGGCGGAGAATCCTGCGGTATCGTCGGTAGCGAGAATAGGCGCGGAATCGAAGATCACGTACTCGTAGCGTTTCCTTAGTTCAATAATCAGCCCATCCATGCGATTCGATAGTAACAATTCGCCCGGGCGCTCCGGGTACTCCCCGCTGGCAATAAAGTCGAGGTCGGGAATGCTGGTCTTGTGGATGACAGAATCCAGAGTAATTCCGCCGATTAAGTACTCACTAAGCCCAGGATGTTGCGTGATCCCAAAGGCTTTGCACAGATGCCCCCGCCGAAGATCTGTATCGACCAGGATAATCTTTGATGACGTGAAAGCCAGCGCCACGGCCAGGTTGGCGGCGATTGTGGACTTGCCTTCCTCGGGGATCGAGCTGGATACAACGATGGTGGAGATTGGCCCATTCGGGCCTTTCATGAAGAGAAGCGAAGAACGCAGGGTGCGACAGGCTTCCGCAAAGAGATGCCTGTCATCCTTGGGTTGAAGCAGGGTAAGCTGTCCACTCTTGTTGCGTTTCTCCAGTGGGATTATGCTAAGTACAGGAGCTTCGAACCGGGTCTTGATGTCCTCGGTAGAGACGATGCGGTTATCAACCATGCGCAACCCGACCAGCAATGCCACACCCACAAGGAAACCCATCAATGCACCATTAGTGAGTTTGCTCTGAAGTGCCGTGCCGATGGGGGCTGAAGTGCTTGCACGGTCGAGAACCGATACGGGGTCCTGATCGATCTTCTGATTCATGTCGATGGACTTGAGGGATTCTGAGAGGCGAAGCTGCGTGCCGCGCATGCGTTCCAGCCTGGAATTCATTCGGTCGAACTCTGCAGTTTTTCGGCTGGTATCCAGTGCGATGACTTCCCAATCCAGAATGATGCGGTCCAGATTATGTATCTGTTTCTTCATCAACTGGCGTTGCTCATCGATGCGGGCAATAGCCTGCGCACGGAGAATTTGCACTAGGTTATTGGTTCGCTCAATGTCTTGATTCAACTTAATGATCTTAGGGTGACGGGGCTTGAGGTATTGTGAATAGTCCGACAATTCTGCCTTTAAGCTTTCAAGCTGTCTGCTAGTCTGGAAGTAGTCCTTTGCGAAGTCCAGATTGGTCAGTTTGAGCATATCTTCCTTGGAGCCATCCGCAGCGCTGATTGTGGGATCGGCAGTGCCATTCAGGTCGAGTCCATCAAGAAGCAGGAGCTGTGTTTTCAGCTCTGCCTGATTGTTCTTCAATCGAGCCAGATAGGAGCCAGCGGTGTTCCCCTGCTCTTTGAGAAACACGAGGTTGTTCTCTTTCTGGAAGTCAACGACTGCATTCTCCTGTTGATTGATCTCTTGCTCAATTTTATCCAGTTGCAGCGTAATCGCCTGTAGCGTGCTGGATGAGGTCTGTTCCCGCATGTCCCTGCGAAAGGCAATATACTCCTCCATGATTGCGTCCAGAAACTTTTGGGTGAAGTCAGGGTCCGCTCCGGTGGCTTGAAGCATAAAAATGGATGCGCTCGGTTGCTGTCTGGCGGTCAAACTAGGCCGGGTCGGGCGCAACTTGGGGTTGAGCGCGATCACGCGCTCCATCGCCCTCTCGTACACTGCCGGGCTGGTCATTAACTCAATCTGGGTACCGAAAAAATTCGAGATTTCCTCGCGATAAGCAGGGCCATCCTGAATGGAGATGCGGCCATTAACAACCATTCGGCTGTGGCTGAGATAGACTGTTTCAAGCGACATCGCCTTCCAGCTTTGATAGCCGAGGCCGCCAGCCACGCATAAAAGTAATATCCACCAATACCGGGACAGGAGCATCTTCGCCAGATAGTAGTAGGCGCTGATCCGTTCCTGCCAGTCGGTCTCCTGGTTTTCACTACCCATGGATGGTTTGAGCTGCATGGCTAGAGGGAGATAAGTTTTTCTTCGACCCGGATGATGTCGTTCGGTTTCACCACGGGGTCTTGACTGCGGTCGCCTCTTACGAGGATATCATCGACATTGACGATTATAGTCCGTTCAGAGGCCGGGATCGATGGGTCACTACGGATGAGCTTCACTTCCTTTGTTTTGGCGAAGCGGTTGAATCCGCCTGCTTGCAGGATTGCCTTGCTGACGGTGAGGTTTGCATTCCCCGAAAAGTTCATAAGACCAGGGTTATTTACTGCGCCTAGCACATATACCTGTCCCCCAGTCTGCTCACCTTGTGGAACTACGATCAGGTCGTCGGGCTGCACAGCTATATCCAGATCGAACCGGCCTTCCTGATAGATTTTTGCGACATCGATCTCCGTGCGCGTTTCCTTGCCGTCGGGCTCTGCGCTCTTGCGGATCAAGGCCACCTTGGTCGCATCGGCGTACTGTACCATTCCACCCGAGCGGAGGATGGCGCCGCTGACGGTGAGCACCTCGTCGCTGGGAATGGAGATGGGCCCCTGCCTCGCGACTGCACCTGCAACATTAACCCTGCCACGGGTATTATTGGCGAATTGGTACTTCAGAACAACGGTGGCGCGGTGAAAGTAATCCTTCTCCAACACTTGCTTTATCTCTGTTGCCAATTGTCGGCAGGTCTTGCCGCTTGTCTGAATCTTGCCAGCCAGTGGCACTTCGATTTCGCCGCGATCATTAACGAAGACGGCCATGGGGTCTTCACGCTCCTCCAGTACGGAATACATTAAACGATCTCCCACGGTAAGTTTCCGATCATCATTAAGCAGGTCCATCTGGTTAACCTCAGTGATGCGGGCACCTTCCTCTGCTGCTGTTTGCGCAAAAGCTGGTATTGCCAAAGGCCAGAGCAGTAGTCCAAACAGGTAAATGAAGGGGAATGGCAACTGTCTCATGACCGCAGACTGTTAGAAATCATAATAGATGTAAATTCCCAACTGATGCTGATCGTAAGTTCGGTTGCCGAGGTTTGAATCTTTCTGCGTGTAACGGTAGAAGAGCCGGGAACGAATCTTCTTTGAGTGAGTGAATTCCATGCTGATTTCTGCGGAAAACCGGTCGTAGAACTCCGGTGTGAAGCCACCGGATTCCTGACCCGAGTCCCAATAGAAACTGCCAATAATCTTGGACTTGCGAAAGCCGAGGTACTGTACGGAGAGGCCCCACACATCATTGTTGATCAAGTTGCTTACATAGCCATAGCTCTGGGAGCGATTAAAGGAGACTGTGTAAGATAGCCACCGGTTCACCGCATGTTCCATGGCCAGGCTCATGTACCAAGTCGAGGGGTTGGTAGTGTCCCGATTGTTTCCCCGGTACTTGAAAGTGTTCTGGCTCAACCCAATTTGCCCATCAAATGAGATGTATTTGGTGGCGTTCCAAGTTGCATTCAGTCCATAGCGGGTGGAACGACTGTCATTTTGGAAGTGTTTCCTGTAGCGGTTCTGCGCGTAAGAGGCGCTGACTCCTGCCGAGAAGTCTGTAGAAAAAGGGTGATTGATGCCAATCCGGATAAGATCCTCGGAACGCGCAATGTAATCGTAGTATTCCTGGATGGGGATAAGATCATTGCGCTGCAATATAAGGTCTGCGCGATAGTCCTTGTTGATGTCCCATTCCGCCTTGATTTGTGCGGTATTGTCAAAGTGGGCGTAAGTGATAGGTGTATCCACAACTTCAGCTCTCTCGGGATCGTAGGCGCGCACATTCGATGGGTCTGCGGAGAATCGTAATTGGTCACTAAACTCAACATCGATTTCACCCACGCGGACATTCAGCGCGAGTCTTGTTTCTGGCGACAGCGTGAGGAAATTATTGCTGGAGCTGTATTCTGGATGGGCGAAATAGTTCCGATACTCCGCACCAATACCGAGATTGATCCGATTCGTCTTGGAGAGTTCATAAGCTCCGTCGACCGAAATCCCCACTGCCGCATAGATGTCGGAGACCGGATTCAAGCCGGACGCGCTGACATTCGTACTGTAAACCAAGCCTGCGGAGCCCGACAAATTCAACATAAAGCGGTCCGTCTTTACATTGTAATTTTGCCCAAGCAGGGTAAAGGGGAGCACTGTCAACAATACCATCAGTACCCAGCTGAAAGGCTTGATTGATGTTTTGTTTATCCAAATGACCATGGGTATTCTCTTCGAGCTGTCGCTCATGCATCTAATAAGGATACCAGTCCTGTCAGAATTCGGTTCACTGTGTAGGAATAAATGGATTAAGCCACGGAGTCATTTTTTCTGTAATAGTTGATGCATAAGTGAAAGTGACTCCGTGACAAACTCAATTCGAGGTGAAGCCACTATGAATCGACGGGAAACGTGGATTTGTATAATTTATAAAAAGCGATGTTAGCGGTACTTAGCTATGCACGGAATAAAAGGAATTGTCATCCCCTCTAATTTAATACATACCAAACTTATCATATCTCTTACAATGTCTTTTCCCTACTTTCTTGTAAAAGTCTGGGTAAAATCACTCAGATAGAAGCCAGTAGAACCAAAACCAACAGTGACTATGAAATTAATTACATTCCTTTTACTGAGTTCACTGTTAGTCAAAAGCACACTTATGGGTGCCACGGTCTGGCAGTTGCCGCCCCCTACGCTAGAGGATTTGAGCAAAGTGCCGATGAATCTGGCGCGAAACTATCTAGGCGCGGATGCATCAACTCCGGGCGGTGCAGGTGGAGTGTCCCCTGCCAGCGGCGTAGGGTTGCTAGTGGCGGACGACCAGGCAGGCGGCAGCGATCTGTCTGCCGAGAGCAAGACCGTTGTGCTCAGCTTGAGTGATGCCACCCTGATCAATCGGGTGAGCTTTTTCAGCTTTACCGCAGGTGGCACAGCGGATGTAGCCTATGCACTCGTTCCCGGGGATGAGAAGCAGGGCAAATGGCAGACGATTCAGAGGGGTGTGGGCTTCAAGCCCAATTCAGCCTTTGCGCTCGATTTCACAGCAGCAGACGCCCGCTACGTGCGGATGACATTCAACACCAGTACGGCCGGGGCCATTAGTGCCATGCTCATTAGCGGTACTCCAAAAGTAAGCCAGTTTCAGCTACCCACGCCAGCCGTAGGCATCGATCTAAGACAGAATACAGGCAGTGCATCCACCCAGCAAACCAGTGGTGCTGTACCCACTGTGGACTACGACTTCGCCTCACTCGACGCAAATGCCTACGTCCTTTTTCTTGGCGGTGGTGATCCAACAGAGGCTATCCGTGTGGTGGACCAGGACACCGCAACGGCCTGTTCACTTAATCCCAAGGCTGGCGAGAATTTGATAGTTGTGGACTTCCGGCGTCCCGTGAATTACTACCGCATTTCTATCATTCTCTCAGGCCCCGGAGGTAAGCTCGATATCTTTAGTCTGAGCGGACTCCCCAACGACATCGCAAAGGAGGGCACGAAAGACCCGCTACAAGTGACATGGCCTGAGGATTACTTCAAAAATGCCACTCCGCTGACCTCGGTGGATCTGAAGCCGAGCGAGAACCGCATTGTGCTCAACACGGGGCCAAATAATGCGCGATTTATCCTAATCCACTGGACACCTCCACCCGGTGCCACTGAGTCGCTCAATTTCAACGAGTTATCCGTAATCGGGAAAGTGCCTGCAAGCGACTTTCAGGACTTTCGCATGCCAGCGGTTGAGTTCTCCGAAGTGAGTCCACCACCTCCGCCTGCCACGCCACCGCCTGACTTGCCGAACATCCCGCCTACAAGTCCGTAATCCTAAAAGGAATAAAGCCGGGCTAAAGATCGTAGTGGCAAGCCACTTCGTGGCGCTGCGTTTCTCTGGATGTCAGAGTCCTTAGAAATGGAGTCTCGACCTTGCACTTGTCTGTAGCATGAGGGCAACGAGGATGAAACGCACATCCACTGGGCGGATCGATCGGAGAGGGGACATCGCCCTTCAGGATGATTCGTTCCCTATGCCTGCGAGGATTGGGCACCGGTACAGCCGAGACCAGAGCACGCGTATAGGGATGAGCCGGCGTGTGATAGATGGTATCCGCTGGCCCAGTTTCCACTATCTTACCCAGATACATCACCGCGATTCTGTCAGAGATATGCTTAACTACAGCCAGATCATGGGCGATAAAAAGGTAGGAGAGCCCCATTTCCTGCTGAAGATCAAGCAGGAGATTCAGCACCTGGCTTTGAATGGACACATCCAGCGCGGAGACCGGTTCATCACAGATCACGAGCTTGGGTTTTAGCGCAATGGCACGGGCAATCCCTATCCGCTGACGCTGTCCGCCCGAGAATTCAAATGAGTAGCGATTGAGGGCATCTTTTTGCAACCCGACTTTACTCAGCGCTTCGGTCGCCCATTGCCGACGTTCCGCGGCGGTACCCATGTTATGGATCACATAGGGTTCTTCAAGAATTTGGGCCACACTGAGCCGGGCATTGAGTGACTCTGCGGGGTCCTGAAAGATCATCTGAAGGTTGCGACGCAGCGGCTTTATCTGACTGCGAGAAAGCTTCGTAATATCGCGACCATCGAAGTCTACCGTCCCGTCAGTGGGTTGATAGAGCCGTACAATACTCTTTCCCAGGGTGGATTTCCCGCAACCGGATTCGCCCACCAGTCCCAGGGTTTCGCCCGGCTTCACTGTGAGCGAGACTCCATCCACCGCTTTGCAGACCGCTTTGGCTGTGAGAAATATCCCACCCTTAACGGGGAAATGCATCTTCAGGCCACGCACTTCAAGGAGTGATTTGTCGCTGCTCATTATTACTGGGCGGAAAGGTTGGGTGGGGGCACTAAACGCCACTGGTGACACGCCACGTGGTGATTGGTTTCAATGGTGTCGAGTGGAGGCTGCACACTTGCACAGACTTCCACTTTATACGGGCATCGGTTCTGGAAACGGCAGCCGGTAGGTAGCTCCAGTAAACTTGGGACGGATCCCTCAATGGTACGAAGCCTTACTTTGCGCTCATTCTCCAGACGTGGGATGGATTCCAGTAAGCCCTTGGTGTACGGGTGCTTGGGATTCTCGAAGATGGCTTCCACCGGCCCGTGTTCGGCTATCCGTCCGGCATACATGACCACAACTTCATCGCAGGTTTCTGCAATGACCCCAAGATCATGGGTGATGAGCAGGATGGACATTCCCATCTCCTCCTGGAGTGACTTCATCAGCTCGAGTATCTGTGCTTGTATCGTCACATCGAGCGCGGTTGTCGGCTCGTCCGCAATGACCAGACTGGGCTTGCACGCCAGCGCCATGGCAATGACCACACGCTGCCGCATCCCGCCGGAGAGCTGGTGGGGATACTCGGAGACCCGGATTTCTGGCGAAGGAATGCCCACCTTCTGGAGCATTTCCACCGAGCGCTCCCAGGCTTCCTTCTTACTTATATCCTCATGTAACAGAAACACCTCGCTAAGCTGCCTTCCGATCCGGTGCACCGGGTTAAGTGCGGTCATCGGCTCCTGGAAGATCATCCCGATCTGGGCTCCGCGAATCTTCTGCATCTTCTCCGGTGGGAGGGTCACCAGATTTGTGCCTTTGAAGAGAATCTCCCCGCCGAGAATCTTGCCCGAAGGCTGCGGCAGCAGGCGCATAATGGACAGCGCGCTCACGCTCTTCCCGCAGCCCGATTCGCCGACCAATCCGATCGTCTGGCTGGGCCGAATGGAGAAGCTCACGCCATCCACTGCGATGACCCGGCCTGCATCGGTATCAAATCCTGTGACAAGATTGCGGACTTCAAGAAGTGGAGTAGCGTCGGCCATACTCTATTTGACGCGATATTTATCCACCGTCTTGATGATCGCCGGGAATGTGTCGCCAGACTTCATCGCTTTCTTCGTTTTGGCGCGTTCGGCTTCGTCGATCCACATCAGGAACCACTCTTCATAGGTTTGCGCGAGCTTCACATTGAAATCCTCGGGCCACTTCACCCAACGCCAGGAAGCGATGCGAATGAAAGGATTTACCCAGCCCGGCACGAAGCAGGCATCGTCCTTAATTATCTCCTCCATCTTGAAGGCAAGGGTCTTCATCTCCGCTGCGCTCTCGGAGTTGTCGTAGATGGCGATGAGCTTGTCGAACTCAGGATTGGCATAGCAGCAGAGATTGTTGGTTTGGGTCTTGGGTTTACGGGCAGGGTTGACGCTGCCATCTTCCAGATAGGGTTTGTCATAGGCATTGTCCGAGTGCCAGGTTTCCCAGAAGCGCGGATACATCTCGGGACTGACCGCGAAGGCCGAGAGCATGATCTCGTGCTTCTTCTCCTGCGCTTTCTTCCAGCCTGCGGTAGAGTCTAGCACCTCGGCGCGTAGTTCGAGCCCTGCATTCTTAGCTTCTTCGCAGATGATGGTCAGGACTTCGCGGAGATTCTCGTAACCAGTGGTAAGTTGCACCGAGAGGCGCTCACCCTTCTCATTGACGAGGATGCCATCGTCACCCCGCTTAGTGAAGCCAGCCTTGGAAAAGGATTCCAGTGCCTTGTCCACATCAAAGGGGCGGGCAGTGAGGGTAGGGTGGGAGAAGTCGCCATAGCCATCGGCATTCGAGCGCATGCGTGTGGCATCTCCACGAAAGTATTTGTCGCAAACCACCTGAAAGTTCGTCGCGTAGTTGATGCCTATGCGAATATCCTTGTTGCTGAGTAAGGGCGTCGATGTGTTCATCCACAGACCATAAGTCGGGCGGGGAATATCGTTATAAAACTTGTACTTGTTGATGTAGCCCTTCTTCACAAGATCATCCGTATTGGGCAACTTATCGTACCAGTACTCGGATTGGGTCGTCATGCCGAAGGCATCCAGTTCGCCTTTGCGGAATACTTCAAAGGTTTTTGCGGTGTCTTTGATGACTATGAACTGGATGCGGTCGAAATTGTAACGGTAGCGCCAGAACTTCTTGTCTTTCGCCCACCAGTTCGGAATCCGGGTCATGGCGATGGTGCTGCCTTTCTTAATGTCCTTATCCTGGATGATGTAGGGACCCGAGGTGGGGACATACTTCCACTGGTAGCGAGACTCGTAGTCTGGCCCCAAGTCTTTGAAGAAGTGTTTGGGGTAAGGCTCTATCTCCAGCACGCGGCTTAAGATGTCCGGGCGGGATTCCTTAAGGGTGATGGAGAAGGTGTAGGTATCGTACTTCGTGACTTTGCTGTAATTTACACCCTTTCCGTACCAGTTGTTATACCACGGTTCATTGATGTCTTTGGATTGATAGAAGTAGAAGATAAAGAGCATGTCGTCCGCGGTGATGGGGACTCCGTCTGACCAGCGGGCATCCGGGTCTATGCGCACGAAGACGGTCTTCGTGGTTTTATCCAGAGACCATTCTTTTGCCACACCGGGAAAGTAGGAGAAGCCGGTCGGGCCGACTTCGGTCTGATTGGGATGGCGCTTGGCTAGATACATCCGGCTGTCGTCCAGTATGTAGGTGCGGAATGCATTGTTGGCGTCCGGGCCTACCGTGCGTAGCGTGCGGGGGAAGTCCTGCAAGCGCTGGTAATAGGTGCCGCCCTTCTTCGCCTCGGGTGAGCCGATTTCCGGTAGTTCGGCTCCATTCTGCCAGACTAGATTGGCCGGGATTTTATCTGGAGACTCGAAGAAGAAGAAATCGTTGTTGGCCTTGTAATAGTCTGCGAGGATGGCATCGAACTCCGCCACTGTGCGCTCAGCCACTGCGCCGGGTTTGGCTGGGGTTGGGGTACTGGCGGTGACGCCGTTTCCGAAAAGGGTGAAGATGCCTGCTGTTAGCAGAAGTAAACGGTGGAGGTTGGGCTTCATGGTTTATTGGTAGAAGGTATGTTTCTTTGGGTCAAAGGCTTCGCGGATGGCTTCGCCTATAAAGGTGACGAGGGTGAGAATAATGACAAGGGTGGTAACGGCAGTGGAGACTATCCATGGAGCAGAGCTTAAGTTCGCCGTACCCTGTTTCAGTAATTCACCAATACTGGGTGTGGGCGGCGGCAGACCGAAGCCCAGAAAGTCCAGTGCGGTGATCGAATTGATGGCCGCCGCCACAGTAAATGGGATGAAGGTCACCACCGTGGCCAGGATGTTGGGGAAGATGTGAGTAAAGATGATGCGCGGCGTACCTGCCCCCAGCACAATCGCTGCCGCCACATAGTCGCGTGCCTTCTCCTTATAGGTGGCTGTACGCATGTAGTACGTGATGCCAATCCATGAGAAGAGGACCAGCACATTGAGCAACACACCGATTCGCCACGAAGCGGGTAAGGTGGACGGCATCACCGAGGTGATGATGATGACCATATAAAGGAAGGGCACACTGGACCAGACTTCGATTAATCGCTGCCCCAGCAGGTCCGCCCACCCACCGAAGTATCCCATCAGACAGCCGATCGTGATACCCACCATGTAGGTCAGTATGAGGAACGCGAACGCGAAGAAGATTGCCGTGCGAAACCCATAGAGACAGCGGGCCAGGATATCGCGTCCCGTGGAGTCCGTCCCGAGGTAGTGCTCGGTCGCAGTCGAGGGGGGCGCGGGTTTGAAGACTCCCTGGTAAGTGGTGTTCTCGTAGGGGCTGTACGGCACCAAAGGCATGATGACCCAGTTCCCTTTGCCCTCGTTCTTGAAGGTTTCTTTTAACTGGCGGTAATTCACCGGAGTGTTGGCCTGAACTCCAGTAACCCCAAACTCCTTCCCCACTTCCACCGCCCCATAAGTGGGGAACGTGTAGTCGCCATTGTACTTCACCACCAACGCGCGATTGTTGACCAGTAACTCAGCCATCAGCGAGATGCCAATAAGTCCGACCAGAATTAGAAACGAGAAGTAGCCACGCTTGATGCTCCGGAACCGGGTGAACTTCTTTCGAGTGATGGGATCGAGCCGAAACATGATGCGATTGTTACTTAAAGCGAATACGTGGATCCACCACCGCCACCAGCATATCCGAGAGTATGTTGCCCAGCATGAGCAGCCCGGACGAGAGGAACACGACACCGATTACAATCGGGTAGTCGCGGTTGAGAATGGAGGTCAGCCCCAGCAACCCGAAACCCTCGATGTCGAAGATGGATTCAATCAGGAAGCTCCCGCCTACGAGCAGGGTTACATTCTGGCCAAAGGTCGTTGCGATCGGGATGAGCGAGTTCCGCATGGCGTGGCGCAGGACAGCCTGCCGGAAGGAGCACCCTTTTGCCATGGCCGTGCGCACATAGTCAGCCGCGAGGTTATCCATCAACTGGTTCTTCATCAGCATGGTCGTCACCGCAAAGCTCGAGATGAGGTAACACGACAGCGGGAGCACGGCGTGGTGGAACAAATCCTTCACCTTCTCCCAAGGCTCGAGGGTATCAAACATAATGCTGGTAAATCCACCGGTGGGGAACCAGTCCATACGGATCGAAAAGAAGAGGATAAGCAGCGCCCCCATCGCATACCCAGGGATGGAGTACCCGAAGAAGATGAGCACCGAAGTGGAGTTATCCACGAAAGTCCGGTGTCGTATCGCCTTCATCACCCCAAGAGGGATGCACACCGAATAGGTGATACATAGAGTGAGTAGCCCGTAGAAGATGGAGACCGGCATCCGTTGCCTGATGATCGAAGTCACCGGCTCCCCGTACTTGACCGACTCCCCCAAGTCACCGCTGGCCGCCTTGCCCACCCAGTTGATGAATCGAATGGGAATCGGCTTGTCGAAGCCATAGTACTCTTTAAGTCGCTGCATCTGCTCCTCGGAGAGTGCCATGCCCTGCCCCGCGCTCCGTGCACCTCGTCCCCCGGAATCCATGGACTGCATCTCCATCATCCGCTGCTCCATTGGACCACCCGGTACGAACTGCACAATGATAAATACCAGCAGTACTACCCCGAGCAGAGTGGGGGGAATGAGCAGAAAGCGCCGGATGAAGTAATCGCGCATGAAGGTTACTTGATTGTGAACATCAGGAACGTGACTGCGCAAACGTACCCACGCAAGCAGGACCTTCAAGCGTAAACGAGACATTTACTCAATTTGACCGAGCGTAGCGACCGATTCACACGCCCCCCAGCAAAGCGACCGCTTTACACGGACCCGGTATGACCCTTGCAGACCGGTAACAGCCCTTTGTAAACCGGTAACAAGCCTTTGCAGACCGGTAACAGACCTTTGCAGACGGGTAACAAGCCTTTGCAGACCGGTAACAAGCCTTTGCAGACTGGTAACAGACCCTTGCCGACCGGTAACAGCACTCCGCCGACCGGTAACAGCACTCCGCCGACTGGTAACAGTACTCCGCCGCTTGGTAACAGTACTCCGCCGACCGGTAACAGCACTCCGCCGACTGGTAACAGGTGTCCGCTGACCGGTAACACCCCACGGAACACCGAAAACCGACCAGCCAGCGAGGTTCTGCGGACACACCATACTCCCCTAGGTCCCATACGTCTCATACTTCCCATACGTCCCTTTCGCCACCCCCCCCGCCCCCACCGAACACGGAACACCGAAAACCGAACACCAATCCCCACCCACTAGCTCCTAATCAAACTTCAGGAAACTCTTATGCCGCTGGCGCTGAGTCGCGGTCAGCGCGGGGAAGTCTCCAAGGGCGAATGGCCGGGGTGGCAGACCATCGAGAATGTGGCGCGCCGTCTGGCGGAAGTTCATCCAGCGATCCCACGGGTAATCGGGGGCATGCGAGACATGATGCAGCAGGCTTCGCCATTCCAGATGAGCGCGCTCGATATCGCCGGAGAGTAGATCTTCGCCTGTTAAATCGCGCCGTGCCTGAGGGTTGGCATTGATACGCGCGATGGTTTCGGCGGCGCCGTCGCCATACTCGGTGGGGACACCCTTGTTCAAATACCCGGCATGGCTGGTGCCCCGATAGGCCAGTCTGCACGTGTTTCCCAGCCGCCCTGAGTACTCTTCCATCTCGCCAAAACGATGTCCGGCGCGGAGGTTCGCCAGGTCGAAGACGAGTTCCTCAATCGGGTACGTGGGGTCTTCCAATGCGGCTGCAATGGCGAGCCCTTCCCCGTGGTTAAAGAAACTGAAAATGTTCCCCCGCCTTGTGGGGTGGAGGTTCTCGTCGATGAGCCCGAGTTGATGCCAGGTATCGACGACGCGCGGGCTTTTTCCTGCGCTCGGTTCAGCCGCACCCATAATCTGTCTGAAGCTGAAGGGCATCTCCGCCTCTATTTCCCGGGTGGGTGGGTCGATTAATGGCCTGCCATTCGTGTCAATCAGGGCAAAGACGTGGGCTTCACTGTAGGTTAACCTGCTGGAGAACACGCCTTTGCGTTCGACGAGTTCATGGTTGTGTCCACCACCAGTCAGCGTCGGCAGGAGCGGGAGTACTTCCTTTTCGAGACGGTCCAGCGTCCACCGGCGCTTGCGAATACTCTGGGTATTCTGGTCTTTGTGCAATTGGCGATGGATCCACTTGGTCAGCACAATCTCGTCCTCACCTTCTTTTCTCCCCATGCGGGCCAATGGTAGCTCCCGCCCGTAGTGGGCTTCATGCCCGTTCTTTAATCGACACACCACGCCGATTCCCGCCGCCACCCAATCGAGGATGTGTGGGCTGGAGAGCGCTGGCCGCCATTCAGCTCCGTTGTGAATAAGCGCCTCTCCGAGCTTCGCCTTCACGGGTGCCCTGCGACGTTCCCACTTGTCCTCGGAGTTGAGGATTTCCACATAGGTCTGGCGTTTCTGGGTCTCTATGGCGTGTCCATTGGAGCGCGACGTCCGGTTTTGTAGAAACTCTGCCAGGCCGATGGGGACACGCTCATTGCTAAAGAGTCGCGATGTCACCTTGCGAGCCGCCTCTATAGGGCTTTCGCCCTTGCTAACAGCGTGCTGCATCACCGAAATGAGCGCAGGCCAGTCCACTTGCGGTACTCGCTTCAGGGAGAGTGGGCGGGCTTCGTTAAGCCTGGGCTTTTCCGGAGCTACGAGGATGTAACCCCGCTTGTCCAGCCCCCGCCGGCCAGCTCTACCAAACATTTGCAACAGCTCATCGGGGCGAACTACATAGTAGCGATCGGCTGCGCGGTATTCGCGGTCACTTACGAGTACCGAACGCAGGTTAAAGTTAATGCCGGAGGATAACCCCATCGTCGCCACGACCACGCGGAGCTGCCCGGCCTTAGCCAGCGGCTCTATCAATCCCGCCCGCTGTTTGTAGTCCAGTCCACTGTGGTGAAATGCTATCCTTGCCTTGAGTAATCGCCCCAGCAAATCCCCTGCGAGTGCCTTTTGCTCTGTAGTCAGCAGGATGGGGTCTTCCTCGGGCAGCGCAGTGGCGAGTTGTCGGGCGATTGTTTCCGCAGACTTGCGCATCGGCGCGAAGATTAAAAGAGGGGCCATCCCTGCCTTCAAAGCCTTGGCCACGAGCCGCGGCCAGTATCCCTGTACGGAGTCAGGGATGCGGTCGGGCAATGCCTCGATGTGCACTTCCTCAAGCGGCACCGGACGCTCGCGATGGGAGACAAGCTCCACATTCCGCCCGATTCTCCGCAACCAGTCCGTAACAATTTGCGGGTTGCCTACGGAACCGCTCATAAGGAGAAGTTGTGTTTCCGGAGGAGCCAGCGCGATGACCATCTCATAGTTGATGCCACGGGATGAGTCGGCCAGCATCTGGTATTCATCGATGACAAGCAGGCCCGGACCTTCACCGCGAATCATCCGATGCTTCTGTGCTTCGAGTGTGGCGACGATCACCGGAGCATCGAGGTTCTCCGAAATATCTCCCGTTGAGATGCCCACATTCCAATTTCTCCGGCGCCACTCGAGGAGCTTGTCATTCGCCAGGGCCCGGGTAGGCACCGTGTAAATGGCCTGATGCTTGAGCCCAGTCTCCACAAGCAGCTCAAAGATATAGGTTTTACCAGCACCCGTGGGGGCATCCACCACCACATCCATGCCTGCTTGCAACGCTCGGATGGCCTTCTGCTGCCATAAGTCCGGCACCTTAATCTGTACGGAGAACTCCTGCACGCCTCATGCACTGCCGCAGATGACGGGGCTTGTCAAAAAATATTAGTTTCATACATCCAGAAGTGGTGTATCTCGAAGTCATCCGGCGGTTTAAAGTGGCACGGGATCTTGCCCGTGTGTCTTCCCGCGATCATCACATAACCCGAACATGGGCGAGACGCCTAGTTTTGTGTTTAGCGTAGAATTCATGGCATTCTGTCGCCCCAACGGGCGAAGGTGTCCCAGAGGGACACAATGTTGGTAGAAACAGGCATTATAACACACCCCGTCCCGCAGGGACGGAATGTAGGTAACGACGTAACAATCATAACGCCAAGCACAACCGAACCAATGTCCATCGAAGGCGGGTGGGGTTGCGTCCCGACGGGACGCAGGGGAATATATTGCTATGATTTCTACCTACAGTATGCCCCTCCGGGGCATTCAAAGGTTGTCAAATTGGCCAAAGTCCAGCACTGGACCTTCCGGCCCTTCATTCCCGATTATCTGTGTTTGCCTATTTCATAAGCTCAAGAACAATGACTGGCCTTAATTGTCCCACTAGTTAACATCTTGTCCCACCCGTTAACATCATGATTCACCGCTTACGCGCTCTCTGGATACTCACGCTTACTTTCATCACTTGGTCTGCCATCTCTACGGATGCATCAGCGCAAACGGCGACCCTCTGGGCGCACGAGCAGAGTGATGTCTCTGCGGACAGTAAAGTAGTCTGGGGTGTGCTGCCAAATGGGGTGCGGTACGCATTGATGCCGCATAATGAACCGCCGGAGCGCGTCTCCATCCGCCTGTTGGTCGAGACGGGTTCACTTAATGAATCGGACTCGCAGCGTGGTCTTGCGCACTTCCTTGAGCACATGGCATTTAATGGCACAAAGCATTTCCCGGCCACTACGATGGTGAAGTATTTCCAGAGGCTGGGCATGGCATTCGGTGCGGATACAAACGCTCACACTTCTTTCGACGAAACGGTTTACAAGCTGGAGCTTCCCCACGCAAATGAGACCTTTCTGCGCGATGGCTTGCGTCTCTTTCGCGATTACGCGGACGGTATGCTTCTCGATGCCGATGCTATTGACAAGGAGCGCGGGGTCATTCTCGCCGAGAAGCGCACCAGGGATTCCGTGGAGTCTCGTGCATGGGAAGCGGAGTTCGCCTATACGCTGCCGGATTCCCTGCTCCCTCAACGTATCGTAATCGGCACCGAGGAAGTCATCGCAAAGGCGCCACAGGCCGAGTTTGCTGACTATTATAAGAAGTGGTACACCGCTGATCGACTAGTCGTGGTCGCTGTTGGGGCATTCGACCCGACTCAGCTTACAGCACTTATTAACGAGTACTTTGGCACACTGCCCAGCGCCACGGCTCGTGCCGATGCAGACCTCGGCACCATCCGACCCCGTGGTATGGATGTGAAAATCCACCGCGACCCCGAAGCCAGCTCTACCGCAGTCGGCATTGAGTTTGTACAACAGATTGAGAAGAAGCATGACAACCGCGCGAATCGCGCAGAGGCGATCACACGAGAACTAGCGCTAGCCATCATCACCCGGCGCATGGACATACGTTCCAAACAGGAAGGCGTGCCCTTCATTCGCGGGGTCGCGTACTCTAGCGATTGGTTCCACTTTATGCGTAATGCAGGGATCGAGTTAAACGGACGTCCGGAAAACTGGGCAGCAATGCTGGTGGAGGCCGAGGGCTTTCTCCGGCAGGCGCAGATGCACGGGTTCACCGAAGCAGAAGTCAGGGAAGCGTCCGCAAAGCTGCTTAATAACTACGAGCAGGCTGCGAAACAAGCGAGCACACGCAAGTCACGCGAGTTAAGCGATGCGCTGGTTGCGAGTATAAGCGACGAGGGCGTCTTCAGCAGTCCGGCGACCGATCTGGAAATCGTGCGCGACACCCTGGCGCGTACCACCGCCACCCAAGTCTACGACAGCTTCAAGGCGCTCTGGCCCGAAGGCGAGGCGCTTGTGTTTATAAGTGGTAATCTACCCGAGAACGCACCGGCGGAGCGGGATGTTTTCCGCACGTATGTCTCCAGTTTAGTGAAGCCCGTGAAGGCGCTTGCAGAAGACGGCGCCGGGACCTTTGCCTACACCGACTTTGGCACGCCGGGTGTGGTGAAGAGCACGAGTACTGTGGATGCCATTGACACCACGCGGGTGGACTTTGCCAACAACGTGACACTTTATTATAAGAAGACGGATTTCGAAGCCAATGTAATCCACCTCAATGCCCGGTTTGGCGCCGGGCTTCTCACCGCACCCGCAGACAAGCCAGGGCTGGCACTCCTCGCGGAAAGCACGTTCACCGCAGGTGGATTGGAGAAGCACAGCAGCGACGACTTGGAGCGACTCCTCGCCGGCAATACCGTCGGCGTGGCATTCGGCGTGGACGATGACGCCTTCGTCCTTGGCGGGCAGGCATCGAAGGAAGACATAGAACTCCAGCTCCAGCTCATGACCGCCTATCTCACGGCACCCGGCTACCGCGAGGAATCCCTGCGTGTGGCACGACAGGCATTTGAGAAGCTGTACATCCAACTGGAGAACACCCCACAAGGAAAGCTCCGCAACGAAGGCTCAAAGTTTCTCCACGGGAACGATTTCCGCTTCGGTTTCCCCAGCAAGGCAGACCTCGATGCACGTTCGCTGGACGAGGTTAAAGCCTGGCTCGCTGAACCACTCGCCCATTCGCAGCTCACGCTCAGTATCGTGGGCGATTTCGACACGCAGACGCTTATCGATGCAGTAGCATCAACCTTTGGTACACTTCCAATCCGCTCTCAGGAACGCCCACGCTATGAAGACCGCCGCTCCATACAATTCCCCGAAGGCGGAGCGGAGCAGACGTACACCGCCAACTCCGAGATTCCCAAGGCCATCGTCACCGTTTACTGGCCGACCACGGACATTTGGGATATCTCCCGCTCCCGTCGCTTAAACACTCTCGCCGCCGTGCTGGATGACCGCATGCGCATCCGTATCCGTGAGGAACTTGGTGATGCGTACAGCCCTTATGCTACGCATATCCCCAGCGATACCTATAAAGACTACGGTTATCTCATGGCTGTAGTCGTATGCGCCCCGGACAAGGCCACGCAACTGGCAGCCATCGTGCGCGACATCGCCCAAGACCTCGCCGACAAAGGCCTGAAGGACGACGATGAACGCGTCCGCGCCATCAACCCAGTCCTTGAAAGCCTCAAGGAAACCGTTCGCAACAACCAGTACTGGTTGAACAACGTGCTCAGCCCCGCAGCAGAATACCCTCAACGCCTGCTCTGGCCCACCACCATTCAAACCGACTTTGCCGCCATCTCTGATGCCGACCTCAACGCCCTGGCTCATGACTATCTATCGGCAGATCGAGCGGTTACCATCACAGTAGTGCCGGCAAAGTAGTACTAAACATACAGAGGCTCTGAGGCACAAAGGCGGAGGCGAAAGGCACAGAGATGCAAAGGCAGTAGAGGCACTCAGGTTGTCTGGTATTTGGCGTTATCGAAGGTAGCCAGACCGTCCCGGCATAAACCCTTGGGGATATTTCTTCTTCTGAAAATACTCGCTTTGACGCAACACGTACAGCCCGGAGGCTGTACTGGATATTAGCCGGTGGTGCAAACCATCGGTTGCATCATACACAAATTGCGCCCCGGCAGGGGCGCTGGATCATGGGTGATCTATGGCGCTGAAGGCGCTACCAAGGCAAATTGGGTTCAACTCATTTCCAATGACTTCAGTATGTCTGAGGTTCTCGCCTGCTACTGCTGCCTTGCCTCTGCCTTTCCGACTCAGTGCCTTTGTGCCTTTGGACCTTTGTGCCTACCTTCCGAACCTTCCTCTACCACAGCGTTTACAAAAATAAAACGTATCGTATCTATTTTAGGTAAGGCGTAATCAACAAAAGTTTCTGTAAGCATGATTTGGTGTTGCAGTAAACCAGAAATCTTCCTAGAACGATTCCATCGCTGGGCACTGCCCAGGCAAGTCGTTCTTCGAATAAAAACCCACAGAATCTCAGCTACACTACTTAATAAACCCTACTATGAATGCAAAACTGCATGCACTCAGGACGGTACTTAATCTGGCACGAGCCAATAAGACTGCCCGTCGTGCGTCCCTTATCGGGGGCGTAATCTGTACACTCGCCATTACCTCATGTATGTCTGTTGATAGAACTGTAATGGTTCCACCAACGATTGCTGGAGCCACGTATGTCGGCTCAGAGGAGTGCGCGGCGTGTCACGAAGACGTGATGAAGGATTTCCCCACAGCCTCGCATGCCAGATTGGCAATGAATGGCGACAAGGGACTCGATATGGGTTGCGAAAGCTGCCACGGTCCAGGAAGCCTGCACGTTGAGCAAGGTGGGGCACAGGTAGTTTCCAACATAGTGAATCCCGGTCGCTCCTCGGAAACCTGTTACCAGTGTCACTTGGATAAGCGCGGCGAATTTAGCCTCGCCAGTTCACACCCAGTGAAAGACGGCAGACTCACCTGTACGGACTGTCATAATCCTCATAAAGGTGGAGCTGTCATGGGCGGTGGCAAGGAACTGCATGAAGCGAATGAAACGTGCTTCCAATGCCACGCTGCACAGAAAGGTCCCTTTGTATTCCCGCACCAAGGCCTGCGCGACGGATGTCTTGCTTGCCACGAAGTCCATGGCTCCGTCAATGCAAAGCTCCTGAAGGTCCGCAATAACAACCTTTGTCTCCAGTGCCACTTGGCCGATGATCTAGGGGTTTCTGCAACGGGTGCCACCACCCTGACAGTCATAGAAGACCACGCGTCACGGCTTAACCGTGGTACGTGTTGGGTCGCTGGTTGCCATGAGGCAGTCCACGGCTCCAATGCCAGCAAAGCCCTCCGCTACTAACCCGCAACCCTAACTCGAACCAGGACCCATAGCCATGGCTAATTCAACTTCACGGCACAACGTCCAGAAAGCTACGTTGCGCGGATCTCTAATTCTCTCGCTTATCGCCGCATTACCGGCCCTAAGCTACGCCGAAACCAAAGCGGCCACCGAAGAGGTGAAGCCCAACTTCATCACTTTTACCGTTGGCGGCAGCGCCGTGGACGGTAACAAGTCCACATTCCAGAGTCGGCAGCAGATGAAGGATGGTTTATACGGAGGCATCGAATCCCTCCATTTCGAAACCCCAATGGGCGAAGGAATGGAATTCACCCTCGATGGACGCTCCATCTTCGATAACAAAGACTATCAAATCCAGCTCGGACTGAAAAAGAAAGACCTGTTTACCTTCAAGGTTGGCTTTGAACAGTACCGCAAGTGGTATGATGGGGCATCGCAAGAGTTCCCCTTCAACGGCAGGTACTTCGTTCCCCGGCTTGATACTTATGCTGTGGACCGCAGTAAGTTCGTGGCTGACTTCACCTTGGAAATTCCAGACCTGCCGAAGCTCCAAGTTAAGTACACCCATGCTGAACGCAGTGGTACCAAGCCCTCTACGATCAATGCAGATACCAATCTGACTGCGAAAGCTGACGGTACACAGGTGTTTAACAACAGCCCGGTGACCAACAACATGGCGGCCCGCTATTTTGTCCCCACCGATTACGGACTGGATGAAACACGCGATACCATTGAACTCAAAGGCACTTACGAGATCGAAAGCTCCAAGACTGGACTCGAAGCTGGTGTTGTCGTAGATCGCTCGAAGATCAATAACTCCTTCTACTTCAATCGACGCCCATTTGAAGCTGCATCCCGCAAAGTGACCCAGAAGTATAATAATACGAATGACCTCTTTGCGGCTCATGGTACCGTAGAACAGCGTCTTGGTGATGGCCTCCGGTTGACCACTTCTTCGATGTGGACAACGCTGGATGGCAAACTCAGCGGCAGTCGCATCTATGGGCAGACGTATGATCCCGTGTTCGATGCTAATTATCAAGGAGTTCAAAATCGCGATCACGGCTTTTTTAATCAGATTGGCACGACACGCTTGGAGCAGTTTGTGGGGACCTTTAATCTTCTCTACAACCCAATCAAGAGTGTCGCCATTGTGCCGGCCATTCGCTTCGAGCGTACTTGGAAGAAGGGCTTTGATTCATTGATTGACACAAATGCAGGCGGCACTCCCCTCAAAGTTACCCAAGCTCCTTACTCCTACACCAGTGGTCAGGATTATAGCTCAGTCACTGGCAGTCTTGACACCCGGTACAACGGCATCAAAGACTGGCTGTTCTATGCGGAGGGGCTCTATACTGCAGGCGAAGGTAATATTAGGGACGATTCGACCCCACGCGCCACCGGGCAAACTGGACCGAACGTGGAAGAAGTTGAGGTCACCACCATCAAACTGGTAGCCGGAGTAAACTGGCAGGTGATTAACAGCCTGAAACTTGCCGTACAAGGTTACCACAAGTTTAACCGGAATGTGTATGTCGATGCAGTCAAGACCGAGTATCGCGTGAATGACATCAACGCCCGTGCCACATGGCGCATACTGCCCAACCTCACCTCAATCTCCCGGTTTGACTATCAGCAGACCGCCCACTTCAATAAGGAGTATCCTAATGGTGCGAACTTCAACAGCACCAATCATGACCGGTACATCTTCAGCCAGAGCATCAGCTTCCAGCCCATCAACCGGCTGGCTCTGCAGGGTACGGTAAACTATTCCAAGGATAAGATGGAAGCCATTGTTGACGGTGAACTCTTCACCATCGCCAAGGTTAATCCAGCGGATGGAAAGACTGTGACGACTGGCAAAGTGGACGCTAATGGAGCCCCTGTGCTAGACCCCAAGACTGGCAAGCAAGTACAGGTGCCAGTACTCGTTACCGAGCCCATGGCTCGTATCTACGCCCCGGAGATGAACTACTGGACACTCTCGGGTACTGCAGTCTATGCCGTATCGGATGACACCGACCTATCCATGACCTATTCGGCCTACATCAGCGACAATTACCACGACAATTCCATCGTATCCCTCCCGTTGGGTAACAATCAGGAAGAGCAAAGCTTGGTGACCACAATCACCAAGTCCTTCACTCCAAATCTCATACTTACTCTTGAGTACGGCATCTATGGCTATCGCGACCAGATGACAGGTGGGCATACGGATTATCTCGCGCATGTGGTCAGTTCCAAGTTACAATACCGCTTCTAATTCAAAATCTACATCCCTATGAGAAGCATCAATAAACTCACCCTCGCGTTGCTTGCTGGTTCCGGCCTGGCAGGGCTGACAACGCTTCAAGCTGCCCCCGATGCAGCCGAACTCTGGAAGAAAAACTGCCAAAAATGCCATGCCCCCGATGGCAGCGGTAAAACCACCATGGGCGAAAAGCTCAAGCTCAAGGACTACACCGATCCGAAGTTTCATGCGGAGTTTACCGATGAAGCCCTCGCGAAAGCCACCAAAGACGGTGTAAAGGAAGGCGACAAGGTTAAGATGAAAGCCTATGGCGACGTGCTTTCTGCCGATGACATCAACGCACTTGTCGCCTACATTCGCGCATTCAAGAAGTAATCTTCTTTATAACATAACTTACAGTAAATTGTATTCGAGAAACGCCTCTTTAACCGGGGGCGTTTCTTTTTTATTCGTAAAGTAGGAACAGCCGAGTGGCAGATGGTCTTAATTAATGCAATTATTTCCCGAATGCATGCGGAAGGATGCCGTAGGTGTCCCCTGAACTTTGGCCAATGCACGAGTCCGAATCCCAAGGAAACTTATATTAGTCCCATTGGCCGGGGTTGCGTGTACGAACGAACGGCTACTACCCCAGTTGGAGGAAGTAGGTGATAGGTATCAACCCGATCGGGGCGTGAAGGGGTGCACAACAGGGGTCCCATCACAGCCGTGGATTGAGTAGAGAAAGCCCTGTCAGAGCGCCCACAAACACGCCTGCTGGCGCCTGCGAGACCAGCTAAGGCTTATCGAAGAACCGGACCAGGCGGTGCAACTGGACTTTCTCCAGGAGCACGAACTAATCCGCGATCTGAGCACCTACCCCATCGAAACACGCACCCGGCATGCCCTGTTCAAGGCGCAAAAAACGCTGAACGACTGTAAGCGCAACAAAGTTGACCCCCTTACATGGAGAACAAAAAACGGGTAAGATGGGGTGATGTTAAAACACAATGCAATTGCGAGACGAAGGAAACGGGTAGAAGTCCTTGAGCAAATTGAACACAGCGGGTTAAGCCGCGCGGCGTATTGTCGCCGGGAAGGGTTGTGTTATGCGACGGTGTGCTTGTGGGCCAAACAATGTGGCTTGGTAAGAACGAGGACCAATACGATAACAACGCGCACAGAGGCTATGCGCTCAGGTACAATACGGACGGACGCTATGCGTTTCGTGGAGGTGCAGGCTACCGAGTCTCCACCTGTATCGGGATGCGTCGTTCGTGTGCGACTTGCTCAGGCGGTGGAAATATTATTCAGTGAAAGCTACGATGTGGAGCAACTGGCACGGTTTTGCCGGGAGGTCAGCCGGTGTTAAACTTAACTGCTGCCGTCAAAGTATTCCTCGCACTGGAGCCCTGCGATATGCGCAAGAGTTACAACGGTCTTTACGCGATTGCAAAGGAGCGGTTGCGGGAGGACCCGCGGCAAGGCGCGCTCTTTCTCTTCACCAACCAGCGGCGCAACCGTCTGAAGATTCTCTACTTTGACGGAACGGGATTATGGGTACTGGGCAAACGGCTGGAAAAGGGATGCTTCAGCTGGCCCGAGGGACTGAAGGAACATCAAGGCAAACTCGCGCTCAATCGTCGCGCTTTGGCTCTACTTCTGGAGGGTGTGGATTTGAAACATGGACACGAAAAAGCATGGTATGAATCGTAAT
>JANRLC010000038.1:0-4896 GCA_033762955.1 Verrucomicrobiota bacterium | reverse complement strand
CAAATTGGTAGCGTCGATCCATTGTTTTTATTGTGTTCCACGGCATTGTTGGCATGGTTCTTGTTTGTTGAACCTTGCATCGCAACCCGTAAAGGATCTCCTGAACCTATTCCGTAAACCATCTCCTGAACCTGTACCCAGAAAATGGAGAATGGATGACAGATGACAGAAGGCAGAAGGCAGGAGGCAGAAGGCAGAGAATGGAAAATGGAGAGTGGAGAATGGGGATGGCAGAGGACAGGAGCCTGGTTCGGCTTCTGCCTTTTGCCTTTCCGACTCAGCCTTTGTCCTTTGTGCCTAGTGGCTCCCTGCTTCTACTTGCCAACTTTCTCGCGGGAGCTGTCCAGTACTCGCCAGAAATAGAGCGCGGCGGTGGAGCGGTGGGGTTTCCAGCGCTCACCGAGCAGGTGCATGGCTTTCTTGTTTGGGTGTTCGGCTAAATCCAGTGCGAGTTTTACTCCACTCTGTACGCCGAAGTCATCGACTGGCCATACGTCTGGCCTCCCGAGGCGAAAGATAAGCAGCATCTCTACTGTCCACTGGCCGATGCCGCGGATCTCGGTCAGTGTCGTGATAATCTCGGCATCGCTCATTTTGGAGATCTTCCGCGCTGTGGGTACTTTGCCGGAAGCTGCCTTTGTGGCGAGGTCACGGATGGCTGCAACTTTGGCGCGGGAGAATCCGACGGCACGAAGCTGTTCATCCGTTACGCCAGCCACGGCATCAGGCATTGGGTACTGTCCGCCGAAGAGGTCCTTGAATCTCCCGAGAATGGTTGCCGCGGCCTTGCCGTTCAGTTGTTGATGGGCGATGGATGAAAGCAGCGCCTCAAACGGGCTGAACTGTTTCTCCAGCTCGAGGCGAATGGGGCCATGCCGGACAATGAGCTTTTCTAGAATCGGGCACTGAGCGGCGAGCTGGGCTTCTTCGACGGCATCCATGCCAGATAGAATGGTGGATGAAGTGGCTCATGCCAAGCATGCACTCGGAAACCGCGTATGTGTTGTAGTGTCGAGTGCGTAAGTCTCAGAAATATCCCGAAGGGATTACTTGGACTTTGGCCAATTTTTGGCCGAGAGTACGCGTTTAGCGTATGCCAAGGTGCAACGGGACACATTCCGCGCCGAAGGCGCAACCACTCATGAGCCCAGGGCGATGCCCTGGGCTCATGAGTTGATGCACCTTCGGTGCGACAGAATGCCATGAATTCTACGCTAAACAGATACGGCCAGAGGGCCATTGGATATTAGCCGGTGGTGAAAACCAAAGGAAAAGAGTACCCCAAAATATTATCCGCCCCGGCAGGGGCGGTGGTCGGCGTGGTCGAATCGCCAAAGATTTCCGATGATCCAGCGCCCCTGCCAGGGCGCAATTCATTGTGTGTGATGCAACCGGTGGTTTGCACCACCGGCTAATATCCAACAGCCCGCCGGGCTGTATTTACCCTGGGTAGGTCTGCGGCCAAACCCAGGCTTGGGCTGGGTCGCACTTTGGTGTTTCCAGAAAGCGCTTATGCGCTCCCGGATAACCAGAATTCCATGGTCACGGTTGTTCCGGAGCCAACGGTGGACTCGATGTGAAAGTGATCGACTATTTTACGGATGCCTGCGAGCCCGGATCCCATGGATTCGAGTCTTGGATTATCTGTGTAAAGTTCGGGGTGGGCTATACCCTTGCCATAGTCAAATACTACAATGCGAAGTCCATGATGATCTCCGGTATTAAGCTGCATGATCTGCATCTCTCCGTCGCCGCCGGAATGTTGGATTACATTCCTCGTGATCTCTGCGACAGCAGTCGATATCCGGGTTAACACTTTCGGACTAAATCCCATTTTTGCGGCCTCGTTGCGGCCTACAAAGCGCGCCAGTAACACGTCTTGCATTTTGCAAATAGGCAGACGAGCACGTTCGATGGATGAATTATTCTCGTGCATGGGTCTCCGCAGTTAAGGATTCAACGGGGACTAATACCGTGGCTGTAGTGCCTTCTGTGTCAGATTCGAGGGAGAACTCACAGCCATACAGACGGGCTATTCCCTGAGTTAATGCCAGTCCGAGCCCGAGCCCTTGCGGCCTTTTGTTGCCGCTCCAGAATTGTTTAAAAACACCGATCTGGGAAATCTGCTCCCGACTCATGGGATTCCCTTGGTTACTTACCGTCAGTGACCAGAAGGCTTCGTGCGCATGCGCTTTAACTGAAATAGGAGTACCCGGTTCGGAGAACTTGCATGCATTATCCACCAACTCCTCGACGATCAGGACGAAGTACTCCTCACGGAGCAGCAGGTGCGCTGTTTCTGCGACCAGCACTAAGTCGCGCACGCGATTCCATCGCTGGCAGATACTCCTCGAAACTCTATCCACTGTCTCGGTTGGATTGGGTATTGTTTCGACCTCGTCGAAGTTGAAGCGGTTGGCATAGAGTTGCGGGAGATGGGCATAGATGTGCAGTCTCCAGAGAACGCGCCTCAATCGATTTGCCTCATCTACGACACTTTGGTGCATGGCACTCACCTGGGTGTCCTCATCAGCATATTTATAGGCGATGAGTTTGGTGGCCGTGGTTATGCGCTCCAGTGTTACGAGGATTTCTTGCGGCAAGACAGCCGCGGCGGCAAGACTCACTTCTTCAGCTTTTTGCTGGCTGTCTTTAATTTGAAGCGCTCGTTTCGCCAGTCGGCGACGGATGGAGCCTAACAGTGCATCCGGGTTGTAGGGCTTGGTTAAGTAATCATCAGCACCTTCCTCCATCCCCTGGCGGCGATCGAGCGAAGCCACTTTTGCGGTCAGAAAGATAAAGGGAATTAGCTCTGTCGTCGGTTCACAGCGCAGTGCCTGAAGTACCCCGAACCCGTCCAGCTCTGGCATCATGATGTCACACACGATAAGGTCTGGCATGGAATTTATCGCAGCGGCTACTCCAGCGGTGCCGTTGTCAGCCTCAATGACGTCGTAGTCCTCGAAACGCAGGAGTTGCGCCATCTGAGAACGTGTGGCGGTGTCGTCTTCTATGATTAAGATTTTATGCATGAGACTGTATGCTTTTGAATTACAATGAGTCCTCGAGTCTGTTGGCCTGTTCTATCGTGTCCAGTGGGGCAAAGGGTAAGCAAACCCAGAATGTTGTGCCATGGCCCTCTGTGCTTTCTACATGGATGGTACCACCATGAAGCTCCACACATTGTTTGACGATGGCTAGACCTATGCCAGTGCCGGCGCGATTTCCTACATTGGACGCGCGATGAAAAGTTTGAAAGAGACGAGGGATATCAGCAGCCGGGATACCGATTCCGCAATCAATTACTTTGATCTCGAGGTGGTCCTGTTGTGGCAACTTGGTATTTTCCAGCGGGTGCCCTACCATACGCTTAATTTCCAGTGTTATGGGTTTATCCGGGCTGGAGTACTTGACTGCGTTGCTCAGGAGATTGCTGAGAATGTGCCGCAGCAACTTCTCGTCGAGAAACGCGATTGCAGCGTCGGGAGCTACAGTACACACGATCACCCGGGAGACGGATGAGTAGTGCGCCACATCCGCTATGGACTGGTTACACAGTCGCCGCAGGTCCAGGCGCACAGGGGTACACTCCATCTTCTGCGCCTCTATTCTGCCGAAGAGGAGGAGGTCATCCATCATCTCGGTCATGCGGTCTACAGAGTTTTGTATCTCCTGAATTTTTGCCGTGCGCTCCTCGCTGCTCATTCTGTCCAAGTAACGTCCGAGCATGTGGGCGGCGGTGTTGATCACGCCCAGTGGTGTGCGGAACTCATGCGAGACCATGGTCACAAACTGGCTTTTGATGTGATTCATTTCCTGCTCATGCTGGAGAGCCAGTCGGGAACGTTCCTCCAACTGCTTGAGTTCAGTCACGTCACTTTGGACACCTACGAAGTGGGTGACCTTGCCGCTTGCATCGTGCAGTGGCCGAATCTTAAAGTGGTTGTAAAACATAGTCCCGTCCTTTCGATAGTTGCGCACCGTTGCCTGGCAGGCATGTCCACGGCTCAATGCCTCTCGTACTCCCTTCAACTCCTTTTGGTCGTGGTCATTTCCCTGAAGAATACGACAATTCCAACCCAAAACCTCAGCCGCCGAATAGCCGGACAAATCTTCAAACTCTTTGTTTACGAAGATGATAGGATTATCCGGACGGCAGGCATCGGCCACTACTATGGGTCTGCCGGACATACGACAGGCGAGTTCCAGCAAGCGTGCGGTTTCGTAGTCCTTGCGGTGCTGTTTGCAGATAGTAGCCTCATGCAAGTGGCGGCGAATCGCAGGGGTGAGGCGGTTGAGATTATCAATGTGAATACAATCGCATGCCCCTTCCCCCATTAACTCCACTGCGCGGGCTTCGCCAATGCCCCCCGATAGCACAATCACGGGTATGGTGTGGCCACCCGTGCGCAGGCTGGACAGGACAGTCAATGCGTTTAGCTCGGGTAGCTTATCTCTGGTGATGACCAAATCACAGTTCTGGAGGCTACCGGAGCCAAGTTGTAGCGCGTCAGTGCTCGATGGAGACAAGGATACCTCACAGGCGAAACCGGAGTTCCGTAACTGTTGGGTAATTTGCTCGTAAACAGCCTGCGAATCATCGACTACGAGGATTTTCGCGGGCAGTGTGGGCAAATCCTCCGTGTGTTGCGGTAAAGGGTGCTTCAAGGTGCGAGAAAGTTGAAGGTTTGAGGTATTGGGAAATGGGGGGAAAGGGGGAAATGTTATACCTTGGGATTGCAATAATCAGCCACGGATGGCACGGATGAAACACGGATAAAGCAGGGAACTGAATCCGTGTATGTGTTTAGCGTCATATCGGGTGTTTTCAGAATCTGAAATATCCCGAAGGGATTACGCCCCAAAGCCCTGGGTTGCTCGCGGAGCGGGCTACCC
>JANRLC010000037.1:0-36713 GCA_033762955.1 Verrucomicrobiota bacterium | reverse complement strand
GCGAGCCTCCAAATAGTGCCCGAATATATAGCTCCGTCTCTTTCATCGTTTTGTGCATTGGGTTGGATTCGATTTTTGTTCAAATCCTTCTAATCAAGCCTGATTGCACAAAACGATTTTTTTAACTTCGTATTTCGGGATTAACTATGCCGGGCTTGGCGCACTTGCCCAGGCTGGCGGCAAGACCCATACTTGGGGTCGCCACATGATCCCCGGTGCTCCGCTGGAGTGGATTTGGCAGCATCCGGCGGATGGCATTGGAGAGCCACCTTTTGGACTCTATCCAAACGCATTGCCGAACAACGACTGGGATATCCTTTCGCTCCAACCCTTTGATCGCGATCTGCCGAATGACCGCACGAACGGCCAGAACTTTATAAACCTTGCACGCCAGCGAGCTGCCAATGCCAGCGCAATGACAATTTACGTCTATGCGCGCTGGCCACGCCAGGATAGCGGCGCATTCAACACCTCATGGACACTCAATTATCCGGGTACGGGTTACGGTGCCCTCGAAAGTGCGAGTTATTTCGAGCAGGTTACAAATGTTCTCCGTGGTGATTATCCCGGGAAAGTTTACATGGTTCCCGTAGGCCATGTGATGTACTCCATGAATCAGAAGATGCAGGCTGGTCAGGTGCCCGGCTATACTAACATCTACAACTGGTACAGTGACAACATCCACCTAAATAATATCGGTTCGTACCTCGTGGGGTGTACTTATTACGCCACCTTGTATAAGAGTGACCCGCGCGGGCTCCCCGTGCCATCACAGTATGGCACAATCAGCACGACCATTCGCGATATCATCCAGACCACAGTATGGGAGATTGTCAGCACGAACAGTCTTGCAGGAGTGGCCGGGCCTTCGGTTACCATCAATACATCCAGCCTGCCGAATGCAACGACGGGCCAGCCCTATAGTGCAACGCTTAGCGCAAGTGGCGGAAGTACTCCATACACCTGGAGTATCATTGCGGGCTCGCTGCCCTCTGGCATCAGTCTGGCTTCGAATGGCACCTTCAGTGGCACTTCCAGCATTGCAGGGACTTCCAACTTCACCGTTCGTGTGGTGGCGACTGGTGGATTGAATAGCTCCAAAGCACTCTCCATCACTGTGGCAGGGGATTCGATTCCGACCATCACCACTTCTACGCTTCCAGGCGGTAATCGCGGCGCGTGGTATAACCAACAGCTTGCAGCAAGCGGTGGCGATGGCGTGCTCAACTGGAGCATAGCCTCGGGCAGTCTGCCGATTGGGGTAACCCTCACCACCACTGGAGTGATCAGCGGCTCTCCTGGTACGGAAGGTACTTTTAACTTCACCGCCCGCGTGACCGATAGTGACAGCACTCCAGACAGTGCTACGCGCGCACTCAGCATCGCCGTGGGCGCGCCTGGTGCCAATACGCTTCTAATCGAGAAACTTACCACGGCACCCACCATTGATGGCAATCTCTCCGAAGCTTTCTGGAATCTGAATCGTACCGCCACAAAACTGACTGCTGGCACGGCGCATAACAACACCGTCACCTGGGCCGCGTACTGGAATAGTGCCGCGCTCTATATTGGCGTCCGTGTCATTGATGCCACCAACTCAGCCGTTGCAGGCAGTACCACACCCTGGGACGACGACTCGGTCGAAGTCTACATCGACGGCAAGAATAACGAGGAAGTGATCTACAACTTTGACGACCGTCAACTGGTGACCAACACCGCAGGCGCATTCTATGCACAGGGTAGCGGCACCGGCGTACAACGCGCATCAGTGGTTGGCGCCGGGCAATTTACCATGGAAATTTCAATCCCATGGTCGAATCTCTCCCTCACTGCTTACGACAATATTGTAGTAGGTCTCGACGTTGCGAACAACGACCGCGATGGAGGCACTGGCCGACTCAGTCAGATTGTATGGACTGGTGGAGCATTGAACTGGCAGAACCCGAGCCTCTTCGGTTCGATTGTCTGTACGCCGCAGATGGCAAGCAGCTCGTCATCAAGCTCAAGTAGTTCATCGTCGTCATCCAGCTCGTCATCGTCGAGCAGCAGTTCGTCCTCGTCATCATCGAGTTCGAGCAGTTCCACTTCGAGTGGCACGGTCGCTCTATTGCGATGGGATTTTGGTGCGTCGAACGGATCGGCAGCCACGCTGGCTTCTTCCGCAAACGCCAGCGGAGTGCAGGCCTCAACGCTGAGTCGCGGGAGCGGGTTCAACCCGGGTGTAGCCAGCTATATCGATCCAGCATTTGGTCGATTCAACTATCATAACGGTACAAATCCAGCCAATCTGGCAGCCGCCCAGACGAGTAATCACTATGCTCAATACACACTGGCACCTACCAGTGGGCAGCAGGTTTCGGTTAACAACGTCCAGTTCTACACATACGCTCAAGATGGCGGTGGTCAATGGACGTTACAATACAGTCTGAACGGGTTCTCCAGCGCCGGCACCACTCTCGGTAGCGGGGCCGCGTCCAATGGCTTTACCGGTGCGCTAAGCACTGTTAATACGGCTTCGGTGTCTGCCTTACAGAATACGGCCGCAACGATCACGTTCCGTGTCTATATGCACGGACCCTATGCAAACGGCTATGTTGATCGCGGCATCGGTGGCGTTAACGGGGCGAACAATGACATCGTTGTAAATGGCTCGGTTGGCGGATCAAGCAGCAGCAGTTCGAGTTCTAGTTCTAGTTCGAATTCGAGCAGTTCGAGTTCTAGCTCCAGCAGCAGTTCTAGTTCGAGCAGCTCTTCTTCCTCTGGCGGGGCTGAGGTAATCATCGACAATGTTGATGCACGATTCGCCTCCACTTTATGGGGAAATCAAACATGGGGTAGCGGCTTCATCGGTGCCAACTGGCATGGTCAGAATGCTGCCGTTGGTAATACCCAGACCGCAACCTGGACGCCTCAACTCAGCGGAACCTATCAGATTTATGTCCGTGCTGGTGGTGGCAACCTTGTAAGCAATCAGCCGTTCACCGTGAATCATACTGGTGGGGCCTCCAATTACACGGTCAACATGAGCAGCAATGTTGGTACCTGGGTATTTCTGGGTACGCACACTTTGAATGCCAGCTCTACGATTACCACGCGCAATAACTTCGCCCCTTCAGTGGGTAATTACGCAGTGGCGGATGCCATCAGGCTTGTTCAGTAACCGGCATCACAACGGCAATTTCACCATACCTCATCGTTCTTGGGACTAGGAACTACATAGGATAATAACTAGAATACATAGGGGCTACATAGGATACGGCCTCCGTCACTGCATGTGACGGAGGCCTCTTGTATCCAGTAGAGCATTCTGCCATGTGCTTTCACCCCTCTGCAAACTGCCCACTACCTTCAGCCATCCAGAATTCAGTACGAAACCAAAGGATTTTCAACAAGGCTGCCTGTATCAAATAACCCTAAAAAGTAGGTCAACTCGCGTGCGATTATCGGGATGGGAATCAATTGCGGTTCTTCTTCTTCTTCTGCCATCTGCCTTTGCCCCTTGTGCCTCAAGAGCCCAACAACACGCCCGCGTGTTTCGCGATGGGAGTAACAAGGAGACTGGTTCGGCTTCTGCCTTCTGCCTTTCCGACTTTGTGCCTCTGTGCCTTTGGACCTTTGTGCCTACCTTCTGCCCTTGTTCTTCAAGAGGAAAATGGAAAGATGGCCATCTTTCCATTTTTCTCCTTAGGTTTACTCTTTCTACTTCTTCCCCTTCGTCAACGCTTGGTCAAACCAGTCACCGCCGAAGCTTTGCCGCTGGGGAGGTGGTTGGTTGGGTTTGCGGGGGCCGGGTTGACCCGGGTTTGAGCGCGGGCCGTTGAAGTTCCCTGCGTTGCGCGGAGCTGGAGATTCCTTCCGTGCTGGTGCGGCCTCGCCTTCGCCTGCGGGCTTGCCTGGGAAGTCCGGATTGGTCTTGAGGGAGAGGCTGATGCGTTTGCGTTCGAGGTCCACGGCGACCACTGTCACCTTCACCTTCTGCCCCACCTTCAACACATCTGCCGGGTTCTTGACGAACCGGTCCGCCACCTGGCTGACGTGGACAAGCCCGTCCTGGTGCACGCCCAGATCGACAAACGCACCAAAGGCGGCGACGTTCGTCACGATGCCCGGGAGTTTCTGGCCGACGCGGAGGTCCTCGACCTTTTGCACACTCTCATCAAAGGTAAACAGCTCGAAACTGCGGCGGGGATCGCGGCCCGGTTTGGCCAGTTCTTGCAGGATATCTTTAAGCGTGGGCAGGCCGATGGTTTCGCTGACATAGTTCTCCAGTTTAATGCGCTGGCGAAGCGTGTCATTGCTCATCAACTCACGCACATCGCAGCCGAGGTCCGCGGCCATTTTCTCCACCACCGGGTAACTCTCGGGATGGACGGCGCTGGCATCGAGTGGGTGCTGCCCATCGCGCACCCGGAGGAATCCCGCGGCCAGCTCGAAAGTCTTTGGCCCGAGGCCGTCCACATCCCGTAACTGCTTGCGCGAGCGGAATGGCCCGTACTTTTTACGGTGTTCCACCACGTTCCCTGCTATGCGCTCATTCAGCCCGGAGACATAGCTGAGGAGCTGGCGGCTGGCGGTATTTACTTCCACGCCCACGGCGTTTACGGAGCTGATCACCACATCGTCGAGGTTTTGTTTTAACAGCCGTTGATCCACATCGTGCTGGTATTGGCCGACGCCGATGGACTTCGGGTCCAGCTTGACCAACTCCGCCAGCGGGTCCATTAAGCGGCGCCCGATCGAGACCGCCCCGCGGACAGTGATATCTTTGTCTGGAAACTCTTCGCGCGCCACTTCCGAGGCCGAGTAAATCGAGGCCCCGCTTTCATTCACCATCAGCACGGGCAGCTTCTCCGGCAGCCCGGCGGCGCGGACGAATCGCTCGGTCTCGCGGCTGGCCGTGCCATTGCCAATCGCAATCGCCTCGATCGCGTGCCGGTGGGCGAGATCGAGGAGTATTTCCCTGGCATCGGCAGCCTTGCCTGCGCCCATTTCCGGGTAGATGACGGTGTCGTGGATAAGGTTTCCCTGCGCATCGAGCACCACCAGTTTGCACCCGGAACGGAAGCCAGGATCGAGGGCGAGTACACGCTTTTGTCCGAGGGGCGAAGCCAGCAGAAGTTCGCGTAAATTATCCGCAAACACTTTCACGGCATCCGCATCGGCACGCTTCTTCGCAGACAGTCGCGTTTCCGTCTCCAAACTAGGCCCGAGGAGCCGCTTCAAGCTGTCGCGTGCGGCTTCGCCCACCTCGCGGGCGCAGGGCGTGGCGGCTTTTACCCAGAGGCTTTCCACCACCCCCTGGGCACGCTCTTCTGCGGGGCGGATGGTGAAGAAAAGCATCTCTTCCTGTGATCCGCGACGGATAGCAAGGATACGGTGTGAGGGGGCATTTGCCACTGGCTCCGACCACTTGAAGTAATCGCGATACTTTGCCGCTGCCGCTTCCTTGCCTGGGATCACTTCGGAAGCGAGCACTCCTTCCTTTTCATAAACCTCGCGTAGTTTCGCGCGGGTGTCCGCGTGGTCGCTAATCATCTCAGCGATAATGTCTCGAGCCCCGGCAATAGCTTCCTCCTTGGAGGGGACTTCCTTGGCGGGATCGACAAACTTGGCGGCCTCGGCCAGCGGATCGGCAGAGGCCGTGCCCTGCTGTTCCAATATGAATGTCGCCAAAGGCTCGAGCCCGCGCTCACGGGCGATCATGGCGCGCGTGCGGCGCTTGGGGCGGTAGGGCAGGTACAAATCTTCGAGCCGGGAGAGGGTTTCTGCCCCGGCAATCTGTTTCTTTAACTCCTCAGTTAACAGGTTCCGCTCCATGAGGGATTGGATGATCGCCTCGCGCCGGGCATCCAGCTCCTTTAACTGGTCGAGCCGGTCGCGAATGGTCGTGATCGCCACCTCATCCAGCGACCCCGTCTGCTCCTTGCGGTAGCGTGCGATAAAAGGCACCGTGCCACCTTCGGCAAGAAGCCGGGCCACCGCCCGCACGCGGGCTTCGGGCAAATTCAGTTCAATTGCGATTAGAGAGATGTGCGCGTCAACCATGCGAGATGAAAGCAAAAGGAATGGTATTAGGCATTCCCCGCCGTATGCCGAGTAAATTCCCAAAAATGGCAGTGGGTAGTTTGCAGAGAGTAGAGGTGTGTTCGGTGTTCAGTTAATGGCGTGGAGAAGTGGGCAGTGGCAGTAGTTGGTGGGCATTAGTCCCATTCGTCCTATTCGTCCCATTTGTCCTTTTGCCTTTCCGGGAGTGGCGGCAACCTCGGTACGAGCGACGACAACCGCGGTACGAGTGATGGCAACGATGGTACGAGTGGCGGCAACGATGGTACGAGTGGCGGCAACGACGGTACGAGTGGCGGCAACGTCGGTACGAGTGACGGCAACGATGGTACGGGTGGCGGCAACGACGGTACGAGCGACGGCAACGATGGTAGGAGTGACGGCAACGATGGTAGGAGTGGCGGAAGCGATGGTACGAGTGACGGCAACGACGGTACGAGTGACGGCAACGACGGTACGAGTGACGGCAACGACGGTACGAGTGGCGGAAGCGATGGTACGAGTGGCGGGAAAGTCACCAACACATCCGGCACCCTGCATTCACTGAATAATTGACACCATTCCTCCGTAGGTCTGTAAATTCACAGCAATGAAAAGAGTCGTTCCACTACTGGTATTTCTTGCGGCAGTCGCTACTGCGGTGGCTGGGGACGCCGATTCCGTTACAGACAAGAGCTTAGCGGAGATAGCGGAACCGCTGCTGGAGAAATCCAGCACTGCGAGCGAAGCCAAAGTCTTTCCTGCGATTCCGACAGATATCGCGGACAAGGCGCGCATCAAGGAGAACTTGTATATTCGGACAATAATTGAGAAAGCGCGTGCCGGGGAAGCCGAGGCGCAATACAGGCTGGGTTGTCTCATCGCATACGAATCGCGCGAGCCGAAACACTATGTCATCGCGAGGGACTGGCTTGAGCGGGCGGATAAGCAGGGCTATCAGGACGCGCCAATGACCCTGTGCTACCTCTATTTGGATGGGCACGAGGGAATCCCGAAGAATTATGCCCTGGCCTTGGAGTACGCGCATAGTGCCTATGATAGGGGCGATTGCGCCGCCACGTGCATGATTAGTGAATTCCACAACAAGGGATGGGGCGTACCAGTGGACATGGCATCCGCCCATCGCTGGATACGCATGGCGGAATCTTGTGAAGAGTCCCAGGCGTGGAATGCGGTCGCTTGGTTCTATGCCACTACGCCTGAACCCCTGTACCGTGAACCCGGGAAGGCCGTGGAATTCGCAAAGAAGGCGGTGGCAGCTCAGCCAAGATCAAATGCGTATCTGGACACGCTCGCTGCTGCACAGGCTCTTGCTGGAAACTTTAAGCAGGCCATCGTCGCCCAGAAGCTGGCGATAAAGTATGTGGATACTTTCGAAGATGGCCACGAGAAGCTCTTGGCCGAGTTCGAAGCACGCTTGAAACTGTACCAAGCGGGCAAGATATACGTGGATCGCCCCGAGACTAAGTGACTCGGGCCAGTCTATCTACGGCACGGGACTGGGTTTGGAGGCGATCTACCCACTAAAAATCAAACGAATCCCCTGCGTAAAAGCATTTGCATGTTACTGGCAGCCTTTGGTAATTTAGATCGCCTATGACAAAATCCGAACTCATCGAACATGTCTTTCAGCAACTGGGTGAAACCGAGACTACCAAAGCCTCGATAGATCGCCATCTCAACGCCATCCTAATCGCCATCGGCGAAGGGCTGCAGAAAGACAAGACCGTAACCTTTTCCGGTTTTGGTAGTTTCAACATCGTACACAAGGCTTCTCGTCAGGGGATTAATCCCGCGACCAAGGCACCTATTACGATTGCTGCTGCCAATGCGGTTAAGTTTAAGCCCAGCAAGACGCTGACAGAACGCTTCAACTAATCGACTTATCCTCGATCAGTTTCTCCGCGAACCCGGTTGCCCAAAGCAGCCGGGTTCGCTCGTTTTGGGCGCTGCCAAGCGCAGGCGGCAGGAGGGGGGGATGGGAAGAATGGGAAGAATGAGAGGAATGGGAGTAATGGTGAAGCCCCTTGCCTTTCCTACTATCTACTAACTACTGACTACTCTGCCTTCCTGCCTGCCATCTACTCCACCAGCTTGAAAACCGCAGGCACGCTGCACCTGAATGCGATCTCGCCAAAGCCATACTCCAGGCCCGCGGCATTTGCATAGCGATTGCGCGAGTAGGTCGCTTCCGAGGAGGAAAATAGTGACGACCCCTTTTCTTCTACCACCGCTGGATTAATCAGAGGGTTGTTGGCATCATTGAGTGCTGTCAATTGGTAGGGAAGTGCTTCGACAAGGCGCAGTTTTGCTCCGAGTTGTGTTTCGTAGAGAGCCTTGCGCGCCTTGAGGTCCGCAAATGCAGCGGCAACGACTTCAGCCTTGAGTGCTTCCTCGCCAGCATAGTAGGTGGCTATCTCTTCTATCTGTGCGGTATCCTTGGACTTCTCAAGAAAGCCGGCGAAGCGGGTAAGCTGGTCCGCTGCGGCGAATGTCAGCCGCACCTTCTTTATAACCTCGGCGGGGTTGTCGGACTTGTTGGCCTTCTCGTTTGCATAGTGGAGAAAGCCCTGCCGGAAGATCGCCGTTTCGGGAAGCTTGAGGTCGTCCTTCGCGTACTCGGCTATCCGGGCTTCAATTTTATCCGCTGCCGACAAAGCCAGGCTCAAACGACTGCTTTGGGTGCGAATGACCACGGTGACTTCGGCGCGATCCGCCTGCACCTTGCGGCTGGTGGCCTGCCCATGCAGCGTTAACTTGCTGGCATTCAAGGCGTGCGCATCCACGTAGGCTTTAATCTGATCCTCTGTGCCGGAGATTTCGACACCGGATGGCGACACCGCTGGTCCCGCAAAGGCAGGAACGGTAAGGAGAGTCATGGCTAGCGTGGCAAATGTGCGGGCTTTGTTCATTGAAGGAATCACAGTTGACGGTTAACGGTAGAGGAAGTCGATCCAGTGCCTCTCAATCAGACCGCTATCGTCACCGTTTGTTCCCCCGCGTGCAGTCACGCTTCTTCAACCCAGCGAAACCCTTCACGCGGTGAAGTATCAATGATTGAATCTTTCCCCGCTTTCGTCTAGTCACTAGCGCAATGAAATCACTCACCTGTGGCATACCCTTTTTTCCCGCGGCACGCGGAGTAGCCGTGTTGTGCCTTCTGTCACTCGCGATGCCGGGCCTATTCTCGACGCTTGCGGCGCAGACTCCGACCGCTCCGACTGCGACTGCCGCAGCTTTTGCGGGTGAACCAGCACGGCTGCCGTACAAGCGCGTGGGCGCAGTCATGGCGGTTTTCGATAATGTCTCCGTGCGCGACAAGCTGGTGCTCTACGTCATGATACAGCCACGCACACCGCTCCCAGCTGGTGATGCCCCCTTGGTACTCACCTTAAAAAGCGCGAGTGGCGACCGTATCTTAAGCCAGTCGAAGTCGGGACTGCTGCTGGATTTGCCGTTTTCATTGGAACTCATGAGGGAGAATCCCGTGATTGAAGCGAATAAACCCAAGGGCAGCCTGAACATGAATATTACCGTCGGTGTTGCCTATCCGGGAAAGCTATCCGAATCCGTAGCTTGGTATAGGGATGCTTATTCGCAATTGGTTGCTGCATCCCGCACTATGGGGATGGATGCGCCGAAGTCCGAGATTCTAACTTTTACATTTCCCGAAGGCAGCAAACCCAGGGTCTCACTGCGTATAGGCGATGACAGTGCAGATTTGACTCCGGACAAGAATGGAATCTTCTCGCTTAACCTTGCAGATAAGGGGATTCCCGACAATGCAGTCCTCGTTCTATCTCAGATAGCACAGTTAACCCGCGTGCAGGATTAGGCAATGGAGCTTCTCCACGCATATTGGCGGATGGAGTATATCTCCGCGCCCAAGGAGTCGCCGGAAAAGGGTAAGCGCAACCCCTTCGTGGACCTGCCGTTGCTGGGTGATGACCGCAAGGCGTTGATTTTGTACCGGGGTAAACACACCTACTTGATACTTAACAAGTTCCCGTACAATCCCGGTCACTGCATGGCTATTCCTTTTCGCGAAGTGGCAGAGTTGGAACTCTTGTCGGAAGCAGAGCGCAATGATCTGATGGCCACAATTGTGTTCGGCAAGCAGATGCTCAGCGCCACGATGCGTCCGGATGGTTTCAATGTAGGGATCAATCTCGGCACAGCCGCCGGTGCCGGTGTCCCTACTCATTTGCACTGCCACATCGTACCTCGCTGGAGTGGCGATAATAACTTCATGCCTGTTCTGGGGCATACCAGAGTACTTCCAGAGGCACTCGATGCCACCTGGGCGAAGTTGAGTGAGTGGGTAAGCCACAATCGCGTGTAAAAGGCAGTAGGCAAGAGGCTGTGCAGCGCCAACGGTGCGACCTTAAGACAGCTTGGATTGGTCGCCCGCTATTTAGGTTCATTCCAGTCCATCGATGAACTACAAGTAGTCTACGTCGCCCACAAGGGCATCTTCACCGAAGATATTCCCCACCGCAGTCTTTTACTCCGCGACCCAGTGATTAGTTTTCCGGCAATCGATGAGTCAAAAGTAATCTTCACCTTCCGCGAAGGCGAGGTCACCTAAGATTTTCCCCTCCTGAAACGTGTACAAGGCAACCCAGCGTCAAATTTTCCTACGACCGGGGTGTTAAGAGTAGTCTTCGCCGTCGGAAAAGACGTATTCACCTTCTGTTAGCCACTGCATGGCGTATGTTAGGGAATAAACGACGGCTGTTAGCCATTTATAGGAGCAATTTAAGGCTGGTTCATTAGTAGTTAAAGGAATTAAATGAGTAGTTAAAGAAGACAAGGCATGAAATATTACTCTAAATGAAGTAGTTAGCCACTAAAATGTATAAGTAAAAGCATTCAATGAGGTAGTTAAGCTATTCTAGGATACCTTGTAAACGCTAGCAATTATCTATAAGACATTAACAATTGTATAGTTAGCACTAACAATCGACTTGCTAGCACTAACTACTAGATAAATCTGACAACAACTGTATAGAAATAACCAACAACATCATAGAAGAAGCTAATAGCTACCTTGTATGTGCTTACAAACTCCTTGTAAGTACCAACAACAGCCTTGAGAGTGCTAATATCTGGCGAACGCGCCTCAATCTAAGCTTGACGGCCCTTTGCGGATGGTTTCCATGACAAATCCGACGCCGAAGACCGCTCGCGCAATGCTGAATGCCTGTCGTACAAGGCCGAAGCTGGGAATAATAATCCCGAACGGATGAATTTCTCTGGCTACCGCGACAAATTCCGAGCCGGATCCCACTCCAACCGAGCCGGATCCCACTCCAACCGAACCGAACCGCACTCCAACCGAACCGAACTCTGCTCCGAAATCGTCGAACACGCCGTCCACCTAGTCGAACACGCCGTCCGCCAATCCGTAAAGCCCTCAACTACAGTCAATCAAGATGTTCAATTATCCGCAGTGCATCTCGAAGTCGTGCCTACGAAGTAATGCTGATTGCCGTGCATTTCTACTTCTTCACCGCCAGGCGAAACTTCTTCAACAAGCTGGTAAACTCTGCCGGTGGCTCGCAGGTCCACTTAAGTTCCTCGGCGGTCTTGGGGTGGAGAAAGCCAATTTCGCGGGAGTGGAGAAGCTGATGGGGTGCGGCTATACGCGCTCCTGTGTAGTTGCGGATGTAAACGGCGTCTCCGATGATAGGGTTCCCCAGTTCGCTCAAATGGATACGCACCTGGTGGGTACGCCCGGTCTCGATCTGGCACTCCACCAGTGTGGCGTGGCCGAAGCATTCAATAGGTTTAATATGCGTGATGGCCAGGTCGCCACGAGGCTGTCGTCCGCGACTCTCCGGAGGCAGGGATTCCCAAGAGCCGCGCACGCCGTCCCCCCGGTTATCGATTAGATGGTTCTCTACCTTCTGCTCCTTCGGCTCTCCATGGACGAGAGCCCAGTACACGCGATGAATCGTGTGCTCACGAAACTGCTGGCCCAGTGCTCGTGCTCCGTTTGTACTCAGGGCAAACACCAGCAGCCCGCTGGTATCCTGGTCCAGCCGATGCACAACCTGGATCGGCGCAGGGGGCGCACTGCTGCGGTTCTGTCGATGCCGTGCACGGGCTTTCACAGCCAGTACGTGCCGCAACGCACTGAGTGCGGTTGGGTCATCCTCTGGGTTGAAAGGATCCGTAAGCAGCCCTGCCGGCTTGTTGATCACCACAAAGTCGTGTTCCAGCGCGATTATCGAAGCCTCGGTTAATGGCCCGGTGATTTTCTTCGCAGCACTGGGCCCATCCATCTTAAAAGAGAGCATACGCCCATTGACTAAATGCCGCGCATCGGCGACTACACGCCCATCGATCTGCATTCGTCCCTGGCGAATCCAATCTCTTGCCTTGCTCCAGGAAACATCGAAGAGCTTACGCACAACCAAGTCCGCTGTGGCCATTTTAAGCTCCTGCGGCAGTGGAAAGGGTGTGCCATCCTGCGGATATACAATGGCCGGTGGGGAATCTGGCTGTGCAATAGACGGTGGTATGGGCGTGGGCGTTTCGGAATGATCCATTAGTACAGTAGCAGACGCGGGTTTTGCCGGAATGTCAACAGGACCCTCAGACATCCAGGAAAGTCGTCATCAATCTGCCTTCCTTCCGCAATCTACCTTCTGCCTTCTGCAATCTGCAATCTGCCATCTTCAATCCTCAGTGCCTTTGGAGCATCATAGGGATTGACGATCCCTTACGCGTCTAATTAACCTCTCTGCATGCAGGAACTAATCCCGTCGTCCAAACCGAAGTTTTCGCGCATCATTCTGAAACTAAGTGGTGAAGCGCTAAAGAATAATGACAGTGGCGAGCCCATCGATGAGGATGTGCTGCAAGCCATCTGCGAGGAAGTGCGCGATGTCCACAATCTCGGGGTGCAGGTCGGCCTCGTCGTAGGCGGGGGTAATATCTTCCGTGGACTGCACGGGGCGGAGATGCGCGGTGTGGCACGCACCACGGGTGATACCATGGGCATGCTAGCCACGGTGATCAACGGGCTCGCGCTTATGGACTGTCTTGAAAAGATGGGCGTAGCTGTGCGCGTGCAGACCGCCATCCCCATGGACAAGGTGGCGGAGCCCTTCATCCAGCGTCGCGCCGTGCGCCACTTGGAGAAGGGGCGTGTGGTCATCTTTGTTGCCGGAACGGGGAACCCGTACTTCTCCACCGATACAACTGCGGCTCTGCGTGCCAGCGAAGTCAGTGCCCAAGTGGTGATGAAGGCGACAAAGGTCGATGGTATTTATGATAAGGACCCGATGCTCTTCCCCGATGCCGTGAAGTACGATGAGCTTCCCTACTCCGAAGCCCTCCGGCTCCGGCTCTCGGTAATGGACTCCACGGCCTTCTCCCTCTGTCAGGACAACAAGATGTCCATTCTTGTTTTCAACATGAACAAACGCGGCAGCATCATGAAAGCCGTCTGCGGCGAAAAGATCGGCACGATTGTCCGCTAACTCAATTCGCGTTCTCCCGGTGCAGGCCCTGTCGGCAGTATCGGGCCGCTTGCCATTTTCCAACAACTCGTTACAAACAACCCTCAACTCAAGAACGTTTAACAAATCCCACCCGCCATGGATAACAAAGCAATCGTTAAAGAAATGCAGGATAAGATGGACAAAGCGCTCCAGCACGCCGTCCACGAGTTTGGTAATCTCCACACCGGCAAGGCGAACCCTGCCATGGTTGAAGATTTGCAAATCACAGTGGAGGCGTATGGCACCACCATGCGCATTCGCGATATGGCAGCCGTCACCACCCCGGATGCTCGCATGATCCAGATTACTCCATGGGATAAAGGCGCGCTCAAGGATATTGAGAAGGGCATCCGCGCGGCGAACATCGGGTTTAACCCCGCGGTCCACGGCAACACTGTCCGCTGTATCGTGCCCGAGCTTTCTGGCGAGCGCAGGCAGGAACTTGTCAAAGTGGCCCACCGCATGGCCGAGGAGGCACGTATCGCACTCCGCGCCGCCCGCCACCACGCACTGGATGTTTTGAAGAAGCAGCAGAAGACGCTGAATACTTCCGAGGATGAAATGAAACGCCTCGAAAAGGATATTCAGACGGCTATCGACAAGAAGAATGATGAAGTAAACAAGCTCCTCTCCGCCAAGGAAAAGGACCTGTTGACGGTCTAGCCAAACCTGCCACTAGCGCCGAAGACTGCACGCCCTGCGTGCTTCCACCAAGCAACTGTCCTTACATGGTTTCCACAATGCTTCATGCCCGCAGGGCAGTTCTCAAACTAGGCACGGGCCTGCTCACTTCCGGCAAGGCCGAGCTGGATATTCCCCGGCTTAACCGCATCTGCGAACAGGTCGCCATCCTGCGCCGCAAGGGCATAGAGGTGATCATCGTCAGCTCGGGGGCGGTCGGCCTCGGCATGGGCAGGCTCGGCATAGCGAAGCGGCCCACAGAGCCAGCGGACTTGCAGGCGTGCGCCGCGATTGGCCAGGCGATGCTGATGGAGCTGTGGCGCAAGGGGTTTGACGCACAGGACTGCACGGTCGCCCAGATACTCCTCACCCACGAGGACGTGCGCGCCCGCCACCGCCACCTGGCCGTGCGGAACACGCTGGAGCGCCTCCTCGCGCTCAATGTCATCCCCATCATCAATGAGAATGACACCGTCAGCGTGGAGGAAGTAAAGTTCGGCGATAACGACCTGCTCTCCGCCCTCACCGCCAGCCTTTCCAAGGCCGACATCCTCGTGATCCTCTCCACCATCATCGGCCTACTCGACATGGAGAACGGCAAGCGCCTCGTACCGGTAGTGGAGGTTATCACACCCGAGATCGAAGCCCTCGCCGGAGGCACTACGAGCGCCACCGCCGTTGGCGGGATGAAGAGCAAGATTGTCGCCGCCAAGGTGGCCACGCGCAGTGGCTGCGGCGTTTTCATTGGCAGCGGGCACAACCCCGATATTCTGGTGGACCTTTTCGAAGGCCGCGCAATCGGTACCTTCTTTAGTCCCGCGCGCATCGCGCTGCACGCGAAGAAGCGCTGGCTCGCGTTCTTCCAGCAAGCACAAGGCAGCATCACCGTCGATGCCGGGGCGCATACCGCACTCACCCAGAAGGGCGGCAGTCTCCTCGCCCGGGGAATAACCGGAACAACCGGGCAGTTTAAGGAAGGGGCAGTGGTTAACCTCTCCTCGCCTGAGGGCGCCGTCTTTGCCCGCGGTGTCAGCCGGTTCTCCGCCGCCGACCTCGCAGCCGTGCTGGGCAAATCCTCAGACGAACTGAAGCAGCTTTATCCCACCCGCAAACACCTCGAAGTCATCCACCGCGACTCGTTGGTGATGCTGGGGTAGTGGCAGAAGGTAGTGACAAAGTGACAAAGGCACATAGGCACAAAGTTAGGGCCATGCTGAAGTCATAGGAAATGAGATGAACCCAATTTGCCTTCAAGAGCGCCAACGGCGCTTTTAAGGCATCCTGGCTTCATCTCATTTCCCACGACTTCAGCATGGCTGAGCCTACGGATGTGCAAGGTAGCTCCACTCAGTACCGTCGTACAGATACCACTGGTGTGTGCGCCCTTGCCCGGAGTCGATCCATATCCAATTACGGTGGGTGAAGCTCCAGAGGAAGGGGAACCAGTCTTCTCTGGTATAGAGCCATTCCTGAGAAGGATGCCAGAAAAAGAAAGCTTCCTTCTCATTTGAAAAATCAGGAAAAGCTGCGACGTAACCGACATCCTCACTGTGTATCCATGGGAAGAAAGCCACGTAGCACCGGCCCAGCACGGCGTTGTAGGCATAGTTTGTCGTGGTGACGAATGGTAATATTTGGCTCACGTCAGGGGTGACGGGAAGGAGTTGCCAATTGTCGTCATACAAAGTTTCGAGCTCCCAGTGACCTCCATGCAACAACGCATCACTATCGCATTGCAGCATGTCACTCTCGGCGAAGATTCGAATCTTTAACGCGTGGTCGTTATGGTGGCGAGTAACCAACTGACAACCGTCATTAGTGGAGAACAGACTTACCGGCGTCTCATCTTCAAGCGAAGAAAGTATAAACCAATTCTCCCCGTCATTACTGCCCGATAATACGGTTCCGTTTGGAGCAGCCATTTCAGCTTTGAAATAAAGGGATCCTCGTGTAGCGATCATAGGATAGGAAGCCGTGGCTTCACTCATAGAAGCATCACGCAAGCTCCAATCTTCGCCGTTGGGCGTTTCCAATGCGGCAAAGAGAGTGGGAGTGGCTTCTGTATTTTTAAGATAAATAATGGGCCAGGCATGGTCTGGAATGAACCGAATTTGCGAATATTCCAAAGGACCACCTTCTGGTTGCCAGGGGGGAGTTGGATACAAATAAAAGAAAAGTGAAGTCCATGTATCTGCCGCAGTCGCAACAAACGCTGGTTTCTGATTCAGCACAACATTACGCGCGACCTGGCCCGAGGGAAGCTCAGCGATGACCGTCGTCAGAGCATAGGCATCGTTCCCAACAAGCCAACCGGCTTCATAACGGGTGTATTGTTCGTCATGTAAGTAAACTATTCGCCCAGTACCAGGGTGCTCGAGCCTGGTGGGTGGCCTATAAACATTATTCCAGGTTTCTACAGTTCTCCATTGAACAAGATTATTTCTGGGGACAATAGATGCGCTGTTGGACTGCTCCGGCGACGAAGTCAGTCTATTTGTACTTCCCAGTACGAGTAAAGTCGATACCGAGGTGAATACTGTCAGCAATGAAAGAGACCGCAGGGTTATGAACATACCTATAATACGTAATTGCAGACATCTTTGGATGCATAAAATATAATTATTTTAAAATTGCCGAAAGTAGGCTGATTTCAGACATCCTGTAGTCAGCACGAACGCAAAGGGATTCCTGGCGAGTCGCTGGAAGTAGGATGACCCCTAAAGGACTGTGGTAGATGTGCTAGGTTTTCCATGCGGCGCCAACGGCGCGACCCCATACCAGCCTAGGCCATCGGCCTAGGTAAAACGATATATATAAAGGATCGGCAGCGCTGAAGGCGCGACACCAGCGGGTTGAATGACAACTCCTTAGGTCGCGCCTTCAGCGCTCATGGTATTTTATTGGGTCTAAACCCGGGCCGCTGGCCCAGGCTGGGGCTGGGTCGCGCCGTTGGCGCTGCATGGAGCTCATAGCATCACTATCACAGTCCGCCAGGGGCATTCTATTTTCCGGGATTCGCTGGAAATCCCGTTGCTTGCGTTCTGACTCCGGGATGTCTGAACTTTGTGCCTTTGGTACTTTGTACCTTTGTGCCTACCACTTTGTACTCCACACCGCGGATGACAACACGCTTCAGCTCCAGTTTCCCTTCGCAGGGTACCACTTCGAGTTGGTTCCCGGTGAGAACTAGCTGCCCCCATCCGGTGTTGGTGGCGAAGAAGAGACGGATCGTTTCTGCATCGATCTTTGGGTCGAGCCACAAGGTCTTCTCTATTGCCGAGTAGCGCATGCCACCGAAGGAGGCGAGCAGGCTGTAGCTGGCCATGGCACGGGCGTAGTAGTTACCGCATTCGTACTCGTTCCACGGGTTGCGAGTGCGCCCGTCGAATCGCATGCGCAGGGTCTCTACGATGGTCGTACCCTCCCCCACGAGCCCCATCAGGATTAGGTGCGAGGCCACCTGGTATTCGATGCCGGTGAATACTTCATCACTATAAGGGAAGGGGAGTAGCGGCTTGCCGCCCTTCGGCCAACTGCACACCAGCAGGCCACCTTCATGCCCCATGGCATAGCCGGGCCGCTGGGTATTGGCGTGTGTCCACAAATCCTTCCGGAAGTTGTACTTGTAAACCGACTTCAGGTGCGCGCACACTCTTGTAGAATCCAATGCCGTTTCCATACCGTACAGCTTTGCCATCCACGCACCGATTACGCCGTCGGAGAGGCAGCCTGTACCATATTGATACTTGGGCCCTTCGCGCTGGAGCAGAGCGAGTTCCTCCGGGTTGGTAACCGCCCCGGTTTCTATCTTTTGCTTGAGTGACTGGTCGGCCAGATCGAGCCAGCGAACCTTCTGGTAATAGTACTCGCCGTTGAATAACGTACCATCAATTGCTGTGGCGGACTTCGCAGCCAGGTTGCGATAGCGCTCCGCATCGGCCTGCCATCCTGCATGGCTGCACAGCGAAGCCATGGCGGTAAGAGCGCCGAGATAGATGGTGCTGCACATGCCGTCCGGGCCCCAGAACTCGATGTCATAGGTGTTGTGATGGGGTTCCACAAGTGCTCCGGTTTCTTCCGGGTCCCACGAGCGGATGCAGTACTCCATGCTCCGCTTCGCAAGAGGCAGGAGTTTCAGCATCCAGGCATCATCGCCACTGTGTTGCCAGTCCCGCCAGAGCTTCATCATCCCTCCGAGCTGACCATCAGAAGCCGCGTGCCATCCGTGGTCGGTCTCGCGCTCGGGCAGTGCGGCGCGGAAGTTTACATGCCCTTTATCATCCATCGACCACCGCAATTCCTGCTCACGCAGACCGCGCTCCAGAGCCGGGAAGAGATGGGGCAGCGTCTGCGCATAGTTCCATACATGCGTACACGTGCCATTGCAGCATCCAGCCGTCGCGAAGCAGCCTTCCCAGCCCCACAAGCTCCCGTTTGCCTGACGCAGGACTGTGGGGGATTTGAGAATCGCCAGATTCGCGGAGATGGCATCGAGCACCGCCGGCGGGAGTGTGGAGGAGAATAGTGCTTGGTGAAAAGCCACCGTTCTTTCGCGCAGGCTGTGGTAGTTCTTGCGCAGATAAAGGAGTACGTCCTGTGCATCTGTGTAGCGCGTGGCATACCATGGCTGCCAGTCTGGTTTAGGGTCACAGCAACCACCACTGCTCCCGGCGCAGCAGGCGTTTTCACGATTCGGTTTTCCTGGCCCGGTGATGTAGTGGCAGTTCGGGAAATGCCAGGCAAAAGCAAAGGGCACGCATACGCTCTCGCCGGGAGCCAGTTCCACCGGCACCAGTACTGAGCCGCCGTTTGCTCCGGTGCATTTCTCTGCCAGACTGCCGTCATTTGTTGTGAATGTTCCTTCCGACAATTCACGCCATAACACACTTATAGAGTCAAACCAGCCGCCGCGGAACCACATCGCTTTAATCTTTGGTTTGTGGAGCAGTGCCATTAACGCCGCACTACCAAAGTCCTCGCTGGTGCCGGGCTCCAGATTGGTCATCGATACACCGGCCCGGGGAATAACACTGTTGCGGGAGGTTTCCGGTTTGTTCCACTGTGTCCGATGCGAGAAGTGGGACAGGTGGAACGAGAGTTCACACGTCACCGGTTTGCGTGTGCGGTTCGTCAGCGTGTACTCCACCACTGCCAGCGGCAGGCCACTCGCATCGGCATCCAGCGGGATGAAGGGATTCCACGCCGTAACGGAAACACCCACCGGGACATCTGGATCTTTTAGCTCCACGGTGGCAAAGGGAAACGCTCCCGTGAATGCGCACTCTGCGAAGCGCGGCAGCCCGGTGTTCCCGCCTTTGCGGTAGCCCTGGCCCTGGAGCCCGAGACTGTAAATCTTCTCCACGGGCACCGGGCCCTCCACCAGCTTGCATACGGGCTTCTTTCCCGCCACTCGTAGCACGGCAAACGCCATATCTTGAGTTGCGTCGTGCCCATCAGGCAAAGCACTTAGTGCAGGCTTGTTGCGAATGGAGTAATCTTGAAAGCCGCCGTATCCATTAAAACAAACGCACCCTGCACCCATCCCGCCGACGGGGAATGCTACTTGCAGATTGTTACTGGTATCAAAGCTTCGCGCCCCGGGCAGGCTGGCGAGATTGAGCGGTTCCACGGATTTCTTGGCAGTTGGTTTCGCTGGCATGGAATGATGGGGGTGACGAGTGTTCTGCTAATTGTGTTGTTTCACAGAGGCTGTTATATTATCAGGAAAACACGGTGGAGCCAATGCGAGCGCATGTCAGAGAAATACGCCAAAGTAACATTGCCCGGGGCCAGAGTCGCGTGCGCTCCCTCGCCCTCGACCACGAAGACATGCACGGGTTGCGCGAGGTGGGGGTTGTCATGGCTGGCATTGATGAGCGCGCAGGTCCTGTAAAATGGGGCGAGGGCTATAGCAACACTACGCTCCTCTTTATGGTTCTCGAGGGCACCACCACATCACTCGCGGAGAATCCATCCACCACAGTCAATGCCGGGGAATGTTTAATCGTGCCCGCAGGCTGCGCCAAAGTCCTTGAGCTGAAACGTGGGCAAGTGCGGGCCATCTGGCTCCACCTCGCCAACCGCGAACGCTGGGCGCACCTGTGCGGACTCATCACGAAACGCGAGGCCATCGAATGCATTCCCCTCGCTTATGCAGCCATGGAGAGACTCTTTGTCGAGACCCTCGGCTCCACTGCGGGGAGTGGCTCGCTGCGACTTCCCCTGGCCAGTACGTTACTCGCCCTGCTGGATATCCACTTCGGTGCGGTGGAGACTCCCACCAACCGCCGTGTGCGCAGCCAGTTAAACCATCTGTGGAGTCTAGTCTCTGCAGACCTCTCGCATGACTGGAGTGCAGAGTCCCTCGCTGCGCGAATGCACGTCTCTGTCGGTCACCTCCACCGGATAGTCCGCGAGTTTGAGCACAGCCACCCCATGCAGATTGTCACCCGCATGCGCATGCAGCGTGCCGCCGGACTGCTCCGCACCACTGAGTATCCGCTGGACCAGATTGCAGAAGCCGTGGGCTATGGCAGCGCCTACGCATTCTCCGCTGCGTTCCTCCGCCAGATGGGCACCCGCCCCGGTGCTTATCGTAGCACGTGCGTGATTGATTGAGTGACTTTAGTACTCTGCCCCTCATTGTACTATACTCTATTCCAGACAGCGAGATGCGCCTGAGCACGAAGAATAGGGCTCTGAAAGCTTGCGCCACTGCGTCACACAAGTGTAATAATTCCTGGTAGCAGCTCCAGTAATCCTGACACCCTGAAGTTTCCATCATGAAGCAAAGCAAGTCCGCTCAAGATTCTACGCCAGGCGAGCCCACACGAAGAACTCCTGCTCGTTCAAAAAGCAAGCCAACGAATAAACCGTTCAAGCCTGCCTTCCGCTACATCTATCATTTGCGCACAACTTCACAGAATGGGGCCGACTATCTCGACGCGCTCCTGCAACGACACGCGCGGAAGTATGGTTACAAGCTCGAGTCAGTGGATGTCACTACAATTACTGATATCGAATCCACCAAGCGGCAGTGGAAGGCCGATGGCGTATGCGGCCTTATCTTTGCCCAATATTACGGGTATTTAGAATGGTTCAAACAGGATTGGTGTGAATTTGCGGTCGTGTGTGTTGGTGGAGGTCCATTCCAGCCCTATCACACAGTACAGGAGGATGTAACCTACAACACCCGGCTTTGCCTCGAGAAGGCAATAGCCAGCGGACGGTCGCGGATCGGCATCGCCTTTCAGCATCACGAACCCGAGATACCGGATGATGTTTTACGCTACGGAGCGGTGATGCACTGGCTGGGGCATGAGGGGAAATCTTATAATACCATTCCCGTCCTGCGCACACCTATTTCGAAACCGATCGCCTTCATCGACTGGTATAAAAGGCACCGGCCCGAGGTCCTTATCGGTTTCGTTGGCGGTTTGATCACCTGGATGCTGAGAGACTTGGGGGTCCAGCTTGGGCACGACGTACTCTTCATGGACCCTTCCATCCGAATCAAGAATGGGCAGTACGCTGGCATTGTTGAGGACAAGGATACTCTCGCGCAAATTGCCGTCGACAAACTGCATTCCTTGATCCTTGCAGGTGAGTTGGGGGTACCCGCACGCCCCACCAAGTTGACCGTCCCCGGTATCTGGTGCCATGGAGCTTCCTATCCGGAAGTTATCAGCCAGTAGCTATTAGCTTTTAGCCTTTTAGCTTTTGGCATTTTTGGACCTTATTGACCCGATTGACCTTGTTGACGATCCTGCTATCTACTAACTACTGACTACTGGCTACTGACTACTCTCCCCCTCACCCAGCCCGCCACTCTATACCGACGATGGGGCCACAGCCGGGTAACATGCGGACGCGCGAGAGAATAGATCTCTCCTGGAACTGCAATTCACGGCGGACGATTGGGTTATTTACCGCGATCACGAGAGCGTTCTGCGGGGTGATCCGTACGGGTGTGCACTGCCCGGCATGTCTTGCACCCACAACTTGAACCCAGGCGCGCACAATCTCTGCCTGCGGGTGGGGTTGGCCCACTTTGTAGCGCTCCAGGATAAGCTCACAGAGGTCACCCGCGCCCTTCGGTTCGCGCCAGATCACGCCCTTTTCCTGCTCGATCCAAGGTATGCCCTTGAGCGCTGCCAGGTGTGCGGTGATGATGGCTTCGCGGCGTCCTCGTTGTAACATGGGCAGCAGTTACTTCGTCGCCCGGGCGGTCGGCCCGAGCAGGAGATTGAGCAGGTCGGATAGGCAGTGGATATCCTGCTTGAGAATTAGCACATGCCATCCGCAAGCCTTCGCCCCACCGTCGTGGAAGGCGCTGTCGCCGATGTGTAAAATGTGCCCGGGCTCGATCCCGATGGCGCTCTGGACATGCTCGAAGATTTGCGGAGCCGGCTTCTCGTGGCCAATCTCAGCCGAGATGAAAAGCTGCTCAAAATACGGGTCAAACCCAAGTTCGCTAAAAGTCCGGCGAAAGCGGCTGTCTGCATTACTTAACAGAAACACCCGATACCCACGCTCGCGCAGTGTGGTTACGGTCAGCCAGGCATCATCAAAGAGTTTCCACTGGGCAGCGCTGGCAAAGCCATCCCAGAGTTCGGCGAATATTGCATCCATGACTTCCTGGGGCAGATTCAGGTTCAGGGATTTCTCTACGAGGTCCCTCCAGAAGCGGTGTTCCGCATCGATATCAATTCGCGGACGGGGGTTCTCCACCCCGGCCTTGAAAGCCAGAAGGAAGCGCTGGTGCACGGCCACCGGATCCGCTTCATACCCGCGTTTTTTGGCTGCCGCAGCATATACCTCACCCACTGGCGGATGTGCATAGACCAGCGTGCCACCCGCATCGAAAGTGATGGCCTCTATTGCGCTCAAGTCCAGCGCAACAATCTCGCGCTTTGGCGCCGGTGCTGGTGCAGCGGAGATAGAGTCTGCAGGAGAGTTTACTGGAAAGAGCTGTTGGTAATTCGGTGTGGCCATGGCGTGCAGTGTGGCGATGCCGGAACAAGGGTCAAGGGTTGAGCTGTGGGGTGGCTCATTCGAAATAATGGAAAGACGGCAAGAACCGCTAAAAATGGCTCATTGAGGGAGTGTAGAGAGGACGCGGGCTTGCAAAGACACGAACCCATGGGTGAGTCGGTTTTGTCTTACCCGATTGGACGCAGGGGATTATTTGGCTGTGGAATCCACCGACATATTGCCCCTCTTGGGTAACAGGATGCCTACGGCGCGTCTCCTGCCTTCTCGCAAAGGCTAGCGTACGCAGAGAACAGGAATCTTGCACTCGCGGATCAAGGTGGTGGATGTACTGCCGATGACAAGATTACGAATGCGGCTATGCCCGTAGGCCCCCATGATGAGCAGGCCAATCTCCTCGGTTCTCACATAGTCTGCTATGGCTTCATCCACATGGCCGTAGAGTACGGCGCTTTCCACAGAGTATCCCGCGTCCTTTAGCCGGGATTCAGTTGTATTCACCAGGTCCAAGCCGGCCTGTTCGGACTGCCCACCGGTAAGAACTGTCACCAGATGCAGGGCACACTCCGTCAGCGGGGTGAAGGCACACAGGAAATCCACGGCCTTGCGGCAACTGGCGCTGCCATCATAGGCGAGTAGCATGCGGCTGATGTCATGATAGGCGCGGGACGTCACCAGGCAGGGCTTGTAACTGGAGCGGATCACACGCTCGAGATTCGACCCCAGGTGCCGGATGGCGACATCCGCACTGGCACCGCGTTTACCGATGATTAACAGGTCGGCATCCTTCTCCATCTCCTCCAGCACATCCACCAACAATCCCGTGCGGTGGACAAACTCCACCTCTCCGGTGAAGCCCACATGCTCCAGCGTTTTGCGCGAGGCACTTTCTATGGTAGCCGCCTTGTGCCGCTCAAGCCCGCGCATCTGCCCTATAAGGTCTTGATAGGGTTGTATGCCGAGACTACCGCTGAAGTCTGCCACAAAAGGGACATCAAACTGGCGGATATCCGTGATGTAGAGCAGGGTAATACTAGCACCAGCCAATTCGGCCAGCCATGCCGCGTAGTGACAACTCACCGCACTGTAGGCTGAGCCGTCTGTGCAAAGGAGAATCTTTTTCATGGAGTGCTCCGGGGGTTAAGGAGTGAACGCTTACCAATTTCTGATCATAACTATACCGTGCTTTGCTCCGGAGGCAATGGAAAAAGGCAGTTAGTGAAGATTCGTCTAGCCATTAGCCATTAGCTTTTAGCCTCTAGCTATTGACAGCCCGCGGATTCAGTATACCCGTCTGTCAACACCCTCTGCCTTCGCCTCTTGAGGCACAAGAGGCGAAGGCAGAAGTCAGAAGAAGAACACGCACCGCTTGTGATTCCATCCCGAAAATCGCGCGCGAGTTGTTTCACTTACAGCCCAAAAACACGCCAGCGTGTTTCGCGATGAGAGTAACAAGGGAAGCCATCATCTCTCAGCTTTCAGCGTTCAGCACTCAGTCCCTGCAAACTGCCAGACGTCCACAACTTTCTGCCTCCTGCCTTTCCGACTCTGTGCCTTTGTGCCTACCTTCCGCCTCCTGCCTCCGTGCCTACCTTCCGCCTCCTGCCTCCGGGCTGTCTAAACACTCCCAACAATTGTGTTCAATTCTGAGAGCATGGTGGCCGCGAGCGGTTTATCCGGTAGGTTCAGATTGGGCAACCGGCAGAAGGGGATCATCTCCACTGTCAACGGCCCGGTGTAATTGATCTCATCCAATGCGCCCAGTATGGCTGGCCATTGGGCATCCCCGGTGAGCAGAGACTCTCCGAACCCTTGGATTTTGCCCCCGCAGTCACTGCGCTGAAAATTCTTCACGTGCACCGCTTTGATTCTGGACGCGAGCAGGGAAATCCAATGCTCGGGGTATCCATTGATCAGGCAGTTTCCGATATCGAAGTAAGCCCCCACATGCGTGCTGCCCAGCTCATCAATGAAACTGCGCATGGCCACTGGATCTGCTAGAAACCAGTTCCACACATTCTCCAGCCCGATGGTGACATCCAGCTTTTCCGCCAGGCCAATACAATGGCGCAGAGACTCCTGGCTCCACTGCCACGCCTTGTCATAGGGCACCACCGGTTGACCGGCATCCCACGGCACGGCCACATGCCCCGGAACCACCAGGATGGTCTTCACTCCCAGCATGGCTGCGGTTTTCAGGTACTCCTTGGTAAACTCCACCGCCAATGCGCGCACGGAAGCATCCGGGTGCGATAGCGATTGGGTCCAGTAGGCGCCCGATGCCATGGTGATGAATGGCATCCCCAGTTTATCCGCATAGTGACGCAGAGCAGTACACTCACTTTCGCTTGGGGTACGCGCCAGCTCTCCGGCCCCGAAAGCCAGCTCCAGAGCCTGCCAGCCCATGGCGTGGGCCTGGTTCAGCGCAGTGCGGAGCGGGACTTGCCCATCGAAGCCGCCCAGTGTCCAATAATTGAGGGAAAGTTTTCTTTTCATGTGCGAAAGAGATGAAGTTAACTGATCCGAACGCGTCGCCCCTTGAATGCCGAGGCCATCTCGGCTTCGACAATGCGAAGGCTTTCCATCGCGGACTCCGAGCTGACCACTGGTGAATCTACCTTCCGGGAAATGCAGTCGATAAAGTGCCGCAACTCCGCCTCATACCCATCACCCGACTCCACCGGGATACTCACCTTGCCCCCAGCCCGGTCGTAATAGACCAGTGAAGCGTGGTCACCGCGCAGAGTCCCTTTTGCAAAGTTAATTACAAAGTACATCGCGAAGGGGTAATCCGCTGCGTGTTCCCATGCGCCCTCTGCGAGGACCAGCGGAGCACCCGGGTACTCGTAGGTCGTGACAATATGATCCAACCGGCCCGGGCTGAACCCCATTCCCCTGCTGGTCACTGCCTGCGGCTTGCCAAAACAATGGAGAATGAAGTCTGTATCATGGATGTGCAGATCGAGCGCACAAGCGCCGCTCTGGTCAGCCGCTTGCAGCCAGTTCTGGTGACTCCCCATCGGAGTGGAGCACTCGCGGTGAAACTCAGCGGAAAGCAATGCCCCGTAGCACTCGCTGCGGACGAGTTCATATGCCTTCGCATACGTGGGCCAAAACCGGATGCATTGCGCAATGTAGAGCCGCCGGCCCATGGATTTTGCGGTTTTTAGCATCCGCCGTGCAGCACTCGAAGTGCGGGCCATCGGTTTTTCACAAATCACATCCTTGCCAGCCTTCAAGGCGGCGATCACCGCGGCTTCGTGCAGCGCAGTGGGCAGGGTGATATCCACCACCGTCACCGCCGGATTCTTGAGCAATTGTTCCAGCTCGGTGGTGACGGCAATGCCGCTCAGATCCACCTTGCTGCCACGGGCACCGATATTACCCGCGATCCCCGACCAATCCCCTTCCAGCTTCTTCGGGTCGCTGTCACACAGCGCAACCACCCGGGCAATCCCGGTCCTCTGATAGGTTTCGAAATGCATCTTCCCCATGAAGCCCAGCCCGACCAAACCTATTCCAATACTCATAAAAAATCCGTTGTTTGAATGTAATGGTAGATTAACTACGCCATGGTACCGGAATTGTCGTGTGGGGACAATTGACGATGCTGTCATAAATATGGATAATCCTGCACAATACCCCGGGACTAAATCATGCAAATCGTATTTCAGCCCAAGATGAAACGCCTGCTGGATCACTTTAGTGTGCTCTTCGACAGCCGGATCATCTACCTGACTGCCGAGGGCAGGATTCTCTACTCCGGGAGCAATCAGCCGAACTGTGCATTCTGTAAAGTGGTGCAACAGCAACTGGGGCTGCTGGAAACCTGCCGCGACTGGGATAAACAAATGCAGCAGAAAGCAGCCCGGGAAAAGACCACCCTCACCTACTGCTGTCATGCCGGCCTCTATGAAATCATCCGCCCGGTATTCGTGCGCAACAGCCTGGTCGGCTATATCATGATGGGCCAGTTTCGCTCGGCTTCCGAACCATCCGATACCGTGAAACGACTGGCCAGGCAGAAAGCCGCCAGTGATGCCCTGACGGCCGCCTACGAAAGCGTGCCCGCCTTTCCACTCGCAAAGATTGCCCACATCCAACAACTGCTGGATGCGATCGCCGACTACATCATCCAATGTGAGTTTGTCACGAAGACCGGGCGCGGGGAATTCGATGCTCTGTTGAGCCATATCCAAGCCAACCCCGAAGCCTGGCTCTCTCTGGATGCAGCCGCCCAAATGCTCTGCAAAAGCCCGTCCTATGTGGCCCACCAATTCCGCGAACGCTACGGCTGCGGAGTGCGCCACTATCAGATCCAGCTAAAACTCCAACTCGCCGAGGAATCCCTGCGCCAATCCCCCACCCTGCCCGTCAAAACCATCGCCCAGCGGCTTGGGTTTGAAGATGCCCTCTATTTCTCCCGCCTGTTTAAAAAGTACAAAGGGTACTCACCCACGCTCTTGCGCCATGGACAGAAACCAGAACCGCTGACCGGCGGAGAGGCGAATGGGTAGCTCAACCCCGGGATACCTTGTAGAGATAGGTGCAGCGTGCGGGCACGGTCTGCGAAATACCGTCGGTCTTGATCCCGAGATCGGTGCGTTCCCACAGATCCCGCACCTTGTGGGTGCCGTTTAGGCCGAGTTCCGCCCAGGTTACTTCCATGGACAGGCTGCGAGTTCCGAAATTAAACAGGCCGATTACGGTGCTGCCATCGGCGAGGGCGCGGACCCAGACTTCGTGGTGAAAGCCGTCGTTGGTATTGATGGCACGCAAACGGCGCGCTGGTGCGCCGAGTGGGTCTTGGTTGAGCGCCACCACTTCCGGGTTGAGCAAGAGATCGAGCGTCCAGTCGTCCAGCTTTGTCAAATCGCAGCCCAAGAGCAAGGGAGCCGGTAGCAAGCTCCAGATGGAGATGTGGCTGCGCTGCTCATTGCGTGACAGGCGGGTGGGATGGGTTTGTGGTCCCCACCCTACATGTCCTATGACCAGCATGTCAGGGTCGTGCCAGGCACCAGGGCGACAGGGTGGATCCAGCGCGATGACTTTAAGCGCTTGTGCAATCATGCTGTACCAGTAGTCCACAATATCCCCTTCGGTGCGCCAGAGCTGTGCACCCACCTTGGTATTACCCCAGCTCCAGACCGCACCGCGGCCATATTGGCAGAGGCTGTAAACAATGTCCCGTCCTGCGCTATCGAGGGCTTCGCGCATGAGCGCATAGGGCTTGATTTCATCATCCTGATTGGGCTTTCCGCCCATCAGCGTAGCGTAGGAGCAGAGATCGTACTTTAAGTAATCGATGCTCCATTCGGCATAGGTCCGTGCGTCAATAAACTCATGCTGATAGCTGCCTTCCCGTCCACCACAGGTTTTCGGACCTGGAGAGGAGTAGGTCCCGAGCTTCATACCGCGTGCGTGCAGCCAGTCGGCAAGAGCTTTCATATCGCCCATGTCTTGCTGGACACGGATGGTGCCATCGGGATTGCGTCCGGTTTGCCAACCATCGTCGATGTTTACATAGTGGTAGCCAACATCGGCAAGTCCGGTACTTATGAGCGCGTCGGCTGCGGCCTTGATCTTTTCTCCATCGATAACCATGCCCCAGACGTTCCATGAGTTCCATCCCATGGGTGGCGTGAGTGATAGAGAGCGCGGCTTGCCGACGATGCGGATGCGCACTTCGCTCGTTCCAGCACTGTTCTCGACTGTAAAGGGCACCACCCAGTCGCCTTCCACAGCCAGACGACCGCTGAGTACGCCCTGATCCGTATCCAGTACCAGACCAGCCGGGAGTTGATTGCAGCTCCAGCGCGTGCGCGTGGCACTAATAGCACCCAGTCTGAAGTGAAAGTCACGCCCGGGGGTGCTGCCTACCACAGTGGGGCCAACCGGGATGGGCGACTCGCTTGCAGTCGGTTGTGGCCGTTTCGCCAAGCTAAGTGTATGCGCTACTTCCAGCTTCGGTGTCTCCGGCTTTCGGGTTGCACCGTCCGCCATGATAATCATGGCTGCACCCCATGATGCATGGCCCCAATGGGTTCCAAACCCACCATCATTCACACGCAAATCCATCTTATGAGCGCCAGTTACATCCACAGCAATCGGTTCCGCTGGACCGCTACCCTGAAAGAGCTTGGTCTTCTCCACCAGCTTGTCGTCCAGATAGACCTCGAAACGCGCGTAGCCTTCCGTAGGGTGGGCACCATGGAGCATGCGTCCGTCATCCAGCCCTACCATGGCGAGGAAACGACTGGCCTGTCCATGGAGATGCACAGTGAAGCGGCTGATAGTATGAATGCCTACGCCATGCTCGAACTTCCGCCCCCCTATCGTGATGGGAGCCCCAGTCATGCCTTCGCGTGCTTTGGCTTCACCATAGCCCTGGCTGACCTCGGTCAAGTCGAGTTCTTCAAGCCAAAGCGCGTTGTCAGGTAACGTTTCGCTCTGCAGTAGCTGCAGATCGTGTGTCGAAGGTTTCTGTAACATGGATAGAGGAATTGGGTGGATTAATGGGACCGTCCATTTTCCGCAGAACACAGAGCTACAGTCAAGCGATCCTAGGCATGCCCTGCCGTGAATGGTGCATTTCGCAGTTGTTATAGTTTAATCCCAATTTCTGAATAACAGTGTTCTCCTCCACAGAAACCAAGTCTCAGTGCCACTGGAGCGAGACTTTGCAGTCCGGGAGCGAGACTTTGCGGTCCGGGAGCAAGACTTTGCGGTCCGGGAGCAAGGCTTTGCAGTCCGGGAGCAAGGCTTTGCTGGTTTTGCCCTCGGTTAAGGACGTTTAACCCATGGTTGAGAATGGCACTTACAGCACCACAACTTCGAAATGCACTGTGCCGTGAATGGATTGCGTTTAGTTTGGCCCCGCATTCCCCACGAGCTTAGCTTGCGTGAGTTTCATTGCCAGATACTTGCCTACACGCTCAGCCCCGGCGGGGGTATAGTGACCATAATCGTACATATCCCCATCCGTGAAATTCACCTCAGCTTCCAAGTCGAATGCCAGGCAATTCATCTCTCTGGCTACTTGCAGTGTCCGGCTGTTGAGCAGGCCCATCATGTAGTAGAAATCCATGCCCGTGCAGAATACCTTGCCGTAGTGGAACCCGTGAAAGAGCACTTCAAGCTGGCCGCGGTCCCTTCGATACCACCACGTGGGTTGTGTGACCAGGATGGGTTCTGAACCAAAGTCCCGGGTAGCCGTTACGAGCTGGCGCAACCGCGCTTCATAGCCATCCAGATGGGTCTTCATCAGCGCTTCATAATCAGTGCCGTGGATTGGGTTAGGTACCCACTGTTCCGGTTTTATTTCCAGCTTGTGGTGCGTCACATCGACATTCTGAGATGCCTGGTAATTGCCATGAATGAGTCTCCAGCCTCGAAGCAAGGCACTGTTTTCCTGGATGAAGTCCATCGCAGTGCCGCCCCGGATGGCCATCTCGTCAAACTTGTCTGGCTCCTGCTTTATGAAGTCGTTAATGCCCACATAGTAGAGGATGAAGCGGGGTTTCAGGTTGGGCACCTTGCTGAACCACCAGGACAAATTCTTAATATGCCCAAAGGTGGACTGCCCATCGATCCCAGCGTTCGCCAATTTCAGCGGTTGCGGTTGTTTCGCCAGTTCCCGGGCGCAAACATCCTGCCAGGTGAAGCCATCGTTTAGGTATCGTTGTTCCGTGGTGCTACCGCCCACGGTGAGTACATCGATTTCTGAAGGATTTGCCGGTGCGCTGCGAAAGCCCCAGTGATCCCGACTGTAGCGGATCGTTCCCCCCGGCCATTCGTAGAGCCCTTCCAGCTTGGTATCCTTAACCACATCGCGCTCGATGCCCACCATGTAAATTCGCGACGGGTGCAGCCATCCACCCAGTATCAGCTCCAGTGCAACGAGGCCGAGAAGCAGCACGATCAGGTTAATACCCACCAGCTTGATTACACGCCAAAGCTTGGACAATGGTCTCTGACTTTTAATGCGGGGAATTAACGGCATCAGTCATCCATCGCAAAAATACCCTTGACGGGAAAGCCGTAAAGCGCGACTTCTACTGTTATCTTAACGGAGATGAACTTGCTTTCGACTACAAGCTTCCCCCTTACCGGCACTCTCGAGGCGCCGGGCCGGGTGGCATAGCGCATCTCCCCACGAGCGCCTTTTCCATTTAACCGAGCCCGAAGTGCCAATGCCTTCGGGCTTTTTGTTTTAACTAAAATCCAATCAAATCCGCCATTACCATGAGACAAATGACCCCGCTTGAGGAACTGCGCCATAGCGCTTCCCATATCCTGGCCACCGCAGTCCTTCGGCTTTTCCCGAAGGCGCTTCTCGATATCGGCCCCCCGACCGACAGCGGGTTCTACTACGATTTCGACATCGACCATAAGTTCACGGTCGAAGACCTGGAAAAGCTGGAGGCCGAGATGCGTGCCGTGATCAAGGAGAACCAGAAATTCGAGCGCTCCGAAGTCACCCGAGAAGAGGCTACGAAGCTTTTCAACGAGCGCGGGCAGCCCTACAAGATTGTACGCCTTGCAGATATCCCAGAGGGCGAGGCCATCTCTCTCTATAAGAATGGGGACTTTGTGGACCTCTGCGCCGGGACCCATGTGCGCTACACCTCGCAGGTAAAGGCCGTGAAGCTCCTCTCCATCGCCGGGGCCTACCACAAGGGCGATGAGAAGAACAAGCAGCTCCAGCGCATCTATGGGACGGCATTCCCCAGCAAACAGGAGCTGGAAGACTACTTGAAACAGCAGGAGGAAGCCCGCAAGCGCGACCACCGCAAGCTCGGCAAAGAGCTGGAGCTTTTCCATATCGACGACAATGTCGGCCAGGGCCTTGTGCTCTGGCTGCCTAAGGGCGCGATTGTCCGCCAGCAGCTCCAGAACTTTATCAGCGAAGAACTTACCAAGCAGGGGTACTCGCAAGTCTTCACCCCGCACATTGGCAAGCTCGGGCTGTACCGTACCAGCGGCCACTTCCCTTACTATAAGGACTCGCAGTACCCGGCCATAATCGAACGCGAGAGCCTCGATCTGCTTTCGGAAGAGAAGTGCTCCTGCGCCGAGCTGACCAACCGCCTCGACAAGGGCGAGATCGAGGGCTACCTGCTCAAGCCCATGAACTGCCCCATGCACATCAAAATCTATGATGCGCACCCCCATAGCTACCGCGACCTCCCCATCCGCCTCGCCGAGTTTGGCACGGTGTACCGCTGGGAACAATCTGGCGAACTGAACGGCATGACCCGCGTCCGTGGCTTCACCCAGGACGACGCCCACCTCTTCTGCACCGAGGAGCAAATCGGAACCGAAGTCAAGGGGTGTCTCGATCTGGTAAAGACCGTGCTCAGTACCCTCGGCATGAATGACTACCGCGTGCGTGTCTCCCTCCGCGACCCCGACTCCACCAAGTACGTGGGCAAGCCCGAGAACTGGGACAAGGCAGAGAATGCCCTCCGCGAAGCCGCAAAACACCTCGGCGTGCCCTTCACCGAAGAGCCGGGCGAGGCTGCGTTCTACGGGCCGAAGATCGACTTTGTTATCAAGGATGTGATTGGCCGCGAGTGGCAGCTTGGCACCGTGCAAGTGGACTACAACCTGCCCGAACGTTTCGACCTCACCTACACCGGCGCGGACAACCAGTCCCACCGCCCCGTGATGGTCCACCGCGCGCCCTTCGGCTCCATGGAGCGGTTCTGCGGCGTGCTCATTGAGCACTTTGGCGGGCAGTTCCCCACCTGGCTGGCGCCGGAGCAGGTCCGCATAGTGACCATTACCGACAACCAGAACGAGTACGCGCGCACCGTTGCCGCGCAGCTCAAGGCAGCAGGTATCCGCGTCAGCGTGGATGAGTATTCCGATAAACTCGGAGCCAAGATTCGCCGTGCGGAAATGGAAAAGATTCCGTATGCCTGGGTCATCGGCGCAAAGGAAGCCGAACTCGGCCAGGTCGCCATCCGTTCCCGCGTGAATAAGTCTGCCGAAGGCACCAAGCCCCTCGCCGAAGCCCTCGCCGCACTCCAGCAGGAGATAGTGACGCGGGCGTTGCCGGTAGCAGTGGTGCCGGTGGCCGCAGCGGTGGCAAGCCCAAGTGCTGGCTAGGAACATGAAGCAGCGGGCAGGTGGGGGCGGGTGAGGTTAGTTGAGGCCACTCCCATTCACTCTTATCTTAATCCAGTTTAACCCAAGCCCGGCGGAAGCGATTCCGTCGGGCTTGTTATTCTAAAAAAATGGAGTGTGACCGATCAGTGCTTTTTCGAGGATCCCGTAGGCATCCTCTGGTGTTTGGCGTTATCGAAGGTAAGCCAGACCGTCCCCGGTCTGGTGTATGACGTCCGATTGCCCGAGCGAGACGGATACACTAGGGACGACGTCGAGACGCCCAGCGCCTAAGCGACCAGACCGAGACGGTCTGGCTACCTACCAGAGCCGCTCCGACTACAATACCAGAGCGAGACGCCCGATGGTTCTCTGGGCCATTAGGATGCTCATGGCATCCTGGAAAAAGCACGGATCGGTCACACTTCATTTTCCTCTTTAGGATGATACGCCCCTTTGGTGCTTCCAGACAGATCATCCTATTGCCCCTCTACACCTTATCCACCCCATAGCCGTCTTTGCGGTCGAGGATCTTGAACCCCGCGGCCTCGATCTCCTTGCGCAAACGGTCAGACTCCGCCCAATTCTTGGCCTGCTTCGCTGCCCAGCGGGCGGCGGCGAGGGCTTCGATCTCGGCGGGAATTTCGACTTTGGGTTTATCCGTGGGAACGGTCAACTTTAGGCCGAGAGCGAAAAGTAAGTTACCCAATTCGCGGGCAATTTCTGGGGAGGGTCCGCTCAAAGACAGGCTGTTAATCGTCTTGAAGATTTGGCCAAAGGCAGTCGAGGTGTTCAAATCCTCGATTAATGCCTCCCACGCTCCGCCGAAGGTAGTCCACGACTCAATCGTCACCGCTTTCGCGCCAAGTTCGGGCAGTTTCGCAGGGTCGCCGAGTACTTGCACGGCAAACTTCTCAAGCTTCTGAAGCCCACTGCGGGCGGCATCCATCGTGTTGAAGGTAAAATTCAGTTGCTGGCGGTAGTGGCCGGAAATGAGCGCGTAGCGAAGCTCATTGGCGGTGTATCCCTTCGCCTTGATCTCCTCGAGGGTGTAGAGATTGCCCAAGCTCTTGGACATTTTCTTCCCATCCACCATCAAGTGGGAACCATGGAACCAATGGCGCGAGAATGGGGCACACCCCGTGGCTCCTTCGCTCTGGGCGATCTCGTTCTCATGGTGCGGGAAGCAGAGGTCTTCGCCTCCGCCATGCAAGTCGAAGCCCTCGCCCAAGTACTGCATCGACATCGCCGAGCACTCGATATGCCAGCCGGGCCTCCCAGCCACTTTGTGGACTCGCCCATCCTGCAAATTATACTCCGCCGGCCACGAGTTCGGGCCGTCCTCTGGCTTGTGCGCTTTCCAGAGTGCGAAATCCCGGGCTGACTCCCGATCATACTCGTCCGCATCATTCGCCTCGCCCGCACTGTTGGTGTTCTGGGTCTGGAGGTGTTGGTGGTCGATATGGGAGAGCTTCCCGTAGCCCTCGAAGGATTCCACTTTGAAATAAATGGAGCCATCCGCCCCTGCGTAAGCGTGCCCATTGTCCAGCAGCTTCTGAATCAGCGCGATCTGTTGCGGGATATGCTCCGTGGCTGCCGGTTCCACCTGGGGTCGGAGCAGGTTCAGCGCGTCGCAGTCGGCGTGAAATTGTTGGGTCCACGCCTGGGTAAATGCTTGTAAACTCTTCCCCTCCTGCATGGAGCGGCGGATGGTTTTGTCGTCCACATCGGTCAGGTTGCGCACATGCAGCACCTTCATGCCACCGGCTTCGAGAGTGCGGCGCAGCACGTCCTGCATGAGAAACGTGCGAAAGTTTCCGATATGTGCCGGGCCATATACGGTCGGCCCGCAGCAATACATGCGATAAGTACCATCGGCCTGGGCAGGCTGGAGTTCTCGCACTTCACGGGACAACGTATCGAATAATCTCATGGCAAATCGTGGGAAACGCACACTATGCAATGCGCAAACGGAAGTTGTCAGCAAAGAATTGTAGGAATGGAGTTTGCAGTTGGCAGTTTGCAGTTGGCAGTTGGCAGTTTGCAGTTGGCAGTGAATAGGTCAGGTGAATGGACCACCTGATTGACCTGACTGACCCTATTGACGGGAATGGACTAGATGGACTTCTGCAAACTGCACACTGCACACTGCAAACTACTAACTACTGTCTACTGGCTACTGACTACTTCCCACCCCCACTCCCCCGCTCCCCTACCCCGTCAGAAAAATCACTGCCACACCCGCAAACCCAATTATGGCACCTACGACACGGCGTGCGCTGATAGACTCCTTAAGCACGTAGCCAGCCATAAAGATAATGAAGAACACAGATGTCTGGTTCAGCACTGCCGCCGTAGATGCTGTGGTGTATTTATAGCCAGCCATCCAGACGATGAGGGCAAGATATGTCCCAAGAAAACCACCAATGGCCATGGTGCCATAGGGTAATTCTCGTGTAAACCCGTTCGCACAGGTGCGGAGTCGCCCTTTCAACCCAAGCCAAACAACGGCAGCCACCAATGAGACTGCGATACGTATCGTCGCAGCACCCACGGTCGATGTCGTCTCAAGCACGGGCTTGGCCAGCACTATCCCCAGTGCCATTAAAAACATACTCAGCGCCCCCTGCCCCATCCCTAGAAGGCGATTGCGACGAGTGGCGACATCGTCGTCCATCACTGTTTCCAAAGAGCCATCGGGTAATTGCTGGGTCTTAACCACGGGGTCAAACACCGTAACCAATACCCCGACGAGGACCATCGCAAAGCCCACACCCTGCCAGGGCAGAATGCGCTCCCCAAGGGCAATAACCGACAGCACGATGACAAACGGACTGTACAGACAGTCCAGAATCGCATTTCTGGATGCGCCCAGCCGATGGAGCGCACTTAGAAACAGCGTATCCGCCATTGTAATACCCAGAATACCGGACACGCTTAACACAAGCAGTTCCTGTAACCCGATTCCCTCGAAAACCCCACTGATAAATGGCAATGTGAGTAGCAAGCACACCAGTGCCACCAGGTTTTTGAATATATTCAGCGCAAAGGGTTCGACAGCCCTTCGCATCGACACACGAAAAAACATCACTGCCGTTGCCCAGAGCAGCGCACAGACAATCGAGAGTATTTCGCCGAGATGAGGCATGGCAGTTAATCCTAGGGATGCTCAGCAAGCAGAACCTTACTTGGAAAGACAAGGCCTATTAATTACACGCCTAGCCCGGCTTTCTCTACTCGAGGGCATAACGCCTCGAAACACCGCATAAACACTAGGGGCACCCCAAAAGGTCTTCACTACAACGGAGTAATTCCGTTTGGTTTGCCAACAGAGTCGATACGCGGTGGCGGCTGGGA
>JANRLC010000036.1:0-78974 GCA_033762955.1 Verrucomicrobiota bacterium | reverse complement strand
GCGAGCCTCCAAATAGTGCCCGAATATATAGCTCCGTCTCTTTCATCGTTTTGTGCATTGGGTTGGATTCGATTTTTGTTCAAATCCTTCTAATCAAGCCTGATTGCACAAAACGATTTTTTTAACTTCGTATTTCGGGGTTATCCGCCCCGGCAGGGGCGGTGGTCCGCGTGGTCGAATCGCCAAAGATTACCGTTGATCCAGCGCCCCTGCGGGGCGCAATTCATTATGTGTGATGTAACCGGTGGTTTGCACCACCGGCTAATATCCAACAGCCCGCCGGGCTGTAAGAAACCCTTAAGGATTCAACACCTCGCTTCGACATGCCCAAATTGGCCAAACTCCATCTGTCCCCAACAGTGACTACGCCGAAAGCGAAGGGTGAGCCGTGTTGCACGGCGCAACCCTGGTAACTGGTGAAAATAATATACACCATCGCGCCCTGACAGGGCGCACGCGGTTGACGCGCAGTGTGTCCGTAATGCCTGGCATACGCTAAACACACACGGGCCGCAGGCCCGCGTTACCCTGGTATATTTGAAACCCACCTGTTAATTCGATTCGGATAAATTATAGAGGGCCGGATACTGGAGCGAGGAGGCCCAGTACCAGTCCTGCGTTCCAAAGCGATAGAGGTAATAGCTCTCTTCGGTGTCACCGAAGATATAGCCCCAATCCAACCAGGTCCAGTGATAGATATAGGGGTAATACCGATCATAGATATAGCCTGTACTATTCCACTTCCAGCCACCACCTAGATCATAGGTGTATGAGGAGGACAGGAAGATGTTACCAGCTAGTGTACCATCAGGCAGAAAATAATACGTGCTGTCCGGTCCCGCTGCAATGGCTGCGACATGGCGCAGGTTTGCGGGGATGTTGATTTGGCCAACGAAATTATCTCCCCAGGCTGCGGCCGTACCATCACTTTTCAGGGCCACGGTATGCTCCCTGCCCGCAGCAATGGCCACGACGTTGCTCAAGCGAGCGGGGATATTGGTTTGGCCGAATCGACTATATCCCCACGCGACGACCGTACCATCGCCCGTCAACGCCACAGTGTGATAATCGCCTGCCGCAATGGCCACGACATTACTCAGGCCAGTAGGGATTTCGATAGGTTCATCCCAAGGGATGATCGCACCCCAGACTACGACTGTCCCATCGCTCTTCAACGCCACGGTGAACAACTCGCCTGCCGCTATGGCCACGACATTGTTTAAGCCAATTGGGATGTTGGTTTGGCCTAAGCTATTATCTCCCCAAGCGACGACCGTACCATCGTCCTTCAATGCCACGGTATGGTGCCCGTTTGCCGCGATGGCCACGACATTACTAAGGCCATTAGGGATGTCGATCTGTCCATATTTATTATCTCCCCAAGCGACGACCGTACCATCGCCCTTTAAGGCCACAGTATGCCCTCCATTCGCAGCAATAGCCACGACATTTCTCAAGCCAGCAGGGATGCTGGTTTGACCTAAGCTATTATTTCCCCAATCGACAACCGTACCATCGCCCTTCAAGGCCACGGTATACACTCCGTTCGCAGCAATAGCCACGAGATTGCTCAGGCCAGTAGGGATGTTGGCTTGGCCAATGCCACCACACACGACCACCGTACCATCGCCCTTCAAGGCCATGGTAAGAGACCCGCAGGCTGCAATGGATACGACATTACTCAGACTAGCTGGAATGCTGGTTTGACCAGAGTCATTGTTTCCCCAAGCAACGACTGTACCATCGCGTTTCAAGGCTACGGTATGATACCAGCCTGCCGCTATGGCTACGATATTACTCAGACCATCAGGTATGTCGGTTTGCCCAAAATCATTATCTCCCCAAGCGGCGACCGTACCATCGCCCTTCAATGCCACGGTATGCCACTTGCCTGCCGCGATGGCTACGATACTGCTCAGACCATCAGGTATGTCGGTTTGCCCACTGTCATTATCTCCCCAAGCGACGACCGTACCATCACCCTTCAAGGCTACGGTATGATACCAGCCTGCCACTATGGCCACGACATTACTCAAGCCAGCAGGGACGCTGTTATGACCAGAGTCATTGTTTCCCAAAGCAACGACCGTACCATCGCGTTTCAAGGCTACGGTATGATACCAGCCTGCCGCTATGGCCACGACATTACTCAGGCCGGCAGGGACACTGTTCTGGTCGGAGCCATTTATTCCCCAAGCAACGACTGTGCCATCACCCTTCAAAACCACGGTATAATAGAGGCCTGCCGCAATCTCCACGACATTGCTCAAGCCAGCAGGGACGTTGATTTGACCCATGCCATTAAATCCCCATGCGACGACCGTGCCATCCTCCTTCAAGGCTACAGTATGATCCAAGCCCTCCGCAATGGCGGTATATTTGTAAGGGAATGCAATTTCCGCCGGTGGTGTCGGGACGCGTCCCGAATACACAACATCATAGGCATCGACACCATGGTAATAAAACATGCAAAGAAGGAGAAAACTTTGGAGGAACAACGTGCCCAATTGGGTGGCGAAGCGTTTATTATGCGAATTCATAGAGAGTGCGTAGATTGAGTGTGAATCGTGAATTACAAATAAAACTGGGCTGAGCAAAACTGTGGGGCAGACTATTGGAAAACAGGTTAATAATAGACAGACAGTCAGGTGAAATACTGTCAAGGGGATGTCCAAATAATATATTTCATTCAGTGCATCTCGAAGTCATTGCACCTTGGCAGAAGTGCCGATGGCTCGTGCGTAGCATCGGCGTCTCGCCCATGTTCGGGTTCTGTGATGATCGCTGGAAGACACACGGGCAAGATGCCGGCAAGATGCCCGTACCACTCAAAACAGTGCAATAACATCGAGATGCACCGAATTTCATTGAACACCTATCCTCTGGCTGAACGTACTCTCTGCCAGAATCCCTCAGGGAAAATGCATTTAGGTTTCAGTTCCTGTGCATCTCGGCAGGAAAGACCCTCTGCACGGCACACAGAATGCAGCTTTATAAAATGAACAGACCCCCCCTGTTTGCAGGGAAGGTCCGTATCATTACACTAACCTATCGCTGTTTCTATGCTTGGATACTCGCTACTTTAATATATCGGTCGATGGGGTTTCAGCTTGATGTAATTTATTGTAAAAATGTGAAGGGAATTACCCCCTATATTATCCGCCACGGCAGGGGCGGTGGTCGGCGTGGTCTAATCGCCATAGATTACCGATGCTCCAGCGCCCCTGCCGAGCCCTGCCGGGGCGCAATTCCATTTTTGCGTTGTAACCAGTGGTTTGCACCACCGGCTAATACCAGACAGCCCGCCGGACTGAAAAAATCCCTTAAGGATTCAATACCTCGCTTCGACATGCCCCAAATTAGCCAAACTCCAGGTAATCCCTTCGGGTAATTCTAGAGTTTGGCCAATTCCGGAGCAGCGCAAACGTAAATAACAGCCAAAAACCCCGTCCCAAGGAGACGGTTTTCATCTTAGCCCCAGATTCAATCTGGGATAAACGGCGTATTTAGTAACACTAGTCCCGTAGGGGGTTTTATTTCGCCATTTGTGAAACGGAAACAGATCACTTCGGCTCGTCTGATGACATCCATTCAGTCGTCCCTTCGGTACTTGGTCCATGTATGTATGTATATTCCCGGGTTAAAACCCGGGGCTAAGACGCAGGTCGCTTCGGGATTGCTTTCTTCTCATGAGGGTCATGGCGCAGGATAATACTCACAACACACACAAAATGACCAAACTCCAGGTAATCCCTTCGGGATATTTCTGAACCTTAAATACTCGATTTGACGCAAACACATACTCCGTGCCGAAAAACGGCCAAAATATAGTTCTCCCCGTTGAGGCGATGGGATGGGTGCGGCATCGGACAGAATCTACCCTCACACAGACAATGCACCCCTCCAACAAAAGGAGCCACGGAGTTTCCTCCGTGGCTCCCGCCCCTAGTACTGGATATTTACCAGATGTATCCTATTCTGTGTATCCTATTTACTCCTATGTACTCCTAACTACTCGTGTGCTAAATCTATTACTCCTAACAGGGTTGGATAGGTAGGCGTTAAAGTTTAGGGGTTCGTTATACTCACATTGCTCATCGTGGCGGTGCAGAGCGTGCCCTGGGCGTGGCTCGTTACACAGAGCCCGGCGTTGGTTGAGGACAGGATGTTCGTCACACTAAAGGTGCTGCCACCGATCCGCGTCCAGGTGCTGCCGTCGGAGCTGTAGAAGCCGGTGAACACGTCGCCGCTGCGCACCAGCTTCACCCAGCTGGGAACGGTAATGCCGGATACCGTTTTGCTTGTGGAAGACCCTCCAGCACTGGTGCGGTACTGCATGGATACACCACTGGAGGGCGTGATTACCACCATGACGTGTTTCGCATTCGCCGCCGTGCCGTCACGCATCATCACGCCTGCCTTGGCCCAGCCGTTGGTATTCTGGACGCTATCCACCCTGGCGATGATGGTGCTATCGCCGCTGATGCTTGTGTAAGCATACTGGAACTTATCGCTGGTTCCCCAGATATCCGAACCACCGCCCTTAACCGTCCATGTACCCGAGGCAAGTGTTGCGCTTCCTGCTGGCATCGGACTGCCGATGTCGAGTGCGCTGAGTGTGGTGTACGTGCCACTGGTGCTGACGTTGCTATCGCCCATCCCAGACTTGTAGGCGATGGCTTTCAAGGTACCGCCACTGCCAAGCGCCACCGCACCGGAATAAATGGTACCGGTGGTTGAGGTCAGAGTGCTGCCATCGGTGGTGTAGCGGATGCTCGCCCCGCTGGTCGCACTGCTGATCGTTACTGTATCCGTGCTTGGGTAAAGACCACCGGCCAGGCTGAAGCTCGGGTCGGCCACCTTGATCGTGTAAGTCGCCGTGGTGACACTGGAATTACTCAACCCGCTCTTGTAAGCATAGGCCTTGAGCGTGGTGTTCGCTGTCACGACGACCTGTCCACTGTAAACCGTGGCGGTGCCACTGCTGGTGGGGTCGGAGCCATCGGTGGTGTATTTGATCGAGGCCCCGCTGGTGGACGAACTGATCGTAACCGACTGAGTACCTGCGTAGGTTCCACCGGATGGGCTCATGGTTGGTGCCGCCACATAGGTCGGGGCTACAGCGATGCTCAGATCCTTGGTCGAGAAGAGGCTGTTCGCATCTGTGACCTTGGCGGTGAGCGCACTGGTACCGGTGCCGGTGGGCGTGCCACTGATCACTCCCGCCGTGGTAATACTCAGCCCTGCTGGGAGTGAGCCAGCGCTGATGCTCCAAGTGAGGGTTCCGGTGCCTCCCGTGGCAGCCAGAGTCGTGCTGTAGGCAGTGCCCTGCGTGGCATTGGGAAGACTGGTGGTCGTAATGGTGGGGGCGGTTCCACTGGAGCTGGACGAACTACTGGAACTTGAACTGCTCGATGAGGACGAACTTGAACTGCTCGACCCGCCATTGATTAGCACATTGTCGATTACACCGTAGGTGCTATTTGAACCGCCATTCCAATCGAAGGTAACCTTTATCAGACCAGTCCAATTTGTGGTCTGGGTGGAGAGTGTATGGCTGGTAAAGCCGAGTGGCCCGGTGGTTACGGTGCTGTTATCAGACTTGGTCCCAGTGGCAATGACATCGCCGTCGCCACTATATTGTCCTTCCGCAAAATCAAAGGAGGTTACATCGAAGGGTGCACCATCCGTGCGTTCCACCGTAATGCTACCTGCATAGTTATTGGGATGAATCACTTTCGAAGCGTAGGCGGTGGGACCAAAAACCAAGATGGTATCCGCACTTCCCGCGCCGCCAAAGCCCTTGATGGTATATTCGCCCAGGGTGAAACTTGACCCAGGCGATGTACCCACCGTCAGACTCTCAAAATCCAGTGTTACCGGATTGGATGATCCGGAGCTCGAGCTACTGGAACTGCTCGACGAGGAACTACTGCTACTGGAACTGCTTGATGATGAACTGGAGGAGGACGAACCGGTTCCCCAGGTCAGATTACCGTTTGCCGTGTAGTTACAGGGATTATTCTCGATGAAGGTGAGCAGTGCGTCATACTTCGGCGCCTGGGCGCGTGTCTGCCACATGTATTCCTTGGCTCCCCAGGAACCATAGTAGGCGTTCACGCTACAGGTACTGAATTGAACCAACTCCACGTCGCCAATTCCTTTCAACCCATTCAGATAGGTGAGATACGCGTCCTTCATTCGTGAATCACGGTTGGCCGCAATCATATAGGCATCCTGCGTAGCATCCGTTGAATCCAGATGCTGCCCGCCTTCATAGTAAACTATCGCTATGTTATTGTAGTTCGATTTCGCCCGGAATGCGTTATAAAATGTCGTTTGTTGAGTTATTTTTGACGCAATGGCATTGGGAATCAAGTTGTTGAATAGATCATCGACACCGCTCGCCGTGGCAGGAGGATAACCGAGGCCAAAATAGGGGGCGACAGAGTAGATGTCGGTCTTCTGGTACACATTATCGGTAGCCAGAATGATATCGCACCAGTAGGTACCACTGTCGGTTTGGTGTGCGATTACGCGCTTCACCCGTGTGCTCAGTTCCGAGCCATAGACGGTGGCAAAGAGGTCGAATATCTCTCCCGAACGACGGGCTTTGTAACGGGCAGCGGCAGACCAGGTGGGCTCGGCTGACCATTCCGGGTAGGATTGCCCCTTGGTCGCAGCCCAGGAAGTCTGCGAAAATATAGTGTTCCATACCTCATTCGAGTACTCCACGTAGAGCTTAAGATTGGAGTTCAGCCTGGTCTTCATGGCGGTGGCAAACTGGGTTACAAAATTATTGTCAGCCTGGTGCGGGATACATACCCAGGCATGGGCATTCAAGCGATTTGACAAGGCTGCGATATAGTCCGGGCAGAGTTTGTTCTGCCGCAAACTGTTGACGGTTGGGTATTGGGACCAGGTAATGATGTCACTTCCGTTGGTTTCCATCAGGTCCATAAATCGAAGAATTTTAAAACTGGCCCAGTCGCTGAGGAATTCTGGATAGAAAATCTCGGTACTACCTTCAAAGCGTGACTCCACCACCTTGAGATTTCCGATCGGATTACTTGCGCCATTCTGAACACGGACAAAGAGGAAACGGGCATTGGTGAGGGTGAATGCAACACGCCCGGCGGTGGTTGATGTGATCGAAATGCTTCCGGAACCATTGGTGTGCAGCGTAACCGTACCTGAACCCGTAAAGGTGCAGACATAGTTGCCATTTTTCACCTCTTTGGTATCCCAAAATACCGGCAGCTCACCGCTTTTATTGACCAGTAGATAGCCGTTACCATCCAAGTCACTTGTTGGAACCGTGGCACCCCAGGCAATGTTGCCCAGAGGCATCCATTGCAGAGCAGAATTACAACGGTTGATCAGGAAATCCTGTGTATCATAGGGGTTGGTGCCTGCTATGTTAGTCCCCAGGGGGGAATTATCATTGGGGAACGCTGCATGCAGGACGGGAGCCGATAGCATACAGAGTCCGAGCATGGTGGAGACGATTCCGCGCACGGCAGTGGCCGCGGAACGGAGTGAACGGAATGCCTGCATTCCGGCAGCCTGACTTGTTTGGTCTATTTTGGGTATCATTGTTTTGGGTATTTGTAGTGATTTCATTTTTTGAGGTAAAAAGGGGTAAGAAGAGTCTTATCTCGGCAGTTTGCAGTGCCTATAAGTCTCATGGGACCTATAGGACTCATGGGACTTATATGTTTGTGCCTACATTTACAGCGCCTATCAAAGAACGGGTACGGCAAAGCTGTCTTCCCGTGCAATGTACACGGGAAGACGGGAAAAATAGAATGCTTAGCGACGGCGACGGAGGAAGGTGATGCCCAAAAGGACCAGGCCACCAAAGAGAGCGTAGGTGCCTGGCTCGGGAATCACTCCGGTGACACCAATATTGTCGAGGAAGATGGTGCTTCCGGAGTTACCGGTGGTGTCTTTGAAGGCCAGGACGATATAGTCGCCATTCGCCACACCCGCAGTCGTAACTGTCTGGTTTAGTGTACCAGCGAGGGAGGAGAGAACCACACCTTGAGTGATGGCAGGGGCTGTACCGAACCCGGTAAAGGTCATGGCTGCTGGATTCACCCCGTTATCTATCGCATACGAGAAAGTGAGGTTGCTGAAACTGTTGGCATCCGGCTCAAAGTAAAAAATGTCGGAGGTGAACTGCCAGTCCTTAATCGTACTGCCGGTGTTATTCTGAATACGGAAGAAGATCGCACTGGAATCGAATCCGGCATTTACCGAGAGACGGAGGGCATTGGAGGAGAGTTGGGAATAGTCTCCAGTGGGGTTACCGCCCTGTAGCGGGGAGGTCTCGTCCGGGCGCCAGACGCGCTGACTGACATTACCTACATTCTGATTCGTTGTGCCATCACCATTGGCATCGGCCTGGAAACGGGTGGGGCTGCCGTTGCCCGAACCAGTGTAGCCCGCAGTGAACTGATGGGCGGAGGCCACCCCGCCGGTAAGAAAGGAACTGGCTTTGTTCGCATTAAAGGTGCTCAGATCAAAGGCATCCGGCTCTGATATATTACGCATGTTGCCGGTGCCGGTGCGGGCTTGATAGATGCCGGGGGTGTCCGCATCAAATGTTATCAGCGTTTGCACATTGGGGGTTGCGATAATGAGCTGGGCTTGTGCTGTTGAAATCAGCAGCGTGCCTGCGAGAGCTAAAAGGCTGGGGGTAAGGATATGTTTTATAGTCATCGGTGAGAAACTTGACCGGATGCCTTGTATGGGTCAATGTACGCAAAATGTAAGCGATTACATGAATACTCCCACCAAGAAAATTACCCTGAGTGATATTGCAAAGGCTGCCGGAGTCTCGACCTGTACGGCGTCGAAAATCCTGCGCGATCAGGCGGGTTATACGGAGGCGACGCGCACCCAGGTAAAATCAGTGGCGGCCCGGCTGGGCTACCAATTAAACGAAGTCGCATCGCTGCTGGCCAAACACCGTACCGTCGGCAAGTCTGAAGCAAACAAACTGGTGGTGGGATTTCTTGATGCCTCACAACATAGCTTTGCGATCTTGCAGAGAGTTTGTGAAGGGATGGGCCTGGAAGCGCGCTACTACAACCCCTCGGATTTCTCTTCCCCGGAGCTGGCCGCACGGGTGCTCTACCACCAAGGGGTCCATGGCATTATTATTTCTCCCCATCGATTTCCCTGGTCGGAAAAATGGCAACAAGAATTCGACTGGTCCAGGTTTTCGGTCGTTAAAATATCCCGTGGTTTACCTGCTCTGCCCGTGCATCTGGTGAGACACAGCCCGTTTGACTATATGCGGAAGACACTGGATGTGGTCATAGATCGAGGTTATAAAAAAATCGCGGTGCTGATGGAACGTTCGGCCAGCCAGCAGGATAATGAGGCCCGGCTCGGGGCCGTGCTTGTTTATCAACACAATAAACTCCCTGCTGGAGTAACCCTTCGCTGGTTAGTCACCGAGGCTGATAATCCCAACGTACTGGATGAAAGAACAATCCATTGGATAAAAAATGACCCGACCGATGCCTTGATTACCTACCATTGGGCATGCATTTATCCACTATTGCAGGCCGGAGTATTCATCCCCAACCGACTGGCCATGGCAGCCGTCCTGGCAGATTCCGAGAAAATACCTGACACCCCGTTGGTGAGTGGGTGCGATACCAATCGATCTGAACTCTATCAGCGCGCACTGCGAATACTTCAGGAACTGATCCTCCACGGTGTAAAAGGGTTACCGCTCAATCCTACGGAGTCTGTGATCGAACCAGCTTGGGTCGAGGGAGAGACTCTGCCCTGGCGAAAGTGAGGCCGAAGTGGATACAGCCACGCGTTCATCATTTCGGCCGTTAAATTCACCCCCCCGGCCAGGATTGCTGAATAACACCCTCGGCGGCGGTGCGGTCAGCCATCTACACATGGCCGACGAGGACGTCGGCGCTCCCAGGGGGTGCTCTTCCGACACCCAAGTTGCCAACCAACACACAAATCGGGCCCAGTTTGGATTAAGCATTTCACGAAAACCGGGGCCCGATCCAACCGGGACAAGATTGACCCGGCCACAGGGTGATGTGCCAGGGTAGCGCTGACAATCGTGTCGGCGTAGAGATGCGACGGGCTATGCCCTGCCCATGAGGGATACAACCACGAAAAGAACTAATACGCCGGATGCGTAATGGTGTTTGGAATGATGCGATTGGGAGCGGTGGTAACCCAGCACGAGAGGCAAAAAGCCACAGGGACTCCCCTGGGGCTTAAATCGCTGAAGTACAAGAGCGTCGCTTTAGGAACTATCCCAATTTGGGGTTATGGGGGAAGTTGCAGTGGGTAGTTTACAGTACCGCATGCTATTTTCTGTCAATATCGGCACTCCCCAAGCTGTACTAAAGTACTCATGATTTATGGACCCAGGTTTTAACCTGGGGCTGAAGTTTGGCTCCGACTAGATAAATCAATGCACCGTTGATCGCAAATAGGCGGACAAGAATGTCCGCCCTCCGTTGGTATAGCAGCGGACAAGAATGTCCGCCCTTCGTTGGTATAACAGCGGACAAGAATGTCCGCCCTCCGTTGGGTGTTTGAAGCAAACGGAGAGCGGGTTTTCTAACCCGCTCCCCAGGTTAAAACCTGGGGCTAAGATGCATACTGTCCCTCCGGGACGGGGTTGCCCCAAAGGGGAATCCGCACTACACAACACGCATTTCCTTCCACTATCCTGTTCCCAGGGTTGCATCCTGGGCTGGTCTGCGTTGCCCCGTTGGGGCAAATCCGGTTCACCCGTAGGGTTAGTGTCTTCTCACGCAGACATCGCCTCTGTGCTCGCTCAGTTGGCCATTTTTCACGGTTCTTGCCCTATTTCCATTTTCCTATTTTGGTATATGCCTTTCGGCGAGTCGCGGCGGGGTCTCGGGGAGTGGTGGCGGGGGTTCGGGGAGTCGTGGCGGGGATTCGGCGAGTGGCGGCGGGGGTTCGGGGAGTCGCGGCAACCTCGGTACGAGTGGTGGCAACGGTGGTACGAGTGGCGGCAACGGTGGTACGAGTGACTGCAACGGTGGTACGAGTGGCGGCAACGGTGGTACGAGTGGCGGCAACGGTGGTACGAACGTCGGCAACGGTGGTACGAGTGACGGCAACGGTGGTACGAGTGACGGCAATGGTGGTACGAGTGGCAGCAACGATGGTACGGGTGACGGCAATGGTGGTACGAGTGGCAGCAACGGTTCCGCGAGTGGCGGCAGCGCCTCGGGCTCTCTACTTGTCCTTCAAGTACTGCACACCGACCCATTCGGGAGCGGGGGGCTCGGCGGTGTAGGTGCGGCTGCGGTCGAGGAGTAGGGCGGCAGCGTCCGTGGGCTTCGCCATCGCTTTAGTCGTCGATGCCGGTGGCTTCTCGCGAGTTGCCAAATAGTGCGAGAAGGCGTCTGCGGCTTCGGAAAAGCGTCGATTAAGGAATGCGCTCACCCCGGTCTCGTAGAGGGCGAGGTGCTCGCGCTGCGCGGGGGTGATAGCGGTGGAAAAATCCAGCAGTTCGTAAACGGTGCAGGGTTGGCTGCGGCCCTTTACCACGATGCGGTCGAGATACCGAAAGGCGAATGGCGCCGCGTGAAGTCGCGTATAGGCGAGGGGCTGGCCAGCGGTGTCTGGCACTGGACCGCTTGCTCCAAGGGCGGCGCGGAGTGTCTCCTCGGTGACCATGGTATAGACTCCGTACTGCTTCGCGGCACTCTCGCAGCGGGCAGCGAGGTTCACGGTATCGCCCATCATGGTGTAGTTAAAGCGCTGGTCTGAGCCCATGTTACCCACGGTGGCGAGCCCTGTGTTAAGACCAATGCGCATGTGCATGTCCACGACGAGGGGTGGCCACTTCGCCGATGCGGCCCACTCGGCTCGGAGAAGCGACAGACGCTGCTGCATCCTCAACGCTGAAGTACAGGCGCGCAGGGCGTGGTCTGGTACGCGAATGGGTGCATTAAAGAAGCCCACGATGGCATCGCCGATGTATTTGTCCAGGGTGCCTTGTTCCTCAAGGAGCAGAGTGGTCATCGCCCCGAGGTATTCATTCATGAGTGTGACGAGCTGGGCAGAATCGAGGACCTCGGAGAATCCGGAGAAGCCTACTACGTCGCTAAAGAAGGCTGTGATTTCCACCTGCTCCCCGCCGAGACTCGGCTCTTCCCCGCTCTCCACCATGCGGTGTACCATGACGGGCGAGAGGTAGGTGGCAAAGGAGCGCTTCAGCCGCTGACGGCGACGGCGCTCCTGGTAGTACTGGGAGCCTACACCGGCACCCACCGCGACCGGGATTTGCACGAGGATAATAATCAGCCAGCTCATGAACTCGTGCTGGTGCTGGCATAGCGTGTGTACAGTAAAGAGAGTTCCGGGGACAGCGACGAAGAGCGCGAGCAAGCCATTGCGCGGGCTCAGGCTGGAGAAGGCCAACCCCAGGACTGCTCCTACCCCAAGGAGCAGGAGCAATTCCCACTTGGGCTCGAGCCTTCTCCACCACTCATGATGGAGAAGATTATGTAGCGTGATCGCGTGGATCGCTACCCCGTCGGCATAGGGCTCACCGCTATAATAGAAGGGGGTGCGGAAGGTATCGCGCTCGGCACCGGAGTAGTCGAGTGCGGACTTGCTGCCGATGAAAATGATCTTGTCCTTAAAGATATTGGACGTCTGCGAAAAGACGGACTGCGGATCTATCACGGTCACAAGGCTGACTTGGGCGAGGTGAGCGGGGTTACACACATAGTTGAGCCAGCGGTGAGCGATGCGTGGGCCGGCGTCTGCCAGCTTATCCGGGGCTAAAAGCTGTGCGGCTTTCCAAGTTGCCGTAGGGATGTCATTCGAGTCGGGGCTGGTGCCGGTGTAGAGTTGGCGGATGCCAAAATCTTCATCGTGGCGCAGACTCGCAAGCCCCCAGCCTGCGGCAGCACGGCGCAGTTCGGGGATGGGGGGAAACAACTCCATCCGCCGGGTTGCCCCACTGTCTACTGTTTCCCGCTGGACCAGCTCCAGTGTGCCTGCGGAGAGGACGACGTTGCGGTTCGCCTGGATCGCTGCGACAAGGGCGGTGTCTATCGCCGGGTCGTCCGAGGGTTGATCAAAAACGATGTCGAAGTAAATGAGTTTCGGCCCGAGTGGCGCGAGTTTGTTTAGCAACTCGGTATGCAGGCTGCGGTCGAATCGCTGCATAGCGGGTTGATCGAGAGCGTTGCGGGTGGCATCATCGAGCAGGATGAGAACGATGTCATCCGGCACTACCTCGGCGCCAGTGAAGCGCAGGTTCGCGAGGTCGTAGCTCGGGCGCAGGAAGATGCCGGTGCGTTGATCAAGCAGCCAGGCCACAACGGTGGCAAATAGGACGAGGGCCACACACACAAGCGAACGCAGCGTGGCGAGGGCGTGCCATAGTCGTAGGTAGGTGGAGTCGCGGGCACTCGCGCTGGCATTGGGTTTAGTGTCTGTAGCAGGCACGGTGCGGTTCAGTGTACCCGATTAATGAGGGCCAACACGCAGGCGGTAGTAGTGGGGCGCAACCGAAGGCCGAGTACTTTGCCAGTACTCCCACCCTGCCGGGCTCTGCGGGTCCAAAGTTAACGGCAGAAGCGTCCAGCTTTGCAGGTCGCTTGATTCTTCCAGCCAGTAGTGCACCCCGCTCAAGCCCATGGGTCTCCTGAATCCCACCAGTTGCGAGCTGTTCGTCGCATGAAACGAAATGGCTGGTGCGGGGTAGGCGTCTGGCTGCTGCATATTCATCCCGGTCGCGTACTCGATGAGGTTCACCACGCCGTCGCCATCATAGTCCTCCATGGGTGTGGCCTTTGGCTTCCCGGAGAGCCCGAGATTTGCGATATGCTGCGGGTACGTCACCCCGGCAGGCTCGGTGAAATTCACCACAAGCGAAGCGGGCATCGGAATGGGGTTGCCGAGATTATCAACGGGGACCCCTTCGTTCGTAATGGCCTCCACTGTACCAGCCAGAGGATAAACGGTGGCGGGGTTAAGACTCGTACTGACCTCTCCGGCTGCGTTAATGGGGAAATGGGATGGAGTGCTGGCCCATCCAGCTATCACAGGTTCGGAGAATGTGGTCTGCGTGGCGTTATCAACAAAAGTACCTACGGCAGTGTAGGTTCCGGTCCCCGGAACCACCACCCCTGTGGGACCAGATACAACGAGACTCTGTAGATAGATACCGTAGTCTGTACCGCTGCCATTGCCACCGGGCGGCGGGCGTACTCCGCCTGCACCGTCGAACTTCTGATGCCTCCCGGCGGGCATCGCGAGTCCCCCATTGATAATGCTGGGCTGGATGTCTTTGATCTCCACCGAGCCGCTCTTGCGAAAGTCGTTGTTAATATAGATGCGGTGCTGAAAGACAGGCTCTTCGCTGGATACTACGTTCTCCAGATAAGCAATCGAGCGCACCGGGCCATCGACCGCCACGGTGTAAGTCTCGCTAAAGCTATTCGCGGGAATCGACCCCAAGTGTATCTCTGCGAGGAACCCGCCCTCAAACTCGATTTCGCCACCGCGCGATGGGTAGTTGCTCGTGTTATACAGGCGGAAGCTAAGGTTGCGCCCAATCTCGACCCCGGTGAGTGGTTCGAGTCGCTTGCTCAGCACCAGATCGGTGATACGGACCAGCCCACCGAATCCGCCTTGGAGGACGTTCTGTCCGTCATCGTACACGATGGCGACGGTTGCCTTGTCGCGGCCCAACAACAGTCCCGGGGTAAGATTCGTAATGAGTATATCGAACCGCTTCCGCTCAAATGGGGTCAGCGTCGTTGCGTGGCGTTCGATCTTTATTTCCTGTGGACAGGTATCGCCGGATTCCCAGCGGACTACCTTGTCGAGGGGTTTAAAATCGGTGTTTCCCGAGGCCGTAAGCGGGATGTCGCGATCGGTAGCGTGCAGGATGAGACCATACTGGCCGACAGCTATATAGTAGCTCTCATTGTTTCGCGCGAAAGCGAGGATGGCACTCGCGCCTTTTTCGCCTTCACGTAATACACTGATGACACCCGCCAGACTAAATGAGTAGATGGCGCCATTCGAGGTCGCCAGTAGCATGCGCCCCGCTGCGATCTGTAAGGTTGTGAAATCGACTGGCGCACTGGAAAGAATTGGCGTCCAGAGCAGTCCATCCGTTGATGTGAGGATTGTCCCCAGTGAGCCGACCGCAAGGAATCCGGTGTCCGTTGCGATAACCTTGCGCAGGGCGAACTTGCCACGGTCCAGGAGTGCCTGCGGAAGGATGACTTTCGTCCATAGTGTACCTATCTTGGTCACGATGCTGGCGTTCTCGCCCACGGCGACCGTCACGCCATTCCAGTAGGCGACAGAGTAGAGATTCTCCGTGGTGGGGAGTACTTCCAATGTCCAGTTGATAGCGTTAACAGAGGTGAGTGCCTTTCCCTTGTAGCCGACGGCCAGGTAGCTGCTTCCCCGCCAGACGATGTCTCTAAGGAACAGGTCGAACGCCAGTTCACGCTTAACCCAGTCTTTCCCATTGCTCGATGTGGCGATGACGGCCTTGCCTGCGATGGGGGGAACTGTTGTACCCGGAATACCTCCAGTAGCAACGAATTGCATGGAGCCATCCGGCCCACCATACGTCAGCCCTCCCAACACTGCGGCGGCATCGTAGGCCTTCTCCCAATCCACTCCGTTCTCCGAAAACAGGAGTGCGCCTCCGGCACTACTCGCTACAAAGCGTCCGCTGCCATAGACAATAGCGCTTAGGTCATCCGTCGTCAGCTCATTCGAGGCGTCGCCGGAAGAGCTTCGCCGAGAGACCCAGTCGGTGAGACCGGACTTGCTCCCCAAAGTATTCACACGCACCTCTGCCGCACCAACAGAGCCAAGGGCACGATGCAGCGTGATCGTGATCTCTTCGTTGTTTCTCCCGTAGTAAACAGGGGCGGAAAACTGTACCAGCCCGGCGGATTCCGTGGGCGTGATGACAACTTCCTCAACCGGTTTTGTTGCGGTGCTTCCACGCACCCAAGTCGATTGTTTTCCTATATAGGTCAGAATGGAGAACAAATCCTTGAGCTGGCCTGGAGCGGTATTCAGTGAGAAGTTAACCATGTGATCAATCACGGTCGTTGCCGCATTTAACTGCCCCAGAACAATCGAGTTCACCCCCTCAACAAGTCCACGTCGTGGTGAATTCCAGATCAACCAGTCGCGGTCGAAGTATATGCTATAGAGAAACTCTGGAGCCCCGTCGCTTCCGGTAAAGATGAAGAGGTGTTGCCCCCAATCTAGCCGCATGGAGTCCTGTTTAGCACCAAAGCTGATGACTACCTGTGTGCCAGAGACTATCTCTTCGGCAGGCGGTTTCCATTCCACCAGATTATCGCGGCCACTGCCTTCGGTTTCCGTCTCCCAGCCGAAGACGGTCTGGTTTCTGTTGGTGAAATAGAGCCGCAAATCCTTGGCAGTCGCCGCATCCACCGAACGCAGAAAGAGTAGCGTGATGCCATCCGGTCGTACCCGGGTGACAGCGACATCACCCGGCTGCAGGCATACATCGGCAGCCTGCAGCCAGGGGCAGAGGCAGAGGATACCTACCGCGAATAGCCACAGGATGCCTGATGGACAGGCTTGGCGACGGAGAAGTGTTTTGTTGTTCATGGCCACAAACTAAAAGTTAATCTTCATGGAGTACACCACCGTGGTTTCACGCGGTGGCTCTCTGTAGTAGGACAGGGGATAAAGGCGGAAGTCCCTCCCGGTAATGTTCAGGATTGCAAGGGAGAACTCTCCGCGCCCCGACTTTAACCGATACCCGAAGTTCGCATTCGCCTGGGCGAATAGTTCGTCTGGTAACTGAGCAGCCGTGCCCCCTGTGCTTTGGCCATAGAAGCGACCCTCCACTCTACCAAACCAGCCACTCGAATGGTGGTAGTTCACTCCGACTCCACCTTGGTATAACTCCGCAGTTGTTATTCCGGCTGGTGTGAAATAGGCGGGCGGATAACGCACGGGGACTTCCAGCGTGGATTCGATGCGAGAGCTGCTGTATGCAATGTCTGTGTCCCACGACCAGCACGCATCCAATAGTCCGCCCACCCATATGCGTGTGCGGTTCTCGTCATACTGAATGGTTTCTCCATTGAGATCGAATCGCTCGAAGACAGATGCGCCTAATGTGTAGAATCCGCCCCATTCACGGTGGGCACTTGCCCGACCCACAAACCACTCCAGTCCCGCAAAAACATTCTCTCCAATACGGCCATCAATCGCGGTCTGGAATACATCCATCTGCGCGGCAGGCAGGCTGCCCGTAAAAGCCTCGGGTACGAGCGAGCGGTAGCGGGTGAGTAATCCCGCGGTTTGCGATGGCTCAAGTTGCAGGGGCTCATCTGCCCAATAGCCGCCTAGAGAGCGTCCTGCCGCAGCCCGCCAGTACCATCCACGGAATGGCCCGGCGACTACTCCGGCTCGCGGTGTCAGCGATTCTGTTTCGACAGTGCCGGGCATGTAGGGTGGCAGCAGTAAATTGATAGGGAGCGACCGGTACTCGTAACCGAGCGCGGCGGTAAACTTCAACCACGACTGTGCCTGCCAGCGTGTTTCAACATAGGCACGGGAACTACGAGCGGGAACAGTTAACCTCTGCTCCCGGTGCGGTGCCAGCGGGTTAATGCCTGTAATGTTAAACCGGCTCAACGCATCGTAGTCAGCCTCCTGAAGACCAGCGCCCCACAGCAACTGCCAGTCTCCCAAAGTCCAGATATCTTGTAATTCAGCAAAGTTTATTCCTGCCTGTCTCTCTGAGTACCACCCATAGGTATTGGTCAGGCTTAATCCATATTTCCCATCGAGATACTTGTACACATTGGTCCCGTAACCCTTGCTGGAGAACGTCTCATCCGTCTCCATCCGCCCCCCGAGGAGAATCGTCTGGTGTTCCTCATCCCATTGATGACGCCAGCCAAGCCAAGTAAACGGCCTTTGGTTAAACGAAGTGCGATAGCTGGGATCGCGTCTGCTCGGATTGTATAATGGGTACAAGTCCCCTTGCTCGCTCTCGCGCCAGCGCAGGTAGAAGAGTGCGGTGTCGTGCTGGGTTATGGTCTGCTTCACCGTGACATCCAGGATGCTCCGTTCCAGGTCGTCGTTTTTTATATAGGTATCGTACTCGGTACGGGAGAATGCCACAGAGTATTCAGTCTTGGGTGCCGTCCAGTTCTGACCGGCTTTCAGATTATAGCGTCCTCGGCTATCCAGAGTCACTGCGGCGCTGCCATCAAAGCCTCGGCGCATGAAGAGCCCACCGTATTCCTGATTGGAAAGGTTCGGAGACAGCGTGCCCGCACCCACCGGGGCGAAGAGATTCGCCAGCATAACCTCATTCATGTGTGGGGTCTCGTACCGCAGGTCGATCTCAGCCGGGTCGAGTCGCGCCTCGTAGGCATTGGCAAGAAAAAGATGTGCAGAGGCATTGGCGTAATCCTCCTGCACGGCTCTCCCAGCCTCAGCCAGAGCGCGGTCTGCGAGGCCAGCATCCTGGTAAATACTCGCAAGATTCGCGCGGCGAACTGCCGCATCCTGGTCCAGCAACAGCCGTGAGCGAAAGAGCGCGCGGTTGTCATTAAGGGTAATCGACCGCTCCAGCGCCCTCGCCGCTACAATCGGGCGGTTCCGTTGCTGTTCAAATAGAGCGCGGTAGAGGTGCGGTGTGGGGTCTGCCGGGTCGAGTTTCGCAGCCAGCTCGAGTTCGTGTTCTGCCAGCGTCCAGCGCGAGGCATCGGTAAACGCCTTGGCCAGATAACTCCGCAGCAGCGAGCGATTCGGCTCCAGTGCGGCAGCCTGTAACAAGTCCTGCCTCCCTGCCCCACCCTCACCCTGGGAAATGCGCACCAGTCCCCGACCCAGCCACGCGTTGCCCAATGCCGGATCGGTGTTGATCGCGTTTTCGAACGCTTCGGCTGCCTTCGCGTACCTCCCCTGCCCTGCGAGTACAAACCCTTGGAGCGTACGCGCCTGTGCGTTTGCAGGGTCCAGAGCCAGTGCTTTGTCCAGCGCATCCTGCGCCTTGCCCAATCGTCCGAAGGAAAACTCCAGCTCCCCCACCCGCGCCCATGCGCCAGCAAAGTTCGGCGAATCCGCAGTAGCGTGTGTAGCTGCGTCCAGCGCCTCACTCAATTGCAGCCGTGCTTGTAAAGTATAAGAGCGCGCCATCCATTGACTGGCAGAGGTCGGCTCCTTCGCCACGTCCACCGCATCCGCATGACCCAGTACCACCGCGATCAACTCCTCCAACGCCAGCCGTTTCGCCCCGTCCGCCGAGGTCTGCTTCAGCGTCGCTTGCGCTTGCGCAACTTGTCCGGCACAGAGTTGACGCTCCGCTGTGGCGTAAAGTGCATCATCTCCATCAGCAGAAGATGTCCCAGCCGAATCCGATGCAGTCGGCTCCAAAATCTTCGGGTAATAAAGCGTCCACTGCATAACAGCGGACACATCCACGGCAGGCGATTTCCGCAGCGTACCATCCGCCGATACATCGCCCTGTTCGCCGTTACTCAATTCAATGGTACCTCGGCTCGATTCCACCGCCACCGCCCCATCCACCACCGTGAATTGCGTCGCTCCATCCTCTGCCACGCTAATCACCAGCTCCGTCCCCCGAATCGCTCCATTCGCCACGGGAGTGGATACCTCGACAGACTCCGGACGATTCCGCCCGAAGTAGTAGGCCGCGCCTTTCACCAGCCCCACCCTCCCCTTTGCACCGCCAGCAGCCGACGGCGGCTCGAGTACGATAGTGGAAAGCTCATTGATCCGCAGCACACTCCCACCCGGCAACCGCACGGCCGCCCTACTGTACTCGCCCGTCCGGATTCGGTCGCCAAAACTCAGTGTACTCTCCGCAGCCGCCGTCATCCAGCTCCCCTGCCCTCGCATCAGCTCCACCAGCCCCTCACACGAAGTGAGTACACAACTCGCCTGAACAACAGGGACATCAGCTCCGGCAGATGGCGTCTGCGCATCCACAGTCATACTGATCCAGGGCAATACCAAAAGCATTGCCACACATCGTGTAAGCAAGCGAGTAATGGGGCAAAGTCTCATGGTAGGTATATCGGTTGCCAGTGTTCTGCGATTTAACCTCATTTATATAACAAGTACCAACAAGGGCAACAAGGGTAATCCCGTATGCCCAATTACATACAAGAATTACCCCCGGCTATACCATGCACGCGTCCGACCCGACACCCAAGTAAAGTGGCGAAGTCCTCATCGCAACTATTCATCCCCTCAAGCGAACTGCTTTTACAATCATGCGAACTGCTCAGCTCCTAATGTAAAGTGGCGAAGTCTTCATCGCAACTATTCATCCCCTCAAGCGAACTGCTTTTACAATCATGCGAACTGCTCAGCTCCTAATGTAAAGTGGCGAAGTCTTCATCGCAACTATTCATCCTCTCACGCGAACTGTTTTTACAATCATGGGAACTGCTCAACTCCTAATGTAAAGTGGCGAAGTCTTCTCAAGAAGATAAATGATTTGATAAAGGAGACCTCACGAAACCCGCATACAGGCTTGGGAAAACCCGAAGCACTCAAACATGCGCTACATGGCTACTGGTCCCGCCGAATCAATGATGAGCATCGTCTGGTCTATAAGGTGGAAGGGGACACCATTTGGATTGTCCAGGCACGCTATCATTATGAATGACCTGTGTATTGTTCGGCAGCGATTATTTGTGCAACGGGCTTGACGCATTAATACGCATATTTGAATGATGGCAGCATGAATTCTGAGAATCCAGAGATTACCAGTCTGCGCGAAGCTCTCTTACTATCGCCAGATAATCTACCGTTGCGGCGAGTACTGGCGGATGCGTTGATGCGCGGGCAATGCTTTCGTGAAGCCGCAGAGGAGTACAAGCGGATTCTTAAGCACACTTCCGGGGATCATACCGTACTATTTGCTCTGGCGAATGCGCTCTGGCGCGCCGGTGCGGTCACAGAGACCACCATGGTACTCGAAAATCTGATTCGTAATCACCCAAAGTTCGCAGAGGGCCGTCTGCTCTACGCGCGTGCGCTGCAACATGATGGGGAGTTGGAAAAGGCAGCCTACCATTATAAGCTTACCATCGCGGATCATCCCGAGCTCGCTGACCTGAGCCTGGAGCATGCACTGCGCAGCCAACTGGAAGGCGAGAAACGCAGCGGTCCAGAAACGCAGCGCGTTCCCGATGGAGAGATTCCAGAAAACTTCGAGCCAGATATAGAAAAGCCCAAGATTAACTTCAGCGATGTGGGCGGGATGGAGTCCGTTAAAGAGGAAGTGCGGATGAAGATTATTCTACCGCTTCAGAATCCAGAGTTATTCAAAGCTTATGGCAAAGTCGCTGGTGGCGGGATTCTGCTTTATGGCCCTCCCGGTTGCGGGAAGACGCATATCGCCCGTGCCACCGCTGGTGAAGTGAAGGCGGCGTTCATTTCAGTTGGAATCAGCGACGTCCTCGACATGTGGATCGGTCAGAGTGAACGCAATCTGCATGAACTTTTTGATCAGGCGCGACGCAACCGCCCCTGTGTGTTGTTCTTCGACGAAGTGGATGCCCTGGGTGCGAATCGGGCAGACCTGCGGAAGCACGCAGGCCGCAATTTGATTAACCAGTTTCTGGCAGAGATGGATGGGATTGATGTTAATAACGAGGGCGTGCTCATTCTGGCAGCCACGAATGCACCCTGGCATCTCGATCCGGCATTTCGCCGCCCAGGCCGGTTTGACCGGGTCATTTTTGTACCTCCTCCTGACATGGCCGCCAGGGAATCCATCCTGAAGATACATCTTAAGGGGAAACCAGGTGGGGAGATGGATGTAAGGAAAACGGCTGAGAAGACCGCACACTACTCTGGCGCCGATTTAAAAGGGGTGATTGAAACGGCAATAGAAGGCAAGCTGCGCGCGGCCATGAAGACAGGCAAAATTGAACCGCTTAACCACAAGGATATCCTTGATGCGGCATCGAAGATCAAACCCAGCACGCGGGAATGGTTTTCCACGGCAAGAAATCACGCGCTTTATGCCAATCAGAGCGGCCAGTACGATGAGATACTCCAGTATATGAAAGCAGGTAAACTCTAAAAAACATTTCTTGTCATGAACCGACACCTGGAACGATCCATCCAACTGCTGCAACACTCCCGTCCCAAGCTGGCGGAAGAGGAAGCCCGCGCTGCACTCGTACAAGAGCCCGGAGAATCCCTGGCCCATGCGTATCTGGCGCTGGCTCTCAATGCGCAGGATAAACATCCCGAAGCCATCGCCGCCGCGAAGGAGGCGGTGGGACTTGCGCCAGATGATTCTTATAACTTCTATGTTCTGGCTGCCGTGCAGTCAGACGCCGGACGACTGCGTGATGCACGTGAGGCCATCAATCAAGCGATTGAAATTGATCCGTTCGATGCGGATAACTTTGGTGCTTCTGCTGCTATTTTTCTGCGTGAATCCCAGCATGAAAAAGCGGCGGAAGAAGCAGCGAAAGGATTGGAAATTGATCCAGAACACGAGCAGTGTAATAATATTCGTGGTCTGGCATTGAGCCATCTGGGAAGAAATAATGAGGCTGGTTTGACCTTGGATAGTAATCTTGCCCGCAATCCTGATAATGCCAACACGCACGCCGTGAAAGGCTGGCATTTGTTACGTGAGGGAAAAACAAAACAGGCTTACGAACACTTCAAGGAGTCCCTGCGATTAAAGCCCGGCAATGAGTCAGCCCGAATGGGTCTGATTGAAGCGATCAAAGCAAGGAACCTCTTCTATCGAGGATTGCAGAAGTATTTCTTCGCGATGGCAAGTCTCACGCCAAGGATGCGAATGGGAGTGATTTTTGGCTCGTACATCCTTTACCGGATAATCGTGAGTGTAATGAATAGTGTACCAGCACTGAATCCTTATGTACCATGGTTCATCTATACGTATCTTGCCTTTGTGCTGAGTACGTGGATAGGGCCCAAGTTATTCAATACAGTCGTCTTTTTGCACCCTCTCGGCAGGCAAGCATTGACCAAGCGAGAGCAATGGGCTTCTGTAACGATTTTGGGATTCATAGGCATTAGCGCTGGATTCTTTGCCTCCTATTTTAGCGGCTCACTCTACTGGGGGCACTTGCCAGCAATCTGGTGCCTCCTGTTGTTGGTCCCCGTATCCACATTCTTTAGCTTTGACGATCGCCGAAACATGCTGATTGCCGGTGCCATCAGTACTGCAATGATCTCTCTGGTTGCGCTCATAACTCTCGGTATAGTTTATAATCAGCCCTGGTCATTGGAGTTACTACCGTACTTTTACTACAGCATTTTGGGCTACTCCATCGCGGCCAACTGGATACATCATACGGAGCGTTAATTTAGGCACAGTTCTCAGTTCGCACGACAACAACGCTAATTCCAGCATGATGCTGGTATCTTTCATTTTGTATCCTATTGGCCTTATTCCGGCTAATCCATGTAATCAGTCCAGTAACAGAGATGCGCCCGCTTAGTGGAATACCTACCCCACCTACCCCGAAAGCTCACAATGTATGCACGCCGTCATGCACGGTCCGATAGCATAGATGAGGCAGCAGTTCGTTGCGGAATCGGGTGGTATCGCCGTAGTAGGGAACGCGGCCAATGGTTATAAAATCTCTGGTTAGCGGAGCCTGTGCGCCGGTAAGACGGGAGTAGCACTCACAGAGACTGGCGGCTGTGTAGATCAGCGGTAACGGCATGCTCCAGGGAGCGGGGCACCCCCATTGGCGGCAAGCAAGGTTAAGGAATTCCTGAAGGGTTTGCTTTCCCTCATCTCCGAGGTGATATATACCGTTTGCCGTCGGGCTTTCAAGGGCCGCGGCGCAACCGGCGCAGAAATCCTCCCGCGAAATGAGATGGATGGCGGTTGGCTGCTTCCACACACCGAGAAGCCGACGGGACGCGAGCCACCGGGCGGCGTCAATCATCAGTATCCCCCGCCCATAGACCATGCCCACCCGCAGGCATACCGGTTGCTCAATGGATTCAAACAAACAACGCTCTTCCTCCAGTCGAGTCTTCGCATGGACGGAGACAGGTTGCCCGTCCAGCCGACCTCTCGCCGGATGGTCAAAATCGGTGGGGCCTTCTACGTGTGGAAAGCTGATGAGGACTACTTTCCCGACACCGTACTTGCGCGCCACCGTTACGAGATTCCGAAAGTACCTGCTATTTGTGGTGGGGAGAAATCGCTCAGGGTTGGCTTTGAACAGAACTCCAGCGAAATGGATAATCTGGTCCACTCCTTCTACTGCCGCGCGCAATGTGGCCGGGTCTGCGAGGTCGGCCCGGAGAACTTCCGTGCGCCCAGCGACCTTTAAATCCACCGGTACGTCGCGGTGGTGGGTCATGAGGCGCAGGCTATGTCCCGGTCTGTTGAGCAACGCTCGGGCAAGTAGCGTACCCAGATTACCAGCGGCTCCTGTGATAAGGGTCTTCGTCATGAGATCCTAGAGGGGTGTGCGGTGGGGCGGTAATGGGAAGAATGAGAGGAAGGGGAAGAATGGGGGGGTATGGAAGGTGGGTGGTGCTATTTGTTTGGTGATTGGTTGCAGTGGGCGAGGCGGGCCGTGAACATGCGCTCGCGGAGGCCGCCTTGCTCGAGAAAATTCCTTTCCATAGAGCGGAGTTGCTGGTCGAGCAGGTAGTTCGTCTGGTGGATCAGGCAGATGGCGATGTTTGCAATGACATCCGGTGGGCGTGTCTCGATAAACTCGCGGTAAAGCTCGAAGGTGTGCGGGGTTTTCCGTCCGAGTGCCCGGACAAAGAGTGCTTGCTTGGAGTTTTTGTCCCAGATGGCGAGGTCGCGGACGCGTAGGTAGTCACGGTAGTCGGCAATGAGTTCCTCAAGGCTGGCGCGGCCCACGCTGGTGAGCTTGATCTCGGTCTCCGTCGAGGTGAGGGCGGCTTTGCTGCCTTCGAGGATGTTCTGCTTTCCGGAGCGCGCGGACTGGATCATCTGGTCAACCGTGCGGTCGCCTTTGCCGAGATATTTGTGTGCAAAGCGGAAGGTGATGTCGTAGACGACCTCGGCCTTTTGGTAGGAGAGAAGCGTCTGGTAATCGCCACGGGGCGGGATGATGCGCTGTGAAGACGGCAAGTTATGCGGAAGGTAAGCTATAGGAAGATAATTGCGAGATGCATGGCAAATACTTTCGGAATAATGGAGAATGGAAAATGGAGAGTGGAGAATGAGGAGAAAGGCAATGGGAAGAATGGCAGGAAAGGCAATGGGGAGAATGAGAAGAATGCGAATAATGAGAAGAATGGGAAGAATCGGGAGAATGAGAGGTAGGGGAAGAATGGAGAAGGTAGTGGAGTATGGGTGCAGTTTGCAGTTCAGGCATTCTTCCCATGCTTCCCACTCTTCCCCTTCTTCCCATTGCCTTTCTGCGAGTCGTGGTGGGCCTTCGAGGAGTGGAAAATACCCCAAAAAACAGGAGCTTATGCAGTGTTCCGGGCATTCAGAATGGAAAAAATCTTTTTGGCACAAAAAATGGTGCTTGAAAGGACATCCAAAATCACCACTAGTTGCCCTTCTATGTCTGATAATAGCGTTCACGGTACTGGCAGGCCTGAAGCCCAAGGTCTATATGATCCCTCCTTCGAGCATGATTCCTGTGGAATCGGCTTTGTAGTGAATGTCAAAGGTACCCGAACGCACGATATCGTGCAGATGGGGCTGAAGATACTCGTCAACATGGACCACCGGGGAGCCTGTGGGTGCGAGCCGAACACGGGAGATGGTGCGGGCATACTGCTGCAACTGCCGCATGAGTTCTTCAAGGCCGTGCTGCCGTCCCACAATATCCACGACCTGCCGGAGCCGGGTTTCTACGGGGCGGGGCTGGTGTTTCTACCGCGTGACCCGATTCTCCAGCGCAAGTGTGAGGAGACGATCGAGCGCGTGGTGAGGGAGTGCGGGCAGAAGTTCATCGGCTGGCGCACGGTGCTGACACGCAACTTCGAGTTGGGTGCTACGGCTGTGGCGTACGAGCCGGTGGTGCGGCAGGTATTCATCGGGCGTAGTGCGGATGTACTGGATCAACTGGCGTTTGAGCGGAAGCTCTACGTGATCCGCCGGGTGTGCTCCCACCAACTGCGGTACAGCAACATTAAGGGGGGCAATGTCTTCTACATGCCCAGCCTGAGCTCGCGGACGATTATTTACAAGGGGATGCTGACTCCCGGGCAGGTGGGTAACTACTACCCGGACCTGAACCACCCGGCGATGAAGAGCGCGCTGGCGCTGATTCACTCGCGCTTCTCGACGAATACGTTCCCCTCCTGGGAGCGCGCGCAGCCGTTTCGCTACGTTTCCCACAACGGGGAGATCAACACGCTGCGGGGCAATGAGAACTGGATTCACGCTTCGCAGGCGCTCTTCCAGAGTGAGTTGTTCGGGGATGACTTGAAGAAGCTGATCCCGATCATCCGCGATGATGGCTCGGACTCGATGAAGTTCGATAATGTGCTGGAGTTCCTCCACCTGACGGGGCGCTCTCTACCGCACTCGATCTTGATGATGATCCCCGAACCGTGGGCGAACCATGAGTCGATGAGCGATGAGAAGAAGGCGTTCTACGAGTTCCACGCGTGCTTGATGGAGCCGTGGGATGGCCCGGCGTCGATGTCGTTCTGCGATGGAACGAGTATCGGAGCGATTCTCGACCGCAATGGTCTGCGGCCTTCGCGCTACTATGTGACGAATGATGACTTTGTGATCATGGCTTCGGAAGCGGGTGTGCTTGACCATATCCCACCAAATACGGTGGTGAAGAAGGGCCGTCTGCAGCCGGGTAAGATGTTCCTCGTGGATACCGTCAAGGGGCGGATCATAGATGACGAGGAGATCAAGAACGAGCTGGCTACCGCGCACCCGTACCGCGAGTGGCTGAACAAGGGATTGGTGGCACTGAACAAGCTGCCGGAGCCCAAGGAAGTGGCCGGAGTTGACCACAAGTCTGTGCTCCAGCGGCAGCGCGCTTTCGGCTACAGCTATGAGGACCAGCAGTTCATCCTGAACCCGATGGCACGCGATGGCGTGGAGCCGCTGGGCTCGATGGGAACGGATATTCCCGTGGCGGTGCTTTCGAGGCGTCCGCAGCTCATGTACGCGTACTTTAAGCAGTTGTTTGCCCAGGTAACGAACCCGCCGATCGATGCGATTCGCGAGGAGATCATTACCTCGACCATCTGCTACCTCGGCTCTGAGGCGAATCTACTAAACCCGGATGCAGGCAGCGCACGTCAGGTGAAGCTGGAGTATCCGGTGCTGGATAACACCGAGCTGGAGAAGCTGCGCCAGATCAATGAGCCGGGCTTTAAGTCGGTAACACTTTCCATCCTGTTCCCCGCTGGCGGAGATGGCTCCGACCTCGAAGAGGCGATGGAGAAACTGTACGCGCTCGCAGACGAGGCGATTGAGGGGAAGGCGAACATTCTCATCCTCTCCGACCGTGGACTGGATAAGAAGAACGCCCCAATCCCAGCACTGCTGGCGGTCTCCGGGCTGCACCACCACCTTATCCGCAAGGGCACACGCACGAAGTGCGCTCTGGTGCTGGAGTCTGGCGAACCCCGCGAGACCCACCACTTCGCGCTACTCATCGGCTACGGTGTCTCGGCGATAAACCCCTACTTGGCGTTCGAGTCGATCTATGACATGATCCACGAGGGTCTGCTTGATGCGAAGTTCGACAAGGCGGTGAAGAACTACATCAAGGCTGGCATCAAGGGCGTCGTGAAGACGATGTCGAAGATGGGTATCTCCACCATCCAGAGCTACTGCGGCGCACAGATATTTGAGGCCATCGGCATTAAGAAGACCGTGGTGGACAAGTACTTTACCTGGACCTCAACCCGGATTGAAGGCATAGACCTCGACGGGATTGCAGCCGAGGTGAATGCGCGCCACACGAAGGCGTTCCCTGATCGCGACATCGGCGACCAGGCTCTGGACACCGGCGGCATCTACGCCTGGCGTGCGGGCGGAGAAATCCATCTCTTTAACCCGCAGACGATCCACCTGCTGCAACTCGCTACCCGCACGGGTAACTATGAGCGGTTTAAGGACTTCTCCAAGCTCATCAATGACCAGGCGGAGACGATCTATACGTTGCGCGGATTGATGGAGTTTAAGTTCGACCCGGAGCAGGAGATTCCGATTGAGGAAGTCGAGTCGGTGGACACGATCGTAAAGCGCTTTAAGACCGGGGCAATGAGCTACGGCTCCATCTCGAAAGAGGCGCATGAAGCACTGGCCATCGCGATGAACCGGCTGGGCGGGAAGTCCAACACCGGCGAAGGCGGCGAAGACCCGGCGCGCTACGTACTCGAAGCCAATGGCGACTCGAAGAACAGCGCAATTAAGCAGGTGGCTAGCGGACGTTTCGGTGTAACGAGCAATTACTTGGTCAACGCCAAGGAGCTGCAAATCAAGATCGCACAGGGCGCTAAGCCCGGCGAAGGCGGTCAGCTCCCCGGCACGAAGGTCTATCCCTGGATTGCCAAAGTGCGCGGCACTACTGCTGGTGTGGGTCTCATCTCGCCCCCACCCCACCACGACATTTACTCGATTGAGGACCTTGCGGAACTCATTCACGACCTGAAGAATGGCAACATCCACGCGCGGATAAGCGTAAAGCTGGTCTCCGAAGTGGGCGTGGGCACGATTGCCGCTGGCGTGGCGAAGGCGCATGCGGATGTTATCCTCGTCGCCGGGCATGACGGTGGCACCGGGGCTTCCCCGCTGACCTCCATCCAGTACGCGGGTTCGCCGTGGGAGCTGGGCATCGCCGAGACTCACCAGACTCTGCTGTTGAATAATCTCCGCAGCCGTGTGTACCTCGAAGCGGACGGCCAGCTAAAGACCGGGCGCGACGTGGCGATTGCGTGCCTGCTCGGCGCGGAAGAGTTCGGCTTTGCGACTGCCCCGCTGGTCAGCCTCGGGTGTATCATGATGCGAGCGTGCCACAAGAATACCTGCCCGGTCGGTGTGGCCACACAGGACCCGCAACTGCGCGCGAAGTTCAGCGGCGCGGCGGACAACGTGGTGAACTTCATGCGTTTTGTCGCCCAGGAACTGCGCGAAATCATGGCAAAGCTCGGTATCCGCACCATCAACGAGATGGTGGGCCGGACCGAGTTTCTGGAGATGAAGCGCGCGGTCACGCATTACAAGGCGCAGGGTCTCGACTACTCGAAAATATTCTACCAGCCGAAGGTTGGCCCGGATGTAGGACGGTATCGTCAACAGGCGCAGGATCACGGCATTGCCAAGTCGCTCGACTTGACGAAGCTCCTCTCCATCGCGAAGCCAGCTCTGGAACAGGGCGAGCGGGTCACGGCCACGCTGCCCATCCTGAACGTGCACCGCGTGGTGGGCACGATTCTGGGAAGCGAAGTCACCCGGCGCTACGGACCGGAAGGACTCCCAGAAGACACAGTGCACCTGCACTTCCAAGGCTCCGCGGGGCAAAGCTTCGGGGCGTTCATCCCACGCGGATTGAAGCTCGAACTCGAAGGCGATGCGAACGACTACTTCGGCAAGGGGCTCTCTGGCGGTAAGCTGATCGTGTATCCGCACAAGAGCAGCATCTTCAAGCCCGAGGAGAATGTTATCATTGGCAATGTTGCCTTCTACGGAGCAACCGCGGGTGATGCCTATATTTATGGCGTCGCCGGCGAGCGTTTCGCAGTGCGCAACTCTGGAGTGAATGTGGTACTCGAAGGCGTGGGCGACCATGCCTGTGAATACATGACCGGTGGCCGCGTGGTCATCCTCGGCCCATCCGGACGGAACTTCGCAGCCGGTATGTCTGGCGGTACAGCGTACGTCCTCGATGAAAAAGGCGACTTCAAAAACCGCCTGAACACCCAGATGGTCGGCCTCTTCCAGCTCATAGAGAGCAAGGACGAGGAGATCGCCGAAGTGAAGGGAATGATCGAGCGCTACGTCCAGTACACCGGCTCTAAACACGGCGCAGAGATACTAGCCAACTGGTCCACCTACCTGCCCAAGTTCAAGAAAGTTCTCCCGAAGGACTATGAGCGCATGCTCACCGCCATCGACGAGATGCGAGCCAAGGGTTTAACCGGAGAAGACGCCGTCATGGCCGCCTTCGAAGCCAACGCCAAGGACGCTGCCCGCGTCGGGGGTAACTAGGTGCGGAGGTAGGCACAAAGATGCAAAGGCACAGAGGCACAAAGGATTAATAATGTATAGGCACCAAGAAGCTAATACTCAGAGGCATGGGGACCTCATTTGGGAGGCGGTTGTTTGAAAACATTTCGTGACCTCATAGCATGGCAGAAAGCCATGGTACTCGTCACGGCAGTGTATTTGGAGAGCAAACAATTCCCGAAAGATGAACTCTATGGACTTACTTCTCAGATTCGCCGGAGCGCGGTTTCAATCCCCAGTAACCTTGCAGAAGGCTATGGGCGCAAAAGTCTGGGTGAGTATGTTCGATTTATCCAAATTGCCATTGCCTCTCTCTTTGAACTGCAAACACAACTGGAAATTGCCATGAACCTCGAATATCTTGAGCGCGATTCGTTTACCCGACTCTTCGAAGACAGTCGGGAGATCGAGCGAATGCTTTCCAGCCTCGTCGCCAAACTCAACCAAAGCCAAGCCAAGTAGTTCCCGAGTTGATCCACTCACTTCCAACTTTGCATCTTAGTGCCAACAACTTGTACCTCTGTGCCTACATCTCTTAACAACTCAACCCCAACTTTGTGCCTCTGTGCCTTTGTGCCTTAGTGCCTACACCTTCTAACCACAATGGGAAAACCAACTGGATTCATGGAGTTTGCCCGGGAACTGCCGGTAGACGCCGCACCGACTGAACGCATCAAGCACTGGGATGAGTTCCACGAGCACATGCCCGAGGGCAAGCTCCGCCAGCAGGGTGCCCGCTGTATGGAGTGCGGGGTGCCGTTCTGCCATCAGGGTACAGTTATCAAAGGAGCTGCGGCTGGCTGCCCGATTAACAACCTGATCCCGGAGTGGAATGACCTCGTTTATCGCGGTCTGTGGAAGGAAGCGATCGAGCGACTCCACAAGACGAATAATTTCCCCGAGTTCACCGGGCGCGTGTGCCCGGCGCCCTGCGAAGGGTCCTGCGTGCTCGGGATTACGAATCCACCCGTCACCATCAAATCCATCGAGTGCGCTATTGTGGACAAGGCATGGGATGAGGGCTGGATCACTCCCCGTATGCCCATTAAGCGCACGGGGAAGAAGATCGCCATCGTGGGTTCCGGTCCCGCTGGACTCTCCGCTGCCGATCAGCTTAACAAGGCAGGCCATTCGGTGACGGTGTTCGAGCGCGCCGACCGCATCGGCGGCCTGCTCATGTACGGCATTCCGAACATGAAGCTGGATAAGGACGTGGTGGATCGTCGCGTAAAGTTGATGGCAGATGAAGGCGTCGTCTTCCGTCCCAGCACCACGATCGGTGTGGACATCCCCGCCCAGCAGCTTCGCCAGGATTTCGATTCTGTGATTCTCGCCATGGGTGCTACGAACGCACGCAATCTCCCCATCGAGGGTCGCGCGCTCAAGGGCGTACACTTTGCCATGGAGTTTCTCCACGAGAACACGAAGAGCCTCCTGGACAACGACTTCAAGGGAGAACCACAGAAGATCACCGCCAAGGGCAAGGACGTTATCGTCATCGGCGGAGGCGACACCGGCACTGACTGCGTAGGTACCTCCATCCGCCACGGATGCAAGAGTGTTACCCAGCTTGAAATCATGGCCCGCCCTCCGGAAAGCCGTGCTAATGACAACCCCTGGCCGGAATGGCCCCGGGTTTACAAGCTCGATTACGGACAGGAAGAAGCCAGCGCCCTTTACGGCGCGGACCCACGTACCTATCTGGTGACGGCGAAGCGCTTCATCGGCGACAGTGCTGGCAACCTTGCCGGGATTGAGATTGTGAATGTCCAGTGGGTCAAAGATGCCAAGGGCAACTTCGGACCGAAGACCATCGAAGGCACGGAACGCGTGCTCCCTGCTCAGCTCTGTCTGCTCGCCATGGGATTCCTCGGGCCTGATACGACGGTGCTGGAGCAGCTCGAAGTCGAGAAGGACCCGCGCTCGAACGCCAAAGCCGAGCACGGCAAGTTCACGACCAGCGTGCAAGGCGTTTACGCCTGCGGCGACTGCCGTCGCGGCCAGAGCCTTGTCGTCTGGGCGATCAACGAAGGTCGCGGCTGCGCCCGCGAAGTGGATCGCTACTTAATGGGGAAGACATCACTGCCATAATCAACTTTATAGGAGTTAGGTAACCCATAGGGCTTAAAGGTCCTATGGGACCTATAAGCCCTATTTGTATTTAATTGAAGAAAAGTAGCTATTTGGGCTTGCCACGCTTTTTTATCCGTTCGTAGTATCGACAGCTTAATCATGAACACCAACGCCATGCCTATTAACAGACATCTCAACTCCGGGGATCGCATTGCCCGAATTGTCCTTGTATCTGTAAGTGTAGTAGCAAGCGTAGCTGTAGTGGCCTAATTCGTATTTTCCGTGGTAGCCCACGTGTTCTTTCAATTCAATTCACTTTTACTTTATTTGGAGAGCTAGCTTAGTTGGTTAAAGCGTCTGGTTTACACCCAGAAGATCACAGGTTCAAGTCCTGTGCTCTCTACCAAAAACAGATTTCTGCAATGCGACACACTATTTCCGTTCTCGTTGAAAACAAATTTGGCGTTCTGGCCCGTGTGGCCGGGATGTTCTCGGGTCGCGGGTTCAATATTGAAACCCTTAATGTGGGTCCCACCCACGACCCAAAGTATTCCCGTATCACGGCAACCGTGATGGGAGACACGCAGCAGCTTGATCAATGTATCAAGCAGCTCAATAAACTGATCGAAGTGATCGACGTGAAAGACCTCGGGCACGGCCAGTTCGTAGCCCGCGAGCTTATCCTGATCAAGATTGCCGCCGATGGTACGAAGCGCTCCGAGATTATGCAGATTTGCGATATCTTTCGCGCGAAGATCGTGGATGTCTCGCACCGTAGCGTGATTATCGAGCTGACTGGCACCGACGACAAGATCAATGCCTTTCTCGACCTCGTCGAGCCCTTTGGGATTAAGGACCTCTCCCGCACCGGTAACACCGCGATCGGGCGCAACCGCAAACTCGAACTGTAAACACTACTCAAACAGCGACCAACCCGCCAACCCGACCACCACTTATGCCAGCCACAGTCTATACCAACAAAGACGCCAGTCTTGCTCCGATTAAGAAAAAGACCCTCGCCATCATTGGCTACGGTTCCCAGGGCCACGCCCACGCGCTGAACCTGAAGGAGAGCGGACTGAACGTCATCATCGGCCTTTACAAAGGCAGCAAGTCCATCCCCGTCGCCAAGAAGCAAGGCTTTGAGGTTTTCGACGTCGCCACGACCGTCCAGAAGGCGGATGTTATCATGGTCGCCGTACCCGACATGAAGCAGGCCGATGTTTACGAGAAGGAGATTCTCCCGAACCTCAAGCCTGGCAAGACACTGATGTTCAGCCACGGATTGAGCATTCACTTTGGCTTGATTACGCCCCCCGCTGGTATCGATGTAATCATGGTCGCCCCAAAGGGCCCCGGCCATGTTGTCCGTACGCAGTACCTCGAAGGCAAAGGCGTTCCCGCACTGATCGCGGTTGCTCCTGGGTCCTCGGCGAAGGCCAAAGGCATCGCCCTGGCATGGGCACGCGGAATCGGCTCGGCCCGCGCTGGTGTTATCGAAACCACCTTTAAGGAAGAGACCGAAACCGACCTCTTCGGCGAGCAGGCCGTACTCTGTGGCGGCGCCAGCGCACTCGTCCAGGCTGGATTTGAAACCCTCGTAGAGGCTGGCTACCAGCCCGAGATGGCGTATTTCGAGTGTTTGCACGAGCTGAAGCTCATCGTAGACCTCATGGTTGAGAGCGGCATCGCCGGCATGCGCTTCTCCATCTCGGAAACCGCGAAGTACGGGGACATCACCCGTGGCCCTCGCGTAATCAATGACAAGACGAAGAAGGAGATGAAGAAGATTCTCACCGAGATTCAGTCTGGCAAATTCACCAAGGAATGGGTCGCTGAGTACAAGGCTGGATTGCCGAACTACAAGGCACTCCTCGCCGCTGGCGAAGCCCACCCGATCGAGCAGACCGGCCAGTACCTCCGCAGCTTGATGCCTTGGGTAAAGAAGAAGAACATCAAGGGCGTACAGGCCGCCTACTAGACCGCAACAAAGCTAATCGAATTTGTTATCCAGCCTCCTCTACCTTCGGGTGGAGGAGGCTTTTTTGTGGGGTGGATAAGAGCCTTCTGGCAGCGCCAACGGCGCGCACCAGCAGCCGATCCCATTCGACGCATTCATTTGCTTAAGCTTGTTTAATAAGTTAACTGAAGTATCCGCACACTCGCCGAAAAGCGTGCATTCCTGCCTTGTCTGATCACGTTGTCCGGTATTCGTTTGTACCTTAGGTGGTCGTTTACAAGACAAGCGACGATTCGTATCCCCCATATTCTCCATTCAGTATATCGTCAGTATGAAAATTAAATTCCTCGTTATCTGCCTTGCCACCCTGCTAGGCAGCCTGAGTAGTAGTCACGCGCAGCAGACCAAGCGCATATTCCTCGTCGGCAATAGTGTGACCGATGGTATTAACTACGAAGGGTTCAAGAACATCGCTCTGGAGCAGGGCAACACGCACATCTATGCGCGTAATATGATTCCAGGAGCCCCATTGGCTTATCTCTGGGATGCTACGGATGGATTCTCCACAAGCCCTTATGGTTGGCATGGTAATGCACTGCCGAATTATGAATGGGATTGTATCTCGCTCCAGCCATTTGACCGGGGGCTGACAGGCGCAGATGGGGATGTGACCATGTTCACCAACTATATCAATGAGGCAAAGGGAAAGAGCCCGAATGTGCAATTTTACGTCTACTCTCGCTATCCCCGCAAACCCAATGGCGTAGCCGTTTACACAGCGACAATCTGGAATCAGTGCTGGCTCGGAACTTACACTGGCGCCTATCAAAGCAATGAAACGCGAAAATACTTTGAAGACCTATGCCTTGCAGTGCGAGCCGCCAACCCATCAGTGAAGCCCGCGCTCATTATTCCAGCTGGCGAGGTGATGTACGAGCTGAACAAGAAACTCGCCGCGGGGCAGGTGCCAGGATTCACGAGTATTTGGGATGTCTATGCGGATGGCATTCACGTCAATAGCATAGGTTCCTACCTTCTGGCATCCACATTCTATGCCACCATATATAAAGGAGACCCTCGCGGTACTCCGGTTCCCCAGGATTTCGGGTCCATCCCGGCAGATATGCTGGCTGCCATCCAGCAGACTGTGTACGAGGTCGTTTTCACCAATGCGTACAGCGGTGCCTCGGCAGCAGACTTAATCCCGGTGGATAGCGTAACTATAGCACAAAGCACATTGGAGCTTACCATTCTGCAATCCGGCTCGCTGGATGTTTCGGTTCTCCCTACTAATGCTGCCAACAAGCAAATACTCTGGACATCAAGCGACACAGGAGTGGCCACCGTAAGTCAAAAGGGCGTGGTCCTCGCCGTAGGTAATGGCACGGCACTTATTACCGCCACGTCCAAAGGGAGCGGAGTGACCGACACCTGTACGGTAAACGTAACCGGTACGATACCTGGAACCACAACCACGGGTATCGTTGCTGGATGGAATTTTGCAGGGTTGGTCAATGTGCGCACGGCGAATGCCACGCAGCATCTGGCGGGAATCTCGACAACAGCGCCCAGTCTGGTCGGAACCATGAGTACCATTTTTGGCAATAACTCCGGTATTGGTGGTTTTCTTGCCACCGGTCAAACTTCTACAACGCTTAAAGCCGCGATCTCGAGCAATGCGTACTTCTCGTTTATGGTAACCCCGGAGCAGGGCAAACTGGTTAACATCAACAAAATCCACTATTATGGATACAGTCAGAATCAATCGCGCACCTTCTCGGTATTATCCAGTGTGAAAGGGTTCAATGAGAACGCCGTACTCGATACGTATGTCGTCGGCCCCGCCACCCGTGATATAGTCCTTACGGGGCATAGCAACCTGGCGGACCCCATCGAGATTCGCGTTTACTTCTACGGACCCACCAACGGCTACGAGGCGGTAGGCTTCGCCCATGCGGCGGATGGCAAAGACTTCACTGTGGAAGGCAGTGTACTCTCCCCCTCGGATAATGAGCAGCCCTCGGCACCGATGAATCTGCTCCCCAGCTTTGTGAAGGACACGCAGTTCCACGTCACCTGGAGCCCCGCTACCGACAACCTCGTGGTCTGGGGTTACAACCTTTATCTCAACGGACAAAAATTAAACACGACTCTGCTCAAGGACACCCAGTACGACGTCACCGGGCTCACCCTGGGGACTTCCTACAACGTAGAGGTCGAGGCGGTTGATTTCGTGGGGAATACTTCCAGCAAATCCGCAGTGGTCGTGATGACTAATCGGCAACCCACGGCGAGAATATCCACCACTCCGGATATCGATATACTTCCAGGCACCGCCGTCTTCAGTGCAGACACCTCCAGCGATCCCGATGCTGGTGATTACATCCTGGGGTTTGACTGGGATTTCGGTGATGGCTCTGTGCATCAGATTACCAATAACATCACCTACACCTATGCAGCACCAGGAACCTACACAGTAACGCTTCGGGTTATGGATAATCGCAATCTCTGGAGTACCGTTGCCAGCAAGTCCATAACTATTAACGAAGCGGTAATCCCGGCAGTGGAAACCGTGGATACAGTAGCCGGAAAGCTTACGCTGACCTACCAGCGCTTGCGCTCCGCGAGTGCAGTTAAGTACGTAGTCGGCGTCTCCGATGATCTAGTGACCTGGGACTGGTCGGAGGCGGAAGTCGAAGTAGTTGGTACACCAGTACCCTCAATCGATCTCTTAACCGAGGCGGTCACGATTCGGGTAACGACTCCGCTGAGTACGGAGATGCCAAAAAAGTTTCTGACCGTTAAAGTGACCCGACCGTGATGGGTGGGATACGCTGAGTTATCGCGGCATCTTCAGCTGCGCGGCACTAATTCTTTTCCTTTAGCTGATTGTACGCCGCGGTTATTCCCGGAGCCTTCACGTAGTTGGCGAAAATAAAACGTTTCTGGATCGAGTCGCCGCAGAATTCATCGCGCAATGCCGTAAGATCGGCTTTCTTTATCGCATCTTCCACCGAATCTCCGCGGTGGATCGCAGCCATGGCTTGTTCCCGGATTCCCACCAGCAACCGCTGCATCATTCGCGCATAGGCATCGTCATGCATTACAGGCCCATGCCCTGGCACGATTGTGGTCGCGTCGAGCGCAAGCAGTCGCTCCAGCGTGGCTCCGTAGTCTAGTGGATACGAGGTAGAACCTATCAGCGGGATCGGGTAAACAATCAGATCCCCGGATAGCACGAGATTCGACTGCGGCAGATACACCGCCAGATCAGCCCGGGTATGAGCCCGCCCCAGATACAGAATCTCTATGCGACGGCTCCCGCGTTGGAGCGTCAGTTTATTCTCCACCTCAATCGTGGGCAGGACGATATCAAAGTGCGGACCCTCTGCGATATAGCGCTCAGCAATCCGAATATCGTTCAGATATGCTGTGCGCTCCTCTTCAGTTATCGGGTTGCTGGTAAAGCTCTTGTTTTGTCCGAGCAATGTACGGTACTCATCGAGGAGTCCGGGTGCGCCCTCCAGGGTCTGTGTCCGATTGGATTTACCGGTGGTTAGCAAGTCCTCTCGCGTCGTGGACTGGGCGATAAATTCAACTCCCGGATACGCATCGCGATAGACGGAGTTCCCCGCAATATGATCATCATGCCAGTGAGTATTGACCACAAAGCGAACCGGCTTCGTGGTCAGCTTCCGCAACTCGGCCAGACTCTCTCTCGCAGCAGCAGGGCTTATCTGGGTATCAACCACAACCACATCCTCGTCATTAATGATAAAAATGCTGTTGCAGTCAAAGATTAGGCCAGGAGGCTCTTTTCGAATAACAGCATACACACCCTCTGCCACCTTCTCTACAGTATAATAGGAACCCTCAGGCAAGGTCTTTGTAGGAGTAGTCCCAGTAACAAGAGTCGGAGCCACCGGCTGTAAGATGGGAGCAGGCGGCGCACCCACCGTGTTCTCCGCAAACAGAGATGAGTCATTTTTCCCGAACAACCCGAACCCAATGAAAAGCAGCGTGACAATGGATTTCATTACTATTGTGGATAAAGCCCGTTGACGGTGCATCATACAAGTCAATGCAATCTATCAATAGACAAATACGCATTCACTGGCAAGTCGCCATAGGGTGCATCCTGGTAATATCCGGGATGTACAAAGAACTTCGAAATGCACCGCTTGGTAACATTGGAAACTTATTTTGCTTTTCAACGAACGTAAATAAATGTAACTACGAACACGTTACGTCACTCACTCTCTTCCACAGAAACACAACCCAGATTAAGGCTACACCATAACCAAAATAAGTCATGAATCAGGAACCCGAGGATACAAGGCCGACGATGCAAGATCTCTTTCCGGAGATGAAACCGATCAAACGTGTGCCATCGCTTGGCACGCTCAACGGGTTTGGTGCTGGTTTTTACGGGCGTAGAAACATTGATGATATTACCGGCACCTATGTCACTACCCATTGTATTTGTGCGGTTTTTCTCCCCATCATTGCACTGGGTGCTTATCGGGTTTTAGATACGGGGGATCGCAGTTACCGCATCTTTGGGCGAGTGCCACTGTCGCGCTTTGCCAAGGGATGGAACAAGACGCTCCTTGGGCTGGCTCTGAGTTTTGCGTTGTATATTGGCCTGAGCGCCTATACGGGCTCTGCGGAATATCGAGCCAGGCAAGAAATGAAGACTGCCGCAGCTCAGCTGGAAGAAGGCCATGTCGCCAAGGCAGCAGAAGCTTACCGCACGATATACAACCAGTACCCAGAGCAAAGAGAGGAAGCGAAGGCTGGCTTGACTGCCGCACTGGAAGCCTGTCTCGCTACTAACACAACGGAGAACGAAGACGTGGCGTTTCGGGTGCTCAAGCAACTTCCGGTAGCCGACAGGGAATCGCTATTGCCTGGAGCATTTGGCAAAGGACTGGCTCTTGTCGAAAAGCGAAAGCAATCCCAGCCAGCAGCAGCGGATAAACTCCTTGGGTTGATTACTCCCATGGCTCCTAAAGGGCAGGATTTACTGCCTTTGCGCAAAGATATTTTACACCAATGGATGAAGGCACAGCCCACCCTATTGCCACCTGCACTCGAACTCGCCCTTCTGGCTGAAACCGAAGCTGACCTGGATACGGCCGGCAAGCTGCTGGAGCCTTATAAAGATCGCCTGGAGAATGGGGAAGGCGCTCGAATCCTCGCGCAATGGTACATGCAAACGGACCGGAACGAAGACGCTTATACGCTCCTCTTTCCCTATGTAGAAACACGGTTGAAGAAGTATCACGATGCGGAAGCAAAGTACGCCAAAGTATCTGACTCCTGCTATAAACAAGCGCTTGAGGGGCTTAACAATGGAGTGGCCGGACAGGCATTCTATAACAATTACAAATCCGCTGGAAAAGCTGCTCAGGACGCCATGGTGGATAAGTACTTGAATGAAGCGGTCCGCGCAGATTCAGTCTATCAAAGCGCACTGAAGCAGGTGCAAACCGCGGGAACAATCGTGCCGGTGGCTCTGGATCTCGGAATAGTGCAGCTCAATCGCGCACAGGGAATGCATGATTCCGAGGCGCGAAAGAAAGCACTGAGCGAGGCGGAATCGACCTTTCTCTCCATTCAAGGCGCTGCCGAGGAGAGTGATGGGTACCGGCTTTATCTCGGGCAGGTATATTACTGGCTCGGTAAACATAAGGAAGGGCGTGAACTACTCGAAAAGCTGCTTGAGAGCCACCAACGCGATTTCAAGACGCTTGCCAGTCTCGCCGGCATTGCAACTCTAGTGGGCGAAAGATCGTGGGCACGTTCATTGCGTGAAGAGGCGTATAAGACAGCGACGAAGAAAGAGGATAAATACGCCATTGCTGCCTCATTGGCAACCAATGGCAATGACATTGAGGATAGATTAATGTGGTTGGAGCGAGCAGATCCTGATTCAGCCTCTGTTAAAATCGATTTTAACTACAATCGCGGTATAAAAGCGGCCAGTGAAGGCGATAAGGATACAGCCAAAACTTACTATAACAATGCCATCGCTGCATACCGTTCAGTGCCGCAAACGGAATCATCCTTAAATAATGAAGCGCTAGTGCATCTACGACTTTATGAGGTAACGGGATACAAAGCCTCACTTGCCCGAGGGCAGGAACTCATGGAGCAAGCCATAAAGATGTCCCCAGAAAATACCATTCTAATAGGCAATGTTGCCAGTACGCTGCTTCCCATCGGGTTACGCGAGTTGGCAGCGGAAAGCATGGTTGTGGATGCCATCCCAGATTTAATCGATCTAGATATATTGACTAGCCTCTACGATACGGCAGCGGAGAGAACCGCCTTGCGGGAACGCTACAAGAACAACACATCCATTCGTAAGGTTCTGGATTATTACGATAAGCTCCTCACCCTCGCACCCAAAAACTTCGACTATTATACAGCGTATTATTCTGCGCTGCGTATGCTGGATGACCCATCCGCAACGGCTAGTCTATTTAAGAAGCTACAACAATCTGAACTGGATCTTAGTACAAGCATTCAGAGCCAGATTGATTGGTACAGTGGGAAGGACCACAGTGACTATAGCAAAAAAACCAGGAAGAAACTCAATGAATTGGAAACTCTCCTTTCTTTGCCAGCCATTAAAGGCAGCCCTGCCACCCTAAGCTATGTCTATATTTCCATCTTTGATCTTCATATGCGTCTCCATTCCCTAGGAGAGTCTCCCGACGCGGCCGCGCTGATGGAGCTGGCTACGACGGCTCATGCCATCCACCCCAGCGCCAATACGCGGGGCTCACTGTTAAGCGCCTGCTTCTACAAAGCCCACGCGCAACTATCCAGTACATCCCTTGAGTATAAAGAACTCGCCGACCGGACTCATCGTGCACTTACTCCACGACAATTAATCGTGTTTCTTCTGGAGCAGAACGGCTCTTTGGCCACGGAATTGCGCAAATTAGACGCTATCAAGGAAGCCATGAAACACATGGTTGATCTGGAGCAACGCTTCCCGGACCGCAGCCATGACGAATCCTGGGCATGTTTCGAGCATTCTGATGCCGACTACGCAGCCACGATGGTGGCAAAAACAAAAGCAGACCCGATGTATCTGCTAGATCAGGAGATAGGTAGCACCATGTATCCCTTGTACGCACCGATGATTTTAGGAAACTACTGGAAGGCTAAAATGGAAAATCGCGGTGAAGAAGCCATTAAGCTATACAAGAAAGGATTGATGGCTGGTGTACCGTTGCCACCATTGTAGAGCCCCAAGTAGCACTATGATTTACCAAATAAGGAAAAGGATGGATGGCCAATATATCCATTTCCGAGGCCGAACCCCAAAGAGATTCTGACAGCCTTCCGGGCCAAAAATGGCCAAACTCCGAGGATGCATAGGGCATCCTCGGAGTCCCAAAGTGATTCGGACTCGGAAATTGGCCAAACACCAGAGAATCCCTTCGGGATCCACCCGTACGCCCTATGCGGCAGAGCCGGGTTAAGTTTACTCGATTTCAGAAAGACAAAATAAAGAATCCCACCGGATGACTCCGGTGGGATTCTTGTTGTATATAATCTATCCTATTGTCCTGTATCTCCTATATGTCCTATGTGCCCCTAGCCCAAAATCTGCTAGTAGGTGACTACGAGGGTGGGCTTGTTTGTGCTCTCCCGGGTATTGAGATTGAGCCAACTACCCAGACTATTGGTCACGCCTACCGTGAGAACGTTATCTCCACTAATCTCGGCATTGATGGAACTCAGATTGAGCGTGATCTCCACCCAGCCGGCGGAAGCGGAAGTGGCGAGTGTACCAATCGCAGAACCGGTAACTCCCGGATTCACGGTGGTGGCTCCCTCGCTCCACGAATCACTTGCCCCCTTGGTGACGGTAATGGTGCAGGCGGTAGCCTCCACCTTGTATAGCCGCAGTTTCACCGCAGTGGCATTGGCCGGAATAGAGGAGAGCGAGAACTTCGCGTAGAATGCATTCCATTGCGAGTACGGAGCAGCGGTGTCCGTCGTGGTGTTCGCTCCCCCGGTCTGGGCGGACCCGTCCGCCGTAGCCGTAAGATTCACCGTTGTGGCCCCCGATGATGACGAGCTGGAACTGGATGAGGAACTGGAACTCGATGATGACGAGCTGGAGCTAGACGAGGAACTGGATGAGGAAGAGCTGCTGCCCGTGGTCACGATGACCAACTGGGGTTTGTCTACGCCTTCACGGGAACTGATACTGGTCCATCCGCCGAGATTATTCGAGAGAGCAAATGAGATCAGCTTGTCTCCACTCACTTCCGTTTGCACCTGGGCGGCCGTGAGGTTAATCTCCATCCATCCACTGCCAGCCGTGATCGCCGCACTGCCGATCGTGGAGGCTCCATAAGTCGGCACTGTGCCACCCTGTGTCCAAGTGTCGCTGTTAGACTTATACACGTTTGCGGTCATTGCCAAGGCGCTAGCGGTGCGGAAAACCCGGAGCTTGGCCGAGGACACCGTTCCAGTGACACTACTCAGGCTGAACCGGAAGTGGGAGATATTGTACTGGCTGATATTGATTGCTGCATTCGTGCCCGCCGTATTGTCGCTCTGGGTGTCGCGGTCATCCGTGGGATTCAGGGTGAATGTGCCGCCCGAACCACTGCTACTTGATGATGAGCTGCTCGACGAGGATGAGCTACTGCTCGATGAAGAGCTGGAACTAGACGAGGATGAGCTGCTGCTCGAAGTGGGAGGATTTGCGGCAACCCAATTCTTGATCGCCCTGTACTTGTGAGCTGCGGACTCTGCCTGCCCGGTAAATTCCTTCGCGCCCCATGCGCCACCTGTGCTGGCTGTGCCACAGTGTGCATAGTGATTAAACAATTCAAACTCTGGTCCCCACTTGTTTAGCATGCGTATATATGCATCGTAAATGGCAGCATTTCTAGACCACACGTCAGCATTCGTCAGCAGATGCTGTCCACCCTCATAGCAGCCGAATCGCATTCCGTACGTTTGGGCAATCGCCTTGCCTGTCAAGACTCTGTCCGTGTACGTGGCTTGCAGCTCTGCATCCCACAGACTTACCACATTCGAAGCAGAGCCATTGATACTGCCTCCTACATAGGGTGCGATAGCAAACATATGGATAGGCATGTTATTGGGATTCCAAGTACTGCTGTTCTTCACACTGGCAAAGGCCTGACTGGCGATATCATAGTTGCCACTGGCGCTGCATACGGTAACCACGCGCGAGGTAAAGGCAGACCCAAAGGAATCGCTAAATGCTTTGAATATTTTCAATGACTGCCACACGCTGTACGCACCGCCCTTGTACCACTGGTTGGAGCCGGGCAAATTGTTGGCAATTCCCTGATCCAACGTCCATTGGAACTGAGCGAATCCCCCGTTCCAAGTTTCGTTTGAGTACTCCACATAGACCTTGAGTGAGGGATTAAGACGATCGCGAATCAGGTTGGCTAATTGCGTCCAATAATTGGCGTCTGTCTTATGCGGTAAACAGACCCACATGTTCTTGTTGGTACGATTACACAGATCGATCATCCATTCGTAGGCCAGTCCCGGCAACACCGCTGAACTTCCTGGATCGTTCAACCCGATATTCGCGTTGCCTGCGTCTGTCGGCAGTCGTCGTTGAGACCAGGTGACGACGTTTGAATTGTTCGTAGCACCCCAGTCCATAAACCGCAGCACCGTGTACGGTGCCAGTTCATTGATGAAGGTTGCGTTCCAAATGTTGGTGTTGCTGAGACGAGTCGAGGAGTTGTAACTGTAAGCCGTGCTCCAGTTGACCCCGGATGCATAGGGTGTCTCACCGCTCCATGTGGCGAGAAACCAGAAGTTGGTGCCCATTTGCATGGCACCGAGTAGTGAAGAACCGGACACGAGCAATGCTGCCGCGCCGAGAAGTAACTTTCGGATGTTTTTCATTGAGGTAATAAGGATGGTTGAACTGTCAGTAGGGTAAAAAACTGCCTGTGCAGTGTCGCTAACTCTATCAGTGAATCTGCAAAAGAACATAAGCAGGAGTATTTTATAGAATTGCATATCGAGCCATCATGAATTACCGAAAACACATTCGAAATGCCTTCTTCCCCTACCGCCTTGGAAGTTGCGAGGCTTGCCGGATGCTCCATTACCACGGTAAGCAAAGTCTTCAACCACTATTCCGATGTGTCTTCGCAGACACGATCACGCGTCCTTGAAGCAGCCACCAGCCTGGGTTACAAACCCAGTCCAGCACTCTCAGCCCTGGTCAGGCGCAGGTGGGCACATGGGCATAAGGATGCCGGGGTAGTCATGGGATTAATCTGGACTCTGAGTGCGGTGCCCACTGCCGGATACTTTAAAAAAATGCGCGACGGTATTGTTACGCAGGCGAATGCCCACGGGTATATCGTGCGCGACTTTAGCCTGATACAGTATAAAGATCACCGCTCGCTTCACCGCCAACTCCAGCGAACCGGCATCACTGCATTGATTTGCCTCTCCGTCCCCGATGATTTCATTTTTGATATCCCGTTTGAAAACTACTACCACGTATTTTTCTTCGGTCACCAAAATTACCCCCATCTTAATCAAATTCGATATGATTGGATGCATGCGGTGGATCATGCTGTGCGGCGTGCCATCGCCGCCGGGTACCGGAGAATCGGGTTCACCACCAACAGTATCATGAACGCATTCGAAGAGCGCATCTTAAAGGCCAGTTATTATCTGAATAATAGTGAATTGACTGAACGCTTGGGCGAGCAACCAAAACCGCTGGTGTTTGATTACTTAAATCAACCGTATGCCAGAAAGGACTTCGCCCACTTTCCCGTTTCAACCTGGCAAGATTCGCTTCCAGCACGCTGGGTCCGCGAGGAGCGCCCTGATGTTATCATTAGCAGTGATACCCAAACCTATCATATCCTCAAGATGGCCGGTTACCGTTTCCCCAGGGATGTGGGGATGATCTCGCTTCGCATCGGTGATCATGTGTCGGATACGCCTGTCTCCTGCGTGGATCATCTCCCCGAGAATCAGGGACGCGTCGCAGTGGATGTCGTGCATCACCTCGTCCAGACCGGGCAACTGGGTTTGCTCAATTTCCCCATCATCCAGTCCGTGGAAGGCGGATGGACCGAAGGTACTACCCTGGGCAGGAAGAAGGCTTGTGGGTCTTTAGCCTGATCAAGCAGGATGCTTGCACTGTTTTAGCTTGCGAGTAATCGGTGCATGGCAATGATGTTGGGAAACGCTGTCATGTCCGAGGAGTATTATATCAGGCAACCCGATTCGGAGGCTGCACGCGGCCCGTTCTCGGTCGATAAACTCGCTTCCCTCGCCGAGGCCGGCCAGGTAACCAATGAGACACTCTACTATGATGAGGCGCGGGAGGCTTGGGTGCGGGTGGTGGATAATGAGGATTTGCGCAAGCAACTGTTCCCGGAGAAGAAGAAATTGGCTTTGAGGTCGAAGACATCGGAAGACATGAACCTGCTGAACAAGCAGGATGATTCCGAAACAGTGCCGGTGACCGTCGAGCAGTTTCTGTCTGCGGCCGAGGGGGACACAGCGGAGACCCGGCACTATAAAAAGGCTGAAGCCCGGCGGGAAAAGGCAGCGCAGCTTGCGACTCCGTTGATTGGGTTGATGATGCTTGTTACCGCCATCAGTTTGATTCTACCCAGTTGGAGTATTTTAAGTGAGGTGATCGAGACCTCAGATTATTTTCTTCTAGTGAGTAAGCCATTGCTGATCATTGGTATCATCGATCTGTTTCTGGCCATCTGCACATTTCTTGGAGCGACAGAGATATACCCGGTCATCAGGTTCCGGGCAGCGGCTGGGCTTGGCTATTTCGCGTTTACCTATTGGGCCTATCACGAAACGAGTGGCTCGGTAAATGATCTAAATGCGGCCTATGCCACAATTGCCGGGGGCTTTGGCATGTTCTGCTCTACATTGACGCTGAACCTGTTTATGCTGATCGCATTCGCCGCAACCGGGCTGGCAGGCGCAGCAGGGTTTGCCTACTTCACTTTCTTCATGGATGTTGTGGCGAAGTAGTTCGGGTGCGGCGCCCACCCGGCTTATAGATTCTTTGCCATGGCCGGAATAATCAATCACCTGGTTGCGAGATCCAAAAACTATTTCCAGCACACGTTGTGGCGCGAGGATGGGCTGAAGCATGGCTATGCGCAGCGTTTACTCATTCTGTGCCTGCGGGTGGTAGCCATCACGGTGCAGGGCGTGTTCACCAACCAGCTTTTATTCCGCGCGGCTGCACTCAGCTTCTACTCGCTGATAGGGATGGGGCCCATGATTGCAATCGTGGTCATGCTGTCCGGGTTTATGTTAAAGAGCGAGGACCCGGCACTGGCGGCAAAGACCTTGAACAAGATTTTCACCTTCATTGCTCCACCGGTCGCGGAATATAATAAGATTTCCCAGCCCCCTCCGGTCCCGGTACAGACACTGACTCAACCGGTTGAGAATGTGGCCAGCCAGCCGAATCCAGGGGCCAATATCTTGACAGATGCAGATATAGCCAACCGCGATGCTGCGCTCACTCCAGAGTTAAACGACGAACTGAATTCCCTGCTCACGACGATGATAGAGAGTGCCCGATCGAAGACGGTGGGTGCCTTTGGACTGGTGGTGCTTATATTTATTGCGATACAGCTCCTCACCTCGGTGGAAACCACTTTTAATGAAATCTGGGGCGCACGACGGGGCAGGAGCTGGGGCGAGCGGATTGTGTTCTACTGGACGTTTATCAGTCTTGGCACAATGTTGGGTTTTGGTGCCATAGGGTTGCTCTCTGCGTCGGCCATGGCAGGTATATTTAATTTTCTGCCATTTGGCACGCTATTGGGGAAGGTGTTTGTCCTTGCCGGGCCACTGCTTTCCTTCGCATTCATCCTTGGCCTGCTGATGGCGTTCTACAAGTTTTTTCCAAACACGACGGTGAACTGGAAGGCGGCACTTACTGGCGCCTTTGTTACGGCACTGCTGCTGGTAACGAACCACCTGCTCTCCATCGTTTATGTAAGCAAGGTGATAGAAAGTCGCAGCTTCTACGGGTCCCTTGGGATTATCCCGGTGCTGATGCTCGGGCTCTATATATTTTGGTTCTTTGTACTGCTGGGATCGCAGATTACCTATGCGGTTCAGAATGTTAACTATGTGACGAACCAGCAGGCATGGAATAATATCTCCATGCATGTGAAGGAACTACTGAGTCTGGCGGCATTTCTTCAAATATGCAGACGCTTTAAGGACTGCGCCCGCCCCTATAGTGTGACAGAGCTTGCCGAGCGCATGCACGCCCCGGCCCACTTACTGAATGAGAGTCTCACCCGCCTCTGCGACATGGGGTACCTGTCTTTAGCCATGGACCGCGGAAAGGAAAATAATGAAGTCATCCGCTACCAGCCTGCACGCCCATTGGCCAGGCTAACATTCGCTGAATTAAGTACTGCCATTGATGAATATGGCAGTAACCAGGGGGCAAGTTATCTCTATCGATCGGACCCGCTGATCGAGTGGTACCGCTCGCGGATGGATGCGGTGAAAGACACCCAGCTAAGCACCAAGACGCTCGATCAGCTTCTTGATGATGTTCCGGTGAAGTAGCTTTTAGTCTTTAGCTTTTAGCCATCAGCGACACAACTGTCCACTACCTTCAGACATCCTGATGTGGTGGGAAATGAGATGATCCCATTTTGCTATGCAGCGCCAAAGGCGCGACCTTATACCGTTTTACCTAGGCCGATGGCCTGGGCTGGTATGGGGTCGCGCCGTTGGCGCTGCATGGAGCACATCGCACCTCTATCACTGTCCTATTGGGTTCATCCTACGTCCCGGGAATCGCTGAAATTCTCTTTCTTTTCGTGCTGACTTCAGGATGGCTCTACTTACTCACTCGCCAGGACACCAAGCTGGCGCTTCACGTCTTTCTCGATGTTACGCAGCCAGCCGTATGGAGTAAGTGGGGTTACGACGGTCACCGTTTTGTTAATCCGGGAATCATAGACCTGCTTTGATTTGCCCGTATCTGAGTAGTATTTAATCTTACCCGCGGTGAAAACTGCAGTTACTCTCGAATCTATCCCTCGGTGTTCTAGAGTAGCTTGGACGACACCCTCTTTACTTTCTACTATCGTCCACTTACGCCCATTAAATGCCGCTTCCAGCGCTTTGCCCACCTGCTCGCTGGAAAAACGCACTGGCAAAGTGGTGATCATGGCCAGAGTACCCGGCGGGGTGTTATCATCTTTTGCTTCGAGCACTGTACCCGCGAGCGCAAGTGAGATTATTAACAGAAATAGTCTGGCTAGTGTTTTCATAGCACTGGAATTATCGGAGATGATGTTTACGGTCCGGCATAGTCTTATAATAAGCCAGCACTAATAGACGCAAGGTTGATTTACGATCTGCTACGAAGCTGCGGTGCTCAGGCGGAATGGTTGGCCGCAATGGCAGTACAGCTACTTGGTAAGTATGGAGCGTTGCTGGCAACTATCAGCCCAACCCTGCCAACCTACCACCTCCTTATCCCCCCCCCATTAATACAGTGCTTTTGTGTGGCCATTCCTTACCCGGGCGTGATGATGAGCTTTTTCCTCCCATGGATGATGCTGAAATTTACGGTGCTGATGCTCCTTTAATCGATCTCGCGGAGTTCCCTTCGTGGATTCTGTTCGAAGATGTCGATCTGCTCGTGATCAACAAGCCGGGGTGGGTGGTCTGTCATCCTTCGAAGAACGGCCCACTCTCGAGCCTGGTCGGTGCGGCGCGCGAGTACACAAAGCTCGATATGCTGCACCTGGTAAGCCGTCTTGACCGCGAGACGAGCGGGATTGTTATTCTAGGGAAGACGAAGCCCACGTCGCGGAAGATGCAAATTTCCTTCGAGCAGAGGATGGTTAATAAGACCTACCTTACTATTCTCCACGGCGAGATGAAGGGGACGCTTGAGGTTAGCAAGCCGCTCGGCCCCGACCCTGCCAGCCCCGTCGCGGTAAAACAGCATATTGTCAAAGATTTCAGCGGGCAGAAAGCGCAGACCACGTTCATCCCCTTAATCACTCGCAATGGGTACACCTTCGCCCGGGCACAGCCACACACCGGGCGCAAGCACCAGATTCGCGCTCATGCACTGTACAGTCGCCACGGGGTTGTCGGAGACAAGCTCTATGGCGCGGATGAAACCCTTTATCTTGAATTCTGTGAACAGGGCTGGACGCCCCGGCTTGCTGCGGCGCTGCCCATGCAGCGGCAAGCGCTTCATGCCTGGCGGGTGGAGTTCCTCAGCGAAACACTGCCGACCTATATCGCTCCCCTACCAAAGGACTTCCGGGATTTCCTGCGGGATAAGGTCGGCGTATCGGATGAGGAGTTGCAACAGCACTTGGAGACATTGGAGCGCCCCCGGAATTAGCCGCATGGAGTGAGAAGAGTCGTATCCTCGGCGTTGCAGAAAGCGCGTTCACCGTGGACGTACCATCCCGCACCTCTTTCCACGGCATCCCATCGTCTTAATTTCTCTTGATGGGTGTTTATTTTGTAGTCCACGGCATGACGGAAGGCCCATTCACCCAATGTTTACCACCCATGGGTACGGAATAAGTCCACCTATGGGACATCAGAGTACCGGTGGGGCTTAAAGGAGTGATCAGCACCTTGCTAAAAGCCGTCTTCGGCTAGTGTTAACCACTTCATTTCTTATACTAAAGCATACCAGTCGATTGCTGGCCTGTTGTCGAAGTAAATAAAAGGACATTCGATGTATGTTAATGGCTTATATTTAGTTGTTAAGTGATTATGTTATAGTTTATTTGCATCATTTGCTGCTGTTACCAATTATTAATCATTTGTTATGTCATACAATGTATGTGTTAAGCTATACAAGGCTGTCTTGATGAGACGAACAACTGCCTTGTAGGCGCTAGTTACTGTCTAGAATAGACTATTTTTTGGCTAGAAGATGCTATATTCTGTCTAGATGACGTTTACTTTTGTTATGTATACGTCAACTACAGGCTAATTGACGACAACTATTGTCTTGTAAGCACTAGCATCTACATTGTAGCTCTTATCTCCTTCCCTGTAATCATTAACAGATGGTGAAGACAGGAAATTTATCGCCGGGGAGCAGTCGGGGACAGTCTAAGGCGGGAATAATTGTTCTGCGTGGATGAATTATTTCTGCCAGCGGGAGAAGTTTCGAACCGAACAGCACTCCGGAACGCTCGGGGGGAGGAACTATTCTGGTGGCTGTGGGAATTTTTGAGTCGATTGCCACTCATACCGAATCGATTGCCACTCATACCGAGTCGATTCCCACTCCTGCGGAGGTGACCAAGAAGTCAAGCAAGCCGATTACCCAGACGTCACTACCCACATTCACAGTTGATACGGGATGTGGTGTCCCAGAGGGATTCTCTGGTGTTTGGCGTTATCGAAGGTAGCCAGAGACGCTCCGACTACAATTTGAGCGAGACGCCCGATGTCCCTCTGGGACCTCTGGCCGCTAATTCCTGCTTTTCTAATTGCGCGGCTGGGAAAAATCCGTTTCTGCTCTGCACATGCGGCATCTACAAGCTTCCCTTCTCTGCGACGCGCACGCCATCTTGGGTGAAGGCCCAGTCTGGCACGACAATGCGCTTTGGTTTGTGGACATCGAGGGCATGCGCCTGCACCGTCTTGATGTGGGCCGAACAGCCCTGGAGAGCGTACAGCTAACGGAGCGGGTCGGTTGCGCAGTGCCCTGTGGAAATGGGCGGTTTCTCGCTGGTCTGCAAAGCGGGCTTCACTGGATAGACTGGCCTGTAGGTACCGCCACATCCATGGCCTCACCGGAGAAACACCTACCAACCAATCGCTTCAACGATGGAAAATGCGATCCTTCTGGTCGTCTTCTCGCTGGCACCATGAGCATGAAGGGCGATAAAAGGGCAGGCACCTTGTATGTGGTGGACCTTGATGGAAGCGTCCGGCCTCTCGTGGCAAATGTAACCATCAGCAATGGCCTGGAGTGGAGCCCGGACGGGCGGACTCTCTACTATATCGATACGCCGACCCGTACCATTGATGCTTTCGACTACAGCCCCAAACATGCAGAGCTGAGCAACCGGCGCACCATCCTGACAATACCGACAGAGCAGGGCTGGCCGGACGGCATGTGCTCGGATGCAGAGGGCAATCTATGGATCGCATTCTGGAATGGGTCTGCCGTCCGTTGCTATAACCCAAACACTGGCGAACAACTCGCCGTAGTCGAAGTCCCCGCATCCAATGTAACCTCATGCTGCTTCGGAGGATGGGGACTGAAGGAACTTTACATAACAACTGCAAGAGGCGGTCGCCCTGAGGATGCAGAACGCTTTTCTCATGCAGGCGGAGTGTTCTACTGCAAACCCGGCGTAGTCGGCAGGCCAGTGAATCTTTGCAAGATAAGAGGCGAGGGCGTGTAGTTGGGTGGCCCTCCGCATCTCGACTCTACTGCTTGTCTATAATTTTCTGAATCACAGCGTGGCGTTTAACCTGTCCACAGCCGCATGAATCCGAGCCGCCGCAGGCGCGCTTCTTCTTTGTCAGCATCCGCCAGAGAAAGAGTCCTGCGGTGAGTACCACAATGAGATAAACAATCAGTGTCTGGTCAATGGTCTCCATGTTAGCCGTGGGAATATTTACAAAGGCCGCGGGTTAATGGAAGCCCAATAATCGCCCGCCTTGGTAAACGATGAACGCGCCTACCCATGCGACCGTCGTCATGTAGCCGAGCATAAAGAGAGGCCAGCGCCAGGAATTCGTCTCGCGGCGAACGACTGCCAGGGTGCTCGTACATTGTAGCGCAAATACGTAGAACACCATCAAGCTCAGACAGGTCAGCGGCGTGAATACAGGTGACCCATCGGCCCGCTTTTGTGTATGAAGGGACTCGACCAGGCTGGTGTTGTTGTCGTCATCGACATTATCCACGTTATAGGTGATGGCCATGGTGCTGACAAAGATTTCGCGTGCGGCGAAGGAGCCGACCACTCCTATGTTAATACGCCAATCAAAACCCAGGGGTTGCATCACTGGCTCCATCACGCGCCCAATTTTTCCCGCCATGCTGTAGCTGAGCTGGCTGTGCTCTTCGCCCGCAGGTGCCTTGGGGAAGTTCATTAGAAACCAGAGCAAGATGGAGAGCCCCAGAATCACGGTGCCTGCATTCTTTAGGAAAACTACCGCGCGCTCGCCCATCTCGCGGAGCACGTCGAGCCACGCAGGCATGCGGTAGGCGGGCAATTCCATTACCAGGCTGGGAGTGACGCCCTTCAGTAGCGTCTTCTTGAAGAACCATGCGAAGAAGAATGCGCCGCCGGTGCCCAGTGCATAAAGCATCAGCAGTAACCCAGCCTTGAGTGCCGCCGGCGCTGTACCCACCGGTACGAGGGTGGCAATCATCAATAAATACACTGGCAGCCGTGCCGAGCATGTCATGAAGGGCGCAACGAGAATAGTCACCAGCCGATCCTTCGGAGACTCGATGGTTCGCGTGGCCATGATCCCGGGAATAGTGCAGGCGTAGGAGCTGAGCAGTGGGATGAACGACTTTCCATGGAGGCCGACTTTGCTCATCACCCGGTCGAGGAGGAAGGCGGCTCGCGCCATGTAACCCGTGTTTTCCAGCAGGCCGATAAAGAAGAAGAGCAGGAGAATCTGTGGTAGGAAAATAACTACGCCACCCACTCCAGCCACCACGCCATCGACTACAAGATTGCGCAAGTCGCCGGCTGGCATGGCCTGCGCCAGTAGCCCACCCACCCAACCCGTCAGCCCATCAATCGCATCCATCAATGGAGCGGCGAGGGAGAAGATACTAAAGAAAAGCATCCCTAGAACCGTGCCCAAAACTAGAAATCCCCAGACAGGGTGCAAGAGATAGCGGTCTATCCGCTCCGAGATTCCGGGTGCCTCAGGATTAATCCGCTGCACGACTTCGCGGACAAGGGTGCCTATCTCATTGTAGCGCAGCACCACCAACTCACTTCGCCAACCGGGAATCTCCTGGTCGAGTCGTTTCTGCCAGGTATGGGCAAGCTCAGTTGTCGCGGTGCTCAGTGGCTCGCTGCCCGGTACTGCCATTCGGGGTTCATCCGTAAGTAACAGAAAGGCTTCCGGGTAGGCGCGACGCGGACCATAGTTACTGGTTTCGCGGAGGGACTTCTGCATCTCATCCATGCCCCTCGAGAAGAGCTGGGGCACAGGGCAACGCCACGGGGAGGCTTTTAAATCCGCCCGACTCATCGCAATGCGAAGCGCAGTGAGCCCATCGCCTTTATTCGCCTGCGCAGCGACGACTGTAACCCCAAGCGCTCGGGAGAGCTTCTCTGCATTTACTTTCAGGCCCCGCTTTGCGGCGAGGTCCATCATGTTCAGTACGATAATAACAGGCAGGCCAATCTCGAGAACCTGGGTCGCTAGAAAAAGGTGTCGCTCCACATTGCTGGCGTCGAGTACGCAGATCACTGCGTCTGGCCTCGGTGTATCCGGGCGTCTCCCCAGCAACACATCCTGCATGATGGCCTCATCCGGAGAACGCGCACTCAGGCTGTAGGCACCGGGCAGATCTATTATCCGAATGGGTTTGCCGTGCTGGGAGTAGCATACGCCCTCCTTGCGCTCGACAGTGACACCCGGGTAGTTGGCGACTTTCTGTCTCAACCCGGTCAAAGCATTGAAGAGCGTGGTCTTGCCGGAATTGGGGTTCCCCACCACAGCAAATACCGCTGGGGCTTCCTGACTGGCTATGGGTTTCTGCCCTTGGAGATGGACTGGTATTGGCATGGGGAGTGATGCGGATGAACCACGAAATGGTCGCCTATCAAGCACTCGCACCGATTAGCACACAGTCCGCCTCTTTCTTGCGCAAAGTCAGGCAGTACCCGCGAAGCTCTATCTCCAGCGGGTCCCCAAGCGGAGCCTTCCGGAGAAATCGGACTTCCGTCCCGGGCAGCAGCCCCATCTCCTGGAGCCGCAGGCACTCTGCGTTAATAGCCGCAAAGGCACTGACAACTCCGGTCTCTCCGGGGCGCAACTCACTTAATTTCCGGGCTAAATGGCTCATGGATTATACAAGGGTAACTAGACTGTATCCGCCTGAGACTCAGTTTCAACTAGAAAGTGGAGATTCTGTCCCGCCAAGGTCATCTCTCGTCCCGCCAAGGCCATCTCCCGACCCGCCAAGGTCATTTCCCGACCCGCCAAGGTCTTTTCCCGAACCGCCAAGGTCATTTCCCGAACCGCCAAGGTCTTTTCCCGTCCCGCCAAGGTCTTTTCCCGAACCGCCAAGGTCTTTTCCCGTCCCGCCAAGGTCTTTTCCCGAACCGCCAAGGTCATTTCCCGTCCCGCCAAGGTCATCTCGCGTATCGCCAAGGTCATCTCCCGTCCCGCCAAGGTCATCTCCCGTCCCGCCAAGGTCATCCACGCTCCTGCCAAGTGCCTATTGTATAGAATAAGCTTTCCGCCGCTGTGCCTCTGTGCCTATGTGCATCTGTGCCTACACCGAAATCCAGCCTGCCCACGATTGTATACGAAGACGATGCCCTCATTTGCTTCGACAAGCCCAGTGGCATGCTCATCGCTCCAGACCGCTGGGACAAGACCCGGCCTTCTCTCGTAGGCATGATACTGGAGCGCTGGAAGGGCGAGGTGGTCAACGTCCACCGGCTCGATGCCGACACAAGCGGACTGATTGTCTGTGCGAAGGGCAAGCCCTATATCCGTCTCATGGCTTCACAGTTCGAGCGGCGTGTAGTGGACAAGCGGTATCTGGCCCTGGTCCGGGGACAGCCGGCGGAGTCGGACCAAGTTATCTCCAAACCCCTGGGACCGGACAAGCATAAGCTTGGCCGCATGCGAGTGGACAAGCGCGAGGGCCGCCCCGCATCCACCCGTGTCCATGTACTGGAACGTTTCCGCGACCTCGCTCTGGTAGAGTGTTTCCCCATGACAGGCCGGACCCATCAAATCCGCGTGCATCTCGTCGAGATCGAGTGCCCCATCGTCTGCGACCCCTTCTATGGCACGATGGACCCAGTGCTGCTCTCCCAAATAAAGCGCAGCTACAAACCGAAGGAGGAAGAGCGCCCGCTGCTTGCCCGCCTCGCCCTGCACTCCACCGCCGCCACCTTTACCCACCCAGTTACCGGATTACCAATCACCATCGAGGCCCCCCTGCCCAAGGATATGGCACTAGCCCTAAAATACCTGCGACAATATGGCAGGCTGGCCGTGTCTCAGCGGGATAGCCGTGCGAGCCCATAGCTCAATAGCCGGACCTACTTCATCGAGTGCAGACCGATTGTATTACCCTCGCTGTCATGGACCAAGGAGCAGAAGCCGTATTCTCCTATCGAAAATTTGTCCTGAACTATGCTGCCACCATTGGCCAGCGCTCTCGCAGTTTCCACGGCACAGTCGGGGCACGAAAAGTAGATTATGGTACCACCATCGCCGGGGTCCTTGCATTCCATTTTCACCAGAGCACCTGGACAGCCTGAGGCATTCATCTCCATGGGAAATGCCCACATTTCAATCGGAATGCCAGCAGGACTTGGTAAATGCTGAAGCGTAACCTCAAAGGTCTTCTCATAGAAAGCCTTCGCGCGTGCCATGTCTTTAACATAGAGTTCGAACCAGCCTACGGGATTGCATCGAGTATTCATAACTGTGTTATTTGTTGAGTGTAAGGTTAAAAGATGAGACTACTCTACAGCTTTGCAGGTGCTGCGGCGGCTTCGCCGAGACTCGCCAATCCCTTTTCGAACTGGTCGCCACACATTTTGTCACAATCCATGAACAAGCTCATGAGTTTACCTAAATAAGGCTGCGGGCCATACATGTCCCAGGTAACAACGGTTTTATCGCCTGTGGGTTTGAAGGTGAAATCCACCGTGCTGGTGCCACTCATCGGCTCCTTCCAGTCCATGCGAAAACGCACGAGTTCGCCAGGCTTGCTTTCTATTATGGTGGCGGTTCCTGCGCCCACGTCGCTATTCCCCTGCCAACTACAGACCGAGCCGACACCTGCATCCGGGCCTGAGTAGGCAATTTTGACGGTGGGATCGAGTTTCAACCATGGGTTCCATGCGTTGAATTTATGCTGGTCATTTACATGCGCGTAGAGCGCAGCAGGCGTTGCCGCCAAGGAGGCGCTGCGTTTCACGCGGAGTTCATTGGATTGGAATGCCGCTACAATGAGCACGAGGGCAATGATTGCGACTAATCCGAGTAGTATTTTTTTGATCATGGGCTGTGATTTGGTTCGTGGATGGAATGTTTCGTCCGTTAAAGTTTTGATACCAAAGCGGCTAGCTGATCGGTGGCGATACCCCACCCTTCGTGGAAACCCATTTTCTCATGGGCTTCGCGGTCGGCAACGGTCCAGTGCTTCACCCGGGCGGTATACTTGGTCTTACCCCCATCGTTTTCGAAAGTCAGCAACACCGTGATAAATGGTTTTTCCGCAGGTTCCCACGCCTTGGTGTAGGCGTCGGTGATAACGAGCCTCTCATTCGGGACGACTTCGAGATACACGCCATGGTTGGGCAGATCAATACCATCCGGACCACGCATAACAATGAAGTTTGTCCCACCGGGTCGAACATCCAGCTCCGCAACTGTGGTAACATAAGGAGGTGGCGTGAACCACTGTTTCAGAAGCTCGGGGTCAGTCCATGCCTTGTAGACGGCAGCGGGTGGAGCATTAATAATACGGGTAATGACCAGTTCGCGATTGTCTGCGTTGGCTATGGCACTCATGGCTGGATGATTGGATGGTATGTGGTCACTCAACTCAGGCAGACCCCGAGCCCGCCTGTATATAAACAAGTTCCCATGCGTGCCCGTCGAGGTCTTGGAAACTATGTAGATACATAAAGTCGTAGTTCTTCGCGTCAGCGTACACCGTGCCACCAGCAGCGACCGCCTTGCGCACCAGTTCATCCACCACAGCGCGGCTGTCACAGCTCAGGCAATTCAGGACCTCGGTGGCCTTGGACGTATCGCAAATAGCCTTTGGGGTAAACTCGCGAAACTTGGCGTACGTCAGTAACATCACATATATAGTTTCACTGATTACGATACAAGCAGCAGTCGCATCGCTGTACTCTTCATTGATAGTAAACCCGAGCGACTCGTAGAAAGCGCGTGCCTTTGGCAAGTCGGAGACGGGCAAGTTCACATAGATTTGCTTGTTCATACAGCGATCATGACTGGTCCTTGATTGTACAATACACAGAGAGGTTAAGTTGACAATCCAAACAAATGATGATTTCGCGAGGTTGCCGGACGGCTGGTACAACCCCGCCAACAGCTCGTGTTATACGGGTATGTACCAGCCGACGTCTTTATCCTACCAACTTCTTATTGATAGACCTGACACTAGCCTAAAAGTTCGCGCGCACTCCGAGTTGCAGGTTTCTGCCTGGCAGCGGAGCATAATCCTTAAGGAAAGAGGTATGGATACGAGCTTCCTCGTCACAGAGATTATTGCCGGTGAGGAAGAAGGTATAGTTCACTCTCTGTGTGGGTAGAGTATAGGTGAGGTTTGCACTCAGGAGCGTGTAGCCGGCAGTCATCGTTTCATAGCTACTGATGCGCTCCTGCTTCTCTGCAATGCGGATTTCCACTCCCGCGGTCCACCGCCCCCCTTCGTAGCGCAGGGCGCCACCATAGCGTAGCGGTGGGATCCTGGGAATCGCGGTATTCGCGTCATCAGCCAACTCTGCACGAACGGAGTCTCCAGTGAGATTAAGATGGAGCTGGTGGTTGGTGCTATCGACCAGATGGAGGGTCAACTCGACTTCACCGCCATAGAAGCGGGAATCCGCCGCTACAAACTGATAAACGCTTAAATCTTCATCATTATTGAACTCCGGCTTGGCTGACTCCGGCAACTCCTGCTCGTAGATGAAGGCATCCATACGGTTATAGAAGACACCGATGGAGCCAGTGATAAATCCCGCCCGTTTGCGAAGGGTGAGATCGAGCCCCAGTGATGTTTCGCGCCCCAGTGAGCTATCGCCTACCTCGTAGGCTCCGGTGCCTCCATGTGGCCCGTTTGAAAAGAGCTCCTGTGCTGTGGGCAGACGCTGCGACCACGCAAGGGATAGCCCCAGTGAGTAATCTTTGAGCGGATAGACAACCACTCCAGTCGACCCACTAAGCGCATCCCGCGCCATGGTATCTCCCGATGTTGCCAGATAGCGATCAAAGGGTGGTAACTCTGGCACTTCCCCCAGCGCGATCCGCTGGTTATCATAGCGTGCTCCAACCTGCCATGTGATGTGCTCAAATTTCAACTCCTCCAATATAAAAACAGCGTTTGTAGTGGTTTGGTTCGGAGGCTGAACCACCTCCTCACCCACCGAGGAAACCTTTGCCCAAGCCGTCTGGAATCCCACCGTACCCGTGAGTAACCCAACGGGTACCTGCTGAAGCTCCAGCCGGCCCTCATAACTCGTGCTCTTAAAGGTGGTATTGACTGTAGTGCCGCCACTCAGCTCCGAGTGTCTGTAATCGGAGATTCCCAGACGCAGATTTGCAGACGAGAAAATGCCGAACTCCTGTGTAAACTCACCTCGTAAATCCAGTCGCCGCTGTGTCATGTCTATGCTGATTGCAGGATCATCCCCGACGGGGACACCATAGGCGGTATCGTAGGTACTCACCGCCGCGCCAATGAACCCACTGTTGCCAATCCATGCCGTGCCAAATGACCCCGTCTTCGTGGCTAGTTCACTCGAAGGCAGGGTGCCATGCGCTTGATTAGCGGGAGCATCCGCACCTTGTATTGCGTAACCGGGGATATCCACATCTCCGGAATCGCGCATGAGCGCATTCACCCGAAACGCAAAACCAGAGGTACCCGTCAGTGCCGTAAGTATTCCCGTCCTCTGGTTTGCGACAGTGTCGCCACGCACCTCAACCGCACCTTCGAGCGCGCTCGATGCCAATTTTGATGGGATGCTGTTGTCGATCGTATTTACCACACCCCCCACGGCGGAGCTGCCATAGAGAAGAGTGGAGGGACCGCGCAGTACCTCTATCCGCTCCACCAGAAGTGGCTCCACAGCCACGGTATGATCTGGACTGAGGTTGGACAAGTCCAGGGTGCCAACACCGTTTGCGAGCATTCGTACCCGGTCCCCTCCAAGCCCTCGAATGATCGGCCTGCTGGCCCCGGGGCCGAAGTAGCCGGCATTCACTCCTGGTAACGACGAGAGTGTTTCTCCCAGTGTGCTTTGTGAGCGCAGCCGCAATTCGTTATCGGCTAAGACCGATGCCCCCTGCGCAAGGTCAAAGGCAGTTTTATCATCAAGGCCGGAGGATACCACCATGGCATCAAGGTTGACGATTTCGGATTCAGACGTTTGCGGACGTGTCGCCGCAGCAGTGTCTTGGGCTCGTATGCTGGTGAGCGCCCAGACAAGCGAAAGAAGAATCAATGGAATACTATAATTCATGATAAACAAATGAGTTGAACTGTATGATAGGTAACCTGTAGTCCCGCAGGGGCTTCGGAAGGTAGGCACAAAGGTACAAAGGCACATAGGCACAAAGTCAGAAAAGGCAGGAGGCAGAAGGCAAACCGTCTCCTTGTTACTCCCATCGCAAAACTAGTCCGCGAGTTAATGCTGCTATAAGGGAATGGCAGAATATTGATCGCTGGGAATGCTCCCCCCCGAATTAGAGTGGGGGGCACGGTCAGGACTATCGCAATAGGTACGTTCCCCTCAGGCAAAGGCCAGACGGGAAGTCAATCGGTGCAGGGACACCACGGTGTGGAATCCCGAACGGAATACGCGTTATGGGCTTAGCTAAGAGGCGGTCCACAGGCAGGTGGCAGACGGATGGCTGCAAGCTGCGATCCGTTCTGTGAACGCGCTAATAACCAGATACTTGGCGACGAGAAGACATGTGGGGTAACTTGTGGCATGTCCAGCATGCCATCAATATGCCCACCGGCGAGTAGTTGGAGAACGCATCCTGGATGATGCGGGGGTGATGCACTGTCAGTCGAATCGCCACAGGGTCCATGCGTACAGTCCGCAGTAGTAGAAGCATCAGTAACGCGGTGTACCCAGTCATGACCCGCCTGCCACACCGAAAATACATTGAGCAACAGAACCAATACAACACACGCAAATCCCCATGCTACCTGCAGGCGTGATGGATGCACTGTGCTAAGAGTACCGTTGTGCCTTCGATTATGGATGTCAGTAAAACAAATACTGGGACACATCGTGTCAACGAGTTTCAGAACCATAAGTGCGACAGCGTACCTACCTGGGCATCGACTCAAATAGGACGATATGTAATTCAGCGTGCAGCCTCTTCTGCAATCTGCAATCTGTAATCTTTAATCTGTAATCTCTGACATCCTAGAACCGCAAACTCGCACGCAGCCACAGAACCCGACCCGGCTCATTGACGCGGGTGGTCTGGCTAAACCCATTCACCATCGCTCCAGCCCGGCTGATGTGTTCGGCATAGGTGGTGTCAAAGAGGTTGTCCACACCAGCCGCGAACTCGACTTGCGGAGTGAACTGGTAGGCTCCATGAAGCGAAACTACGGCAAATTCTCCGGACGTGCCGATATCCTGTCCGATGATATTCCCTTGATTGACCGCCACGCGATCCTGCGCATCCACGAGTCGCAGCAGCGTGCCCACGGACCATTTCGCAGAGCGATAGCCAGCCTCGAGTTTTCCTTCGAGTGGCGGCATCTGGGCGAGTGGGAGATCGTCCGTTTCGTTTACACCGCGCACGTAGGCGAGACTGCTTCCCGTATAGAAGCCGCTCTCAAAAATGTAATTCACCCCAAATTCACCACCCATACTGGAGGCATTGCAGTTGCGTGCAATGGTGGCACTGCGGGTGCCCATGCCCGATGCTTTCTGCACACCGCTTTGGATTAGAATAAAGTCCTCGTGCCATGCCGCAAACGTTGCGAGTGAGACCGTCCACCCATCATTTTTTATGACCAACCCGGCATCAAACTGGGTGACCCGTTCATGCTTGGTATTAAATGCACTCAAACTGGCGGCGCTTTCTTTGCTGAAGAGTTCCCAGTAATCAGGAAAGCGGGCTGCGTGTCCGATTCCCGCATAGGCTGTACCAGAAATAGATTGGATACTGCGCTCATAGCGCAGAAACCCCGCCCCGAGAGTGTCATCCCGCTTCTGTCCCATGGTAGGATTAGGCATGCTGGCCATACCCGTGTTAATCTTGCTGCGCGAGTCTTCTGCCTGCCAAAAGTCCACCCGAGCGCCTCCCACCAGACGGTCGTCCTGAGTGATCTCATAAGCCAATTCTCCAAACAATCCCGTCTGTGTAAACTCCCCGTCCTGATTGCGACCCATTCCCTGATAAGGCATGGCATCCTGATTCATGGCGGAGCGGAGCCGATGGCGATTATATTGGGCATCAAGCCCGGCTACGCCGGTGAGCGCATCCATGAGTTGCAGATTCGCCCGGGTGTAGCCACCGACCGTCAATCGATCCGGATTGGAAACGGCGCGATTCGGCATCATAGCAGAACTCTTAAAAGTGCGCAGTGAATAGTTGTCCATGACGTGATCGATGTAATTGTAATACACCTGCCCTTCCACCCGCTCCAGTACGCCACCCGTCATTTCATGCTGCCCACGCAGCGAGACCGCCTGACGGGCGAACTTCACCCCATCCATCATACGATCTGCGTAAGCGGCTTCCCCATCACTGATGGCTCCGGATAGTTCAAATGCGGTCTGTTTCGCAGGAGTCCAGCCTGCGGCCGCCTGTAAACTTCCACGCTGGTACTCCGAGTGAACGCTCTGCCCGTTTCCATCCTGATAATCGTCCGACTGTGCCCACGTACCCGCCAGTCTCCCGTAAACCTGTGGAGTACCTGCCCGGGCATCGAGTATCTGATCAAAACGGCCAAATGAGCCGACCGATGTAAATGCATCGAGATTCGTACCGGACTTTGTGAATCTCAGCATGTCGCGTTCAAATCGCACAATGCCGGCAGTTATCCCCGGTCCATAGATTACGGTTTGTGGACCTTTCTGAACAATCACCCGGTCGTAGGCCGAAGGAAATACATAGGCGGTGGGTGGATCCATGCGCTGACCGCAGCCGCCCGGAGAGCAGGCCCCATCCAGCAGGATCGTCAACCGGGAGCCCGCCATGCCTCGCAACACCGGGTCCCCATCAGTGCCTCCCTTGCGAATGACGGAGAAGCCCGGCACATGCCGGAGGATGTCGGCCCCATCCTGTGCGGGGATCGGCTGCACTGCGGATTTGGCATCAAAAGATGAGATTAGCGGCTCCGCTGGCAGCGTGCTGGTGACCACTTGTGGCTCCAGATTCACGGCCTCTTCGGTATCACTGGCGGCACACGCGAGCGTAGTCGCCAGGAGTAGGCATACTGAATTGAACAATGGGTAAAGAAATGAGCGTTGCAGCATCTCACGATCATAACATAGCCGGGCTTAAGCGGGAATGTGGCATAATGCCGCACCCCCTCAAGCCCGCACCTGCCAACCACCTACCCTTCGGGGGCAAATTTGGATAACTTTCGTTGTAGCGAGCGCCGGTCAATTCCCAACATCCTTGCCGTGGCACTGATGTTGCCCCCGGTTTCACTGAGCACACGCTGGATGTGCTCCCACTCCACTTGATCCAGCGAAGGGACTTCGCCAACATCCGGCCTTGCAACAGTTTTCCCTCTTAATGCAGCCGCCACCTGGTCCGCATCTGCGGGCTTGGTCAGATAATCGGATGCGCCCATGCGAATAGCCTCCAGCGCATTGGCGATGCTTCCAAATCCAGTCAGCACTACAATTCTGATCAACGGATCCAGCGCATGCAGGACTCGCACCAACTCCAGTCCACTCCCTCCCGGCATGCGCAAATCCACCACTGCCATGGCGGGGGGGTGAATTCGCACCATGTCCAGAGCCTGGGGTACATCCGCCGCAGTGGTCACTGCAAACTCCCGCACCCGCAAAGCCCTTGCCAGACGCTCACGAAAGACTTCATCATCGTCCACTAAAAGTACAGCTTGCGTGTTCATACCCGCGTTGTGGTTGGAAGACGAAGTGTCATGCAGCACCCTTTCCCCGGGTGGGAATCCATCTCCAATCGTCCGCCATTTCTGGTGGCAAACATCCGGACCAAAAATAAACCCAATCCCATGCCCTGCCCCTGGGGCTTGGTTGTAAAGAATGGCTCGCCCACACGCGACCGTGTGGCGTCATCCATGCCTGCCCCGCGATCCCGTACTTCGAAGGACAGCCACTCCTTCTGTTCATACACTCGTACTTCGACTGGGTGCCCTTCGCTATCGGCTTCACATGCATTCTTAACCAATGTGTTTAGAGACTGTATCAATTCGCTGGTGGTGTGAATGGTACAGGTAGTCTCTACCACGATACTGAGTCGGGCTGCATGGGCTGGGGGAAGATTGGCACGCAAGCGGTCCATGATCGCAGCGGCGCTCAATGCTTCTGTTACCGGGACGGCACCGCGGTCCGCGCCATGACCAAGCCGGTCAATTATCGTCCGGCATCGATCAATTTCGGTGCGAATCAAACGGGCGTCTTCCAGACAGGCGAGACTCTGGCATTGTGTGCGGGTGGTGTTTTCCAACTCGCGACTTGCAATGGCAATGGTACCCAACGGGGTGGCCAACTCGTGGGCTACTCCCGCCGCCAGTGTCGCTAGACTGGAGAAGTGCTCAACCTCAGCCAACCGGAGCCTGCTCTGGATGAGCGCATCTGCGTGTCGCCGCAACTCTGCCTGCAACCGCCCCACGAAGAGAGCGATGCACGTGCCCGTCAGGATGAATGCCACCAGCATGCCTTGAAAGTGTGCCTCTTGTGAAATCCCGCTACTTAGCGGGATCGCATGACAGCTCTGCTCCCCGGTTGCATAAAGCAGCCCAAACCCGCCGAATGCGAGCAGGGACAGCAACACCGCCCGGCTGCGTGGCAGTAGCACCGCCGCAATGGTAATGTGCAAAAGATAAAACGAGGTGAAAGGATTATGCACCCCGCCGGACCAGTACAACATGGCCGTCAGTGTGACCACATCCAGCGCCAGGTAGAACAGAATGATGCGTGGGGCAGCGCGCACCCAAGTAGTTTTGTAGCAGTGCAGTAACAGGTTGGACAATGCCGTTGCCGTCAGTCCAATCACCAGCCCGGGAACCCACAGCTCTATCGAAACGAAAAACTTAGACAACGCAATCGTAGCCAACTGCCCAACCAGGGCAATCCACCGCAGTCGCAACAACCAGCGCAGACTCTCACTCGCAGCTTCATCGCTGGTGGACTCAGTACGGGGCTCACGATCAGTCATGCTCATGGTGCAGACCAAAGCAACATGCAGAGATTCGGCAATTACAAAAAGAATGGCTGACGTTCCTGCCGCCACCTGCCCGCATCAGCCATCTTTAGAAACAGAAAACCCGGTTGGCAGCTTTGATTGCTGACCAGCCGGGCTACAAGCACTCTATAGTGCTGCGCTCTAGTATTAGAAATTGCGGTTAAAGTAAGGACTTCCAGATACGCGACTTCACTTCCTTCGCACAATCAACGCTACAACCATAGCTAAGAACCCAAAAACTGCGGCGTAGGTAGATGGCTCGGGCACTGCTGTGGTGATAAAGGCCAGGTCATCGATAAAGACGCGTCGGCCAATATCTGCTGGCAGATCGATGAGTAACCGATCTATCGAGGTGTTTGCCGGGGATTGAAAGCCGATGAATCGTTCACCGCCCACATTATTGGCATTGGTTGTGACGCTACTGGACGTACTGTTGCTGAAGAAAGCGGTGATGGTAACATTGTCCAGATTATCCAAGCCCCCTCCATTGGTGCGTCCCAAATAGGTCAAGCCCAAGCCAGTGATAACTTCCAGAGGCTCTCCGCCCGTGATGGAGGCAAACTGCATATCGATGTCATAGTTGGCATCGCCATCACTATTCGGTCCCTGACCAAATGCGGTGCTAGAACTGCTAGGCGAGGTCTGCCCGGAAATAGGCGCGGAACTGCCAAGACCAAGGACAATATGATGGGAAATGCCTCCGTTGAAGGTAATGTTCAAAGACTTCGTAGCATTTAATCCATAAGGAGCTTCGATTGAGGGGATTACTGTGTTGGTGCTGAAACCATTGAAACCAATAACACCGCCCCGATTGTTTGAAAAGGCAGTCGCCACATCACTGCTGAATTGGGCAACTGTATAAGCAGTCAGACTGCTGTCGACGGTGTTTGTAACAACAATATTTTCATCATACACTCCAGTCGTTGTTATTATCGCGGCATGGCTTGACGCTGCTGCGATGAGGTGGGCAAAGAAGGCACTAGTAAGGATTAATAGTTTATTCATGACGAACTAGATAGTTGACGAACAGAATAGGAACGCGACACACTCAAACCGAAACCCGTTTCGCTACTCATGCCAATTCGCCCTACATTGCAGGATGTTGCCCGTGAAGCTGGCGTTTCGAAGGCAACAGCATGCAAAGCACTGAATCGGTATAGTGATGTGCGGGAAAGCACACGCCAGGCGGTACTTGATGCGGTGTCGAAGCTCCACTACATCCCGGACCAGACACTGAGCGAAATCGCCGTAGCCCGCTGGCGCAAATTGCCCACACAGACGGGAACAGTGGTCGGCTGGTTACAAAACAACCCATTAAGCGAATACCGTACTTACCGTGAGTCTGCTATAAAGCGCGCACTGGAGCTAGGTATGCGAGTAGAGGTTTTTATACAGGATGATTATCCGTCAATTCCTCGACTCACACAAGTACTCACCAGCAGAGGCATTCGGGGACTATTGGTGGGCCCTCAATTTCACCCTGACTTGCTCGATACATTCGACTGGTCTCAATTTGCAGCCGTAAGCTGCAATCGCGGCCGTTTCGAGCTACCTATTCCAGCAGTCATACCTGACTATTTCCAGTCGATTATGCTCTGTGTAGAGCGTATGAAAGCACGGGGCTATCGCCGACTTGGGGCCGCCTTATGCCAGCATGATCCCGTTCACATAGATGATCATTGTCGTCATGCCGCATGGAATTATGCCTCCGCCCTCTATGGCTTCGATAATATCCCGCTCTGGTCTGGTCCATTTGACGCTGCGGACGGTTTCATCCAGTGGGTAAAAGAATATAAGCCTGACGGTATTCTAGGCATACATTCAGGCATGGTCTGGTGGCTTATAAATGCTGGCTATGCTGTCCCGGGCAAAATCGCTTTCGCAACACTTCATCAAGACTTTAATCAAGACGATGGTACCGCTGGTTGTGATAACCGCATGGCCCATCTTGGACGCAAGGCAGTTGACCAAGTCGCACTTATGCTACGCACTCGTGAAGTAGGCCTAAGCCAGCCTCGCTTCACAGTCACTGTTGCACCTGCCTGGGTAGATGGACCCACTTTGCCTAGCATCAGGTATTAGGAAGTCGTTGTTCAGGAACTGTTCAACTACAAATAGGCATCATTTCATTACAGCGACTACCAGATAGCCGATGTCTATACCATAAGGGTTATGTACCTATTTCTCATAGGCCATGACACGCAGCGAATTTCTGCCTGCCAGACCAGTGTGACCGCGCAGACACCACACACTCCACACGTTTATGCTATTTTACTTTGCAGGATTCTTAGGTCGGGAAACAGTTAACCCGGCTGGCAGTGTTCTTGGTTCTGCTCAACCGGGCTACTTTCACTCCATACTACTAATATCGAGTAGTATCATTAGCAGTTAAAGCATTAAGCGACGCGCTTACGCCACAAAGCAACTGCCACTACCATAAGACCAAATATAAACCCGTAAGTTGCAGGCTCAGGAACTGTGCTTAAGCTGATGTTGTCAATTTTTCCGGTCACCCCAGCGTCACCTCCAAAGGCGAAACTGAGCGCAGATGAACCGTCGAAAGCGGTCCAATCGGCAGTGGATTTAGTTCCATAGTTCACGCCATTTACGTTCAAAAGCGTGGTTTTCGCAACAGTATCAAACGTGAATGTGAAACTGGCTGTAGTACTGGATATATTCGGGTAGCCGTTGAATGTATCCCATGGGCCAGGGCGTTCTACCAAAATGGTTTTGATCCAGAAGTTCTGCTTGCCGGGTTTCCCATCGCTAAAGCTAGGCGAGGTCTGACGCGTGCCACCAAGTGACAGCATCACAATCCCGTCATTGGCATTTGCATTAATCAGATCGAATTTCAACTCGATCAATGGCGCAGCTTGAGCAGCAACGTCGATGTTTAGAAAACCATTGGGTACTATCTGGAGAGCACCACCAACCACACTAAGATTGGAGTTCCAGGTTCCGACTCCGGTCTGAACGGATGGATTGTTAAAGACGCCGTCAGTCGCGAATGTTTCTGATAACACGACTGCGGCGGATGCGGTGGAGGCAACTGCCAACACAAGCGAGCTTAGAACGAGAGGTAACTTATTCATGGATATAATTTTGCAGGTTATTCTGTACTCACCTTTGATGAGCTCATGACTGACTATAGAGGGCATTATCTGGTTGCCGAATTATGATTCATGCATTCTGATGCACGGCGTGATAGTAACTCACCGAACCATCGCCGAACACCTGGGTGTAAACCAATCCACAGTGTCCCGGGCGCTGAAAGGTGATTTACGAATCAGACCTGAGTTACGTGAAAGAATTGTTCAACAAGCCGAAGCACTTGGGTATAAACCGCACCCCATGCTCTCGGCTTTGACGAAGATGCGCTATGATCAATCCGAGCATATTTCCGGACAGCCCATAGCGTTCATCGAGGAAGACCATGCCAACAGCACCTCCATGGGTGATTGGGAGCGGCTTCCCAAGGCAGCAGGTAAACAAGCCGAATTATTAGGGTTTCATTTGGAGGTATTTTATTTATGTGATTATCCGAATGTAGCCGCTCTCCAGCGCGTGTTACTGGCACGGGGTATCTCTGGACTCGTAATAGGTACGATGAAAAGTACCACTTTATGCGAACAGTTGAATTGGTCCCGATTTATTGCGGTAAATGCCTCACCTTCCTTGTACAATCCGCCGCTTTATTCTGTTACTTTGAATCACTTCGAAGCGGTGTTCTTGTGTTGGCAGAAGATGGTGGCACGTGGTTATCAACGTATCGGTGCCATCCTAATCCAACATCCCAAACGAACCCGCGATGACGACTTGCGTGAAGCAGCCATTCTTAGCTGCCAGCACAGATACACGCCTGAACTGATTACCATACCCACTCTTTTTCATTTCCATGAATCAAATACGATTCAACGAGTGAACGACTGGGCGATGACTTATCGACCCGATGCTGTGCTGGGTTTCAATGACAGCGAATGGTATCTGATAAAAAACGCACCAATCACACAGCCAGGCTTTACCTCACTCCATACAAATGCGGTGATGGGGGAATCCAGCGTACAACTATCAGGGGTATTGGACCATGGAACCTACTCTGGAACCGAGGCCGTTCGTCTGCTCGATCTCTGCCTCAGGTCAAATCTATGGGGCCTGCCAGCCGATCCGGTTTATCATACCATCCAACCTCGCTGGATAGAAGGTAACACCCTGCGTGCTATTGAATAACAAGGTTTGGAAGAAGAAGGTAGATACAAAGGTACTGAGGCATTGAGTCGGAAAGGCAGAGGCAGAAAGTTATGGGATTCCTGGCGAGTTGCGGGAAGTAGGATGAATCCTGAATGCCTTATAAGCGCCAACGGCGCGACCTAAGGAGACGACCTACCTTCAACCCGCTGGGGTCGCGTCTTCAGCGCTCCTAATCCACAATATATAACGTACGTACCTGGGCCGACGGCCCAGGCTCTGGCTGGGTCGCACCGTTGGTGCTTTCAGAAAGCTCTTAGCACATACACCGGCTACCTATAGGGCTCATTCTACTTCCCGGGTCTCTCTGGTATTCTCTTTATTCACGTGCAGACTTGAGGATGTCTGCATTTATTCCGCTCACGGCTTAAGTTACCTGCCTTCATCCGTGAAATCCGTGGCTGATAATTGCCATCCCGCACAATACATAGCCATTGCCATTGTGTTGGTGGATCACCATAAGAGTCCGCTTCACTCATGAAGTCCATTCCAGCATTAAACGCAGAATCGCATCGCCAGCTTGTGGTTGGGCCGGCGGACGGCATCACGCTCGGTAAGCAGACTGCGGCGCCGATCACGGTGTTCTCCACACCGTCGATGATAATGATGATGGAGCTGACGGCTAGCGACCTCCTGGCACCTTTTCTGGATGCAGATGAGGGCTCCGTGGGGGTGACGGTGGACATCAAACACCTGGCACCCACGCCGCTCGGAGCTACAGTGCAGGCTACAGCGCGTCTGGTGGCCGTGGAGAAGAAGCTATTCGATTTCGAAGTGGTTGCGACAGATGCCGGTGGCGAGATTGGCCGCGGGATGCATAGGCGGGCGGTCGTCACACTGCCCAAGTTTCAAGATATGCTGACGAAGCGCACCGGTGGTAGCGCACCGGTAGGTCGCGCTGCGCTCCCGCCCCCACCCTCTGGAGTAAGTATTCAATGGGCTCTGGTCAATGGCGTGGGCACGCTTACCTTCAATCGCGAAAACAAGCTAAACGCTATCGATGCCACGATGACTGGCGAACTGGAGCGCGCAATCGACTATCTGGAACACCCGGAATGCCCGGTGCGCGTCGTCATCCTTTCGGGCGCTGGGCGCGCCTTCTGTGCGGGCGAAGACATCAAGGAGAATGCAGCGTTTGATCCCTCGCAAAGCCTGGCATTTGCGACCCGCCGTGGCAGGATCTGTCAGCGGTTCTCCCGACTGGCACAGCCGGTAATCGCCCGCGTACACGGCCCTTGCATGGGCGGCGGTATGGCACTCGCCCTCGCTGCGGACTGGATTCTGGCGAGCCACTCCGCAACGTTTTCCATGCCGGAAATCAAGCTCGGCTGGCCCCCGGCATACGCGCTGGATGCGCTCCTTTCCCGGGTTGGCAGACCAGCCGCGCTCCGCATTGCCCTGCTAGGCGTGCCGATGTCAGCGGCAGACGCACTGGATATCGGGCTGGTGGATGCGGTGCTTGCCACCAATCAATTGGACAGCGAAGTACAACGTCTGGCACAGACCCTCGTAGCACTACCGGGCAATGGCTTGAAAGAGACCAAGGCAACACTCTGGGCACTCGGCCCGGGAAATGCCACCAGTGATTTGGAGCACAATCTCGCAGCCTACAACCGCTGCCGCAGCCACCCGAATGCAACACTGGGGATGCAGGCGTTCCTCGGGAAGACGAAGCCGAAGTTCGGGTAAGTAAACGAAGGACTGCTATCCTGCTTTGCCAACCGCACCGGGGCTCATCGGCGTTGTCATACAGATGCGGTGGTCCATTCTGACCCAACTACTGGGTCACGTAGAGCGTTGTCAGCTCCAGTAGAGTAATGTTGTTGCCGGTAGTTTTCATGGTAAGCAGGAGCTTCCCATCGGAGGAAATTCCGACCATCGACGAATTATTGATCAATGTCACAGTCGGGTTGGCGAGATCTGAATGCAAATCAATGGCTCTAATTCCATAACCTGATGACATCAGATAATCTCCTCGTGGAGACATCATCAAGCCAAAGGAGTAATACGGGCCAGACCCAAGTTGCGCGGCGGTAAAGCCGCCATTAAGTACGGGGGCCGCCGGATTCCTCAAATCCAGCCGCACGATACGGTACGGTACACTGGCGTAAATGACCCCATCTACATATGCTGTCTGCCCGTCTGGTGTGATGACGATGGATTCAAGTGATAAATCATCCCACGTGCTGTCGGGGATGAATCGCCCCAGCAGCGTCATCTGGGCATCAGCCAGCGAGAATACTGCAATTCGACAGGGGGAAGTAGCTCCGTTGGGGTAATAGAGCGCCACCAGCCGGCTTGCATCATCGGACAGACTCATACGGGAGACATTCGCGTCGTACTCATCGGTTACAGGAGGCGAAAACGCAAAGGTCCATGTTCCAGTGCTGGACCTATGGTAGATAAAGACATTATTATAGTCCTCCCCACCGATATAGAGCGATTGTTGCTTCTTCGACCACTGCATGCTTAGCGGTCTTGCATACAGGGCAAGTTCGGTGACAAACAGGGGGCTCTGCGGATTGGAGAGATCGTACACATCCACACGGTTGGGATTATCTGCGGCGGCAAAGAGCAGATGGTTTTCTTCACTGTAGGCGAGGTAGCTCACATACTTATCCCGACCAAATGCGATGGGAAGCCCCGGACTGGCCGGATCTGCAATCGAGCGGATGTAAAGCGGGACCCCATCCGTATTACCATACGCACAAGTTACCAGATAGCTGTTGTTATTGGTAAATACGGCATGGATGATATGCCCGGTTTGCATGCTGGCGAGCAGTTGAGGCGAGAATACCAGCGACTCTTCGGCCAGTAAATCGATCAGCACCAGATTTCGCTGCAGTGCCTGCCAGTTAATGCTGGCTTTATCCCATACCATGGCCATCGGGTTGATCTTGGATGAATCCGGTATGGCTGTCGCCAGAATATACCGGCCTGCTGCATCACCCAGGGAGAGAAAATCCTGGCTGATGGTAAACTGGCTTGGTGATGCGACAAATTGGTTCTGATTGTAAACACAGAATGGAGATTGAGCCGACTCATCATCCAGATACAAGTTGTCGAAATCTTTGTTGATGGTTGTAGGAATGGTGGCAGAGACCAATCGCCCTTTAACGTTTGCACCTCGCAGGTAAGAGACCAGATACTTGTGAAACTGCGCATCGACTTGGTTTGTCCCTTTGGCATCGGTAAAGAAGCCCAATTGATCAAGCCGCAGGGAGAATGGGTAATTCGAGCCACGAGAGATAATGGTACGGTCATCGTAGAGTCGGAACATGGACGAGCTATGGCGTTCATCGACGAAGCGCATCTGCCCTTCATTAACATCCCGGGCGATGTCGTAGTAGCTCAGCAGTGCCAGCTTGCCATCCTTCCACTGCAAGTTGGCAAACCCGTTCGAATTACCGAAGCGCTGATCTTGGAATGAGTACCCATCGACATCCTCCGCACTATCCCAGTAATCCACTCCATACCCGTGGGAGTTCTGTTTTAATTCACCTACATAATGGACGACCACTCCTCCCGCTGGTAATGAAACCAGCCCCGCTATAGTCCGTGGAAAATCATCCAGCGACTGCACCAAGGTAAGTGCTCCGGTGGCGGATAACTCGAATACCCTCAAATCCTTGTCGGTATCCCGCAGGGACACGTACACATGGTGGCCATCTGCATCCACCGCCAGTCGGCTGGGGTACAGACCGGCAAGACTGTAGCTCTGGGTAACGATCTGTGCCGGGTTGGCCAAATCATAAGACACCAGCCCCTGCTCGTGCAGAACGACGATAATGCGACCGTCCCGGGCCAGCGCAGCATTCAGGTATTTGGGTCCGAAGGGAACCTGGGCATCCGCCGCCCATGTTTGCAGCGGCAGGGTGGCGACAATCGACAAGGCTGGCGTGTTGGTGGGGGTTACAGACCACAATGCAAGCTGGTGAAGATCATCATTGGATTCCCGACAAAGGTGAGTGAGTGCCTTGCTTCCGTTCACCGCCAGTAGTTGATCCACATTAACCTGTGAGCCCTGGCTAATGACCTTGGGGTTGAGAGCAGTCTCCAGGTCGGTAGCAGGCTCCCCTACTTTGATATCGTACACATTATTATCCACCCACGGAGTAAACTGCCCCAGCTCCAGATCCACATGGAAGGAAATCATGGCGGAGGGATGCTCCAGCCGGGTGAGATTATGCTCAGCCTGTTCCGCGGAATTCCCGGTATTGATCTCCACGACCGTCTCCAGCCAGCACGCGGAAAAGACCGTGGCATCAGTAACCGTCAACCGCCAGTGAGTGGCATCGATCCGGCTCCATCGGGCATCCGTTCCGTTCATCAAATCTTCCAGCAAAAAGGTCTGTGAGAAGACCCCGATCATGTCATCATCGGCGGTATCGCCATCATTTTCAAAGACACCGATCTCCACATAGATCGCGGCGGCATTGGTCTGGGTAACAGTCCCCCAAGTGGCGTTCAGCATGGTGGTATCCAGTGTGTCACCACCTCGGGGATACCAGGTATCATCGGGGCCGGCAGCCGACCACACGTAGTAGCGGGTATCCCACTTCTTCTTTGCAAAGGCGGTGAAAGGAGTGAGCCCCACCGTGGCATAGCCACGTCCGCCATTGTCGGCCACCACCCGACCATCTTCGACATACTGAAGCTCCACCCCTGTCCATGCGGTCGGGGCTTGATCAGCCACCACGCCCACCCGGGTGTTGAGATAAACCTCGGCATCATCCAGTGGGTTAATATCTTCCTGGAGATCGAAGACCCGTACCTTATCGAATGCTACTACTGTCTTCTTAATGGGTACCGAGCGAACGGTGGCCAGGGTGGTTTCGCCATTGGTTTTGCGACTATTCCAGCCATTAAAGTGGAAGTAACAATTACTGCGCAGCAGGTTATGCCCCAGGGCTCCGGTGCCTCTCAAGTCCTGAATCGCACTGAGAAGCGCGGTAAGGTCGCCATACACATCATCCCCATTGGTAAGTGCAGCCGAGGCAGCAGCCAGATCCAGTGCCGTATTGGTGTCGGCATCATTGGGGTCATAGGATCCGACTTTGATCTTCGCCACGACTTCCTTGATGACCTTGATTTTCTCCGGATCTTCCCCGGCCATTGAGATGAGCAAATTCTGCAGGTTGTCGATGTCGGTGAGATCTCCGTTGAGCGCGGTGACAATCCCTTTGATGGCACCGATGTTGGCCGATCCACTGAAGACATCCTTGGCCCGGCATGCCAGCTTGGCGTAGCTCAGCACATTCTCCAGCGTGTGATCGCGGTTATCGCGAGCGGCTCCGGAGAGTTGCGCGCCATTCCGCCCACCCGAATCCAGCCCATAGAATCCATGCTGGCTGGATACCCGGTTGAGTCGAAGATTGGCACTGCCAATCGGATCATCCTTGGCCGCCTCCATCGTCGAGTTCATTTCATCAATCATGCCCACTCCGCTGCATGCCGCCTCCGCGAAATTCCCGGAGGAGATGGCGAGCCCAATGTTTACAACGCCCTTCACCGCACTCCCGATGATGTCCCACTTGTCCAGCTCATCCATTTCCACCGCAGAATAACTGAAGCTGACCGGCATGGTCTCATTGGCCATCCGGTCCTTTGGAACGGCATAGAAGGGCATACCCACCGGGATGACCGGATGTCTTTCAGTATACTGAATCAGACTGGTCTGGAAACTGTCACAGACGTTGTAGCGATTACCCATCGGGTACTTCATCCCTACAATCTGGACGACCGAGTTGCTCCATTCGTCATAGATCTGAGAGGCTGAATCGAGGTGAGTGTACCAATTTTTCCCCAGCTCATCGCGCATGTAAGCGGTAAAGGCCTGTAGGTAGTCCTGGTCAGTGAACGAAGCCCATCCAATCATGAACGGGACGACCTTCGCATTCGTTTTGATTGCCGCGAGTCCGTTGGTAAAGGTTGCATTAGTCATCAGCCCTGACGTGTTCTTCCCATTATCCCACCAGAGTTTCCATGCCTCATACTGCGCATCGCCCGCGAAGATCGCACTGAAGTGACTGGAGTTCTCGAAGAACGGAGCCACATTCGTGGTGAGGGTCAGCTTGACTTCCGCGCGATTGCCATCGGCTTCACCGTCTCGTGCGAATGCGGTCCGGTCCAGAATCCCGACAAGAAATTCGCGTGTTTTAACCGAGCTAAAGCTGGCTGTCAGGTCCAGTGTGGTGAGCACCTCGGGGCGTTCCAGAATCCGATTTAGCAGACCGACTGTGGCCAGCTTGCCAGTTCCCCCGGTAAATGACAGGGCACTGGTCGGGTAAATGAATAGATTCCATCGACCGTTCTTTTTAGTAAACTCGAGGGCTGTTGGGATGGCCACTTGCAAGGGAGTGGACATCTGAGTTCCATCCGGGCTCACCAGTAGCGCAGTATAGGTTCCACTTTCCGCTGAGAGGGTTTCATTTTGAGCAGTGATGGATAATACGATATTTTGCGTGTCATTTTCTTCCCGCACACAGGGGAATTGATACCACCCACACCCGTGGATGGGTGAGTTTGTGATGGCTGGCAGCTCCACCGCTCTCGCCTCCAATCCGGTATCGGTGATGGATTCGTCCAGCATTACAGGGGACATCATTCCGACTAGAGTGACGCTTAATCCAGCGTCCCTGAGGATGCTGAACTGGGCACAGGTATCTTCACTAAATACCGGAAGGACAAATGTGCGGGATGCCTGCGCCGGCAGTTGTTCATCAATCAGCACGGTTCCAGCAGCGTTCTTTATGTGTAGATGACCACCCTTGGCATTGGCATAAACGGTGAACCAGGCCATCCCTGTCTTGTTAATTAAGAAACTGCGGCGGGTGGCGTCCTCCCCATCGGTGGTAAAAGGCGGTGTGGCTTCCACTGCCACGGGTACTCTGTTGTTACCCACTTTTTCGTAGCGGTAGCCAATCAAAGCAAGCGGCAGGGGTTCTTCAATTAAGCGAGCCCGATTCAGCACCTGAATCGCACGCGGAACATAGTTGTAATTATCCGGTGATTTGCCAATCAATCCCAGTTCCTTTTGCGCCGGCAAGTCTTGTTCCTGTTGGTTGCTTCGGCCCTGTACCATGCCCTGGTTCCCGCTTGAGGTGGCGGATGATGAGAGCGGGCTGAGTGTACCGACGTGATCGCGAAGCACGACAAACTCAGCGCGTGTGAGGGTAAGCGACCCAATTTCGCGCAAGTTATTGTTCAACTCCATGAATGTTTCAGCGGAGCGGTGGTCGAGAGCATCAGACTTTTGTCCAGCCTTCGACTGTGCCGAAGCGAGGGTGGTTCCACCGGTTAAAGGCTTAAGCAAGCCATACAACCGCTCCATCGATTGTCCGCTTTGAGCCAGGGCATTAATCGCTTCTGTGCGCAGGGTACCGGCTGTCTTCAAAGCCTGGAGATTACTCCGCAACTCGGTTTCGCGGAGAAGATTGACCACGGCACCAGCATCAATCTTTACACCAGCCGTCCGCAGTCGCTCCACTTCACTATTGAGTTTGTAAATGGAGCCGAATCGATTGAACAAGTCATTCGCCGTGGCGACCCCATTTTGCTGCAAGACCGTGGCAGTGGCACTCGCTCCGGTGCTGAATCCAGCATTGGCATTCAACGCCAGATTCGCCGGAAGCTCGACCCGCTCGTTTACTTCTGTGACGAATCGAAAGAACAGCATGCTCTTGCCATTCACATCCACATCGAAGGATCTCCTGCTGCCATCGCCGGCAAATGTGGTCTGCGTGGACCAGGTTTGCAGATCCGAAGAGGCTTCCAGTCCGTAAAACTGTTCTGCCTCGGTTTGCACTGAAACACTAACTCTTCCCTCGTCTGCACTAATGACAGGCTCACCCGCCCATCCCGAATACACTGCACCCAAAACACCAAAGCCGAATGACAGACAGCACAACAGACTATTTCGCATAAGAATAGATATGAATGAATATTAGCACGGTACTATGGCCATAATGATATATTGAGGCAATTAACGAACCCCTCTGACTTAATGTATCGTTTCTACTAATCCAGTGTATGATTAATACTTACCGTAGTAGCTTCATGGACTTGGCCACCCAGACGAATATTTATTCAGGGTGGGATGTAATCAATCGGGATTGGATGCAGTAGCTGGTGGCACCAAGCGACCTCACCGTCTTCTTGCCTATTATCCCCTGCCCTACCCCTTACCGCCACTCGGGTGGATTCTGTAACTCGGCCTTGAGGACTCCGATGCAGCGGAGGTTGCGGTAGCGCTCGGCGAAGTCCAGTCCGTAGCCGACAACAAACTCATCTGGTATCTGGAAGCCTACATAGTCCGCCTTCACTGCTACTTTGCGGCGGCCTTTCTTCTCCAGAAGCGCAGCCAGTCGCAGCGATGCCGGTTTGCGGGTTTTGAGCAGCTTTACCACGTGGGCAAAAGTCTTTCCCGTGTCCAGGATATCGTCGATTAGGATTACATGCCTGTCCTCGATATCCAGGCGAAGGGTGTCAATAAGCTCCGGATCAGACACGGGCTTCGTGTCATCGCGGTAGCTGGAGACGCGCATACAGTCCAGGCGTACCGGGATATCGATGGCGCGGATGAGGTCAGCAGTAAACGGAATCGCCCCATTGATGATAGCTATGACGGTAAGCTCGCCATACTGCTTGTAGGCAGTGGTGATCTCTTTACCAAGCTCATTGATGCGCTGGCGTATCTGTTCTTCGCTGACTAAAATGGTCTGGAGGTCATCCTCCATAGGTCGTATTGGTTTGGCGCAATGGCGCCGATAGTTATAACTAAGAAGCTGCGTAGAGTAGGGCGGTAATCGTGGATGTCAACCTAGGATAGGGGCAAAACGGATGGCAGGGCGCATCACAGTGAATGGAAATGGAATTTTCACGCAGATTGGCAGACCCGTATCGCTGCCAACGCGTCATGCCCGGAAGGTAGGCACAAAGGTGCAAAGGCACATAGGCCCAAAGTCGGAAAGGCAGAAGGCAGGAGGCAGAAGGCAGAAGCCGAACCAGTCTCCTTGTTACTCCCATCGCGAAACACGCCGACGTGCTTTTTGGCTCTTGAAGAACAAGGGTGGATTTCTAACCGCCACCCCCTTGTTACTCCCATCGCGAAACTCGTCCGCAAGTTAATGCTGCTGAAGGGGCGACACCCAATCGAAGATGGCAAGGCACACCGGTCGATGAGTCCGTAACTAGGATCCACACGCCATAGGGTGCCACCCCTTAAGGGCGGATAACCTTTTTTACGATTGGACCCATGGCTGCGCTGTGCTTGCCTAGGGCTATCACATTCTGGCCCGTTGGGGTGCCATGACGTATTCGCTAAACACATACAAGATGTCCAACATTGGTTCATCTCATTTCGCATGACTGGAGATATCTGATATGAAACGCAAAAGCGGGCGGGACTTTGTAGGTCCCGCCCGCGAAGGTATGCTACTGCGTTGGTTGCTGCGTTGTACAACTAGGCAGCTTGGGAGAGCGGAGCGGCTGCGGTGCGCACAACTTTCACGACATTGCTACCGCGCTCGCGGCGGGTGTTGGTGACAACATACACCTTGTAGAGCATTGTGCTCCCGGTGGATGCTAGCCCTTCGCTGGTCTGGTAGGTGAGTACGTCCTTCGCCACGGTCGCAATGGCAGACTCCTCGTTCGTGCTGTAGGGAGCCGCGTTACAGGCTCGGATCTCGTAGTGCAGCAGGTCCGAACGCGCACTCGGAGTCCAGGTAAGGGTGGCCTTCTGGGCGACGGCATCCCAGATTCCGAGCAGTTCCACCTTGTCGGCTGCACCGCCCTTGGGCTGGGTGATTGTCGGCACATTAACACGAATCAGGTGGTCCTTCGGGAAAACTGCCTTCACCTTGTCGAGGTATTGGATGAGGCGGGGCTTGATTTCCTTCTTCACCATTTCATCGCGCGTCTGAATGAGCATGGAGTGGTCCTTCTTCTTAATGATGTTGTTCTTGTAGGCCGTGCTCAGTGCTGCGCTGTCCGCTGTGTGTGATTGAAGCGGGCGAGCCGCCCGCGCTC
>JANRLC010000035.1:0-16999 GCA_033762955.1 Verrucomicrobiota bacterium | reverse complement strand
ATCACACTACAAATGCCTCGTTCGCCTGAATAATTGCAATGATCGTCCCAAAAAAAACGCTTCCGCTGGTCTAGGAACCCTTGCCACGACTCTAGGAACCCTTGCCGCCACTCCATGCGAGCTTGCCGTCACTCCATGCGAACTTGCCACGACTCTATGCGAGTTTACCGCCACTCTGTGCGAGGTTACCGCCACTCCATGCGAATTTACCGAGACTCGCCCTTCTCCATTCTCCACTTTCCATTCTCCATTCTTCCTCCCGCCTTCATTCTTTTTCCTCCTTCCTACCGTCTTTACCCTTGCCTAGAACGTAATGCGCATCTTATGTGATTTGTAGACCTCAGCACAACTTCCCCGGTTACATTGACACAAATGGCCATAATGCACACCTGAAAACCCGCCCCATGCCAAGGATTTTTGACAATATAGGCACTGCACTTGGCCCCGCGCTGGATCAAACCCTGGCCCTTTCGGAACGCGCAGATTTTTCCGTCGGTTACTTTAATCTTCGCGGCTGGAAGGCCCTGGACTCGCGTATCGATGCATGGCCAGGAGGGCCGAGTCACTGCTGCCGGTTGCTCGTGGGCATGCAAAAGCTCCCACAAGAAGAGTTGCGAGATACCCTCAGTGTGACCAAAGGACAGGAACAGTTGGATAATCAGACCGCGCTTCGGCTAAAAAAGAAATTGGCCGAAGAATTTCGCAAACAGCTAACCTTCGGCATACCAACCAATGCCGACGAAGTGGGCCTCCGGCGCCTGGTATCCCAGCTCAAATCTGGCAAGCTCGTCGTCAAACTCTTCCTGAAGCACACTCTGCATGCCAAGCTCTATCTCTGCTTTCGCCAAGACCCGGTCAGTCCTATCGTTGGGTTCCTCGGCAGTAGTAACCTGACGTTGTCTGGGTTATCCCAACAAGGCGAACTAAACATCGACGTTCTCGACAACGATGCTGCCAGCAAACTGGCTAAATGGTTCGAAGACCGGTGGAGCGACCGCTGGTGCGTGGATATTTCCGCGGAGCTGATACAGGTGCTTCAGGAGAGCTGGGCCAGAGAAACCGTGCTCCCGCCCTACCACATCTATATTAAGATGGCCTATCACCTGGCACAGGAAGCACGCGCTGGGCTCTCACAGTTTCGTATTCCACCCGAGTTTGGAAACCGCCTGTTTGACTACCAGGTAGCCGCAGTGAAGATTGCTGCCCATCACTTGAACAAACGCGGCGGCGTCCTCATCGGAGATGTAGTTGGCCTTGGGAAAACCCTCATGGCTACTGCCCTGGCCAAAGTATTTCAAGACGATCACTTCACCGAGACCCTCATTATCTGCCCAAAAAATCTGGTCAAGATGTGGGAGGATTACGTCACAGAGTATCGCCTCCTGGCCAAAGTGCTCTCGATAACCCGGGTGGACCGCGAGCTACCCCACCTTCGCCGCTACCGGGTTGTGCTCATCGATGAAAGCCACAACCTGCGCAACCGCATTGGAAGTCGGTACCGTGCCATTCAAGAGTATATTCTGGAAAACGACAGCAAATGCATCCTACTCTCCGCCACTCCTTATAATAAATCCTTTCTGGACCTGTCCAATCAGCTTCGGCTCTTTGTTCCCGAGGACAAGGACCTTGGGGTTCGCCCCGAACTACTGCTGCGGCAACTCGGAGAAACCGAATTCCTTCGTCGTCACCAGTGCCCGGTTCGCTCGCTGGCTGCTTTCGAGAAAAGCGATTTCACCGACGACTGGCGCGAGCTTATGCGGCTCTATATGGTCCGGCGAACCCGCAGTTTTATTCAGGACAATTACTCTGCCACCGATCCGGCAAGCAATCGCAAGTTTCTCACTTTTCAGGACGGCACCCGGTCCTATTTCCCAAGCCGTGTCCCCAAAACGATTAAGTTCAAGATCGATGAGAAGGATGCTGCCGACCAGTACGCAAAGCTCTATGGGCCTGATGTAGTGGCAGCGATCAATGCACTAAATCTGCCTCGCTACGGCCTGGGAAACTATGTCGCCGCCACAGCGAACAAAGCGCCAACCCCTGCAGAAGCCAAACAGATTCAGGACCTTTCCCGTGCTGGTAAACGACTGATGGGATTTTGCCGGACCAATCTTTTCAAGCGATTGGAAAGCAGTGGCGATGCCTTTCAGCAATCCATCGAGCGCCATATCCTGCGCAACTTTATTTTCCTGCACGCCCTGGACAACGATCTTCCGCTCCCCATTGGCACCCAGGATTCTGGGTTGCTGGATGCAGACTCGGTCGACGAAGCTAGCGATGAGCAAAACGCAGATGCCGAACTACTCGATTCGGGAGATGGGGTAGTGCCCATTCCCTTACGCAGCGCCGATCTTAATTCCGTATCCAGCTATACCCGCCGCGCCGCAGAGATTTATCAGCTCTATTCCACCCAGTACAAGAGTCGTTTTAAGTGGCTTCGCCCCACGCTCTTTAGCAGCTCACTCGCCCGGCATCTCCGAGCTGACGGGGACAGCCTACTCGACATGCTCTCAAACTGTGGCCCGTGGAATCCAGCCAGCGATACCAAGCTCGATGCCCTCCACCGCCTTCTCACGCGCAAGCACCCCAACGAGAAGGTGCTCGTATTTACCCAGTTTGCAGACACCGTACACTATCTTGAAACACAGCTCCGCGCCCGTGGGCTGGATCGCCTGGCAGGAGTCGTTGGCCAGACAGACGACCCCACCGAGTATGCATGGCGTTTCAGTCCCATTAGTAACAAGCGTGATTCCAACCGCACAAACCCCGCATTTCTCCCCGAGAATGAACTCCGTGTGCTTATCGCCACCGATGTTCTGAGTGAAGGGCAAAACCTGCAGGACGCCGCTATCATCGTAAACTATGATCTCCCCTGGGCCATCATTCGGTTGATCCAGCGGGCCGGCCGTGTGGACCGCATTGGTCAGAAATCCGACCGCATTCTCTGTTACTCTTTTCTACCCGCCGACGGTGTGGAGAATCTGATTCGCCTCCGGGCCCGTGTACGCCAGCGTCTTCATGAAAACGCAGAAGTAGTTGGCACCGACGAAGCCTTTTTCGAAGATGAGCGCGCCAAGCAAAATCTACTCGATCTCTATCACGAGAAGTCCGGCATTCTCGATGGGGATGGCGACACCGAGGTGGACCTTGCCTCATTTGCCTACCAGATATGGAAAAATGCCACAGATCAGAATCCAGACCTGAAACGCACCATTGAGTCCCTTCCAGAGGTGGTGTACTCCACCAAACCATTCCCCACAACCAAGAAGCGCCCACCCGGAGTTCTCGTCTATCTACGCACAGCCGAGGGCAACGATGCACTCGCCTGGGTGGACAGGGAGGGGAACAACGTCACACAGTCACAATATGAAATCCTCCGTGCTGCCGCGTGCGAGCCAGAAACCCCAGCTTTACCGCGAGCAGATGACCACCACAGCCTAGTGCGCAAAGGCGTTGAGTACGTTGTCACAGAGGAGAAAAATATCGGCGGTCAACTTGGTCGCCCTTCTGGAGCCCGCTTCCGCACTTATGAACGCCTCAAGCGCTATGCAGCGCAGATGAAAGGCACCCTCTTCGATACGCCTCAACTAGCAAAAACTATCGAAGAAATTTACCGGTTTCCGCTCCGGCAGTCTGCCATCGATACGCTAAACCGCCAGATTAGGGCTGGGATCTCGGACGACTCCCTGGCCGATCTCGCCATCGCTTTGCGCGAGGACGACCGGCTCTGTATCATTCATGATGAGGAGCAGTCCCATGAACCACAGATTATTTGCTCCTTGGGGCTTACAGCAGCGCACTAACTCACATGCACTTGATCTATATAGACGAGTCTGGAAATACAGGCACCAATCTTTCTGATCCACAGCAACCTGTGTTTCTGCTTTGCGCTCTGATCGTGCCTGAAGACCGCTGGCTTGCAGTCGAACAAGCCCTGGTGGCGGAACTGGACAAACACTTTCCCGGTCGCCCGGCGGATTTCGAGGTTCATACCAATGAAATCATTAACTCACGGGGGTACTTCCGGCAGTTCTCCATCGATCAACGGCTGAATTTCATAAAGGCTTGGTTGGCAGTGGCACAAAGCTTCGAACTCAAAGTAATTCACCGGGCTATTGTTAAAAAGCGATATGCAAGCTGGTTGCACGCCACTTTTGGACCGGGAGTTATGATTAACCCTCACAATGCAGCCTTTTTACTCATTGCACAATGTGTGAACGATTACCTGAAGAATACACCAGGCACACCATTGGGAATTCTCATTGCCGATGAGAATCAGGAAGTCATGCCCGATGTGGAGAAGTTCATCCGCTTACTCCGGGGCGAAAGCGGTACCCTCAAACTCTGCCATATCATAGAAAAAGGCTTCTTCATCGAATCGCGCCAAAGCCTGCTGCTTCAGCTTTGCGATGTCTGTGCTTTCGCCCTTCGCCGGATGGAGGAAGAGAAGGCAGACCTGCCTGTCAAACCCATCGACAAACACCTCATCCCATGGGTGAAACCCTTAATCTATAGAGGTATCGAGCCCATGCCTGATGTTCTGGCATGGCTCGAATCTCAACAAAAAAAAGAGCGGCCAGGGAAATGAATCGCGGCAACGGATAAGGTCCGAAGCGCACTGGTCGCTATAGGTAAGAAACCCCTTCATTTGAATTTCGTCAACAAAATTTGCCCTAATACCCATGTCATTCGATAAAGCCGCTGCCCGTCAACGCATCCAGAATTTTGATTTCTCGGGCCTATTCACGCAGGAACTCGGATGGGACTGGCACCGGGCACAATTACCGATTACTCTGGGTGCACAAAGCATTTCACTTCAAGCCGTGGCCCAGAAGCGCGGCTTCGTGGTCTGGCATTATGCACCAGCCAAAGGAGCAGCATTCCCGGATTCCGCCCTGCGCCGCCGGATCGAGCGCGAGGTTACCAAAGGGTCTCGTGAGCATCTCATCATTTATACCGATGCTGCGCAGTCCTCTCAGATTTGGCAATGGGTTCGGCGTGAGCTGGATAAATCCCTGCGGGTTCGGGACACCGTCTGGTATAGAGGAGAATCCGAAGAGCCTATACTACAAAAGCTGACCCGTCTTTTTTTCTCTTTCGGTGAGGAAGAAACTCTTACTCTCGTGGATGTTAGTAGTCGTGCCGCTGCAAATGTGGACGAACGCATAGTAAAACGATTCTACGGGGAGTTTCGTGAGTATCACAAAGATTTCCTCAGTTTTATTACTGGCATCCCGAATCAGGGAGACCATGAGTGGTATGCTTCGCTAATGCTGAACCGCTTGATGTTTCTCTACTTTATCCAGCGCAAGGGATTTCTTGCAGGAGATATAGACTACCTTCAGAACCGATTAACTAAACTTCAGACAGCACACGGCAAGGACAAGTTCTATACTTTCTATCGTTTCTTCCTTATAAAACTTTTTCATGGCGGGTTGAACACCAAGCAGACCGAGCGGCTGCCTGAGATGGAGTCATTACTTGGGCGTGTTCCCTATCTGAATGGTGGTATATTCGATGAACACATCCTAGAACGCACATATCATGACATCAATATCAGTGATGTTGCATTCAAGGCTATCTTCGATTTTTTCGGTCGTTGGAACTGGCACCTCGATGAGCGCCCACTAAAAGAAAAAAATGAGATAAACCCCGATGTCCTGGGCTACATCTTCGAGAAGTACATCAACCAAAAACAAATGGGGGCGTACTACACCAAGGAAGACATCACCGGGTACATCGGTAAAAACACCATCATCCCCTTCATCTTCGATGCAGTTAAGACTAAGGTTAAGGATGCCTTCGAAGGAAAGCTTTCGATCTGGTCCCATCTTAAAGACGATCCTGAACGCTATATTTACAAGGCCGTACGCCATGGGGTTTCCTGGAACTATATCCCCGATCATCTCGAACAGGGCGAACCTTTGTCCGCGCCACTGACTCTCCCGCAAGAGATAGCCGTCGGGATTGATACCACTGAGCCCAACCTGATAGAGCGCCGCAAAGATTGGAATAAACCCTCTCCAGCCGAATACGGACTGCCTACGGAAATCTGGCGCGAAACCGTTGAACGCCGCCAACGCTACACCGAATTGCGCGGTAAACTCGCAGCCGGGGAAGTGCACGACATCAGCGAACTCATCACCCTGAATCTCGATATCCAGTGCTTTGCACAGGACGTCATCTCCCGTTGCGACTCCCCTGAATTGCTGGCCGCCTTCTGGCACACCCTTGCCGGTCGCTTAGCCCGCAATTCCCGAGAAAAAACATTACCAGCTCTCACGATTCTCGATCCTACCTGCGGGTCCGGAGCCTTTCTCTTCGCCGCACTTAATATTCTGGAACCTCTATACGCAGCTTGCCTTGATCGCATGGAGTGCCTCATGGCTGATGTTCGTGCGACAGGAAACAAAATTCACCCCGATAGCCACTTGGCGGAGTTCGAAAACATCCTCAAACGGGTGGAAAAGCACCCCAATGAGCGCTACTTCATCTTCAAGACCATCATCCTCCACAACCTTTACGGCGTAGATCTCATGGAGGAAGCAGTGGAAATATGCAAACTTCGCCTCTTCCTCAAGCTCGCTGCTCAAGTGGAGCCGGATACGACAGACAAAAACCTCGGGATTGAACCACTACCTGACATTGATTTCAATATCCGGGCCGGTAACACCCTTGTGGGCTACTCAACCCGTGCTGAGTTGGAGACAATTGCCCGGGGCGATTGGCTGCTGAAAGAGGAGGTAGGGAAAGTAATCAATGCCGCCGAGGACGCCGCTGCTTCCTACAATACATTCGTGCTTAGCCAACTCGACGGGGAGAACCCTGCTGAATTCAAGCAACGCCTCAACGAGAAATTCGGCCATGTCCGCGCTCAGTGTGACAGCTTCCTCGCTGAGAGCTACGAATACGGTCTCTCAAAGCAGCCGAAGAAATTCGGCGCGTGGAAACAGTCGCACCAACCCTTCCATTGGTTTGTCGAGTTTTTTGGCATACTAAACTCCGGCGGCTTCGATGTGATCATTGGCAATCCACCATATCTCGAAATTCGTGAGGTCGACTATGACCTAAAAAACTATACCTGCAGTGATAGCGGGGCCATTCATGCCATGTGCATGGAACAAAGTGAGCGACTACTGCACAAGAAAGGCTGCATGAGCATGATAGTTCCGCTTTCATTACCCTCAACACAGAGGATGCAGGTAGTGCAAGAATTATTAGAGGAAGGTCGTAACGCTTGGTTTGCAAACTATGCGTGGCGGCCCGCAAAACTCTTCGATACCGTGAATCGTGCACTCACAATATTTGTTGTTACACCTTCAAGCAATGGCCACACCTTCTCCACAAACTACCAGAAATGGACAAGTGACAATCGACAAGGTCTTATGGAACGGCTCAACTATGTTGAAGTTCTTCGCAAACGACCAGCAAGTTGGATTCCAAAGCTTGGGCATTCACTAGAGCAACATATTCTCAATAAGTGTCTTGCCGTAAAAACAACTGTAATTCATTTTGTAAGTAAATCAGACCATCGAGTTTATTATCGCACAACGGGTGGATTATACTGGAAAGTATTCACCGACTTTGCCCCAGCGTTCAATTTGAACGGAAAGAAAGGCCACAGCAGCCGTGAGACATGGTTCACCTTAGCAAACAAGGACTATACAAGGTCTTTAATTGCCACGTTGAGCAGTAATGTCTTCTGGTGGTGGTATACAGTTACTTCAAATCTACGTGACTTAAATCCGTTCGACATACAGAATTATTCCGTACCAATCTCTGCTCTTGCTGATCCTGAATTACAGGAATTGGGAGTACGATATTTGAATGATTTAGTCAGGAACAGTACCATGCTCGTACGTGAGCAGAAAAATATAGGAACAACCGAAACACAATCCTTTAAGATTCAAAAATCCAAACCTATCCTTGACGAAATCGATACCATCTTAGCAAGGCATTATGGTTTCACCGAGGAAGAGTTAGATTTCATCATAAACTACGACATCAAATACCGCCTCGGACGCGGCACGGAGGAGGAAGAATAATCACGCAGGTACACCAAATGAAATTGCCAATGATTAACACAACGGACGCTAAAAAAGTAATTATCCTCGGTGCAGGCGCATCAGCCGCTGATGGTGCACCGCTTCAGGCCGGACTCTTTCGCAAATACGCTGAGATTATCCAGCGACCCAAATCTATCACCCCGTCCAGCGAAGGCGAGTTACGCACTTTCTTTGATTATTTATGGGGAGTCGATATCGACAGCACGAATCTGGCGACTGCGCATTTCCCAACTTTTGAGGAGGTACTTGGCCTGCTCGAAATGGCAAACGCACGCGGTGAGTTTTTTAAAGGTTTCGGTGGACTGCATACCGAAGCGACACGCGCTCAAGAAATGCGTGCACACCTTGTCCAACTAATAGCACTGGTTCTAGATGAAGCTCTCACCCATACTAAGGATACACATACTAGTCTTATCACTAACATGAAGAAGTTGGGATGGATGGACAAAGCCAGCTTCCTATCATTCAACTACGATCTGCTTGTCGATAATTCACTACACGCTAGCCTTGGTGGCGATCCCGACTATGCTGTTTCATTCCGCTCTGGCTCAAGTCCTACCGGATCAAGTCATCCAGTACTCCTTAAGCTCCATGGATCTTTGAACTGGTTGTTCTGTCCGACGTGTAACCAGTTGGATTATTACCCCCTCCAGAAGATTGTGGCAACGATTGTACGAGAACCGTGGCAAATGACCTGTGACACTTGTAAAGAACCACGTGTTCCGATTCTTATCCCGCCGACCTTTTTCAAGGTCATGTCTAATTTTTACCTACAACAAATTTGGCATAATGCGGAGAAAACGCTTCGCGATGCGAACCACCTGATTTTTTGCGGATACTCATTCCCCGACGCTGACATCCACTTTAAATATCTGCTTAAACGTGCAGAGATCAACCAACCTGAGCATTCGTCTAACTACCTTGAAGTCTTTATAATCAACGAACATCCCGGAAAGTCTGTTCAACAGCGAAATGACGAGAAGGATCGATACCTTCGCTTCTTCCGAAACAAAGGTCTGGTCCATTGGACGAAGTTGTCGTTCAGAGATTTTGCCGACAATCCTAGCGCATACGCTGACCCGAATAACTGGAAATAAAACCCAGCAGACGCGATATGGTTTAAACCGACGATTAATAAACACCCAATTTTATAAAATATCTAAAATCATGAGCATGCTACTTGTCCACGAACTGCACGAAGCCCGCGACCGCATCCTGCTGCTGAGACAGCAACTTACCGAGGCACGAGAGAGGGAAATTTCCGCCTATCATCCATTTCTCAATGAACAAATAGAGCTCCTTTCCAAAGCACTGGCAGAGGCGAGGATTCCGGAGCGATATCGGGTGGCGGTCGTCGGGCGGTTTAAGGTCGGTAAATCATCATTCGTCAATAAACTTGCAGACGAGAGATTAGCGGGAGTGGATACGAACCCAGAGACTGCAGCCATCTCGGTTTTTCGTTACGACTCACAGGCACGTGCCGAAGTCGAGTTAATCAGCAAAGAGGCATGGGACCGATTGGCCGCGGACCATGCTGAGGACCCCAAGAGTCCAGACGTAAAGCGCTATGATCGCTTTGTTACTTTCAATGAGCGCGCTGCACGGAGAGACAACGTGATGATTGACCTGTCTGCTCTAGCCAATCAATGGGTTGTAGCAGGTGGGAAGTCGCATCCTGTTGGCGCACAGGACTGGGATAGCAAGGCAGGCAAAAAGGCATTTTTGGCAGAAATTCGTAAATTCACCACCAGTCAAGAGCCTCTACATTACCTCGTCAATAAGCTGACGATTTACGCCCCGATTCCGATCCTGAGAGACCAGATCGAGTTAATTGACACTCCAGGTCTCGACGACACCGAACGTTTTCGCGTCTTGTTGACCGAGGATTTGGTCAAGGACGTAGATGCAATCCTTTTTTTAACCGTCAGTGGGGCCTCGTATGGCCAGGGTGACAAGGAGTTCATCATTCGGCAATTGCGCCGTAAGCAAATCAAGCACTTGCAGTTGATCGTCACGAAGTGCGACGAGACCTTTGAGAATGCCGTTCATGATGCAAAAGAAAACGACGAGACTCCACCGACCTACCAAGAATTTTGCGTACGTGAATCCAGACGTGTGCGCACAGAAGCCAAGGCCACCTTGGACGAGTTGCTGCAGTCCAACCAACTGACAGACGAGGAAGGCTATTACTACATTGAGCAGCTCGACAACGTTCCAGTGCACCTAATCTCCGCCAAATACCACCAGGATGGAGATGCGGAAAAGGGAGGTATTGATGGCGTTCGTGATGGACTCTACAGGATTCTGTCTACCAGCCAGCGGTTTGAGCAATCAAGAACGGTACTGAATGGCCGTCTGGAAATGGTCCTCGGGCGGCTTCGGCGTTCATACTCAGAACGACTCAACACACTCGAGATGGAGTTCGACCCTGCGAAGGTGAGGGCAGAAATTGAATCGATCCGTACTGCGCTCTCTAAAAATCTGGATGCTTTTGGAGAACGCTCGGGGGAAGCTCTTGGCCTCCTGGCACGTGAGCAGGAGGCCTTCTTCGCAACACTACCCGCCTATCTCGACCAGGTCACTATGCATGCAAAGGAGGTGCTGACCGATTTAGAAAGGACCGACTTGGTTAAACACTGGAAGACACGTCGATGCGGCAGGTGGGGCTATCTAGTCGACCTTCAAGCCAAGATCGCGGACCGTGTCTTTCCTAAGGTCGAAGCTAGATTGAATGCTCTTCTTGTGCATCTTGACACATTCATGGAGAAGGCAGATGCCCAATTGAAGCGCCTTCAGGATGACATGGCTAAGATTGAGTCTGAACACCATCTGGCGGGTCTTGAACCCGTGGACCTTGCAGCCTCTCAAGCACCGATGTTTGAGAGCCTCCGGAAGGAGTTCCACGTAGTCGTCGAAGCTGAACGTGATGGTATAGTTAACAATATGGACGAATTCGTGAGTTCAGAGGTTCAGGAGCGCTTGGATACTGCTCGGGAGTCTGTTTCGAACGTGTTTGGAAGTGGGACGACAATACGCCAAGGCAGCGAGGTAACTTCATTCTACAGTAACGTGCGTTCGCTGCTAGCCAAGGCACTTGGTGAACACTTGGAGTTGCGTATTCGGGAGTTCGCATCGGCCATTCATAAGACAGCCGGGTCTGTGGCTCCGAGAATCAGGGAGTCGTCTGAAGGGGTTCTCATACGTCGCTTGGAAGCAATTGAGTCCTCGCTACAGGTGGCGGCAGAAGGTCAAAAGGAACATGTGGAATCCTATTTGGGCGAGATGCTGGCACTATTAGAGAATTTTGCTGTGGAACCGGTAGCGGTTGATCGCAATGAGGAACTGTTGGAGGCCACAAAGGGGGACGCCGAGAAAACCGCGCTGAATATCGAGCCTAAATTCAAGCCGATTGGACTTGTGGATCAGCATTATGAAATTTCTGAAGGAGCAACAGGCTACCCTTACGAACGCATCTTTCGGCCCTACATTGATACCGCGACAAGGATTGAAGTAGACGAACCTTTTGTTCGCCTACCTTATCAGGTGGACAACTTCACACGATTTTGTGCTCTCGCAGTTCGGCTTGGTAAAGTGAAGAATATAAAACTGACCACAGGCTTGCAGCCCGCTGAACCGACAAATGAAGTAGATAGTCGACTTGAAACGCTTCGCCGCGATCTGAATACCCATAACATCGAACTCACTTGGAACCACAACTATAGCCTACACGACCGAGAAATTCGATTCGATAATGGGTGGGTAGTGAAGATTGGTCGTGGATTGGATATGTACAACAAGCCAGAAAGTTGGGTTTCTGTGGAAGCGGCTGATTTCACTTTGCGCCGTTGTCGGCAGACTAAGGTGGACGTATTCCGTAGTCAGTGAACCGAGACATGATTAAAGAGGATGTATCAACTCACGATTACCCCGACTGACGCGCATTTGCCAGTCCGGCTTTTGGAGCGACTGGGCAGCGCTGCACCATCCGAACTGACCACCATCGGTAACCTCGACCTGCTGACATTGCCCAAGACCGCACTCTTCTGCTCTGCCCGTTGCCCGGGGGATGCCATTCTCCGAACTCACGATCAGGCAGCCCGTTGGCGTGATGAAATGCATTGCGTAATCAGCGGTTTCCATTCGCCCATGGAGCAGGATTGCCTGCGCATCCTCCTGCGCGGTATATCCCCGGTGATAATTTGCCCGGCACGCGCGATTCCAAAGCGATTGCCCCCTTCGTGGAAGCAGCCACTTGCAGAAGGACGCATGCTGATTCTCTCTGCTTTCGAGGGTACCGAGAACCGCATGACAGCCGCGCTGGCTGAGTCCCGCAACGCACTTGTCGCTGCATTGGCGGACGTCCATTACTTCGCCCACATCACCCCCGGTGGGCACCTCGATAAGCTGGCGCAACTACTGAAGCAGCCCAGGAGCGTGGGCGGCTCGCCCGCATCTATCACTCAAAGCGGCCAAGCTGGCCGCGCTCCTTTGGCCAGGAGCGTGGGCGGCTCGCCCGCTGCCTTAACTAAATGCGGCCATGCTGGCCGTGCTCCTTAACTTCACAGATGAGCCCTGCAGCCTTATTCGGACGAGCTGAAGCACCGTCCCCACTGAGACCAAAGGATTTCCCGACTTCCTTGGCGACTCATGGTTAAGAATTAGGGTTTCACACAAAGACGCGAAGTCGCAAAGAGGGAATGAGCTTTGTGAAGTCTCGTCATGGTATCTTCTCTTCTTTGCGTCTTGGCGTCTTGAGCGAAGCGGGCGTGAGATTTTGTTCTCTACTCCCCATACCCGGACACGCTGAAGCGTGGTACCTGTTTAGCGTATACGTCATGGCACCCCATCGCCCCAACGGGGCGAAATGTGATAGCCCAGGGCAAGCGTAGCGCCGCCCTGGGTCGAATCGTATAAAAGATTTTCCCGCCCTGAAGGGGCGGAACCCTATGGCGTGCGGACCATCGTTACGGCGCTCATCGATCGGTGTGCCATCTTCGATTGGGTGCCGCCCCTTCAGGGCTTGATACTTTATTGGTGGCTGTTCCCAGGGCGTTGCCCTGGGCTTTCACATTTCGCCCCGTTGGGGCTGAGAATACACACAATACCCTTGTCGAGGTAGGCATCCAATGGGCTAGAACTACGCTAACACGTACCTTTTCTCGCTAAACACAAACGAAGCGTGAACTCCAACTTGTACTCGCCTATGCTACCAACCGGGAATGGACATCGCCAAATCCGACTGATGAGCAAACTGGCGGGTGACCTTCGTGGGTGAAATGATGATCGACCAACGTCGGGAATCCAGATGTCAGTACGAAAACAAAGGATTCCCGGCGAGTTGCTAACCTACGTCGCCTTCACCCCGTCCCTGCGCGTGAGTTCGGATACTACTAGAAATAGGTCCGCCCGGGCCAGCAAGCCTATGATTTGTCCATTGACTGTATCCACGACTGGCAGGGTCTCATAGTTCGTCTGTCCAAAGGTTCGCAAGGCTTCGGGCAAATCGAAATCGGCAGAAAGCGTCGGTAAATCATCCCGCATAATGTCGTGGGCTATGACACTTCGGGCCAAATCCGCTTCCTTAAGATAAGGGCGCACATCATCAAGCAGCACCGCGCCCAGGTAAATGCCTTTGCCATCGGTTACCGGGAGCACGCCTTCGCTCGCTCGTAAAAACCGCGCGGCAATCTCGCCAAATGCACTGGATGCCGTGGTTTTAGCGAAGCTCGGTCGAAGAATATTGCGCACAGTAATCGTACCAAAAGCTTTATCAAAGACACTTCTCGGTCCTGCCCGCAGGGATTCGCCATAGAGGGATTCGCTGCTGACACTGCGGGCCACAAAGTATGCGGACACCGAGGCGGCCATCATCGGCAAAATGATGGCGGGGCACAGAGTCATCTCAAACATCAAGAGTAGAGCCATAATCGGAGCCTGCGCCGCTGCACCCAGAAAGGCGCCCATGCCGACCACTACGTAAAATTCGGGGACTACGCCATTCACCCCCAGCGCAGTGGCCAGGACAGCGGCTAGATAACCGAGCGAAGCGCCAACGAGCAGTGATGGCGTAAACACACCGCCGACTGCACCAGACCCGAAGACCGCAGCCACGGCCAGTACTTTCATCACCATGATAAGGGCAACTAACTGCCAGGCGAACTCGTGGTCCAAGATGGAGCGGATTACGCTTTGTCCATTTCCCGCAACCTCGGGATGGTAAATGGCCAGAATCCCAAATATCAACCCACCTGCCGCCAACCGCAGTGAGGCAGGCCCGGCGATTTGCGCAAACAACCGTTTCGATTGTTTTAGAAACCCTATGAACAGCGGGGCTACCAACCCGCAAAATACTCCGAGCAATAGAAACAGCGAGATATTCCCCGCTGGTACCGACTGGTCCACAGCGAGTTGATAGAGCACCGAAGGCGAGTCCAAACTCCGAATGGTCAGCGTAGCAGCCATGCTTGAAAGCAGCAACGGCCCGAGGCTCTCCATGGCGATGGAACCCAGTATAATCTCCGCCACAAAGAGCGCCCCCGCAATCGGCGCGTTATAGGCAGCAGCAATACCAGCAGCAGCACCGCAAGCCACAAGCAGCCGCAACCGTGCCGGTGGCTCATGGCGAAGCCTGCCCAGTACCGACGCACCTACTGCTGCGAGCTGTACAAGCGGACCCTCTTTGCCTATGGCCGCGCCAGAGGCTATGGAGAATAGCGCTGCCACCGATCTTATTAAGCTGGGACGCAGCGGCACATCCCCATCACCCAAAGCCACCGCCTCCATGTAGTCCGTGGCTTTGCGTTGCTCGATACGCTGTCCAAAGTGCAAGACTGCTCCAGCCAGAAGCCCGCCCACTGCGGGTACCAGTAAGCGTTGCCACCACGCGAGTTGCTGAAAAGTTTCTACATAACCCTCGCCATGCCCAGTCAGCAGAAGCTGGATCCCCAGCGTAGCGTACTTGAACGTAAGCGCTGCCAGTGCGCCCAGTACACCAACCGCCAACGCCATGAGTAGTAAAATCTGCCTGCTACCGGGCCTCCACCGCGCCAGTATTCGCAGCCAGAATACCACCAGCCTGAAGTGCTTCGCCCCCATCGAATCGGGGCCGGGCTTGAGCTCATTCATAAGCTATGAACGGCGTCACGCAGTGTCTGCTCAAACTCGCCGGTCGTTTTCACTTTGTCCAGTCGTTTGAGCACATCAGTCCGCTTAAACGCATGCGCAAAGGTCTTCATGGCATGCAGGTACTGTTCGATGGCGAGAGGCGGCACCCCGAGAAGGAAGATAAAACGCACATTCTCCTGACTGCCCCCCCAAGGCATTGGCTTCTCCAGCCGCCCGCCCACTATGACCAGTTCAGTAACTGCCCTTGTCCGCGCATGCGGCATTGCGACACGCATCCCCAAAGCGGTCGGCGCTTCCTCCTCACGCACGAGTATCGCCTCGTACAGGGCCTCTGCATCCCTCACCGCGGGGTTTCCACCAATAGCATCCACCAGTTGGCGGATGGCATTCACCTTGGTTTCTGCCAGCAAGGGCAGAAGAATCGCATCGAGATTGATCGGTGCATGGGCTGTGTCAGTCATCTGCCATTACATTGTGAAGATTTAAAGTAACCTCAAGCTGACAATTAGCAGACGCTCCGGCAAAAAATTAAAACATTTGCGCACCTGCGCTGAAAGTGAAAGCTTTCTGCCCAGCTATCAGCCAGCAGGCTAGCTATCTGCGTTCAGAGTTCATTTCTCCAAACCCTCAACCGCACATCCTAAATCTGTAATCTTCCATCTGCCATCTTAAATCTGTAATCTTAAATCTGTAATCTTCCTTCTGCCATCTTAAATCTGTAATCTTAAATCTGTAATCTTCCTTCTGCCTGCCTTTCCTACTATCTACTAACTACTGACTACTGACTACTCTCCCCCCTTCCCCCTCCCCTTCCCCCTCCCCCCTCCTCTCCATGCTGCGCGCCTTTGCAACAACTCAACCGGAAAGTACCGGAATAGACGACATCCTGCTTCTTGATAAAGAAGAGAGCCATCACCTTGCGCGCGTGCGGCGAGTGCGGCAGGGAGAGCCCGTGGAAGTACTCAACGGTAGGGGTACCCGCTGGCGCTGTGTTTACGAGGGGTTGCAAGGCAACGCTGCCGCGCTCCGGGTCGTTAAACTGAAACACACTCCCCGCCCTGGCTGCCTGGTTACCCTCGCCCAAGCCATCCCGCTGGGCAAAGCAATGGAGACAATAGTACAGAAAGCATCCGAACTGGGAATTCACCGCATCGTACCCCTTCTCACTGCCAATTGTGAAGTCAAGCTCGACGCCGAACGCGCTGGTAACAAAGCTGAAAAGTATCGTGCCATAGCCATCGAAGCCTGCAAGCAATGTGGTGGCCCGTGGTTACCCGAGATAGCCACGCCCCAGCCACTAGCTCCATTTCTCGCTACCGAATCCGCCGGGTTTGATCTGAGATGCACCGCAGCTCTCACCCCCAATAGCAGCGAACTTCGCCACTACCTCTCCACACGCGAACACGCCCCCAAAAATGCCTGCTGGTTGGTCGGCTCAGAAGGTGATTTCACCCCGCTAGAGTATAACGCCATCGAATCCCAACAGTGGCTCCCCGTAACCCTGGGTCCCAATGTGCTCCGTGCCGACACCGCCGCCGTGGCCGCACTGAGCATCCTTCTATACGAACTGCGAATCCGAAACGTGGTCTAGTTTTATTAACCTAAAGAGTAGACGCTAACCCTACGGTTGAACCGGATGTGCCCCAACGGGGCAACTAGCCCCAGAGTTTAACCTGGGGCTGAAGTTTGGCTCCGACTAGATAAATCAATGCACCGTTGATCGCAAATAGGCGGACAAGAATGTCCGCCCTCCGTTGGTATAACAGCGGACAAGAATTTCCGCCCTCCGTTGGGTGTTTGAAGCAAAC
>JANRLC010000034.1:0-110290 GCA_033762955.1 Verrucomicrobiota bacterium | reverse complement strand
TTGCACTGGCTTTTGCCTTCCGTTCGTTGGTTCTTTTCCTCACCTTCTGGGTGCTCATCTTTTCCTGATGAAATCGGTTGCATTGGCCCATTAATCAACCCTTTATCCGGCTAGTTCAAGTTTTCTACTGCCGTTTTTAGGTTCAAATATGGTGAGAAACTTGCCCGCATCCACCCCGAACTGTGCAAATGCCACCTGGTCCTTGTTCCCCATCGTACCGCCAAAGTAGAGAAGCGGTGTGACCGATTCCACTCCCGGGATTTTTTCAATTATAGCCAGTTGCCGATACGGAAGAGCGGTAGCCAGTGATATCTTGTTGCGCACAGCGACCCTGAGTCCGGCATTCATCCCCTGCATAGGCTGGGTGATCTCTCGCAACACAATCAACAACGTCACCAACAGAAACAAACTGATCGCCACGCTCATCACGCAGAGCAACGCCCGACGCTTGTTGCGGAACGAGTTTTTAAGGATGAACCCGGAAATGGTCATAACAGCCACTCATGGAAAGACACTTCAAGCAAAACATCAACATTCTGTGTGAGATATACCGCGCATGCCAAGGGAATTTGATGGGAAATCGGTGGTACGGGTTGATGCGGGCTTATGTCGCTGGAGCCTTTCATGCCTTTAGTGTCAGTGCGCTGGTGTCCTGGTAGATCACCAACGTCCCTCGCGAGTTTCCAGGACTGCATCAGTGCCCGATGTGCCATTGCATCGCACCGCGGTTGCCAGATGGTCATACCACTTCAATATGTCGCGTTGTCCCGCAGGAACAATCCGGACACTCGGTTTCCCCCGGTTTAATACTTCAAATGTTTCCCCCTGCCGGACTTGGCGCTCCACTTCTAACCAGTGTGCCTTCATCTCCCGGATGGATATGGTCTTCATCAATCGATATTCCTCAATGCCTCATGATTCGTCAATATTTCTGAACAACAGACGGGGCGTTGGTGCACGAATCAACAGCATGCTTTACCGCTTTACGGGTTGTGGGTATGAGGGTATAGTCTTCCCACGTGGAGACTGTCTACATCGAAACTACGATTCCAAGCTACTTGGCAGCGCGATCAAGCAGGGATCAAGTCATGGCCCAGCATCAAAAGTTTACACATCAGTGGTGGAACGCAGAGAGAGCGCGCTATCGGCTGTACACCTCGTTTATGGTGCGAGCAGAGGCTTCTAGGGGCGATCCTGTGGCTGCGGCACGCAGGATGCCATATTTGGACAACATACCAGATTTGGACGTCCCACTGGAGACAGATGCGCTTTCCAAGAATCTCATCATGCTGCTGAAAATTCCCCGGAAATCCGAGGCTGATGCCACACATCTGGCTCTGACGATTTTGCATAGAATCACCTACATGCTCACTTGGAATTGCACACACCTCGCCAATCCTGTTCTTCAAAAGGAATTGATCGAGTATTGCCATTACCACCAGTTGCACGTCCCTGTTATTTGCACACCTGAACTTCTACTATCCACCCCATGATAACTGACTCCATTGTTCAAGAAGTACGGGATGCCCGAGCATCCATTGCTGCCGAGTTCGACTATGATCTCTCCAAGTATCTGGTTTGGATCAGGGAGCAAACCAAGCTGCGCAAGGAAACCTTAGGCAATTCAATGCAGAACAAAACGCTGGATACAACAGAAGAGGCGGTGAAGGCTCCCGTGGCTCGCAAGAGGCGGATTCGTGCCGCCCGTGTCTCTTCGTAGCGAAAGATTCAGTCGGCACCACTAAGGTCGGCTCAAGCCAACCCATCGCAAATGTACGCGTTTAGCGTATGCTAAGGCGCAACGGGACACATTCCGCGCCGAAGGCGCAACCACTCTTGAGCCCAGGGCAACGCCCTGGGTATCGATTATATTTTATTTATAGAGCCCTGTAGGGGCGATACCCGTCTTTCAGCAATCGCAGTATCGCCCCTACAGGGCTCATAGATAAAGGGGATATCCGTACCTAGGGCGATGCCCGGGCGATGCCCTGGGCTCATGAGTTGATGCACCTTCGGTGCGACAGAATGTCATGTATTCTACGCTAAACAGATACTCGCAATCTCATCACGAATTCTATCAATCCATTATATTGCGGCATCACTCACCGCCACCGCTACCACGTATACGATGTGCCCACGCCGTAGGTACGGGGATCGCCGGGTACGCCTGCGCTCAACTCGGGAAGGATGAAGGAGTGGAAGCGGGAATCGGTCAGATTGCTTCCAAAGACATAAAGACTCCATCCTTTGAAAGCGTAGGAGATGCGTGCATCGAGCAAGCCGTACCCGCTGTCATAATAGGTGGGGTCGTTCGCTTCGTTGAAGTAGGTTTTGCCGATTAAGCGGTAGCCGATGTGGGCACCCAGACCGTTAAGCGGACCGCGTTGGACAGTGTAGGATGCCGAAAGGGCAAAGGTGAAATCGGGTGCATAGGGGGCGTGCTTGCCCTCGAAATTATCCGCATTGTAGGGATCTACGTACTCATCGAAAGTCACGTTGAGAAGCCCTGCACTTGCAGTCAGCTCCATGCCCTCGATCGGGGAAGCGATGGTTTCGAGTTCGAACCCTTTGGAGGTAGCCTTGGGCGCATTTACTACGATGTAGTCCACATTCGAAAAGCTGCGCTCCACTTGGTAGTTATTCAACTGGTAGTAAAACGTACTAAGCTCTATGCGCAGATGCTTGGCGATGGGCTCCCAGATTGCGCCGAGTTCCCAGGCGCGAATGCGCTCGGCATCGAATTCCACTGCATTCGGTATGTTCGTGTAGGCCGAGAAGCCGCCCGCTTGCATACTGCGCACGTGCCGCGCGGTAAATGTTATGGCGTGGTTGGGTCTCCATTTCGCTGAGAGGACAGGGGAGTAGTCCACATCCTTGCGTGACCGGTTGATGTCGGGATTAGGTCCTTGCTCGGTCGCACGTACGCGGTTCATGGACTTCTTTATAACGTCCGCACGGAGCCCGCCGCTTAGTTCCAGGGATGGAAGAATCTGGTAGTTAACTTGGGCGTAGAGCGCCCCGCCTTCTTCATTAATCTTGTGACTGGTTTTTTCATAGCCAGAATAAAAACTTCCGTCGTCGAGAGGGAATGCAAACTGGCGCAAGTAGGCACCACGGGTGGTGGAGTCATAGTAGATACCGCCGAGTATCCACGAGACGGGCTCTTTGAAGTCGGGATCACTTTCGAGGCGAAACTCCTGTGAATAGTGCCTCTGCTGTTGAGAGAGGTCAGAGGTCACAGCGGGGTATGGAGAGAAGTCATAGTCGATGGTGAACGGGTCCAGCTTCCAGTCTTGGCGAGCGGAAATGAGCGAGACCTGCATACCCTCGAATTTCTTGCTGATACGGAGTGATTCCGAGTCACGCCGGGAGTCGCTCTCACCGGAAAGGTCACTCGCGTCCGTGTTCCATGCATTACCTAAGGGTACGATCCGCTGTGATCCATCGTTGTTCTTTTCGCCGTTAAAAGAGAGGGCGATTTCCCAGGTCACATCCGGAGTCCACAGGAAACTCAACCGCCCGGCAGTGGATTGGCGGGAGTCGGTGTTGCGCCCGAGCGTTGTATTATTTATGAATCCCTCGGACTGGTTATAGTTCGCCGAGGCGGAGACGTAGAAGGCATCATCAACCAGTGGCGTAGTCACGCGCGCACCGGCCTCATAGGTGTCGAACCGGCTGTACTCGGCATAGACACGCCCATGCGCTAAATTTGTCGGGCGCTTGGTTATGATTTGAATGGCGCCCGCTGGTGCGGTGCGGCCCTGAAGCAGGGGTTGCGGACCGCGGTAAATCTCAATGCGATCGATGTCGTGGAGACTGGTCGAAGTGGCAAACACATCTCCCTGTGGGACATCATCAACCGCCACCAAGACACCCGGACTACTGAAATACGGCGTGTTTCCTATCCCACGCATTTGCAGAATATCTCCAAATGAACGCAGCCCACCGCCCCCAGCTCTGAAATTTGGCGTCAACGCGATCAAGTCCGTCAATTTCGAGATATTCGCCGTCTCCAACACGTATTCTGGAAGCGAGGTGACCTGCGCTCCAGGAGCGTAGGCCGCCGCAGTTTCTTCGGCCACTATGTAGGGCTCCAGTGCAACGATAAACCTGTCTTCCATATCTTGCGCGGAAAGTACAGGTAACATACTCAAGAGCCCCAGAAACGATGCAGTGTAGGTTTTTTTCATGACAGTAGTTGTTGAATGCGGAAAACTTTACTTGTTTGCAATCTTTCAAACAGATTTTACACGCAACCCATACTCTACTCCCGATGCATGGGACCAGATTACTTCCAATATCACGGAGATCAAAGCCACTAGCCAACACTATGTACGAGGCCTTCTCGCAGCGCGCTTATGCTTGAGCGTTTAACTGGCTCCCTACTTGCATCGGTGCTACTACTCCCTGCTGGTTGTACTGCTGACCCTGCTGCACAGCAAGCTCCACGAGACTGAGGACGGCTTTCTGATTGTTTGCCTGCTGTTTAACCATCGCGACTGCGAAATTCTGCTGCGTCATGGCAACATTTCTTAGTATCGAGACGGATGCTGCTGTGGAAACGTCCATACTTCTCTTTATCGGATCGATGTCCAGGTACTTGAGCGCGTTTCTAGCCGGATTCGGAAATACAGACCGTGGGCCGGCAAATAGGGTCGGTGAGCCAGTTCTTCGGGCTAATGCGCCAGCCACACCTATTGACTTTATTGACCCCATTGACAGCATTCTCCATTTTCCATTCTCCATTCTCTCCATTACTTTTTATGCACAATCGCTTCTACAATGACTGGGATAGAGAGCACCTTCGTACACCGCGTGTAATGGCGGATGAGCATCGGTCTCCTTTCCAGGTGGACCGCGATAGGGTATTGTTCTCATATGCATTCCGGCGGCTGCAGTCCAAGACGCAGGTCTTCCAGTCCGGCGAGTATGATTTCTACCGTACCCGGCTGACACATACCATCGAGGTCGCGCGCATCTCGTGCTCTATCTGTGATTATCTGAAGAGCAAAGGGGAGCCACTGGGCGAAGATTTTTATATCGATTCGAATCTAGTAGAGGCTGTGGGCTATGCGCATGATTTGGGGCATCCACCCTTTGGGCACATTGGCGAGCGCAAGCTCAATGAGTTAATGGCTCCGTATGGGGGCTTCGAAGGGAACGCCCAGACAGCGCGCATCCTCACTGAGCTGATCTATGAGCGCGACAAGGGCACTACGGGGATGAATCCGACGCGCGCTTTCCTTGATGGGGTGATGAAGTACAAGGCACTGCGGCATGAGCGAGTTTCCAGCGGTGAATCACTCCCCGAGCACCACTTCATCTACGATGAGCAGGAAAAGCTGCGGATCTTCCTTATCGCCCCGGAGCAGTGGCCAGATCAGCTTCTGGGAGACCCGGCCAACAAGGTGAAAAGCATTGAGTGCCAGATTATGGACTGGGCGGATGATACCGCGTACTCCAACCATGATATTGCCGACGGTATCCAGGCGGGGTTTATCACAGTGGAAAGCTTGGAGCGCTGGGCTGGTGGCCAGTCATTGACGGATAACCAGCAGGCCACTGTGAAGGACTTGCTGGAGTTTCTCCGCCGACGGGACTTGGTGGAGTCTCGCTACGGGAAGCGACTTGGGGCGTTCATTCACGCGTGTCGTCTGGAGACCCGGAGCGCAGTGCCCAACGCCTTCCTCGCGCAACGCACGAATCGCCACGCGTTCAATCTGGTGATCGATCCGCTTATCAAAGAGGAATGCCGCGTGTACAAGCAGATCGCGGTAGATCTCATCTTCCACTCACCGAAGATACAGCAGATTGAGTTCAAGGGCGGGCATATTCTCGACAAGCTCTTTAGCGCACTGTACGAGAACGCCATCCATGGTGCAGACCGCCCGCTGGACCTCATACCAGCACCGAATGGGCACTGGATTCGCCAGGCTTCATCCGATCTGGCGAAGGCACGGCTCCTCTGCGATTATCTCACCGGGCTCACGGATGCGAATGCCCTGCGCCTGTACAAGCGACTCTTTATGCCTGACTTTGGAGTGCTCGCGGACATTGGCTGATCTCTGCCAGATGGCGCCCCTGGGTGGAATCGAACCACCATATAGCGTTTAGAAGACGCTTGTCCTATCCGTTGAACGACAGGGGCAAAGAGACTGAATGGCTAAAATTGCAGGCCAGCTAAACCTGCGTCAAGCAGTTTGCGGTAGTGCGGAGCAGCCGAGCTTGGGTTATGGAAAGAATGAGTGGAATGGGAGGAATGATGAAAGCGGATATGGGGTCTGCCCTGGTGCGCTCTTCACCAGATACACTACGCTTTAACCGCATCATTCTTACGATGCAGCCACCATGCCCGGGCGAACTCGATTGCTATCGGCAGCACGGAGAGCAGTATAATGGCTAGAATCACCAGCTTGAAGTTCTTCTGTACTATTGGCCGCGTGCCGAAGAAGTATCCGGCGTATGAGAAAAAATAGACCCAGATAAACCCTCCAATAATATTGTAGGCGATGAAGTGCCGGTAGGTCATTTGTCCCACGCCTGCGACGAAAGGTACAAAGGTACGCACGATGGGTACGAAGCGTGCGAGTATAATGGCCCGACCGCCATAGCGCTCAAAGAATGCGTGCGCCCGTTCCAAATGTTTCTTGCGGAGAAAGATGGAGTCGTCCCGCTTGAATACTGCTGGTCCCACGCGAGAGCCGAGCCAGTAATTCACGCTATCGCCAAGCACCGCTGCGATGAATAGTAGCAGTGCCATCAGGTGTACATTGAGCGCGCTGTCGATGGGTGCTGCCAGAGCCCCGGCGGCGAAGAGAAGGGAATCCCCCGGAAGGAATGGAGTCACAACCAGACCTGTTTCTGCAAATACAATCAGAAAGAGTACGCCATAGGTAAGCATGCCATAGTTCGCGACGATCTCCTTTAGATGGACATCTATGTGCAGGATGAAGTCGAATAGTTTAGTTACCAAGTCGATCATGGACAATAGGGGATGGAATGCTCAAGGGGCGCATATCAACAGCTTGGTTAATAATGCCAATAACAAAGTGCTTCAAGTGGCACGGGCATCTTGCCCGTGTGTCGTTTAACCTCCAAACTTGTAACCAATCTGTTAAAAGCGGGAGATTACGAAGAATTATGAATATATTTCCTGCGCAATCGTATAGTATTCGCTTGTAATTTGTGCCCCACCTATGGAAACGAGCATCCCCCAGCGATTCGAATTAATGGAGCGAGCAACCCGTTTTGCCGGACTTGTCAGTCGTTCGGTATTACATCCCCGGGTTGCTACTGTATTGGAGCAGTTACCCGATGGGGGGATGGTAGGAGTGGGGTGTTCCGGTGGGGCGGACTCAGTTGGCGCGCTTTGTCTGGTATGGGCGCATTTCCCGGAGTTGCGCGAGCGCATACGCGTCTTGCACTTCAATCACGGGTTACGGGGAGGGGAGTCTGAGCATGATGCCGAATTTGTAATGGAGATGAGCGAGGGCTTGGGGCTGGCGTTTGTGGGGGGACGGTGGGAACGGCATGCTGGCGAGGCGGCTCCGAGTGAAGCCGAGGCCAGGGCGGAAAGACTGGCGTTCTTCATGAATGCAGCGAGAAAGGAACACTGCTCCGTGATTATTCTCGGGCACCATGCCGATGACGTGCTCGAAACCCAGCTCATGCGGTTGGCCCGAGGGCAGGGGAGCCACGGGCTGTCCTCACCACGCCCGATTCAGGCATTTGGCGAAGTGAAGCTGCTACGACCGCTTCTGAATATTACCAAGTCCACCTTGGTTACGAGTCTGGAGTCGGCTGGAATAGCATGGCGCGAGGACGGCTCGAACTCGACAGCGGACTATACACGGAACCGTTTGCGTCGCGATGTGATACCCTTGCTCAGGGAGATTATCCCACAAGACCCTGTGCTGGGTGCGGCGCGTGCGCGGGAGATGCTGGAGATGGAGGATGCCGCACTGAGTGCGCAACTGGATAACCTTCTGCCGGCAGAGGCCATCGAGCTCAGTGCTGGTGCGCAGCTCGATTTATCACCTTTAATCCATGCGCCGGATGCAATCATCCATCGAGCTTTGCACCGCTGGCTGGAGGTGAATGCCCTGCATGAGAATCTTAGCCGGGAGGCTTCGGAATGCGTTCAGGACGGGATTGTGCAGGTGCTCCGCTGGAAGGATACCATGGCAGAACCCATGCGCTGGAGCGCGGGCCCGTACTTCATCGTCTTGAAGGATAATATGCTGTCACTCGCGCTGAATACGCCAAAGCCTGCTGAAGTGATTCCCCCCATTAGCCTCAATCTGCCCTGCGACGCCGAAGCTCTCGCCTGGCCCTATGGTGGTACTCTCTGCTGTGAGCGGGTGACGCTTACGCCTCAGCTTTATGAGAGTATCATTGGCGGTGGAACGCAGGCTACCAGGGAGGCATGGGTGGACTATGATAAGCTCGGGCTGTCCCCGGAAGGAGGATGCCCGTTGAGATTGCTGGTTCGCAATTGGCTGCCGGGCGATGCGTTTCAACCGCTGGGTGCACCAGGCAGAAGGAAGCTTCAGGACCTGTTCACTGACAAAAAGATACCCCCTCGGGAACGACGCTGCCTGCCCATTGTCTTAGAGGGTAATAATAAAATCATTTGGGTTCCCGGGTTTGCCCCAGCACAGCTATTTTCACTGGGAAAAGCATCTGTTACTGCTCTCCGGTTGACTTATAATCAAGCCTGAGCAAACTCCCTATACTTTTTTAATCATGTCTGACGAGAACAACGACAACTCACATAAGCCGCGCAATCTTAACACCGAGCGTTTTCCAGCCAAAGTAATACTGATCTGGCTGGGTATCATTTGTGTGATAATTAGCATCTACCTCTATAGTGCGCCTCCTTCAAGTAATCACAAGGAATGGAAAATCTCCGACGTACTCAAAGAGGCAGAGGCAGGTAATATTGCCGAAGGGATCATCAAGACTGAACCCAGCGAGGGCATTAATATTGTCGTAATCGAGGGCAAGTTAAAGCCTACGGGGCTTGAGGCAGTCACCGTTGGCAGCAAGGTTCCGGAAGTGCGTTTCTCTGCTCGAGGACGGCTGACCGATGACAACCTCAATCGCCTTCAGCAAACGGGAGTTTTCAAGGAGCTACCCAGCGGCAGTGTCATGAAGGACATTGTAAGCATGTTGCTTCCACTGGTTCTATTCGTTGGGGTGATTTACTTCCTCTTCGTGCGGCAGATGCGCATGGCGGGCAAAGGCGCAATGAGCTTTGGCAAGAGCCGTGCCAAGATGCTTACCCGCGATCGCGAGAAGGTGACCTTCAAGGAGGTCGCAGGCTGCGACGAGGCCAAGGAAGAGGTTTCAGAGATTGTCGAGTTTCTCCGTGACCCAAAGAAGTTTCAAAAGATCGGCGGTCGCATCCCCAAGGGCGTGCTTCTCGTAGGGCCCCCTGGTACAGGGAAAACACTGCTCGCTCGAGCTGTCGCTGGCGAGGCAGACGTGCCGTTCTTTAGCATCAGTGGTTCCGACTTTGTGGAAATGTTTGTCGGTGTGGGTGCCGCGCGCGTCCGCGATATGTTTGAGCAGGGACGCAAGAGCGCGCCCTGTATCATATTTATTGATGAAATCGATGCCGTGGGCCGCCAGCGCGGTGCTGGTCTTGGCGGTGGCAATGATGAACGCGAACAGACGCTGAACTCGCTACTCGTAGAGATGGACGGCTTCGATGCGCACGAGGGTGTAATCATAGTCGCAGCTACTAATAGACCGGATGTACTCGACAGCGCGTTGCTGCGCCCCGGTCGCTTTGACCGGCAGGTGACCATAGACCTTCCCGACATCACTGGTCGCGAAGAAGTGCTCCGTGTCCACGCCAAGAAGATTACTCTCTCGAAAGATGTGGATTTATCTGTAATCGCTCGGAACACGCCAGGCTTCTCCGGTGCTGACCTCGCCAATCTATTGAATGAGTCTGCCCTGCTTGCAGCACGCTACAGCAAGAAGGAAGTGGATATGTCCGACCTCGATGAGGCGCGGGAGAAGATTTCCTTCGGACGCGAACGCCGTCGCTTGATGGACAGTGACGACAAGAAAATTACTGCCTACCACGAAGCCGGCCATGCCATCATTCAGGCCGTAGTCGATGACGGGAAGATGCCTCTCCATAAGGTGACCATCATTCCCCGCGGTCAAGCTTTGGGCATGGCCATGTTTATGCCGAAGAAGGATATTCTGCATCAGTCCAAGCAGTTCCTTCTGGACCGTATCTGCACCGGTATGGGAGGACGAGTTGCAGAAGAATTGGTGCTCAAGGATGTTACCAGTGGAGCCTCCAGCGACATTCGCATGGTCACGAAAATTGCGCGACACATGGTATGTGATTGGGGAATGAGCGAACTCGGCCCCGTAGCCTATGGCGAGAACCAGGACCATATATTTCTAGGTAAAGAAATCACCCGTACACAGAACTACAGCGAAGAGACTGCGCGTAAGATCGACTCCGCGATTCTTCATATCGTGGATGCCCAGTATGCGCGCGCTCGTACTATTCTACTTGAGCACATGGATGCCCTGGAGATAGTGACCCAGGCGCTGCTCGAGCATGAAACGATCGAGGGCAAGCATGTTCACGAAGTCCTAAAGTATGGTACGATTCAGTCCGAGGTGAAACCAGCGCTGAACTCCATGCGAAAAACCGGAGACGCGACACGAGAGAAGTCATCGAAGGATGAAGAGCCCACGACCCTGCCCGGCGCGCCGACCCCGGTTCCGGCGTAGGCTGAAGCGACTTCATCATTGCTCGAATGCCGAGTGCGCCCACCAGTTCATCCAGATCGCAGGAGCTGGTGGATGGGTATTTGGGCAATTTTCACGCTTCAATGAGGCGTATCGTTATTGTTCAGGGCAACCGGACATTAGACAATCCTCACGCCCCAAAGGGGAGTATCATGATCTCTCAGGGCAACCGGACATTGGACAATTCTCACGCCCCAGATGGACGTATCATGATCGCCCAGGGCAACTGGACATTGGACAATTCTCACGCCCCAAAGGGGCATAATGTGATAGCCCAGGGCAACGCCCTGGGTATGGCCACCAAAAATGGTCCAAGCCCTGAAGGGGCGTAACCGTATGCCGCAATCACTCGCACAAATCCTCGTGCACTTGGTATTCTCGACGAAAAGCCGTGAACCAATTCTGGGCGATGACATCCGGGATGGACTTCATGCCTACATGGGAGGCATCGTTGAATTCCACAAAGGCACTCTACTCAAAGCGGGCTCTGTGGCCGACCACATCCATCTCCTGATTGCCCATCCGCGCACCTGTGCACCGTCGGAGTTGGTGCAGGAAATCAAAAAGGGGTCGTCAAAGTGGTTGAAGACCAAAGACACGCGCTATCTCGATTTTCATTGGCAGGGTGGTTACGGAATGTTTTCGATTAGCCCCGCCCATTGTGCGGCGTTGGAGCAATACATCGCTAACCAGGTGGAGCATCATCGCACGGTTTCGTTTCAGGACGAATACCGCCGATTATTGATAAAATACGGCATTCAATGTGATGAACGCTATGTCTGGGATTAACCATTGTTTCGCCCTTTCAGGGCTTGGGATGTGTTGGGGCATCAAACCCAGGGCGTTGCCCTGGGCTATCACCTTTAGCCCCTTTGGGGCTTTCAGAAGTGTAGGTATTTCTCTGGCACCAAAGAGGCGTCGTGGTCTTTGGACAATTGTTTCGGGTCGAACGGCACCAACGCCAAAGGGGGCTGGCCATGGGCCAATCTGTGCGGCGTCACCGGGCAACGGGTCTTTGCCCAATTCTCACGCCCCAAAGGGGTATAATGTGATAGCCCAGGGCAACGCCCTGGGTATGACCACCAAAAGAGATCCAAGCCCTGAATGGGCGGCACCCTATTCGAATATGGCAACAGCCTGTATCCATGCCGCCCTCGCCCTCTTCCTCATTCATCTCGGTACAACCGCCCATGGCCAGAGCTTGGGTGATGCTGTGGATTTTCCATCCGCGAGCTGGAGCAATGCAGGGAATGCGGGTTGGCTCGGGCAGACCTCAATGACGCATGATGGCGTGGATGCTGCAAGAACCGGCGCCATCACTCACAACGGATCCAGCGAGCTCAGCACTACCATCAACGGACCTGCGGCACTCTCTTTCTGGTGGAAGGTATCATCCGACACGGTCTTCGACATCCTGCGATTCAAACTGAACGGAAGTGTAATGGACTCCATCACAGGCGAGGCTGACTGGAGACTAGTCACAGCGACTCTTCCGCCTGGCTCGAATTCGCTAAGCTGGGAATACACCAAGGACGATTCAGTCTCGCAGGGCGACGATGCCGGGTGGCTGGATCAGGTGGTGGTAAGCACGGGCGCCTTGCTCGGTGTCTCTGCAAGCGAGTTGGTACTCCATGCGATTCAGACCCAGAGCGCGAATCCGCTTAGCCAGACGCTTCAAGTATGGAACGCTGGCACTGGCTCCCTAAGCATCTCTGCCGCAAGTAGCCAGCCCTGGTTGATCCTGACACCCACTCCATTTATCAGTACCGGTCAGAGTAATCCTACAACACTAACTGCCACTGTGAATTGGACCGCACTCACACCTGGAGATTATACGGCAACAATCTCTGTGACCGGCACAGGTGCCGCCAATGGCCCTGTTAACATCCCGGTCCGGTTTACCGTGTCGCTTCCTCTGGCAACGGCACTGGATACCCAGGGAGTTCAGCCTTTCAACTGGGTTACAGACTTGGATGGCTCCTGGTTTGGGCAAACAGGGATAACACACGACGCAGTGGATAGTGCCCGCAGTGCCCTCATCAGCCATGGCCAGGCAACCCGGCTTCAGGTGAAGTTTAGCGATAGTGATGTCGATGATGATGGGAAGGGTAAGGGTGTCTTTCGCTTCTGGTGGCGTGCCTCATCCGAAGCAGGAAAGGATACCCTGGATTTCGAGATCGATCAGGTTCTGAAAGACTCGTTAAGCGGTGACAGTGGGTGGCACCTCAATAAATATTATATTCAAGATACCCTCGAACACACTGCCGACTGGTATTTCACGAAGGATAATAATGACAGCGGAGCCATCTTTGAGGATGCCGGTTATGTGGACGAGGTTCGCTGGGTGACGGATATTCGCGAAATGCAAACACCGGCCATGCCTGGGGGCAGCGTTGCCCAGAACCCATCGGTTCCCTTCTTTGAGGCTGGCGATACCGTAGAACTTACAGCTACGGCAAATCCCGGGTACAGCTTCGCCGGGTGGTATGATTTTCTTTCCACGGTAATCGCCCCGACATCGCCTCGCTCCATTACCTTCGCCGATATATCCCGCCGTAGTTACGCGTTGTTTGGTCAGGCTGTTTCCCCCCAGGCACTGGATACAGCCAACTCCCCGATGCATTCATGGTTAAACGGGGGCAACGCACCCTGGTTTGCACAAAGCACCGTAGCGCAGGATGGGGTAAGTGCCTTTCAGAACGGGGATGTTCTCGACGATCAAATCTCATGGTTTCAAGCGCAGGTCAATGGCCCGGGGACTATCGCATTTTACTGGAAAGTATCTTCAGAGTTGGGCTACGATTTCCTCAGTTTTCACTGCGATGAGGTCGTATTGGCGGCTGTTTCGGGTGAAGTCGATTGGCAGCTCGTTTCGTTCCCACTCAGTGCTGGCCCCCATCGATTGACATGGGTTTATTCCAAGGACAATAGCTTCTCTCTCGGTGCGGATACCGCGTGGGTGGACCATATTATCTGGCCTGGCACACAATCCATCACTGATTGGCGCACTACTTATTTTTCCGTTGGAGAACTCCAGGACCCTGCTATTAGCGGGCCACTCGCAGACCCCACGCAGAGCGGTTACACCAATCTCGCCCGGTATGCCTTTGGTATGAACCGCACCCAAGCAACTTCACCGAATCTCCCCGTCAGTGGGGTCGTTAGCGAGGGCTCAGGCGATACCATTTCCCGCTATGCAACACTCTCATTTACTCTGAATAATAGAGACCCCCAGCTAACATTCCGAACCGAAGTCAGCGGTGATCTAGTTAACTGGCATTATAACGGGGACACCCCGGGATCTCTATACCTTGCCATCAGTAGCGTGGATAACGCCGATGGCACGCGCACTGTGGTTGCGCGGGATTTGACTCCTTTGGGCGCATCCGTGCGCCGGTATATCCGTGTGCGGTTGCTCTATCCCTAGACGATCGGGGATTATCTATCACTCCGCACCTTGCGGAACTGGCGATTCTGATTAGTGTCCTAGTCTTCACTAATAACCCATCGCCATCATGAGTAACATTATTCGTACCATCACCGCAATTGCCCTGTTCGCCTTTGCGAGCGTCGCCGCGCACGCCATTGAAACCGGTTCCACCGCTCCGGAGTTCACCCTGACCGACTCCAATGGCACCAGCCATAAGCTCTCCGACTTCAAGGGCAAGCATGTCGTCCTGGAATGGACCAATCACGGCTGTCCCTTCGTTGTGAAGCATTATGCACCGGGGAACATGCAAAAGCTCCAGAAGGAGTGGACTGGCAAGGGAGTCATCTGGCTGACCATCAACTCTACCAACGCTGACCATCAAGATTACCAAAGTCCCGCCCAGGCAAATGCCTGGCTTAAGGAAACCAAGGCTGCGCCTACGGCATTCCTCATCGATGCCGATGGCAAGGTCGGTCACCTCTACGATGCCAAGACAACCCCGCATCTCTTTATCATAGACCCAGCAGGCAAACTCATTTACCAAGGCGCAATTGACAGCATCCGCTCGCCCAAGTCCGAGGACATCGCCAAGGCCGAGAACTATGTCGAGGCCGCACTCAAAGCCGCCACCGCTGGCAAGCCTGTGGCAACGCCTACGACCAAATCTTACGGTTGCGGCGTGAAGTATAAGTAGGTTGCAGCCATTAGCCTTTAGCTGTTAGCCACAGTTGTCCCGTCCGGCTGTAGGTTGTCACTTGGAGCAAGACAACCTAATGCAAAAAACTACAATCAGGTACAGTGAAGCCTTCAAGCTACAAGTGATACGAGAAGTAGAAGAAGGTAAATACAGTGGATGCACGGCAGCAGCAAAAGCCTATGGAATAATGGGCGATTCTACCGTACACTGCTGGGCCAAGAAATATGGCCGAGAACATTTAACCCGAAAGCTAATACGCGTGGAAACACAAAAAGACAGGGAAGACTACAAGCAACTCAAAGAACGCATACGCTCGCTGGAGCGGGCGCTGAGCGATGCAACACTGGACCTGCGGCTGGAGCGCGAGTACGTGAAGCTGGCTTGTGAGCAAGCTGGGATTAAAGATGTTGAGCAGTTTAAAAAAAAAGCCAGTGGGAAGTAGTCAACAAGGCTGTGGCATCGTCGCCACGGCCTTGCTATGGCGAGGTGAGTGGGTTGTGTCGGCGCGCTGGAATCAGCCGCCAGAACTACTATGCGTGCCGGCGTGTGCGTGAGCGGCGACTTGTCGACGAGGAGTTGGTCGTGGAATTGGTGCGAAGGGAACGGCGCTTGCAGCCAAGGCTTGGCGGACGAAAGCTATACTTCATGCTGCAAAAGGAGTTTGCCGAGAACAACATAAGCATAGGTCGAGATCGTTTTTTCGAGATATTAAAGCAAGCGAATCTGCTGGTGGAGCGCAAACCATGCCGGGCACGCACGACCGACTCGCGGCACTGTCTGCCTGTATTTCACAACTTGTTCAGTGGCAAGAGCTGGAGTGGTCCAAACCAGGCATGGGTGAGCGATTTGACCTATATACGCACCGAGCACGACTTTTTATACACAGCATTGATTACGGACGCGTACTCACGCAAGATCGTCGGCTATCACATCGGGGACAGCCTGGAGGCGCAAGGGTGTATAGGGGCGCTGGAAATGGCCTTAAAAGGGCTTCCAGCCGGTCAGCGGCCCATCCATCATTCGGACCGTGGTATCCAGTACTGCTGTCACGCCTATGTGGATATACTGCTCAGCAGACAGTTTACAATCAGCATGACCGAGATACTGCATTGTTACGAAAACTCCATGGCCGAGAGGGTAAACGGGACACTAAAAGACGAGTACGAAATGAACCGGACCTTTCGCACAAAAGAGCAGGCTAAAGCGGCACTGGACCAAGCCGTGATGCAATACAACCATAGACGTCCGCACCTTTCCCTGAAATATCGCTGTCCTGCCGATGTGCACGCACAGGTCGCATGAGAGCGTACCCCCATCCATCAACGGGCGTACTGGACCTATAGGTTCCAGGTGAGTCGATACCCGAACTATACGAGGCCCCCTCGGAACTCTATTGCCCTAGGAAGGCAAACCGGATGGGGGAGGAGCCGAGCCCCTCCCCCAGACCCCCTCCCATATAAATATATATTTAATTTATCCCTGCATGAGAAGCAGTGAGCATAAAAATGTGTCAAATTGAAATCAGGACGTGACATTGCGACTGGTCACAAATTCCGGTTCACCTTTGTCCTCTGCACCCTTGGTCCTTTGAACCTTCTGCCTTCTGCCGCATAATGAGCTTTACTCTATTTGGTTGTTTTGCCAAATAGACAATACATGCCGGGCTGTTGCCTGGCATCGAATTAACCAATCGTCCAGCCATGTCTGAATCCATCACCCGCAGCCTTTCATTTCTCGACCGCTACCTGACTGTCTGGATATTCGCCGCCATGGGGCTGGGGATTCTGTTGGGGAACTTTGTCATCAAGGATGCCTCGGCATTCTTTTCGCCCATGACTGTGGGGACCACAAATCTGCCCATCGCCATCGGGCTCATTCTGATGATGTACCCACCGCTCGCCAAGGTGAAGTACTCGCAGTTGCCAGCCGTGTTTTCAAACACACGAATCTTGACCCTCTCGCTCGTGCAGAACTGGCTCATCGGCCCGGTGTTGATGTTCCTGCTCGCGATCTTCTTGCTGCGAGACCACCCCGACTACATGGTGGGACTCATCCTGGTGGGCATAGCGCGGTGCATTGCGATGGTGCTGGTGTGGAATGAGCTGGGCAAAGGCAGTCGTGAATACGCGGCGGGGTTGGTCGCATTAAACAGCATAGCCACCATCCTCTTCTATAGTTTTTATGCGTGGGTGTTTATCACCGTGCTGCCCCCCTACTTTGGACTACAGGGCATCGTAGTTCCCGTGAAGATGATCGACATCTTCTGGAGCGTCATGATCTACCTTGGCATACCGTTTGCGGCAGGCGTGCTGAGCCGGATTATTCTTGTACGATTAAAGGGCGAACAATGGTATGACACCGTCTATGCGCCGCGTATTTCGCCCATCACCCTTGTGGCACTCTTATTCACCATTGTCGTGATGTTTACCTTCAAAGGAAACGCGATTGTGCAACTACCGCTCGATGTGTTACGCATCGCCCTGCCCCTCGTGGTTTATTTCGCCGTGATGTTTATGGTGAGTTTCTTCATGGCATGGAAACTCGGTGCAGACTACCCGCGGGCCACTTCGCTCGCTTTCACTTCGGCAGGAAACAACTTCGAGCTGGCGATTGCAGTGGCTATCGCCGTCTTCGGGATCAACTCCGGTGTGGCCTTCGCCGCAGTTGTGGGACCGCTTATCGAAGTTCCCGCATTGATAGGCCTGGTGCATGTTTCACTTTGGTTTAGACACCGTATTTACGGACAACCCGCCAGATAACTCCCATTTTTTTATGAAACCACGCGTACTCATTCTCTGCACTGGAAACTCCTGCCGCAGCCACATGGCTGAAGGCATTTTACGGACTGCCGCAGGCGATATGATCGAAGTCCACAGCGCCGGGTCGAAGCCCGCAGGCTACGTCCACCCGAAAGCCATTCAAGTCCTCAGCGAACTCGGCATAGATATTTCCAAGCACACCTCAAAGTCGATGAACGAGTTCCTCGACCGCGACATTCACACCGTCATTACAGTGTGCGGGAATGCCGACCAAGCCTGCCCCATGTATCCCGGCCAGGTGAACCGCCATCACTGGGGCTTTGAAGATCCTGCCCACGCCAAGGGAACCGAGACGGAAATACTCACCGCCTTCCGCACAGTACGAGATCAGATCAAGCTGGTCTTCGAGGCCTATGCCGCAGGACTGCGTGAAGGGCGTAATATCCCGCGGTGAATTCTCAGGGATTCAGCAGCGCCCGCTCATTATTGCTTATGCCAAAGATATCGCTCCTTGTCCCTTGCCCGTCCGCTAATAGTAAATGGGTCGGGCTGTAGCGAAGGCCAATCCATACTGAAAAAGAAGTCCTTCGTAGAGCTGGTAGTTCGTAGTCGTTGTTGGGCTTGCACGCCAATGGCTTGAAAGTCCGCGTTGTTTGGGGCGGCAGCGGCTGCAGCATCGAAAGCCTTTAATACTTCGGGTGCAGGCTGGTCAAGGTAGGCACTGGCCCAGGCTGTTAGTAGAAGGGTGCGCGGTGCTTGTGGTGCGAGGGTAGCTAGCATTTCGAGGTGACCAGCAAGCGCCTTAGGATCGATATCCGGTGCAGTGGGTGAGTGCTGTGCCTGCCATAAGAGAAATGTGATGTAGTTCGCAAGCGCGTCTCCATGGGCGGGAAGCAGTTTCGTGGTGGCATCCATATTGCCCACGGATTGTTCAACGTATCCGGGGTCTGAACGAATGATCTGGGGGTTGGCGAAGGTGTAAATCAATCGTTCATGACTTTCGTTGTAGTGGTATTGTGGAGCAAACAAGTAATAGCCGTACACGAACACTCCTCCACCCAGCGCCAGTGCAACAATAAAGCCTACCCCACCAATGCGATGACGCCGGGAAATTTCCAGCTCCCGCCATCCATAGAATTTTAGCGCGAAACCGAGAATAAGGAATACATAGAGACTAAGCACGGGGAATTGCCAGAAACCTCCGACCCCCGCGTAGATACTGGCACTTAGGATTCCAAGAATTAATCCGGGGAAAAGTATCTTGATCAACGGCATGGTGCCACCCGCTTTATGAATCGCTTTACGCTTGTATTTGCGCTTGCGCTGGCTGTCGGATTCCACCGGTTTACCACTGGCAATGCGGCGCTCTCGCACGGCCTTCTCAGCATCATGGAAGGCATCCAGCGCCTCTATTCTTTCTTTCTGTTCGCGTGAGAGGTGGACCCACGGCTCCTCATGCCATTTCATCACCATGCGAAAGAGTAGCAACCCCACTGGCAGCATAAGTAGAGACCCACCAGCTATGCCGTACGCATAGAGGTAGTCAGCCCAGCCGCTGGGTAGGTGGCTCGGAGTAAAAGTCGCATTTGCTGGGCGCACCGTCTCCCACATCTCTGGTAGGCTGCCAGGCCCGTGGCCAAAGACAGGGGCATCCAGTACGAGCTTCCAGCCAGTCTCATTGGCCACTACGCGCTCGGTCTGTTGAGGTAAATTCCAGCCAGTTTCCAGCGCTTTCCATAATCGATCTCCATGCAACTTCAGAAAAAGCCCACCGGCGATGAGTAGCAGGATTATCCGCACAAAGTAGCGGATGCGATGCCTGCGGTCCGCTGCCAGGAGGAACGGAAGCGGGGCCAGTCCACCCAGCCAGATATACCAGGCGGGTAGCTGCAAACTGAAGATCATGCCCATGGTTGCCAGTACTGCCAGCGCCGCGCTGATGAACCGGCCCACACCAGGAATTCGCGGCAGGGAAGCTATCAGCAAGAGCGAGGGGAAGAGCAACAACCCAAGTGCTGCAAGCCCGTCTGGCAAGCCAAAGGAACCCGATGCCTGCCCTATATATACAGCCAGCGTATCGCGTTCCAGCGGTAACCAGTTCGGCTGATGGTAGAACTGCACCATGCCGAAGATAAAGGTAAGTAGCAGTCCCACTGCAATAGCTCCCGCTACGCACCAGACTCGTGTGCGTGTACGAACTCCGTGAATAAGCACCCACCAAATCGAGAATATTATCAACCAGGGATAGGCCTCTAGCACTCCCCGCCACGGAGCTGGAGAAAAACCGGCGCGCACCATGACATAGATTACAAGAGGCAGTGGCAGTAGCCCAGCCCAGCGTATCTTTCGAGGCCTATCCTGATCGACATACCACCAGCAGCCATGGCAGAGCCACAGGAGCCCGGTCAGTACCGACGCCACGAGCATTGGTTTTCCTGCCTCTGGGGATCCCGCAAGAGCATACATCAACCAGATGGCAATAATCGCGATGAGAAGCGTGGATGACCAGTCGAAGATCTTGGATAGGGAGTCGCGATCAATATGCATGTTGAATAGACACAGGGTACTTTGTCAGTGGACGTCTAAATACAATGAAGTTAGTGAGCGGACTCATTTTGTCTGGCAAGGTCAATTATTTTGCATTCACTACTCATTTATTCTATTACTGAGCGAATCCTTCTACTACGGACTTCATGACACCTAAAGCTATTATCGCACAGGCCCGGGATAAAGAGATCAAAATTATAGACCTTAAGTTTACTGACCTTCTGGGTACCTGGCAGCATTTTGCCATCCCCACGAATGAGTTGACTGAAGCGGTTTTCGAAGACGGCCTGGGTTTCGACGGCTCCTCCATTCGTGGATGGAAAAGCATCGAAGCCTCGGATATGCTCGTCATCCCCGATCCCAAGACTGCCTTCATCGACCCGTTCACAAGATACCCCACGCTCAGCATTACCTGCGATGTTGAGGAACCCTTGACCCGCGAGCCCTATGGCCGCGACCCTCGCGGTGTGGCGAAGAAGGCTGAAGCCTATCTTAAGAGCACCGGATTGGGCGATACCGCGTACTTCGGGCCTGAAGCCGAGTTTTTTATCTTTGACCAGGTGCGCTACGACAATGGGGCCAATTTCTCCTTCTTCCACGTGGATTCCGAGGAGGGAATATGGAACTCCGGAAAGGAAGGCCCCAATCTCGGCGGTAAGATTCGCCACAAGGAAGGCTATTTCCCCGTCTCCCCAGCCGACTCGCAGGTGGACATCCGCAACGAGATGATCCTGACCATGATGGAGCTGGGTATCGAGATCGAGCGCGAGCACCACGAGGTCGCCACAGGTGGCCAGGCAGAGATAGATATCCGCTACGATACGCTGCTGCGCACTTCGGATAAGATGCAGCTCTACAAATACATCGTTAAGAATGTAGCGAAGAAGCATGGCAAGACAGCGACCTTCATGCCGAAGCCTCTCTATGGCGATAATGGCTCCGGGATGCACACGCATGTCTCGGTCTGGAAGGAAGGAAAACCCCTCTTTCACGGCGATGGCTACGCCGGGCTCTCGGACTTCGCCCTCTACTTCATCGGTGGTATTCTGAAGCACGCTCCCGCACTCTGTGCGATTACCAATCCTATTAATAACTCGTACAAGCGCCTCGTCCCCGGCTACGAAGCCCCGGTGAACCTCGCGTACTCTGCACGCAACCGCTCCGCCATCTGCCGCATTCCCACCTACAGCCCCAGCCCGAAGTCGAAGCGCGTGGAGTTCCGCTGTCCCGATCCTGCCGCGAATCCCTATCTTGCAAATGCTGCGATACTTCTCGCCGGCATTGACGGTGTGCAAAACAAAATCCACCCCGGCGACCCCATGGATAAGAATCTCTACGACCTCCCGCCGGAAGAGGCCAAGCACATCAAGACCGTGCCCGAATCGCTTAAAGGCTCCATCGAAGCCCTCCTTGCTGACCATCAGTTCCTCTTGAAGGGCGACGTCTTCTCCCGTGAGTTTATCCGCAACTGGGCCGATATGAAACTCGCCGAGTACGACAAGGTCCGGCTCCGTGTACACCCCATCGAGTACTTCATGTACTACGATGTCTAAGTGTCACGGCTGAGCCATCACCCATCAGAAGCTTCTTGAATGAGTCTCCCAACACTGCCCCGTCGTACAGCCCTTGTCACCGGAGCCACGCGAGGAATCGGTCGCGAATTGGTGCTTCAGCTTACTGCCCAAGGTGTTGAAGTCTATGCCACCGGGCGGGATACAGAGCTGCTTGTGCAACTGTGCAAGGAAACCAGGTGCAGGGGCAATACTGCGGATTTGGCGAACCCCGCTGAAGTACTCGCGCTCTACCAGACCGCTTGCGAGACGCTCCGTGGCGCGCCCGATTTCCTCATAAACAACGCTGGCTTCAATAACCGCAAGGCAGCCCTCGCCGAGTCTTCGCTTGAGGAGTTCGATCTTCAATACGCCATAAACCTGCGTGCCCCCTATCTGCTTTGTCGCGAGGCCATGCGTGACATGGCGAAGCGCAAGAGCGGCCATATTGTCAACGTCATCAGCACCTGTGCCCTCTTTGCGAACGAAACCATGGGCGTTTATACCACGATGAAGAGCGGTCTACGCGGGCTGACTGGTGTGCTCATTAAGGAAGCACGACAACACGGCGTGAAAGTTACCGGCGTGTACCCCGGAGGTACGGATACGGAGTTCCGCAGCAATCATCGACCCGATTACATGAAGGCATCGAGCGCTGCGGCAATGATCGTGCAGGTACTCATGGCCCCGGCGGATGTCGTAGTCCACGAATTGACCTTTCGCCCACTGGTGGAGAGTAACTTTTAGCGTACTTCGGAACGGTAGGCACAAAGGTCCAAAGGCAGAGAGGCACAAAGTCAGAGAAGGCTGAACGCTGATAGCTTCCTGGGTATGATCAAGTTCGGACTACTAACTACTGACTACTGTCTACTGCCTACTGACTACTGCCTTCCCTTCTCACTCCATCAACCGGATACCCGGGCTGGTAAAGTCGATCCGGCGATCGCGGTACAGGGCACCCAGTGCCTGCTTGAAGGCGTTCTTGCTGGTGCCGAATGTCTTGCGCACAGCTTCGGGAGGGCTTTGGTCGTCGAAGGGCAGGCGCCCGTGGTTCGCCTTGAGTGCCTCAATGATCTGGTCCACCAAAGGGGCCACGCGCGTATAGCCAGTCGGGTCAAGACCGAGGTCGATCTTCTTATCCGGGCGCACCGCACGGATATAGCCGGGGATTTTGCTCCCGATCGCAAGCGGGGAGCCGATGTCTGTATGGTACAGCAGGCCGCGATGGGTATTATTCACGATCGCATTGTAGCCGAGTTCCGAGCGGTCGAGAATGAGTAGCTCCACCTTCGCACCCACCACATAGGGCGGCATCTCCTTACTCAGGTGCCGGACCAGCCGCGAACTCGCCACGATGCGATTGCTGCGCTCATCCACGTAGACATAGACGATTACCCAGTTCCCCACGCGGAAGCGGAAGGTCTGCTCGCGGATCGGGAGCAAGAGATCCTTGGCTAGCCCCCAGTCCAGGAATGCGCCCATGTTTGGATTGATGCTTACAACCTTCAGGTTTGCGAATTCACCCACCTGCACCAGAGGCTTCTCCGTCGTAGCCACGAGCCGATCCTCCGAATCGCGGTAAACAAATACATCCATGATCTGACCCATCGCCCACCTCTCAGGCATGTATCGTCGCGGCATCAGAATCTCTCCAAAGTCTCCCCCATCGAGAAACAACCCGGGAGGCGCTTCGCGGACCGCAGGGAGTTGATTGTATTTACCGAGTTCTGGCATGATTGAAAAAGTGGACGGTTGACTCGTGCAAGTGCATCCCCTGAACCTGTCGCAGGACACGCCCCTTGTAAACAGCTAATGGCAAATTGCAGACATCCCTTCGGATACCCTGCGACAAAATGATAGGCAATGCAGGCCTGAGGTCCCCGCATCATGGGAAGTGCAGGTAAGTGCGGGTAAACGGTGCGTTTCGAAGTCTTGCTCTTCAACTGCGAAGTCTTGCGCTTCAACGGCAAAGCCTTGCGCTTCAACGGCAAAGTCTTGCGCTTCAACGGCAAAGTCTTGCGCTTCAACGGCAAAGTCTTGCGCTTCAACGGCAAAGTCTTGCTCTTCAACCGCAAAGTCTTGCGCTTCAACTGCAAAGTCTTGCGCTTCAACGGCAAAGTCTTGCGCTTCAACGGCAAAGTCTTGCTCTTCAACCGCAAAGTCTTGCGCTTCAACTGCAAAGTCTTGGGTCTCGTCGCGTCTCCCCATGTTCGAATTCTGTTATGGTCACCGGAAGACACACGGGCAAGATGCCCGTGCCACTTCAAACAGCGTAACAACTTCGAAATTCACCAGCAGGTAAGTACCTGCAAATGAATCACTTGCGTATCCTGTAAATGGTCTGTAAATGGTCTGGTGGCTATTTCTTCCGATCCCGCGTATAGTGGGGCTGTTCGAAAGAAACAATTAACCAACTTTGACCCAATACCATTATGAATAGGATTCTTCTATTTTGTTTTCTTAGCATCGCGGCACTTGCTGGCGCCGCGCAAGCTCAGGTCGGCTATGTCGACTTCTATGAGTATACGAACTTCGGTGGCCACTCTGACAGAATCTATGTGAACGATGGGATCGAGAATCTCGATGACCACGGCATGTCTTTTTGGGATGATTGGAATGACGAGATCAGCTCACTCGCTGTTTACGGCTCGATTAATGTGCGCATTTACGAGCATGCGAACTACACGGGTGATTATGTGGACATAACAGGGAGCGTGTATGACCTCTACTACTATTACGCAGGGAATTGGAATGATCGCGTCTCGTCCATCTGGGTTTACGAGTACCCACAATTGGGCTGGTATTATGATGATGCCCTGCGCAGCGACCTCTACTGGGACAATGACTGGTTCTACCATAATAATGGCTTGGGCTGGCTCTGGGCTGGCTATTATAATCGCATTGAGCAAGCGGGCTGGTTGTACGATGGAGAACTAGGCTATCTCTATACAGATAGTTCTTTCTACCCGTGGTTCTGGAGTGAGTACGGGTACTTTTACTACTATTACGAGGGCTCCTATAACCCCCGATTCTTCTGGAACGGAAGTGTGTGGATAGCCAGCTATGGCTATTAACAGAATGGCTATTACCCAATACACAACAAAGGGAGAGTTATGAAATTATTATATGCAATCCTTTCAGGTTTATGCCTGAGCGCTGTCGCATTGAGGGCTGATGTCTCGGTGGACGTAGACGTGAATATTGGCGCTGAGCCCGAAGTCGTGTACTGCGAGGAAAAGAACTATGCGATTCTCTACGAAGAACCGCTCTATGGGGGCAGATACATCGTGCTTAGCCAGAACTACGCTTCGGTAAACCTGAATGAGCTTGAGGTCGGCTTCGTGGTGCGGTCTGTACGGATAGTAGGGCGGATGGACGTGGTCTTGTATGACGAACCCGATTACTGGGGACACCGCTTGTCGGTATGTACCGATGTGCCGAACCTCGCGCATGTGTGGATGTATAACAGAGCTGGTGAGAGAATCCGGTGGAGTGAGCGGTCACTCTCCATCTCTTTGATCTTTGGTGAGCCAAGGGTACACACCTACGTGAACTGGAGCTATGATCATCCCCTGCCCTGCTATTATGTCTCCGTGCCGCATCACCCCGTATATCGCCGGCCACCCCCACCCATGCGTTACCCGCGGGGGATGGCACCAGGCTTTCAACCTCCGAACAGACCTCCTAGAATGGCACCACCGCCACCTGCGTTTAACCGGGGGCCAGTACCCCCGCCTCCGTCTGCGCGTCCGCCAATGATTTCCCCAGGGCCGGCAGGACGACCGCCAATGGCGCCGCCTCCAGGAGTACGGCCTCCTGCCGTGGGTCGACCACCTCAGGGAGTCCCACCGCCAGCGATGCACCCAATACCTCCGGCACCAGGTATTCCGCCACGCGGCAACCCGGGACCACGTCCTCCAGTATCGACACCGCCTGGGAAACCACCTGCCGCGATTGCACCACGTCCGCCCGTGGGCTCGCCGCCTGCAGGCAGGCCACCGGTCGTCGCTCCATCGCCCGGTCGCCCAAGTCCTGGAGTCCATCCTGCGCCACCAGCCCCACCAGCCGGAAAACCCGGGAATGCTACCCCGCCCAGACCACCTGGGGGCCGTCCTGGGGGAGCACCACCATTTTCACCACCACCGAGTGCTAACCCTCCGAACACTAATCCCCCCAATCAGCCCGGCGTAGAACCGCCGTCGGCGCCTCCGAATGCAGGCCCCGGGAATGCGCGCCCACCCGGCCCGCCGCCGAAGAGGGAAAACAACAGGCCCCCCGGTCGGCATGAGAGGTAGTTTAGCTGTTAGCTATTAGCCATGCCATGGATACCCAAGGAGAAACTTGCCGGAGTTCTCCGGTAGCATGAGCTTAATCTGCTGAACGGTAGGCAGGCATGAAGTCTCCGTCAGTTCCATCAGGGACTGGCGGAGATTGGCTAGTGTGGATTCACTGGGACCGCCGAGGTCGGCAATGTATTGCAAGGTAAACGCGGCGGGTGCGGTCTCAACCAGGCGGTATTGGGTGATGCCTGAAATGTTTGCAAAACACTGGTCCACATCGCGCGTGGTTATCCGTTTACCACTCGCCAAGGTGAAGGCATCGGGGGCTCGCCCATGAACGCGGTAGGCGGTGGTAGTTGCGTTCTGCACGGGCTCAACCAGGTCGCCTATGCGGTAGCGCAAGAGAGGCATGTAATCGTTCGAGAGTGTAGTAACTTCGAGTTCGCCAATACCGCGCGAGTCCGCGTCCAGAATGGCAAGATGGGCCACGGGAAGACTTGGAACCAGTAGTCCCTCCGTATTTTCCATTAAGAGATGGCCGGTCTCGGTGGAGCCATAGAGGTTATAGACGGGCACGCCGAACACGCGCTGGAGTATCCTGCGATGCGTCACGCTGGTGTACTCGTAACTTGTAATAATGAAGCGAAGCGAGGGCAGTTTAATCCCCCGACGCTCGCAGTGGAGGGCAAAGACTGTGGCATAAACGGGGTCCGTATCCAGGAAATAGGGCTGCCAGTCGAGTGTCTCCGCAACCATGCGGTCGAGGTCCGCCTCGTTTAAGAGAAAAGGGTACCGGGAGAGGCTGATGAAGCGCGTGCTGCCGAGTGTGCGCCGAGCACACGAAGGGATGCCGGTGTAGGTAATCTCACCATTGCATATTGGCGAGGTGATGGTGATACGGTGGGCTTCGGGGTGTTCATCCAGTACGCTCGCAACATGGCTGTTCAAGCGCAGTGCCCACGCTTCCTGGCGCATCCACCAGCCGCGTTCGAGGAGCAAGGGGGTTCGCGTATCTGTAGTGCCAGCTGTGTACTCCACTTCTATCAACTCCTGCTCAACGAGACCCTCCATAGTCTGGCCTTCGCGGAGAAAGTTATGGGGAAAGTTCTTGCGGATGTCGTGCTTGGTAATCGCAGGTAGTGCCGCACGGAGTGCCTCCACACTAGCTACCTGCCGAATGGTGGTGGCATTGCGGTAAAGAGGTATTTCGTTCAACCATTGTGAGAGTTTGGCAGCCGCGGTGGTCGTAATGGACATTGATGTTGTGAGGGGCACGAGAGAATATTATATTGTGAACAGGTTGGGGTGCGTGGTTTCTAGGTTTATTTCACGGCGTACTTCCGAGGTGAAGCGGCGATGCGCAGGGTCTCGATGATTGCAGGTAATTGCTCAAGCACGTAGTCAACCTCGGCTTCTGTGGATTCAAATCCTAGACTGAACCGCAAGCTGCCCCGGGCCTGAACCGCATTGAGCCCCATCGCAGTGAGTACATGCGAGGGCGCAGCGGATCCTGTGGTGCAGGCCGAGCCACTGGAGACGCAGATGCCCAGTTGGTCCAGTAGCATGAGTACGGCCTCGGACTCCACACCGACGAAGGCAAGGTTCGTGGTATTGGGCAGCCGGTGTGCGGCGTTGCCGTTGCGAGTACTGCCTTCGATACGCTGGAGCAGGCCGGATTCCAGGCGGTCGCGTAGCGCGGCGAGTTTTGACCGCTTCGCAGGGGTAATCTGCATCGCCAGTTCCGCAGCTTTGCCAAAGGCGATGATGTAGGGCACGTTCTCGGTGCCCCCTCGACGCCCTTGCTCCTGTTGCCCACCTAGCAAATGTGGCCAGAAGGGAGTATGCGGTTTAACATAAAGCAGCCCGATGCCCTTGGGGCCATTAAGCTTGTGAGCAGAAAGTGAGAGGAAGTCCACACCGAGTGTCTCGACATCGATGTCGAGTTTGCCCGGAGTTTGCACGGCGTCGATGTGATAGAGAACGTGGTGTTTTCGGCAAATGGCAGCGATCTCCTCGACTGGAAAAAGCACGCCGGTCTCGTTGTTTGCCCACAGTGTGGACACGATTGCAGTATCCGGGCGGATGGCGCACTCAAGCTCTTTTAAGTCGAGACTTCCATCTGTTTCCACAGGCAGGATGGTCACCTCATAGCCGCGCCTGACCAGTGCCTCGCAGCACTTCAGCGTTGCGGAGTGCTCCACAGCGGTCGTGATACAGTGTCGCTTCCCCGGCTGGGTCAACAGGGCACTATTGATCGCGGTGTTGATGCTCTCCGTCCCGCAACTGGTGAATACCACGGCCTGCGTATCTGCATGGATGAGCGCCGCCACTTTTTCGCGAGCCGCATCGATTGGCTGCACGAGGACTCGCCCATGTTGATAGGGGCTGGATGGGTTTCCCCATTGCTCAGTGAGGTAGGGCAACATCGCCTCCACTACTGCGGGAGCTACGCGCGTGGTGGCGTTGTTGTCGAAATAGATTCTTGGAGTGCCGGACATGAAGCAATAATAGGTGGCGAACTTATGGGAAGTTTACGAGTATAGGCCAGCATCGGTATGAGTTGAGCTCACACACAATTGCATACCTACGATGCGTCAACCCCGCCGATTGTCAACCGACGGCGACTTTCCCACTCACACCCCATACCCGCCCAACGTCAACTCTGCCGGTGGTGGAGCTCCTGTGGTGGAGAGATAGAAGAGCTGTGCCTGGTGTCCGGATACGGTTAGGGTAAACTCAGACTTTTCACCAAGCTTCGTTGCGCCATCTATTCCCCAAGTATAAGCAGTAACGCTGGCCTGGCCGATGAGTTCCTGCACCGAATAATGCGCGAGAATGGGTGCCTTAGTGGGGTTCAGCACGAGGAATGCATGCCCGCCGGTTTGCGGATAGTGGCGGACGGCAGTATGCAGGACGTCCTCCTTGCCGAAGCGCGGTAGTGCTGCTGTCCACGGGGTCCTTTGCGGGCGGATAAAACGCCAGAGCCTCTGCCTGTTCGCAGGCATCTCGGCGATGCGGTCCGAGGTGTTGATACTCACGCCAAGGATGCCAAAGAAGAGCGCCAGTGCCTGGATTTCCTGCTCGTCCATAGAGATATGGTAGTCGCGCAGATAGAGTGCATCGGGATCGTTCTGGAACAGGGTGTTGTTGAGATAGAGCGTGTTATAGGTTTCGTAAACCACATTACCCGTGCCACCCTCCGGACCATTAACACTTGGCTTCAACTCGCCCCAGTCGGCGCTGACATCGCTGGTCATGCGCATGCTGTCCACATACCCGATGTACGGACCGAAGAAAGCGATACACCCGAGCCAGAAGCTGTCCTCGCCAATGCATTCGCGGATCATCCGTATAACATCATTATGGTACTGGGCGCTGGTTTTTCCGGGAGTGTGGCGTTGCACTGTAGTAGAGTCGCGGTAGCCCCATTCCACAAAGTCGGTCTTGTATACTTCGGCTCCCCACGCGCGAAATGTTGAGAATACATGGCGCAGGTAGGCAAAGGCATCCGGGTGGCTGGTATCTAGAATATGGTATTCTTCACTCTTGCTGGAACTCTCGTTGTAGCGTTTCCAAGTGACGATGGGTTTACCATCCAGCCCCTTCAGGACCCAATCCGGGTGGTCGGTGTATAGCTTGCTACGGCTCTCTACCATGTATGGAGCTATCCAAATACCCGGTCGATACCCGCGCTGTTTAATCTCAGCAAAGGCTTTCTTCAGCCCGCCGGGCCACTTCGTGTTCTCATCCAGCCAGTCGCCCTGCGAAGTGCAGTAGCCATCGTCAATTTGTACGGCCATCAACGGCTCGTTCTGTTTTTTAGCCCCATCAAGGAAGCTCACCAACTCATCCAGTGTGAGATGACTGGACCGGTGGTACCACGAGCACCAATGATAACTCGGCGTACCTACGCGGGCATGGTTTGCATCGCCAATTCGCTGGGCAACAGTGCGGGCAGCCTCCCAAGTAGTGGGGGCAACAGCGATGGTGATTCGCGGCAAGTGTAGTGGCTTGCCTTCCAGTGCGAGAAGCTCCGTGGAGAACCCGCTTTCAAAGAAATACAGATTCTGCGCCACCTCGCGATTACGGAAAGTCCGGCGATCAACGCGATTATACGTGATGCACTTATGCAAGAAGATCTTATGATCAAGTGCTCCCAGGGCAAGAGTGGCCTGATCGGCAGCGACAAGTCCAGTGACGAGGTAACTATCATAGGAGAGCAGTTCTCCGCTTGCCGGGAGAGCGACGAAGTTGGTCGGTCCGGAGAACCCAATGCCCTGGCGAAACAGTCGGGTGGCCCCTTCGACTTGTGCCTCTGCAATCGGATGAAACCAGTGTGGTGCTTTCTCAAACCCTTCCAATGAACTGTCCAAAAAGACGCCATCGGCATCAGCCCCGAGAGTAATCCGGACTGAGCCGCCTGCCATCCGATAGACAATCGTACCACCGTTCGCAGTACGTTCCATCTCAACTTTGTCCACTCGCAAAGAGCGGAAGTCAAATGCCGGATAGGCGCGTGAAAGTCGAAGGCTGCCAGCAGCCAGATCGAAGCTGCCATCAGAATTGAGCGTCCAGATAGGGATCATAATAGTAGGGGGGACTCCAGCCTTGTGAGTTTTCATTGAAGGTAAAGCCTATTAGTTGCGAAAGTGATACTGGACCTGCCGACCTTGTTGACTTTATTGACCGTGATTGAGCGGTCTGTAACACACCTATTCTAGTTGACGTCGCATGGGTTCTGGCTTGATGCTTTGGCATCCCCATGAAACCCATATCCTGTTTGTTTCTCGTAAGCACTTTATTTAGCGTTGCCTCGATCTCCGCGGCAATGTTTCCCGAGACGGTCACTCCTGTTAGTGTGACATCCGGTCTAAGCTCGCTGGAAGGCCCGGCGTGGGACCCGACCACACAGACGATTTATTTCAGCAATCAGAACAGCCCCTTTGGCATCTACAGCTATACTCAGGCCGCGGGCCGTAAGCTGTTCAAATCCTACACGGGCAAAGTGAATGGTAATGCCATCGACTTGCAAGGACGTCTGGTCACCTGCGAAAGCGGAGCTCGCACCATCGCCCGTTATGACAAGGACGGCAACCGCAGCGTGTTGGTCTCTGCGTACAACGGCTTCGTATTGAACGAGCCGAACGATATCGTAGTGAAATCCGACGGCACCATCTGGTTCACCACACCCACGTGGGAGAACAACGACGCGGCAAAAAGCAGGCAGTTTGTACTCTGCTATGATCCAGTGAAAAAGACAACAACCGCAATGGTTAGTGGAATAGACAAGCCGAATGGGCTGGCCTTCTCACCCGATGAAAAGACGTTCTACCTGAATGACAACGAGTTAAACCGAGTCCTCGCATACGATGTGGGTGCAGATAACAGTCTCTCCGGGATGCGGGTATTAATCAGTGGGTTGAATAAGTGGCCGGACGGAATCACCGTGGATGCTTATGGGAACCTCGTGATTGCGCTATTCGACGGTGCCAACAAAGGCGTGGTAATCTACAGTCCACAGGGTGAACTTCTAAAGACGATCCCCATGGCAGCAAATACAACCAATGTGGAGTTTGGCGGCGCGAACAAGCGCACGCTTTACATTACAAGCGGAGGGGCACTCTTCTCAGTGGCATTCCCTGCGCTGGAATTTGAGGCTCCTGCCGCACCGACGGCGTTGAAATCTAATCTGCTCGAAACTGGCGTAGTCTTAACCTGGCAGGATACTGCAGAGGACGAGCTAGGGTTTATCATCGAGCGTTCACTGGATGGGCAGACGTACAGCCTGTTGGCGAAAGTCAATACTGCCAATCTCGCGGAGTACACGGACACAACTACAGTCAGCGGTACGCACTACACTTACCATGTTCATGCCTACAATGCGGCAGGCAACTCGCTTGAGGGGACCGCAACCTGTATTCAACCAGGCAACGATTTTTACTACGGCAATGACCTTGGAGATGATACCCGCGCAACGAACAAGCTTGGCACAATATTAGTCAGTGGTCCCTGGGTCTGGTCGGAAGCGCATAGCTGGTGGTACATACACCCCCTGGGACGAAACAGCTTCTTCCTCTACGATTTCGCCCCGGAACTTGGCTGGCTCTGGTCCGGCGAAAGTTTCTACCCGTATCTCTACTCGTTCAAGGAGGGTTGCTGGCTCTACTATTATAGCATTTCAGAGAAAACGCGGTGGTTTGCCCGCTTAGGTAATGAGAGTGATCCGTGGCTGCTAGTGACAGGAGCGTAGAAAGACGGTCTGTTGGAGTGAGCAGGTGTCGGAGGGATCGTGGGAAGTAAGAGCCCCAAGGGACCTACTAAGGGACATAGGGGACGTACGGCGCCTATGGGACCTACCCGTTGCCTATCTGCCCTTTGAGAAAGAGGATGACGTCTTGAAACTTGGCTTCGTTCGCGCGGTCAACGGCAACCAAGTTTTCGTGCGCTGTTAGGATCATGCGAGCGTTCTCGATGTCCGTCTTTGCCGATTCCTGTAGTTGCTCTTTGGGGCCATCGAAGTTCAGTTGAAAATCGCCAGCGTCCACAGTCATGATTCTATGTATCCCCAGGTTGCGGACGAGTTCGAGGTTTCGTGCACCGAGGCGTGTCAGGACAAATGTCCCTGGCGGAGTGAGTTTATGAATCTCCATGCCAGCACCAGCGAGTAGCCCCAGGAAGGTGCTGTCCATCGCGGTGCATTCGTGAAAATCGATCACAAAGCTCCGTTTGCCCTGCGCTATCAGGCGGCGAAAGAAATCGCTTAATGGGGCGCAGTTCAGGTACGTAGCGCGACCGATAATTCTCACAATTACCGGGTCGGCGTAGGCGTTGACAAGATAGGCGGCGTCTGTGGGGAGCTTGGCCATTTACTTTGCGGCGTTGAGGATGCATCGCAGCACGTAGGGCAGGATACCGCCATGCCTGTAGTACTCGATTTCAATCGGGGTATCGATGCGTACAATCAGGTTCACACTCCGTAATGAGCCATCGCTCTTCTTGACAACAAGATCGATGGTCTGGCGTGGTTGCAGCGACTCACCCAGTGTCGGAAAGCTGAATGTCTCGGAGCCATCCAGGCCCAAAGTCTGCCAGGTGATGCCTTCATGAAATTGCAGAGGTAGTACGCCCATTCCCACGAGATTACTGCGGTGAATGCGCTCAAAGCTGGAGGCAACAACCGCTTTTACGCCGAGGAGGCTGGTTCCTTTCGCAGCCCAGTCGCGGGAACTGCCCATGCCGTAATCCGCGCCACCGAATATGATGAGACCGTCGCCGCGTTTCTTATACACTTCGCAGGCATCGTAGATGGCGAGTAGTGTGCCATCGGGCTGGAGTTTGGTGAAGCCACCTTCCTTGCCATCCGCCATCGCATTCTTGATGCGTACATTCGCAAAGGTCCCGCGTGTCATCACGCGGTCATTACCCCGGCGACTGCCGTAGGAGTTGAAGTCTTCCTTTGTCACACCATTTGCGAGCAGATAGCGGCCTGCAGGTGTATCGGACTTAAACGATCCAGCAGGCGAGATGTGATCCGTCGTAACAGAATCGCCCAATAACGCAAGAGCGCGCATGTTTGTGAGGGACTTGATCGTCCCGGGGGTCATCTGGAAGCCATCAAAATACGGTGGGTGCTGAATGTAGGTGCTGGAGTCCCTCCAGCCGAAGCGCGCACCAATGCCGCCTTCAACGGTTCTCCACTCTGGATTGGCATCGAGAATGTCGCTGTAGCGGCTGATAAACATGGAGGGCTTTAAACCGCGAGCCACCGTCGCTGCGATCTCATCCTGACTTGGCCAGATGTCTTTTAAATAGACGGGGTGACCATCGCTGCCGTTTCCGATGGGTTCACTGGTCAAATCTATATCCACTCGCCCGGCTAGGGCGTAAGCAACGACAAGCGGGGGCGACATGAGGAAATTCGATTTCACCGCACTGTGTACCCGTGCCTCGAAGTTGCGATTCCCAGAAAGTACGCTGGCTGCGACGAGGTTCCCCTGCGCGAGAGCGGTTTCGATTGCGGGGTCGAGTGGTCCGCTATTGCCAATACAGGTTGTGCAACCATAGCCGACCAGATTGAACCCCAGTTTGTCCAGATACGGGGTGAGACCAGTCTCGTTAAAGTACTCTGTCACCACCCGTGAGCCAGGAGCGAGGCTGGTCTTAACAGTGGGATTCACGCGCAGTCCTTTTTCCACGGCCTTCTTCGCGAGAAGCCCGGCGGCTATCATTACACTCGGATTACTTGTGTTCGTGCAGCTCGTGATCGCTGCGATGACTACTGACCCATGGCCAATCTGCTGTGCTGTTGGCGATGCGGCAGCACTTGCGTAGTTAACCGTAACTTTCCGGTCAAACTCCGCATCGCTAATCCCGTAGCCGCCATCCTTTAACTCTTTGCTGAGCAACGCGCTGAATTTTTTCTTCAACCCGGGAACGTCTATACGATCCTGCGGGCGCTTTGGTCCAGATACGCAGGGGACAATTGTTGCGAGGTCCAGCTCAACGACTTTAGTGTAGTCCACGTCTCCCTTCAGCGGGATGCCGAACAGGCCTTGAGCGGTGTAGTAATCCTTCACCAAGGAAATCTGCTCTTCGGTGCGCCCCGTCTGGCGGAGGTAATCGAGCGTGCGCTCATCAATCGGGAAAAAGCCCATCGTGGCGCCGTACTCGGGTGCCATGTTGGCCACAGTGGCCCGGTCTGCGAGATTCAGCGCACTGGCACCGGGGCCGAAGAACTCAACGAACTTGCCAACGACCTTCTCCTTACGGAGGAGTTCGGTGACGCGCAGGGTCAAGTCCGTCGCAGTCACACCTTCGGCAAGTTTGCCAGTGAGATGCACCCCGATAACCTCGGGTGTGAGGAAATACACTGGCTGACCGAGCATGCCCGCCTCTGCCTCAATCCCGCCTACGCCCCAGCCCACGACACCGAGCCCATTGATCATCGTTGTATGGGAATCCGTGCCGACGAGGGAATCCGGATAATACTCCTTGCGCCCCTTAACCGTTGCGGAGAACACGACCTTTGCCAGGTACTCCAAATTCACTTGGTGTACAATCCCTATGGCGGGAGGCACCACGCTGAATGTTTCAAAGGCCTGTTGTCCCCACTTGAGGAACTCATAGCGCTCGCGGTTCCGCTCAAACTCGATCTTTAAGTTTTCGGTGAACGATGTGCCCGTTCCAGAGCGGTCCACTTGCACGGAATGGTCCACCACTAAATCCACGGGAACGAGGGGTTCAATCAACGCGGGGTCGTGCCCCAGCTTCGCAACCGCTTCACGCATCGCGGCAAGGTCCACAAGCAATGGCACCCCGGTGAAATCTTGCAGAACAATCCGCGCCACGACGAAGGGAATCTCGACTTCTTCTGGCTTGGTCGCATTCCAAGCTGCCAGGGTTTTCACATCCTCTTCGCGCACCCGCTGGCCATCGCAGTTGCGGAGCACCGACTCCAACACAATCCGCATGCTCACCGGCAATCGCGATATCTTGCCTAGTCCTGCCTTCTCCAAGGCCGGTAGTGAATACAAATAGCCGTCTCGAAACGGTACACACGCAGTTGAAAGATCGCTCATTGCTTGACTAAGGTGATTGTAAAAAGCGGGACTTTTACAAATAAATGCCCTTCCCGCCTTTCGTGCAAGAAAAAGGTAAAGCCTTTGTTAGCTTTGTAGCTGTTGGCCATTAGCTTTTGGGCCGGTGCATTTCGAAATTTTTGGGTAAAGGAATTGGTGGGTACATAATACTCAGCCAAAATTCACCTAATCGCAGGCATGGGAAGAATGCAGTCCCCTTGGGGACGGATATCCCGAAGGGATTATGCCCCAAAGCCCTGGGTTGCTCGCGTAGCGGGCTACCCTGGGTAAGCAGGTGAAAGATACCCCAACCCCAACGGGGTTGCGTCTTCCGTCTTTGCGGCGTATATCCCGCCCATAGCAATGCGGACGCAACCCCGTTGGGGTTGTCCGGTTTTCTTACATTTACCCGGGGTAGGCCTGCGGCCAACCCCGGGCTTCGGGACAGAATCCCTTTGGGATTCCCTGGGCTTTGGCCATTGTGACCCGGAGGGCCATAGGAGTCCCGGAGCACAATGTCGGTAGAAACAGGCATCATAAACACACCGCGGAGTACTCCTTTTCTCCGCGTCTCCGCGTGAGCCTGTATTTAACTCTCCATCGTCTTCGATTACCTCGGCGCGGATGTAGCGTCTGGGGGGCGGAACGTGCCCATGTGCGGCGATTTCTGCGGTAGTGGCGGATTTACAGAAGCCGGGGATGTCAGAATACTAACGCGGAGGCGCGGAGATATACAAAAGCCGGCGTTTTCTTTTTCCCCGCGTTTTCCGCGCCCCGTCCGTACCCAGGCAAATTGGCCAAAGTCCAAGTTGCCCCGTTGGGGCAAATCCAGATCACCCGTAGGGTTAGTGTCCCACTCCCTAGCCATTAGCTATATATTAGCTCCCAAAGCCCTTTGGTCGGGCCTGATGCCATTTCCATGCGGTTTCAATAATTGACCGCAAATCCGTATGTTTGATTTTCCAGCCAATTTCGCGCTGCGCTTTCGATGAGTCTGCGTAGAGCGAGGGTGGGTCACCAGCGCGGCGGGGGGCCAGGCTAAAGGGAACTTTCAGACCAGTTACGGCCTCGACCGTGTTGATTACTTCAAGTACGGAGTACGGTTTACCCACGCCTAGATTATAGAAACACTGGGTGCCTGGAGTCTCCAGCAGAGGAAATACGGCGAAGTGGGCGCGGGAGAGATCGTCCACATGGATATAGTCGCGCAAGCAAGTACCGTCGGGCGTGGGGTAATCAGTGCCGAAAACCTTCAACGCTGGATGTATGCCCTGCGCAGCGCCGATGGCCAGGGGGATAAGGTGCGTCTCTGGATTATGGTCTTCTCCGATGGACCCGTCCTCGGCAGCACCAGCGGCGTTGAAGTAGCGAAAGGCTGCAAAGCTCAGCCCGTAAGCGCGTGCACAGTTCTTAAGCATGTTCTCCACATCCAGCTTCGTCTGCCCGTAGGGGTTGATCGGCTGCTGGTTGAGACCTTCTGTTATGGGGAGACGCTCGGGTACGCCGTAGGTGGCGCAAGTAGAAGAGAAGACAAACTTCTTCACGCCTGCCGTATTCATGGCACGCAATAGGCAGATTACTTTGCCGAAATTGTTCTCGTAGTACTTGAGGGGGTTATCCACCGATTCGCCAACATAAGCGTAGGCTGCAAAATGGATGACTGCCTCGATCTGCTCTTTGCGCAGAATATTAACTACAAATGGTTCATTCCCGAGGTCGCCATCATAGAAGGCAATTCCCGAGGCCACCGCAGCCCGATGCCCAAATACCAGATTATCCAGCACCACTGGTTTATGCCCGGCGAGGGCAAGTTGTCTTACACAATGGCTGCCGATATAGCCCGCTCCTCCAATTACGAGTACATTCATGGACTTCGTCTTAACAAATTAACCAGCAGTGTTGCGAGTAGAAATCACGCACGCGAATAAATGCGGTGGTGCAGACCCCGGGAGCGCCGGTGCCCTCGTTGGCAATGGGTGGATAAAGCCTAAAAGTAAAAACATGGAGTGTGACCGATCCGTGCTATTCCCGGCGGCATGAAGTCGGGAGAAAACACATCCGTCCAATCCATGCGTCCCGTCGGGACGCAACCCTGCCGCCGTCGATGAATATAGGATCGGTTGTACTTGGCGTTATGATTATTGTATCGCTACCGAATGTCCGCGTTCCGTCCCTACCACGGGTCGGCGGGATGCCTACGGCATCCTCTGGAAAAGCATGGATTGGGCACCTGCCATTTTCCTTTTAGTAATAAAGCCGTAGAGCCAGAGCCGACGTGGACGTCGGCGTTCCCAGAGTCTGACCAGAGCCGACGTGGACGTTGGCTCTCCCAGGTTTCACGATCGACTAATAGCCGATGGCGCTCAGCGCAGTCGATTCTTCACGCCCCCACCCGAAGGCGGTAGAAGGATTGTGCAGGAATCAATGTGTTTGCGGCACGCAGTTTTAGGGTGAGTCGCTCCTTGCCCTTGGGCAAGGCTACCACGGCGGTCGAGGTCTCACCCGTCCATGGCAGCCACGGATTCAGCCCTGGCATGGTGGAGTGCTCGACCACGTAGTCGACCCCGGTGATACCTGCTACCCGCTCCAGGCTGAGCGTGATCTCTGTTTGCCCATCGGTATGGACTGCATCGATCTGGAAACTACCCGAAACTTGCTGATTCCAGATCAAGGGGTCGCTGCCTACGACGAATTCCCAGAGATTGGTCTGCCCATCCCCATCGGCATCAGCATAAGCAGCGCGGCGATTAGCCGGGCTGAGCGGCCCACCTGTTTTTGTCTCGATCACTGCTTCATAACTCGTAGGAGCAGGGATGGCGGACGTATTCCACTTACTGGAGAAGGTGTACCGACCCGATAACAGCTCGACGACAACCGCGTTGCCATCGTTGCGCAATACAGTCACCCCGTTGGCTGAGGCCAGTAGCGTACCACCCTCCGTAATCGCCGTGGCGTCGGTGGTAGGTATCTTAGCGGTGGCTGTCGAATTAGGCGGTACCTCAACGAGCCAAGTCAGAACATTGTCCTTAATTGACCAGTCGCTGACAGCGAGGCCGAATGGAGTAAGAAGCGTACCACGCGCTTGTTTCAAGCCGGAGCCAATTCCAGGATGCAGGAAAAAGTGTTTCCAGCCTGCATGTGCTGGGTCTCTACGCAAGCCTGCTGCTCCCTCGATAAACCATGCACCAGCCCAGAGATAGCTGCTGTGGAGCCGCGAAGAATTACCTTCCCAGTCCTCCCAGAAAGTAGTTGCGCCCTTTGCCAGCATATCACCGAAGCTTGGGTACACTTCCTTGGTTAACATCAAGGCTGCGAGATCATCCCGCTGGTTGCCCATGAGCGCTTCAAAGAGGAAGTATCCGCCAGTAATTCCAGAGTCGATGAATCCACTCCGTGTCAGGGTTATTTCTTTCTCGAAGTCTGCCCAGACCACTGGCCAGAGTTCATCCGGGGGGAGATGCACCAGCAATGCAGCGGCAAGGTACCCCATGCGCCCACGAACTACGGGCACATAGGTGTTGTACGTTTTATTCCAGAAGGCGGTATGCACGGCTTGCCGGACGGCCTCGGCCCGCGCCTTATAACCGGCGGCCTCGGTGGCCATGCCCAGTATTTCAGCTATCTGAGCCGCATTCTGAAGCGAGTATATCCAGTAGCAATTATTGAAAAACTTGGTCTGCGCGAGCTTGCCATTAGTCCCCGCAGCCGTCGGCCAGAGCCAGTCGCCCAGGAAGTCCCAATCGCCACCCCAGCGTTGAAGCACGTTACCCGTTTGCTTGGTTTCGAGGAATGCGAGCCAGGCCTGCATCGCCGGGAAAGTCTCCTCAAGGATGCGCACATCGCCATAGCTCTGATACATCTGCCAGGGTAATGTAATTATGTAACCACTCCAACTCGGTCCACCCCCGCCCCAGTAGGTTGGTGCCGTGTAGGGAATATTACCATCTTCGGACTGCACATCCCGCCAGTCCTGCGCCCACTTCGTATAGAATGCACCAAGGTTATAGTTAAGAAGCGCGGTCTTCGTCGTAGCATGCGCATCGCCACCATACCCCATGCGTTCGCGTTGGGGGCAATCCACCACATACCCACCCAGGCTGAGGTTTTCAAAGGTCCACCGCGTCGTCTCGTGTATCTGGTTAAGCAGTGAATTATCGCATTGGAAGCTTGATGCCGCAGCATAGTCATTGCGCACAAGCCAGCCCGTGATATCGGCGAGTGATGGCTTGTAACTGAGCCCACGAATCGTCAGCCACCGCCCCGACTGGTAATTGAACCGGTTGCGAAAAGTCCCACTCCCCGAGGCGCCAATAACATAGGCACTGTGATGCGTGTGGGTGATTTCCTCATCATTTTTCTCCGAGAACCCAAATGTCACTTCCTGCCCTGGTGCGCCTTGAACTGCAATCTGCCAATACCCCGCAAAGTTCACTCCCATATCCACCTTGTAAACTGCTGTGGATACCTCTGTCACAGAGACGGGATGTATCTGGGTTTGCAGGCGATTGGGCTCCACCAAATCCGAAGTTAGGATTAGTGCAGGCGAAAAGGTTTTCGCCGCTGTCCATGCAGAATCATCCAGCTCCGGTAGATTCCACCCCGCCAACTCCTTGGTGGCATCATATTTCTCGCCCCCGTAGAACATAAAGTCCCACACACCGAGCAGTGTGTTCGGGCTGGCACGCGTCTTCCACGTGGCATCCGTACCGATCACCTGGCTGGAGTTGTCCGCAAAGCCAAATTCAAACTGCCCCAGCACGATCGCAGAATGGGGCTTATCAGCCGTATAGTAATGGGGGAAAAAGCTCCAGCTATTGCCCAGCCAGAGTGCGATACAGTTGCTTCCCTGCTTTAAATAAGGAGCCAGGTCGTACGTCACGTAGCGGGCACGCTGCGAATTATCGGCAACATTCGGGGCAAGGACAGCATCACCGACTTTGTTTCCATTTACATACAGCTCGTGATACCCCACCGAAGCCACATAGCCCAAGGCACCCGTAGGCTTCTCACTCAGCGTGAATGTCTTGCGAAACCAGGGATCTGCGATGGAGTTATCCGCAGGTGGCCAGTTTGTATCCCGCTTAAACTGCTCGCCCGTACCTATCCATTGGGCAGACCAGTCATCCGGGAAAAGCATTCCCATGGTCCAGTAAGCTACCGAACTCCATGACGAAGGCGCGTCCTTCTCATCCCATGAACGAACCTGCCATTGGTATAGCTGCCCACTCTCCAGACTCGGCCCCGCGTAGGCTACGAGCTGGGATTGGTCGCTGACGACTTTTCCCGAATCCCAAACCAGTACACCAGCGCTATCGCGCACTTCAATCTGGTACGCAGTCTGCCGCCTACCCCGGATGGCGGGGTCCGCATTCAACTGCCACGATAGACGCGGCTGCATGTTGTCCACTCCCAGAGGATTGGACCTGTATTCACAAAGAAGATTACCTACCGTGCTCGCGCTCATAGAAAGTGCGGGATGAATTATTAACATTAAGGCGATTATCCGCCAAAGAACATTGGGCCTAGGAGGCAGGAGCACAGGAAAACTATACATAGGGATACCGGGGGATGGCATTAACTACAAGATTATTAGTTCAATTCAGCAAGCAAGTAGTGTATTTCGAAGTTCGTGGCTGTTTCAAGATGCCCGTGCTACGCAAAACAGCACAATGACTTCGCGATGCACCCCGTCGCCCCTACAGCCAATAAGCACGCCGGCGTGTTTCGCGATGGGAGTAACATGGGAAGCTATCAGCTTTCAGCGTTCAGCACTCCACTGCCAACTGCCAACTGTCCACTACCTTTCTGCCTCTGCCTTTCCGACTCTGTGCCTTTGTGCCTTTGCACCTCAGTGCCTACCTTCCGCCCTAGTTCTTCAAGGTTCTCAGAGTTCCACCCAGACTCCGTTCTGGGGATCTTCCCACAGAAAGCCCAGCGGATAGTAGGGGCGGGCTGTCCATCCCCAGTAGGCGCGCGTGAAGTCGAAGTAGAAGAATGAGTCCTCGCTCGAACCGACGAGGTACAGCCACTTTTGCTGCTGGGGAAGCCAGAGGAACGGGTAAAACCCGTCATAGAAGAAACCGAGTCCGTTCCACTTCCAACCACCGCCGACTGCGTATGTCGTATCTGCGTAAAATAGCGTTGGCTTCGCCGGGTAGCCTCTCCAAGTGGGTGTGGAGAAACCGCTGGCTTCAGGAGGGTAATAGATCGTGAAGCCAGGGGCGGTAGAAGCAAAGACAGAGTAGCTAACCAAGTCGGGGGCGTTGCCTGCAAAAGTGACGCCGGTCAGGCTGGAGCAGGAGTAGAAGGCGTCATCGCCGATGGATGTGACGCTGTTGGGGATGGTGACGCTGGTCAGGCTGGAGCAGGAGCGGAAGGCTTGATAGCCGATGGAGGTGACGCTGTTGGGGATGGTGTAGGTGGACCCTGTTTTTGCACTTGGGTATTGAATGAGTGCAGATTGCGCCTTGTTGAAGAGCACTCCGTCCGAACTGCAGTAGGCACTGTTGGCTGGATCAACGATGAAGCCAGTCAGGCTGCTGCAGGAGCGGAAGGTGTCATCGCCGATGGAGGTGACGCTGCTGGGGATGGTTACGCTGGTCAGGCTGCTGCAGAAGCGGAAGGTGTCATCGCCGATGGAGGTGACGCTGCTGGGGATGGTGACGCTGGTCAGGCTGCTGCAACCGAAGAAGGCGCCGCCGCCGATGGAGGTGACGCTGTTGGGGATGGTGACGCTGGTCAGGCTGCGGCAGTCGGAGAATGCTTCTTTGCCTATGGAGGTGACGCTGTTGGGGATGGTGACGCTGGTCAGGTTGGTGCAGCCGACGAAGGCCTGATAGCCTATGGAGGTGATGCTGTTGGGGATGGTGACGCTGGTTAGGCTTGTACAGGAGCGGAAGGCGGAAGCGCCGATGGAGGTGACACTGTTGGGGATGGTGTAGGTGGACTCTGTTTTTGCAATTGGGTATTGAATGAGCTCAGATTGTGCCTTGTTGAAGAGCACTCCGTCCAAACTGGAGTAGGCACTGTTGGCCGGATCAACGATGAAGGCGGTCAGACTGCTGCACTCTTCGAAGGCTCCTTCGCCGATGGAGGTGACGCTGTTGGGGATGGTGACGCTGATCAAGCTGCTGCAGTATATGAAGGCCCAATCGCCGATGGAGGTGACGCTGTTGGGAATGGTGACGCTGGTCAGGCTGTTGCAGCCGACGAAGGCCTGATAGCCGATGGAGGTGACGCTGTTTGGTATGGTGACTCTGGTCAGGCTTGTGCAGGAGAAGAAGGCGTAATTGCCGATGGAGGTGACGCTGTTGGGTATGGTGACGCTGGTCAGGCTGTTGCAGTACTCGAAGGCGTAATCGCCGATGGAGGTGACGCTGTTGGGAATGGTGTAGGAGGACCCTGTTTTTGCACTTGGGTATCGAATGAGTACGGATTGTGCTTTGTTGTAGAGCACTCCGTCGAAACTGGAGTAGACACCGTTGGCTGGATCAATAATGAAGGCGGTCAGGCTGCTGCAGTAGGAGAAGGCTCCTTCGCCGATGGAGGTGACACTATTGGGGATGGTGACGCTGGTCAGCCTGTAGCAGTAGGAGAAGGCGGAAGAGCCGATGGAGGTGACGGGGGCGCCGTCGAGAGTATCTGGGATGGCTAAGGCGCCGGTGGCGTCAGTGTTGCAGTCGATTATGGTGGCTTCGGCGGGATTACCGCTGAGACTGTAGGTCAGCGTGATGTTGGTGCCCGGGACGGTGTAGGTCTCGGCGCGGAGGACGGTGGGTACGAGGAGGACGATGAGGAGGCAAGCGAGCCAGGACAGCAGGGCCAGGCGGGCGTGGGGCGAGGCGGACGTGAGGGAGCTTGGGAATGTGAGTCGCATGATGGGGAGCGGTTATTGTGGTGTGGTTATCGTGGTGTGGTTAATGGAAATCCGGGCGGATTCATGCCTTCAATGAATTATGAATTTATAGACTGAAAGATTGGATTGCCGTTTGGCAAGCCGATTATTATTCGGTTAATATAATCGAGTAACAAACCGATTCCTCTTCTTCAACAGAAGTAGCGATGCATTTCGAGACCTCGCCCCACACCTATTCTCGTTTGTTGCCAAGATGCATTCAAATAGTACTATAGAGCAGCATGAATGAACTTATTTGAGATAACACAGGAAGAGGACGGCGGTTATGTGGCCGAGGCATTGGGTGAATGCATCATTACTCAAGCCGATACATGGGAAGAACTTCGCCAGAATGTACGCGAAGCAGTAGCTGCATTTTACTTCGATCGACCAGCGCCCTCTCGTTTGCGTCTGCATCTGATGCGTGACGAGGTATTAGCATGAAATTGCCTCCGGATCTCGATGGAAATAAGCTAGCGCAACTCCTTTGTTCTCAATGGAACTATCAGAAGGTGAATCAAGTGGGTAGTCATATAATTCTGCAAACAGAAATCCCCGAGCATATCATCGCATCTCCATCCCCAATCATAAGCCTATGCGTATCGGTACATTGAATGCCATTCTTAGAGAAATAGCCTCAGCAAAGAGCAGCACACGTGAGGAGATCATCGATGCACTTGAGTATGACAGATGACAACAACCGTTCAGCGCGCATGGGCTTGCTCACGGGGCAGAGGTTGTCCGCCAAGGGAGTAGCCACAGCGCAGTCGGGCGAGCGCGTCTGCGGGTGACGCGGGTAGTAACATCCTCACGAAGCACGGTCTCCAAGCCCTCAATTACTAGGTTGCTAATAAAAGTGTGATGGGCGGGCCGCAACGATCTTCATGCGCCCGACTAGGGCGTCGGGGATATCAATTGTAGTTTTCATGATTGGGCATACTTACAGGAATACGGAGCGAAGTGCTAGGATGAGGGTACCAAGTATTTATGCAAATATTCGGATGTGTTTAGCGTCAAATCGAGTGTTTTCAGAATCAGTAATATCCCGAAGGGATTACGCCACAAAGCCCTGGGTTGCTCGCGGAGCGGGCTACCCAGGGTAAGTATGTGAAAGATACCCCAACCCCAACGGGGTTGCGTCGTCCGTCTTTGCGGCGTATATCCCGCCCCTAGCAATGCGGACGCAACCCCGTTGGGGTTGTCCGGTTTCTTACATTTACCCGGGGTAGGCCTGTGGCCAACCCCGGGCTTTGGGACAGAATCCCTTTGGGATTCCGATGCTCCGTTGGTGCGATAGAATGCCATGAACCCAAGGAGGAAAATGGAAAGATGGCAAGAACCGCGAAAAATGGCTAATTGAGGGAGTGTAGAGACGTCGTGGGCTTGAAAAGACACTAACCCAATGGGTGAGTCGGTTTTGTCCCGTAGGGACGCAATGTGGGTAGAAACAGGCATCGTAACACACCTCCGTCCCAGAGGGGCCCAGAGGGGCGGAACGTCGGCAGCGTCAATCATAATGCCAAGCACAACCGATCCAATGTTCATCGATGGCGGATGGGTTGCGTCCCGACGGGACGCAGTTATTTAACGACTGTATTTTCTACCGACATTATGCCCCTCTGGGGCATTCAAAGGTTGGCAAATTGGCCAAAGTCCAGGTTACCTACGGCATCCTCGGAAACGCATGGATTGGTCGCCCGCCATTTTCCTTTTTAGGTTTAGATGACGCCCTCTACGGTCTTAATTACTGCACCATCAATCGCTCCCACACCCCATCACCCTGATACAGGAACCACCAGTGGGTGCGCGTTTCGCCGGCGTCGATCCATATCCAGTTCTGGTGCTTAAAGCTCCAGAGGAAGGGGTACCAGCCTTCTGCGGTGTAGAGCCAGTCTTCGGTGGGTGACCACAGGAATGCGGCGGGCGTCGGGCCGTCTGCTTTGAAGTAGGCGTGGGCACGGATATCTGCGTTTACCACCCATGGGTAGGACGAGACATCACTGATACCGAAGATCGCATTGCGTGCGCGTCCAGTGGGGGCATAGAGCTTGAAGAGCGATTTGTTCTGGTGCCCTACTCTCTTGAAGAATGGCACGTTTGGCAGGTCGGTAAACTCAACCTCCCAGCACCCATCGTCGATCATTTGGTCCTGGGTTGTGGAGACAGTCGTTAACGGTGATTGCTCGCTTGCGTACACCCAGACGCTGCGTTTCCCCGCATCGGCCCCGGTCACGGTCTTGGCGAGAACGACGAAACTGCCATTAAATACAGCCGTATCGAGCACTTGGAGATTGGGCATGCTGAAGGTCTCTACGGCGTCTATGTCAACAGTCACATGAAGCTTCGTGGTATTCGAGTCGGGGAGCCACACCGCCTCCATCGTATAGTTCGGCATGGCTTCCGTTAACCCCACCGATTGCCAGGTCTTGCCCTGATCCGTGCTGCGTGCGCGGACGGGAGTAGTTAATCCGTTTGTCGCACTCGGGGCAGCCGTGTACTCGAACACGCCTTCGGCATAGGTAATATGGTCGGCAGGCAGTGGCGTTTCGTAGTAGTTCCAAGTCTGGCCATCGTCGTTGGAGTACGCACGGTTGTTAAAGATGATGGTATTGGCGCCGTCGTCGGCGATGAGGTAAGGAGATGTACCCCCGGAAACGGAAGGCAATTGCGGCCAGAGAAACGTCTGTTTTGTGCCATCGTCCTTCATGTAGCAAAGTGAAGTAGTGTTGGATGGGTCTATAATATAATAACGACCGGTGTTAGAGCCGTACTGAATAGCATTTTCTGAAATACCAATTTCCATATCCGAGAAGGCTGCCTCGCCATCCCTAAAGCGATAAATCTTTGTCTTTTCAGAACTTCCCCACCCCGGATCATTATAAGAATATACAGAGATCATAAAGTAGGAAGCATCTCTACGGCGAACTACAGTAGTAGCATGTCTCACTATCTGTTCGTAACCTTCACTATCAAAAAGCCCTAATGTACCCTTTGCCATAGGCCCGTTATAGCTAATATCGCCCTCATTATATGGTAAGGTTGTTCCATACACTGTCACCCACTGCCATTGGAAAATGAACGTTCCTGATGTCCAAGTACTCATGTGGTACGAAGGGCAGTATTTCCAATAAACTGGGTTGTTGCATTCGCCGCCCGTTGTTTCATAAGTTCGATTCACCGTCATCGGTGCCTTCCAATTCACACCATCTGCTGTGGAGTAAACATCTTCTGCATCAGCTTCGGCGATGATTAATCGTCCATCCGCCACCTCCAACGCACTGCCTCCCTTCAAGTCATGGAGCGGTACCTGCACCCAATCCGCCGAAAGCGGCTGAGTGGCGGTGGCAAGCAGGAGTGAAGCGAGTAGAACAGAACCTTGTGTGTAGCTTGGTTTCATTGAATGGACTTGAAAGGACAGTGATTGTGCATCGATTTGCCGATGCGTTCATCTTTATATACGTGAGCAAATGGTCAAATGGATGCAATCTACGTAAAATATTTAGAATATTTTTTGCACCTCATTCAGGCCATGTATTCGCTGTAGTGCATCTCGAAGTTGTTTCACTTATGGCATCTTATATTACCGCCCCAGAGGCGCAACTTTGACCCAGTTTGTGTTCAGCGTATAAGAAGGCGCAACGGACAGACATATTCCGCGCCGAAGGCGCAACCACTCATGAGCCCAGGGCATCCCCTGGGTATTGATTATATCTTATTTATTGAGCCCTGTAAGGGCGGCAACCCGTCTTCCATCGATCGGTGTTACCGCCCTTACAGGGCTCATTGATAAAGGGGATAACCATTCCCAGGGCGTTGCTGGGCTCATGAGTTGATGCACCTTCGGTGCGACAGGATGCCATGAATTCTACGCTAAACACATACGTTCCAGAGGGCCATCGGATATTAGCCGGTGGTGAAAACCACCGGAAAAGAATATCCCTCTTCAATATCTGCCCCGGCAGGGGCGGTGGTCGGCGAGTGCCGAATCGCAAAAGATTACCAATGATCCAGCGCCCCTGCCGGGGCGCAATTCATTATGTTTGATGCAACCGGTGGTTTGCACCACCGGCTAATATCCGACAGCCCTCCGGGCTGTTTGATGCCCCAACGGGGCATCGGAATCCCAAAGGGATTCTGTCCCAAAGCCCGGGTTGGCCGCAGGCCTACCCCGGGTACCTGAGCCGTTGGCCCAGGCTATGGCTAGTGCGCGCCGTTGGCGCTTTTAAGCCATTCAGGGTTCATCTCATTTCCCACGACGACAGAGCGCCATCGGATTAACCGATCGTGAAACCTGGGAGCGCTGACGTCCTCGTCGGCTCTGGCTCTCCGGCTTTTATCCATCCATTGCCGACGAGGACGTCGACGTTCCCAAGTTTGAATTACCTGTAGTGTAGCACATGCTTCAAGCTTGTGCGCCTTTTGCCTGAGCAAGCAGGATGCTTGTAGTGTAGAGTCTAGCTTACTGGTACGCGCGGACACCAGAGCGAGACGCTCTGGCTACCTTCCGGAGCGTGACGGAGACCTGCGTACCCAGGGAGCAGCCGTGAAGCGGGAGTGTGGTCTGGTATTTCACTCCAGTTGTCCGGAAAATCACTCCAGATGTCCGGTAATTCACTCCAGGTGTCCGGAAAATCACTCCAGGTGTCCGGAAATTCACTACAAGTGTCCGGTAAATCACTCCAAGTGTCCGGTAAATCACTCCAGGTGTCTGGAAATTCCGATCTGCGACGAAGAATTTCACCCCTGTGATGGAAAATTTCCCGATTTGCGACGGAGAATTTCCCTCATGCGACGAAATATTTCCCCCATGCGACGAAATATTTCCCCAATGCGATGAAATATTTCCCCAATGCGATGAAATTTTTCCCCAATGCGATGAAATTTTTCCCCAATGCGACGAAATATTTCCCCAATGCGATGAAATTTTTCCCCAATGCGATGAAAATATTCCCCACTGGGGTGGAGAATTTCTCCCCTGTGGTGGTGGAATCCACATCTGCGATGGTGTAATCCACATCTGCGATGGTGCCTGGGTACCCATAAGTAGTGCCCGAGTACCCATCAATGGAGTTTTCGCATCCACAAGTCTAATAGAACTACCCATTGGCGTAGTTCACGGATGGTGCGGCTCCGAACCATAGGGCTAATGGATGAGACTGTAGGGGTGTCGCAACGTATGGGACTTATGTCGGTGTATCTAGAAGTCATTGTGTCATGGAAGAAAAGCCGATTACGGGGGCTTGGGCGTACGCAACAAGCCTGCCATCAGCGTTCAGCATTCAGTGCCCCTATTGTCCTTAGTGACGCGATTGACTGACACCTTCTGCCATTTGGAATCTGGAATCTGCAATCTGGAATCTGGAATCTGCAATCTGGAATCTGCCATCTGCCAGTTGGAATGTGGAATCTTCAATCTGGAATCTGCCATCGAAATACACCGGTTCCAAAACATTTCCCATCGGGATGCTTTACAAGCACCCCCTAAATCGTTTACCCATCTAGGATGCGGCCTGCTGCCGCTCATGAGTATGAATGTAGCCATAATTCAATTCCCTGGTTCGAACTGCGACTTTGACGCGCTCCACGCGTTTCGCGATGTGCTCGGTGTGAGCGCGCGCTTGGTATTCCACAAGGATACGGCATTGGGCGAGGCCGATGCGGTGGTGCTTCCCGGGGGATTTTCCTACGGTGACTACCTGCGCTGCGGAGCGATTGCGCGGTTCTCGCCGATAATGCCTGCGGTGATGGCATTCGCGGCCAGAGGCGGGCCGGTGCTGGGTATCTGCAATGGCTTCCAGATTCTGTGCGAGGCGGGGTTGCTGCCAGGTGCGCTGATCAGGAACAGCGGGCTGGAGTTTCGATGTCAGCAGGTGGACCTCGCGGTCGAGGATTCCACGGAGTTCTTTAACAAGGCCCACATCGGGGCGAAACTGCGCATCCCCATTGCCCATGGCGAGGGGAACTACCGCATAGACCCCGAGGGGTTGAAGCAGCTTGAGGCAAACAAGCAGGTGATAGTCCGCTACACGAAACCGATGGGTAACCCGAATGGGTCGATTAACGACATCGCAGGCATTCGCAACGTGGCGGGCAATGTGTTCGGCCTGATGCCCCATCCGGAGCGCGCCATTGAGCCCATCCACGAGACGGAAGATGGGCTGCCTTTCTTGAAGGCATTTCTCCACAGTGTGTCTGTGCCGGTCTAGTCGCGTGTCTGTATCCTGAATTTCGAATCCATTTACTTTATGCCTACCAGTCTTCCTCCCAATCCTGCTCCCGAGCTGAATGTAACTATCACGCCGGAGTTGGTGAAAAAGCATAACATCCTTCCGGATGAGTACGAGACCATCAAGCGGTTCCTCGGGCGCGAGCCGACGCTCACCGAGCTGGGGATTTTCAGTGTGATGTGGAGCGAGCACTGCTCGTACAAGAACTCGAAGCCTGTGCTGAAGGGCTTCCCCAAGGAAAAGGCGGACCCGAACTCGCCGGGGCAGATTCTCGTGCGTATGCAGGAAGAGAATGCAGGCGTGGTGGACATCGGCGATGGCTGGGGCATCTGCTATAAGATAGAATCCCACAACCACCCGAGCGCGATTGAGCCTTTTGAGGGTGCAGCGACTGGAGTCGGCGGCATTGTGCGCGATATCTTCACCATGGGCGCGCGGCCCGTGGCTCTGACGAACTCCCTGCGCTTCGGCGACTTGAGCAATCCCACTGTGCAACGACTCTTCCGGGGAGTAGTCCACGGCATCTCCCACTACGGAAACTGCCTGGGTATCCCGAATGTGGGCGGCGATGTTTACTTTGACCCCTGCTACGAAGGCAACCCGCTGGTGAATGCGCTCTGCCTCGGCGTGCTGCGCCATAGCGAGATCAAGCGCGGCAAGGCCACAGGCGTGGGCAACCCGGTTTATTACGTAGGCGCCGCAACCGGACGCGACGGGCTCGGTGGCGCCGCCTTCGCCTCTCGCGAACTCACTGAAGAGAGCAAAGAGGACCGCCCGGCTGTGCAGAAGGGCGACCCCTTCATGGAAAAGCTCTTACTCGAGGCCTGTCTGGAAATGATGGCTGTCCCCGGGCTGGTAGTCGGTATTCAGGACATGGGCGCAGCGGGACTTACCTGCTCCAGTTGCGAAACCGCTTCGCGCGGGAACTCCGGCGTTATAATTGACCTGGATAAAGTACCACAACGCGAGACTGGCATGAACTCCTACGAGATCATGCTTAGCGAGAGCCAGGAGCGCATGCTGGTGATCGTAGTAAAGGGCCGCGAAAAGGAGATTGAAGACATCTTTGCCAAGTGGGATCTGCATGCAGCGCACATCGGCGAAGTCACCGAAGGCAACGACATGGTGGTGAAGCACAAGGGCGTAGTCATTGCCCACATTCCCGCCAAAGCCTTGACGGATGAAGGTCCCACCTACTACCGCGAAAGCAAGGAGCCCGCCTATCTCGCCGAGACTCGCGCCTGGAGACCGGAATCCATCGCCGATCTGGACTCCGCTGGTATCCAGAGTGCTCTGCTCAAGCTGCTTGCCGACCCCTCTATTGCAAGCAAGGCATGGGTTTACCGTCAATACGATCACCACGTGATGGCCTCCACCACTGTGGCCCCCGGCAGCGACGCTGGTGTCTTCCGTATCCGCCTCGAAGACGGGAAGCAGAAGTTTATCGCCATATCGAACGACTGTAACAACCGCTACTGCGCGCTGAACCCCTACCGGGGCGGGCTGATTGCCGTGGCCGAGTGTCTGCGCAATCTCGCCTGTAGTGGCGCACGGCCACTCGCCATGACGGACAACCTCAACTTCGGCAACCCGTACAAGCCCGAAGTATTCTACACCATCAAGGAAAGCGTGAAAGGGCTGGCCGATGCGTGTACCTTCTTCGATGTGCCCGTGCTTGGCGGTAATGTGAGCTTCTACAATGAGAACCCCACTGGCGCAGTGGACCCCACGCCAACGGTCAGTATCGCCGGCCAGATCGACCGCGAGGAATGCATCACCACCCAGTATATCAAGGATGGGTTCGAGACGATCATTCTCCTCGGAGACTGGCCGAATGAACTCGGCGCAAGCTACTTCCTGAAGACTATTCACGGACTCAAGACCGGAGACACGCCGGAGATAGACCTTAACCGTGAACGTGCGCTCCACGACTTTATCCGCTCGCAGATCGATGCCGGACGAGTCGCCGCAGCTCACGACCTCTCGGAAGGCGGACTGCTCGTGGCTCTGGCAGAGATGCTCTTCAGCCCAGACCGGACCTTCGGTGCGGTATTAACCATCCCGATGGATGCTCAGCGCCACGATGTGCGCCTCTTTGGCGAGAGCCAGAGCCGTGCCCTCTTTGCCGTGCCGCCAGCCAAGACAGCAGCAGTTCTTGACGCTGCAAAGAAGGCAGGCGTCAGTGCCATAATCATTGGCCGCGCCACGATTCAACCCGAATTAAAGCTCAACGGTACAAACACCTGGAGTGCCGAAAGTCTTCGCAAAGCGTGGTCCGAAGCCATTCCCAGCGTGATGGAGCGCTAGAGCTTCCGTTGCTCAACCGATTTGCGTATTTCCAAGATTCTCTTTAGCGTCCGATTTTCCTTTTAATCCATGGGTGACCCAATCAAGCACGAATGCGGCATCGCACTCATCCGTTTGCGAAAACCGTTGCAGTACTACGAGCAGAAATACGGCTCTGTTCTATACGGGTTTAACAAGCTCTTTCTCCTCATGGAGAAGCAGCATAACCGAGGGCAGGACGGAGCAGGGATAGGGTGTGTTAAGCTGGACATGCCACTCGGTCAGGCCTACATGTTCCGCGATCGATCGCTGGAGACATCTGCACTGAACGACATGTTCAAGGAGCAGCTCAAGACCTACGATAAAATGATCCGCAACGGTGTGGTGATCCCCACCTACGCGCCATCGGTGAAGCAGCACTTTGATTACGGGGGAGAAGTGTTGATGGGGCACTTGCGCTACGGCACCTCCGGGTCATTTACCTCCAGATCGTGTCACCCGTACATACGCCGCAGCAACTGGCCAACTCGCAACCTCATGGTGGCCGGTAACTTCAACATGACGAATGTCGCGGAGCTGCACCAGGCCCTGATTAGGCGCGGACAGCACCCGATCTTCGACACCGATACGCAGACCATTTTGGAGGAAATCGGATTCTGGCTCGATGCCGAGCATGACCGCCTCTACCACGCACTGCGGGATCTCGGTATGCCCGGCGACGAGATACCCAAACAGATTGCCGAGAAGATGCACCTCGCGGAAGTGCTCCGCCTCAGCGCCAAAGTTTGGGATGGTGGGTACACCATCGCCGGGATGATAGGCATCGGCGATGCCTTTGTACTGCGCGATCCCCAGGGCATCCGCCCCGCGTATTATTTCGAGAATGACGAGATCGTGGCCTTTGCCTCCGAGCGCGTACCATTGCTCACAGTGTTTGATCAGGATATTGGCTCGGTGAAAGAAGTGCAGCCAGGCCATGCCATGATCGTGCGGGCAAACGGCGACTTGCAGGACGAAGTAATCATCGAACCACGCAAGCGCACCAGTTGCTCCTTTGAGCGTATCTACTTCTCCCGGGGCAACGACCCCGACATCTATAAAGAAAGGCAGGCACTCGGTGGTGCCTTGCGGGACCGGATACTAAAGCAGATCGATTACGACTTGGAGAATGCCGTCTTCAGCTATATTCCCAATACCGCAGAGATCGCCTACTACGGGCTCCTGCGCTCCCTTCGCGAGTGGCGACGGGGCGAGGTTAAGCGGGCGATTCTGGAGGCCCAGAAGACTGGCCCGCTCAGCGAGGAACTGCTCGACAATCTTATCCTGAAGAACTGGCCGCGCGGGGAGAAGATTGCTCACAAGGACGCCAAGCTACGCACCTTTATCAGCCAGGAGAAGGGCCGCAGCAAGCTGGTCTCCCACGTTTACGACATCACCTATGGCGTGATCCACCCAAAGGATATCCTCGTCGTACTGGACGACTCAATCGTCCGTGGTACAACGCTGCGTGAGAGCACGCTGAAAATTCTGTCCCGCCCGAACCCCCGCAAGATCATCGTGGCCTCGACTGCCCCACAGATTCGCTACCCGGACTGTTACGGGATAGACATGAGCGAACTCGGCAAGTTCATCGCGTTTCAGGCAGCCATCGAGTTGCTGAAGGAAACCGGGCGCAAGGACATCATCGCCGAGGTGTACGCGACCTGCTGCCGCGAGGTAAAAAAGCCGAAAGACCAGCAAACCAATTGCGTGCGCGCCATCTATGACCCCTTCACCGAAGAGGACATTTCCAAGCGTATTGCCCAGTTGGTTTACCCGAAGGATTTGGAGTGGAAAGGCCCGGTAGAGATCATCTTCCAGCGCATCGAGGACCTGCATACAGCCATACCTGCGCATGCAGGCGACTGGTACTTTACCGGCAATTACCCGACGCCCGGTGGGACTAGTATATGTAATCAGGCCTTCATCAACTTCTATGAAAACCGCTCAGGGCGGACCTACGAATAAGACTTACATTTTCCCAACACAAGTATGACCAACAAAGCCTACGCCCAAGCCGGGGTCGATATTGCCCTCAAGGAAACACTCCTCCGCAGTCTGAAGCCGGAGTTAAAGAAAGCATCCCGGCCCGAAGTCATCGGCGGGATCGGTGCCTTCGGTGGGCTCTTCGACATCTCCAAGCTCAAGTACAAGCAGCCAGTACTCGTGAGCAGCACAGACAGCGTCGGCACAAAGCTTAAGGTCGCCACCCTGGCGAACGACCACAGCGGTGTGGGTGCAGACATCGTCAACCACTGCCTGAACGACATCGCAGTGATGGGGGCGGAGCCGCTATTCTTTCTGGATTACTTCGCCTCGGACAAGCTCTCGCCAGAGATATTCACCGCCGTACTGAAGAGCCTCGCCAAAGCTTGCGAGGCCGCGAATTGCGCCCTCATTGGCGGCGAGACAGCCGAGCTTCCCGGAGTTTACCAACCGGGCGAATACGACCTCGTCGGTTGTATTGTAGGGGTTGTCGAGCGGAAGCGCATCCTCAGCGGAGAGGCCATCAAGGCTGGAGACGCGATCATCGGTATAGCTTCCAGTGGGTTGCATACCAATGGCTACTCGCTTGCACGCAAGATCGTATTCGAGAAACTGAAGATGAGCCCCAAGGATAAGATTCCCGGCACAAAGACCAGTATCGGAGCAGCCTTGCTGCAACCCCATACCAATTATTCTACGGTGCTCCGCTCGCTTCTTAAAAAGTTTAATCTCGGCCCAAACTCTTCTAAGCGCAAAGGCAACTCGATCTACGGTGCAGCCCACATCACAGGTGGTGGCTTTACGGGGAATATCAACCGCATCCTGCCCGACATAGTGGATGCGGTTATCGAGGTCGGAGCCTGGCCAGAGCCAGAGCTTTTCCGCTTTCTCTGCAAGAATGGCCCCGTGGACTTTATTGAAGCCTACGAAGTCTGGAACATGGGTGTGGCTATGACCCTGGTCGTAAATCAAGACGACGTGGCCGACATCATCAAAGCATGCGGTAAACTCGGCCACAAGGCATGGCTGATTGGGCATACTTGTGTCGGTAGCGGGAAAGTTGAGTTACACGATATTTGTCCGTTCTGAGGTAAGACGGGGAAGTCCTGCATACCTAGAGCTGCTGCACGATTTATTCTGAAACCGTGCTGGAAATTCACCAACTCATTGGTTATGAGTTTCTGTAATGCCTTGTGTGCTCTACTACGATGACGACCCCACGTCGCTCCTGATCCTTCGCACTTTACTCCAACAGCGCGGAGTACAGATGCTCGAAGCGAAGACGGAAATTGAAGCTTGGGCAAAACTGGAATCTCACCCAGAGGTGGATTTGGTCTTTCTTGATCACAACCTCGGCGATAAACAAGGATGGCAATGGCTCGCTGTCTTGCGGAACCACCCCTTGTTCCGAGAGGTGCCTGTAGTCGTCTTGACTGCGCAGGCAGAGAGATCGGATGTTATAAAGTATAAGGGACTCGGGGTAGCGGACTTCTTGTTGAAGCGTCCCGAAATCAAGAAGATCGAGAGTTCGCTTAAACAAGCCGAGGAATATAACTGGAGAAAACGTATCTTTGCAAATGAGGGTATCTTTCTGCGAGCGAGCGAGCTGAGCAGCCGTTTACAGGTGCTAAATGCCCTAATCGTCTCCGAAAGATACATTGAGGCAGGCAAACTGCTTGCCGAACTGGCACGAGGTGCAGGAAAGGCGGATGCGGTCATACTCAAATCCATAGCCATAGAAGCGCAGCGCGTCATTACCCTCGGAATAAGCTGGGAAATTGTACGTATCGGCAACCAGCTCAAGCTCTATGCAAACATTCTGCAACTTTACGAAAAGGTCGTCTCCCCTGAGTATTACAATCTTGAACTGTTGACTCAGGCCACACCCGCGCAGCCACCGAAGGAAGCATCCATCGTGGAGAAACCCATGCAAATTGTGCATGTGCAAGAAGAACCTTATGGTCTGGGAACGTGGGCAGCTAATGACCCTCTGGACTTCACTCAATTCAAGGCATTTCCGTCTGATCTGGTGGCGCGCAAGATCACCCAAACACTGGCGCAGCCTCAATGGGTAACTATGGCGCGCAGTTTGGTACGTCTGTTTAATACGGATGATGGTTCCGCCCAAAATATATTGACCGAAAACCCTGCGTTGCGACTGGTTCTGCTTGAGGAAGCTTTCTCCGATCCCAATCTAGAGTCAGAATTTCAAGCCACGTTCGTCGGGTTGACCATGAAATTTGGCATCGAGCGTCTGCAACTGGTCTGTATCATGCCGACACTCTTCGCAAACACCCCATCACGACACTTCCCCTGGTGGGCGCATGGCTTTGCGGTAGGCTGGCTGGCTGCGGATCTCCGAAGTATAGCCGGTATCCATGGCCAGCTAAATTTGCCCCTTGCCGGGTTGCTGCACGATGCAGGCAAGCACCTGCTCTCCGATGCATACCCCTCGACCTACAAACTTCTTTGGACAATCGGGCAATCGCGGCAAAACTGGTTGGTTCATGCGGAGACAGCACTCTTTGGCCGAAACCATTCGGAAATCGGAAGAGACTGGATTAATGATCTGGGCATGCCAGAAATCGCCATAGCGACAGCATGGCATGAATCACCCCAAGAATGCCCGCACCAACCGATAACCCAGGATTTGCGCTACCTGCGGATCGCCGATTTGCTCATGCGCGATGTTGGTCGCAGTCATCCCAAAGCACCCTTTGGCGATGAACTGGAACTGGCCTGCGCCCTATGTACCCGGACCGATTTCCCCGCCACCAGTGTGAGCCTCCCGGAGTTTCTCCAAGCGCGTGCGAACCTCACTCGTAATCTTACCCGTGAACTCCATATCGAGCTGAATCGAGCCAAGCGCTTGAACCCGAGAGCGGCAGCGGAATCGCGATAAGTCTTGCGCTTCAACTGCAAAGTCTTGCGCTTCAACTGCAAAGTCTTGCGCTTCAACTGCAAAGTCTTGCGCTTCAACCGCAAAGTCTTGCGCTTCAACTGCAAAGTCTTGTGCTTCAACGGCAAAGTCTTGCGCTTCAACTGCAAAGTCTTGGGCTTCAACTGCAAAGTCTTGCTCTTCAACCGCAAAGTCTTGCTCTTCAACTGCAAAGTCTTGCTCTTCAACCGCAAAGTCTTGCTCTTCAACTGCAAAGTCTTGCTCTTCAACTGCAAAGTCTTGCTCTTCAACTGCAAAGTCTTGCTCTCAGGGCACTTAGACTTGGATTTTCTGGAGGAGAACATTGTTATCCAGGATTTGGGATTAAACTATAACAACTTCGAAATGCAGTGCTTCGAGATGCACTGCAAAGACTCACGATTCTGAATGCCGGGTTGACCTTCGTGCGTGATGGTGTTTCACTGATTGGTTTTCCCAACCTTCTATTATACGAAGGAAATCACCCATGAGCGAAGCCGTAACAGCTCCTTCTTTATTGATCATCGATGACGACGCAGAGATTCGCTATTCTCTACACCGTGTACTCACCTCCAGAGGGTATCGTGTACTGACTGCATCGGGTGGGCAGGAGGGTATCGCCATTGCAAAGCAGGAAAGGCCGCATGTCATCTTCCTGGATAATAGGATGGAGGGAATGACCGGGCTGGAAACCTTGCAGCATCTGCGCACGGCGAGTGCGAAGTCCATGGTTATACTGATGACGGCCTACGGAACGACACAGACTGCGATTGAAGCGATGAAGTTTGGGGCATTCGACTACATAATAAAGCCATTCGACGTAAAGAAGGTGTTGTCGCTGACAGTGAGTGGCGTGAAGGCTTGTGATGATTTGCTGGCGAGTGATGGCGGGTACACCCCTTTGCTCAATAGCGAGGAGTATAAGGAAGGGATAGTGGGCAGCTCGGAGCCGATGCAGGACGTCTTTAAGAAGATTGGGCAGGTGGCTGCGAGCGAGGTCACGGTGATGATTACGGGAGAGAGCGGGACGGGGAAGGAACTGGTGGCGCGCTGTATCTGGCAACATAGTTTGCGCTCAGGGCAGCCATTCATGGCGGTGAACTGCGCGGCTATCCCGGATAATCTGATCGAGAGCGAACTCTTCGGGCATGAGAAGGGGGCGTTCACCGGTGCAACGAATCAGCGGCTGGGGAAGTTTGAGCTGTGTGATGGGGGCACGCTGTTTCTCGATGAGATTGGGGACATGGCACTGGCTACGCAGACCAAGATTTTACGCGCAATCCAGGAGGGCGAGATTCAGCGCGTGGGTGGCACGAAGACCATCCAGGTGGATGTGCGCTTAATCGCTGCGACAAACAAAGACCTGGAGAAGATGGTGGTGGATAAGACCTTCAGGGAGGACCTTTATTATCGGCTGAATGTTATGCGGATAAAACTGCCATCGCTGCGCGAGCGCGTGGGCGATGTACCGCAGTTAATCGACTTCATGCTGCAACGCTTGAACAAGGAGCGTAAGACCAAGGTGAGGCAGGTATCGACAGAGGCGCTGGCGCTACTTAATCGGTATCCGTGGCCCGGAAATGTGCGCGAGTTGGAGAATGTTATCCAGCGCAGCGTAATCGTTGCACAGGGGGAGACCATTCTTCCAAAGGATTTGCCGGTCGAAGTGCGGGATTATTTCGGAGTGGATGTGCCGCTGCCAGTTCAATCGGTCCAACTCACTGACGTAGCTATGGGGCATCCCCATTCCGAGCCGGAGAGTACACTTATTGGCGTGGCGAAATCTCAGCCAGTGGAGGCGGCTGCCCGCACACAAGCTCCGAAGCCATCAGCAGCAGAGCCTGCAACGCGCCGCCATACGGTGCCGCCTGTCGTGGCCAAGTCAACAGAACCCAATGAGCCAGCCCGAACTGCCGCAAGTGGGGATCTTTCGATGGAAGATACCTACACCATGCTTTACAACAGGCTGCGCAAGGACGGGAGTGAGGGGATATTAGAGTTGATCGAGCGCGGTATGATACAGCTAGCATTAAAGGAGACCGGCGGGAACCAGGTGCGTACGTCCCTAATACTGGGCATCACCCGTGCGACCTTGCGCAAGCGGATTGACGAGTGGCGCCTTCATTACTAAGACGCTACTCGATGAAGTTACTTGGAGTTCTGGCATCTCATGGAGGAAGTAATCTCCAGGCAATTCTCGATGCCTGTGCAATGGGAAGGATCAACGCACGCGTCGCCGTGGTCATTAGTAACAATGGCAATGCGCTGGCGCTGGAACGTGCACGGCAGGCCGGTGTGCCTGTAGCTGTGATTAACGGAAAGACGCATCCTGATGATACGCTACGGGACCAGGCGCTTTGCGGAAAGTTTCGTAGTCATGGAGTCGAGATCATTGCGCTAGCAGGCTATATGAAGCGCTTGGGTAGTGACACTCTCAACCACTATCGAGGTAAAATCCTGAATGTACATCCCGCCTTGTTGCCGAAGTTCGGTGGGCAGGGTATGTATGGGCATTATGTACACGAAGCGGTTCTAGCCGCAGGCGAAATTGAGACCGGAGCGACCATCCATCTGGTTGACGAGGTTTATGATCACGGAGCGATAGTCGCACAAGCCCGTGTCCCGGTCTTGAAGGACGATACCGCAGCTACCATCGCGGCGCGTGTGCTCGTGGCGGAACACCGTCTCTATGTGGAAACGCTTGCCGCATGGTGCCGGCAGTAGCTCCCTCGCCTGAAGTGTTCGAAACCCTATTCCACCGATGAACTCCAGCATAATTGAGATAGCTTTCGACACGCCGATGACACATGGGCGCAGCTCACTCGACTATAATCCACTGGTATGCTGGCGGAGTTCAACCGGGAAACATCTGGTCGTGCCTGCGTTTCATCACAGTGGCAGCGAATGGCGAGCGCGACTCCTGCCCACTGTGATTGGGAACTGGACGTACACGGTGTATAACCACACGCCGAGTGGCACACCGATTGCGGCGGGTGAAGTGGAGGTTTCCCACATCGATAAACGCGGTCAACTCCGCGCACGTCCGCATAGCCCCTGGCATTTCGCCTATGACGACGGTACCGTACCCTTCCTCTTGGGGGATACGGTGTACAATCTGGTGGGCGTGGCCTACAGTGGGCACGATTACGAAGCCTTTCTGAGGAAGCGCAAGGCACAGGGATTTAATCTCATCCGTGTGCGTGCCGCGGTGAGTCCCTATCATCCCAATACGCCCTTTAGCGCGTGGATGACGGCAGATTGCTGGCTCTGGAGTGGCAGTCCACAGTGCCCGGATTACACTCGCTTTAACACACGCTATCTCGAAGCAATCGAAGCCGTTCTCGATGCCTGCGCCCGCCACGATATTGCGGTGGAGCTAATTGCAGAAGCGTGGCTGATGGAGGCTCCATTTAACCAGAGGGATAGATTCCTCCCCGAGCATGAAGAGCTGCTTATTAGGGAGCTGGTCGCACGCTTCGGTGCACATCCCGCTCTCGCCCTGTGGTGTGTGGCGAACGAGTACAACCTTTATCAAAAGCCCACCAGCGCATCGATTAATGACTGGTATGCACGAAGGCTGGCCCGACTCTTTCGCCACTATGACGGGCACCGGAAATTAGTAGCCAATCATGTGACGGCGGCAGAGCATCTCGAATTCACGTTTCAGGAGCGCTTCCGAAATACCGCCGACATCGATGTGCTTCTCATGCAGTACTGGGGAAAAATTGATACGAAACAAAATGCAGCTCTCTGCCTGGGTATGGAGGACGAACTCCGCCGCAGTGTAGCCGATGCAGACCAGTCGGTAATCATGGCCGAGTATGGCTACGAGACACCGGGAAGCCACGATAAATGCTTTCCGGGGCACGAGCTACTTGGTCCCTCGCACAATCGGCGCGGGGCCTTGCGCTCGCTCTTCCTTGGTATCCCCATCATCACCGGGTTTGAAAATACTTGGGGACCATTGTTTAAGCCAGAGCACGACCCCGTAGGTATTACCTGCTTTACCCACATCCGGAAGCTTTTTACCGAGTACGTGGATTTCACCATTCTTAGTCCGAAGGAGAACCGCTTCACGTTCGAGAGTGTGGTGGAAGGAGATACGCCATTGTCATTGCTACAAGAAGACGGTCGGGGATTGGTCTATCTACCTATGGGTGGGACCCTGCAGTGGAGTTACGCGCCGGATAGTACAGGCTGGAAATGGTTTAACCCGAGAACAGGCGAGTGCATCGCCGTAGCTCCACAATTCGAATCGCATAGATTCACACTGACATCACCAATTGAATCCGACGAAGCAGGATGCCCGGCAGATTGGGTATTGATCACCTGATTAGACCACGCGTCCCTGTTTGCGTCTGCGTACCACGACGAACGCTACGAGAACCAGGCCGAATATTAGCCCGTAGGTACTTGGTTCGGGTATTGCCGCAAGAACGAGATCGATCCTCGTCGGACCGTAGTTGATTTGAAAGGTGTACGGTCCGTAAAGACTTTCGATGATGAAGGTTTCCAAGTCGGCGACGGGTATGCCATTGACCTCAAAAAAACCATTGATGATCAGGGGTTGCTCGCTATCGGCGATTCTAAAGACTGAACCGACGGGGGATTCTGCTAATACCAGAAGCTCCAGTGCAGTACCGCTTCGACTTAAATCCAGCGTAGGGGCGAGTCCGTTGAACGCGATTCGATCGTTCTCACTTAGCAGTGGGTCCACATTGCCCAGACCGAGCTGAATGCTCAGCGTAGGCATGCTGGAGATTTCGCCATCGTTGTACTGCTCGAAGGTGAGATTACTGCCAAAGTTAAGAGTACCAATTGCACTCGTCTCAACTCCGGGCGCCAGCACTGCTCCCTTTATCCGAGTGTCACCCGCAATGCGACCGATGCCGCCCAATTGAGTGGGACTTAGCATACTGTATTCTACATAAACCAGGCCGGAACCCGTGGCGGAGCCAGTGCCGATTCCGGGATTATTGGCGAGGAATGTACCGGAGCCTACGACAGTCGCGCCGGAGTAATTATTGTCCGCGCGGAACTCTGTTACTCCAGTACCACCGGTTGTCACCGTGAGTGTGGCTTCGACTTCGCTAATGCCCCCCTGCGCGATGATACGGGAACTGCTGAACGGAGTGTCTGTTGTGGTAAAGAACAGATCCGTATTCGTACGAGCGATGATATTCCCATTAAAGGTGAAACCCTGTGATGTATAGACTTCCGGGATCGCTTCTATGGAAAGTACCGCGCGTTCGGTGAAGTTGGGCAAGTCGATGATCACATTGCCATTGATGGTGGGCGAAGTGTAGTTGGCTACCATCCGGGAACCGCTGCCATGGACCATGAAATCATTGTTGTACACCCTTTCATTGCTGTAACCTTTCCCATTGTAGACCACCGCACCATCGGGTTGCTCACCACTCTGCTCACCGGCTGCGAGTACTCCGCCGGTTGAAGAAGTGGCAAAGCTAAGGTTCACATCCTGATTCAGATGCACAGTGGATGTCCCGAAGGCATTACTCCCAAGCGCACGCACGTTCGTATTCAGCCAGGTATCGCCCGCATAGGTGTTGTTGCCAGAGAGTATCAGGGTGTGGTCGCCGGATACAGTAAAACCTCGGTCGCCCACGATTCTTGCAGCGATTTCCGAATCATAGCCGTAAACATAGATGTACCCAGGCGTAGATGCTCCACCGCCATTGAGGTCGAGATAGCCGTCTGTCCCGGAGCTTATGGTATTATACCCGCGTAGAAGCAGCGCACCCGAGTTGACGACAAGTCCGAATTCTCCGAGTTCCAGAACGGATTCCGATTGCACGCGAAGGCTGTTCACATAGCGAGTAGCCTCGAGAACAGCGTCCCTTGTAGATACGTTGTCCAATCCATCGGGGTCTGCCAAATTAATGTCCTCCAGATAATCCGTAGTAGCCAGTGGGACGACCCCTAAGAACCCGCCATTTTCCTCCACGACATAGCGAACAAAGGTATCGGCTTCACTGCCATCGGTTCGGGTGTCACCCACAAGGAACGGGATAATGCCATACAGCTCGGTTTCGAACCGTAGCCCTCCGCCCCTGATTGTCTGCGCCAGGTCACCGCATATAAATCGCGTACCACCATCGATACTTTGCCCAAGCGTTGTGTTATTGTAGAACTCCGGAATGGCGTCATTGAATCCGCGAATCACCGCCGTGGCACCTGCATCCGGGGTGAAACTCGTGCCATTCAGCGCATAGGGCGTCTGATTGGATGCTACGTTAACCAGATTGATCGCCGAGTGCCCGAACTCGAGCACAAAGCCTCCGACATCCTCAATCATATTTATGCCCCGGGACGAGTATTGGTTTTGTAGCTGAAGTTCTCCGTTGCGCAGGACAATAAGCGCGCTGTCGTTCAGTCTGGACGATTGGCCATTAAAGATCCCGTCCTCATAAGCACCGAATGCGAGCCGGGCACGATTAACCCAGTAATCTACTGGACTTTCAATGCGCACAGTGCTCGAGCCGCTGATTTGGCCAAGAGCGTTGATAGTATCCACTACGTCCACATTGTTGCGCAGTCGCAGTTCTCCGGTAAAAGTGCTGTCACTAAAGAGCGTGAGTTGAGTGCCGAAGGTAAAATGCCCGGTACCAACCGATACATTGCCCGTGCCTTCAATTCCTCTCTCAGCTCGAATCTGGTAACCTTGTCGACCTAGATTGTCGAATGCCAGTGTGCTGTCCATAACACTGAGTCGGGAAGCAAAGGTAAGCGAATTCACAGCAAAAGTACTGGCCAATGCACCGCCTAGAATGGCGTTATCGAAGCGTACCTCTCCGCCAGAAACGGAGTTCGCATACACATCCACCCCAAAGCGAACATCTTGATCCGCATCTTGCGTAAAGTGATTCGTTAACGTGAGCGAATCCCCTTCGTTAAATGCAAAGAATCCGAGACTATAAGCATCCCGGTAGAGCTGGAGTTCTCCAACTCGGTAGGTGCCATCGACTGTGAAGCTCCCCCCCGCATTGTTATCGAATACCAGCAACGCGGATTCCACCATGCCTGTTTCATCCGGTGCCTGCCCAATCCAGTTAAAGTCGCTGGACCATAGAAAATCACCCTCACCACCCACCCACGATGCATCGGCATACGCTCGTGGCATGACCGCGCACATAAGCAACAGAACGAGAGCAGCAAAGAATGCAAGGCAGTGGAGATGTGCTACACGCGTGCAGCCATGGTTGATATTTGTACTATTCTTCATGACAGTTACAGACAGAGGATTCAAAACAGACTTACAGACAGTTGCACAGTAGATGCCGATCGATCACAGCGGCTCCGATTATGACTAGTAAATTATAGCAGCAACGGTCAGTCAATAGCGTAGAAGGTGGGATCCTGTGCAGCTAGAAGTTTTAATATACCCCGGACAGTACCAGAATCGCTATGGATTCTGATGCATCACACAATATGTATTAAGCCCAGCAGGGACACTGTCGTCCCCAAGGGGGCTGTATTTCCCATGCCTGCGATGAGGTGGATTATGGCTGAGTATTATGCACCCACCAATTCCTTTGCTGCAACAACTTCGAAAAGCACCGGGCGGGCGGTGCTTTTCGAAGTTATTTCACCCAATAGTGTAGGTAAGAGCACTTCGCGCGTTGTTAAGGGAGGTACGTACGTCGATAAGGGCGGTCCGTAGGTTGTTAAGGGAGGTCCCCGCGTTGTTAAGGGAGGTCTGTACGTCGATAAGGGAGGTCCCCGCGTTGTTAAGGGAGGTCCGTACGTTGTTAAGGGCGGTCTGTATGTTGTTAAGGGCGGTCCGTACGTCGATAAGGGAGGTCCGTACGTTGTTAAGGGCAGTCCGTACGTTGTTAAGGGCAATCCGTACGTTGTTAAGGGCAGTCCGTAAGTCGATAAGGGCGGTCCGTACGTTGTTAAGGGCAGTCCGTACGTCGATAAGGGCGGTCAGTACGTTGTTAAGGGCAGTCCGTACGTCGATAAGGGCCGTCCCCGCGTCGATAAGGGCGGTCCGTGCGTGCTTAAGGGCAGTCCACTCGAGGCACTCACAGTGCCACAACCTCGAAATGCACTGCCGGGCGGGAGTACCCCCGCGCTTTAAACTGGCAGCGTGCAGGCCTTATGTTATGGCTTGGCTCTTGTTATGAAGAAAGCGTGCCAGCATTGTGGAACGATCTTTGAGGCTGGGGCTGCCACGGAAACATTTTGCTGTGCCGGGTGTGCCCATGTGTATGCGTTGATATCGAATCAGGGGTTGGATAAGTTTTACCAGCTTCGGGGTGGACAAGTGGCACCGGTGAGCCCGGCAGCGCTATTACCAAGAGATTATGCGTGGCTTGTTAAACTCGCACTGGAGGCTGAAGCGAAGTCAACGGGCAATGCGGCAGAGTTCACTCTGGATTTGCAGGGTGTGGCCTGCGTGGGCTGCATCTGGTTAATTGAAAAGCTATATACGGACAAGCCGGGCGGTCTCCGGATAGAGGTGAATGCACAACTGGGTCGGCTTTGGGCGCGCTGGGAGAAAGGGAAGTTCGACTGGGAGTCGTTCGCGCGGGAATTGCAGAGCTTTGGTTACCTGCTCGGTCCGGTGGGGGCAGCACCGGCGCAGGAGGCGAAAGGGCTGCTGGGGCGCATGGGGCTGTGCGCCGCCTTTGCCATGAATGCCATGGGCTTTGCCCTGCCTCGCTATCTGGGTATGGAGAATACTTTCGCGCTGGCCGGGCTATTCGACTTGCTCTCGGCTGTGTTTGCCACACTCGCCTTCATTGTTGGTGGGAGCTACTTTATCTCCCGTGCCTGGCGGGGATTGTTGGTAGGCATACTCCCCATCGACTTGCCGATTGCACTGGGGGTGACGGGGGCGTACGTGGGCTCCATACTGGGCTGGCTGTTAACGGGGGATGGACGCTTCGCGTACTTCGACTTCGTCTGCACGTTTATGTTTCTAATGTTGCTGGGCCGCTGGGCACAGGAGGCTACACTGGAACGCAACAGGAACCGTCTGCTCAGCCGCAATGCACGACCACAGGAAGTGCTCGTTTATACCGAGAACAGCGCCGCTGGTACTGGGGCAGCAGTCGAGTCAGTAAAACCCGGTACACTGTTCGGCCTGACGAGTGGGGCGGTCTGCCCGGTGCGTTCGCGGCTGGTGGAAGAGAGTGCGAGCATAAGTCTGGAATGGATTAGCGGCGAGGCCGACGTGCATGCGTGGACACGGGGCCGGCTGCTGCCCGCAGGGGCGATTAACGCGGGACGAAAGGAGATTCGCTGCGAAGCCATGGAGCCGTGGGAAACATCCCTGCTGGCGAAACTCTGGGCGGAGAGTACACAGACCTTCCGCAATCTTACGCTGGAACGTGTGTTGAAAATCTACATCATCACGGTTCTGATTTTGGCGACGTTGACCGTCCCGGGCTGGGCCATATTCGCGCATGACTGGGCGGGAGGATTACAGGCTGCACTCTCGCTGCTGGTGGTATCCTGCCCATGTGCGCTGGGGATCGCCTATCCGCTATCGACAGAACTCGCCGTGGCGCGTCTGCGCAGAGTAGGGCTATTCGTCCGCGAAGAGTCCCTTTGGCCACGATTAATGCGCGTGCGTCGAGTGCTCTTTGACAAGACAGGCACATTGACGCTCGAGTCCCCTGCCCTGCGCTCGCCTGAACAACTTGAGACGCTTGGTACCGAAGCGCGACAAGCCCTGTGGGCACTCGTTTCACGGAATCTCCACCCCGTGGGCCGCGGACTGCGGGAGGCACTACTACCTTTCCCGGAATCCGCCACCAGTGCGGACAACTACGCGGTCGAGGAAGTCGTTGGCCACGGGGTACGCTGGCAATCTTCCACGGGGAAAGTGTGGACATTGGGAAAGAGTGGCTGGCTGGTGAAGGAGAAAGCCATTGAGTTACCGCATCCCCCCACCCCACCCACGGCTGTGGTTAGCCAAGGCAATTATGACGCGCTACTTGCGTGCGATGGCGTAGTAATCGCGCGCTTCAACCTCGAAGAAGCAATCCGTACCGATGCTCGCGCGGAGATCGCAAAGCTCCGCAAGCGGGGCATGGAAATCCACGTGCTCAGTGGAGACCGCCCGGAAAAAGTAAACGCGCTTTGCATGGCACTGGATTTACCCAAGAGCGCAGGCATGGGCTCCATGAGTCCAGAGGAAAAAGCAGAGTGGATACAGCAGCATGCTCCTACCGATGCGATCTACATTGGCGATGGTGCGAATGACTCCCTCGCCTTTGAGCAGGCGCTTTGCCGCGGTACTCCAGTGGCGGACCGGGGGTTACTCGAGAACAAGGCCGACTTCTACTTCCTCGCTCGAGGACTCAACCCCATACGCCATCTGCTAGATACAGCAGCACTGCGCCAACAAGCCACGCGACGCGTGTTTTTCTTCGCCATTTGCTACAATCTGATAGCGGGGTTTCTCTGCATCATCGGGCAGATGCACCCGCTTCTCGCCGCAGTTCTGATGCCCGGCAGCAGCTTGTTTACGGTGTTTATTGTGACGGGAACTTATGGAGAACGGGAGTAGGGATGATCAGACAGATCTGACTGATCGAACAGATCAGACCGATCTAATTGCATTGCCAAGCTCAACCAAAAAGGAATGCTTTACAGCGTATAGCGTATCTTTTCCCCTAAAGTAACTATGAATACTCATCAACTTCCCCCAGTTGGAATTCAACCTATTGTCCTTGGCAGGCAATACCAACTCGCCGAAACGCGCGTGCTGGACCATATTGCTGCCTGTGGCTACGCCTCCATCGAGTGCTCGCCGACTGAGCCCGTTGCCTTCCGTCGCGAATTGCGTGACCGTGGCATGGTTCAGGCCGGGTGTCACACAACGCCGTCGAAGCTTCTCGATGTACGCTCTATTATAGAGCCGCTGAATCTCGTTGGCGGTCGCGATGTGTGCAATAGCGGTCTCTATGACTGGAATCGCCGGACCCGTGAGGACTGGAAACTTCTCGTGGCCATCCTCAACTGTAGTGGCAAACTGCTTCGCGCAGAGGGTATCCATCTGCACTATCACAACCATGATTTCGAGTTTACAGAGAAGGTGGACGGGATTGTCGCCATGGAATGGCTCGCCAATGAGCTGGACCCAGCAGCCTGCGATCTCTGTGTGGATGTAGGCTGGGTGAAGAAGGCCGGGCATGACCCTGCCGAGTTTATGCTCAAGTACAAGGAGCGCATCGGCTATTTCCACTTCAAGGATGTGGACGACAAGGGCTGGACAGAACTGGGTCGGGGTACGGTGGACTTTAAGTCCGTCATGGCCGCGCTTCCCGAAGTCAAAGGAGCTCGCTGGGTGATGGTGGAGCAAGACCAGACAAGAAACGACCCGCTGGATAGCATCCGCTGGAGTCGCGAGTATCTGAAGAACACGTTTAACTACTAAATCTCCTACAAGTAAGGTCATGTCGTTGCCGGACTCGGCAACCGGCTGCCCATAAATTCAAATCCCCATGACAACACCATTGAAATGTGCATTCGTCGGCCTAGGTATGGGCCGTAATCACGGAAAATTGATGCAGGAAACCGGGCGTATGGAAGTAGTCGCCTTCTGCGATCCTGACGATCGCCGACTGGCGGACATACAACCCCTGTTCCCCAACGCGAAGTATTACAAGAGCCAGGCAGAGATGCTTGCTGCCGAGAAGCTGGACATCATCGCGCAAGCTGTGCCGCACTTTCTCCATACACCGCTGGCCATAGAGGCACTTGAGGCCGGCGTGAATGTAGTCGTCGAGAAACCCATGGCCACAAGCTATGCGGATTGTCAAAAGATGATTCATGCCGCACGCAAGGCTGGCAAGACGCTGACCGTCTATCACAACCGCAGACTAGATCCCTGGTTTTTGACAGCCATGCAGTTAATCCAGGAGGGCAAGCTTGGGAAAGTGTTCGAAATCAATGTAGCCATCGGCTACGGACACACCAGCGATACCTGGCGTGGGGATAAAGCAGCAAGCGGCGGAGTGATGTTTGACTGGGGCGCACACTTGGTGGATTACGCGATGCACTTCGCGCAGAGCAAACCGGTGAAAATATCAGGGTGGTTCTACAGGCGCCCGGAAGTTTCCCCAACCCGGAACCACGACCATGGAGAGCTGCGTATCTACTTCGAATCCGGAGCAATAGCGAACGTGGCCGTCTCCGCCAAGGATTTCTCCACGGTGGATAGATACCGTATATTAGGCACCGAGGCTACGTACAGCGATCCCTGGAACTGGAAACCCGAGATGGAAGGCATGCTCCACACGCCAAACCCGGAGAATCGTTTTGCCCATCTTAAGACCCCAGTGCCTTATGTGAAACCACCCGGCGAGTTCTACCAGATGCTGGCAGCGCATTTCCTGGACCAAGCCCCGCTCGCGGTGACTCCAGAGAGCGCAGCCGAGGTGATTAAGCTCCTCGAACTCGCAGAACAATCTGCAGACGCGGGCGGTATACCCATTGCAGTGCCGCAAGGCTAGCACTTGAGTAGCTGATAGGCCCGGACCCGAGTTCCTTTGCTTTTGAAGCACAGTCCCTTTGTGCCTCTGTGCCTCTGTGCCTTTGTGCCTCTGTGCCTACCGCCATTTTAATTTCCTTTCCATAACTCAATGGAGAGAGTACTTTTCGCGAACCATGGATGTCCGCAAACCTGCCTGGCTCAGAGCCAAACTACCTTCGAGCCAAAAGTTTCATGAGGTTCGCACGCTGGTGGAGCACAATACGCTGCACACTGTCTGCAAGAGTGCGCAATGCCCGAACATGGGCGAATGCTGGTCCCGCCGTACTGCCACGCTGATGATTCTGGGAAACATCTGTACGCGCTCCTGCACCTTCTGTGCCATCCAGACGGGTCGGCCCACGGAACTCGATCTGGGGGAACCAGCGCGTGTGGCGGATGCGGTGAAGAAGATGGATCTGCGCCATGCGGTGATTACCAGTGTGGCTCGTGACGATCTACAGGACGGTGGCGCTGGGGTGTGGGCTGCCACTATTCGTGCCATCCGGTACAAGAATCCCCAATGCGCCATCGAGGTGCTCATCCCAGACTTTCGCGGTAATCTTGCCCTGCTCGATGCAGTCCTCGACGCCAAGCCAGACATTCTCAATCACAATATCGAGACCTGCGAACGCCTTCAGCACCCGATCCGCAAGACCGCTGATTACGCGACTACGCGTCTGGTTTTGCGCCACGCCAAGAGCCGGGGCTTTGTGACCAAGAGCGGCATCATGCTGGGCATTGGTGAGCGCCACGAAGAGATCGAGCAGACCCTGCGCGACCTCCGCAGCGAAGGCGTGAATATTCTCACCATTGGCCAGTACCTTCAACCCACTCTCGAACACGAACCGATCAACCGCTGGGTGACCCCCGAAGAGTTTGCAGATTGGAAAACCTTCGGCTTGGGGATAGGGTTTGATGTCATTGAAAGCGGCCCTCTGGTACGCTCCAGTTACCACGCCGATGAGCAGAGTGCGCAACTAGTACATGGGTAGGCACTGAGGTTCAAAGGCACAGAGGCACTAAGTACCTGCGTCTGTATCTACATTACCTTGCCCCAGTTACTTAGTGCCTTTGTACCTCTGGTACTTAGCTACTACCCTCAGATAAACTTCATCTTCCCGCTGGCAAAGAGAACCATACGCAGAAGGAGTACTCCGTGTTTCCAGCGCGAGATATTAGTCGTGCCATAGGTGCGGTTGCGGTAGCGGATGGGGATATCCGCTATCTTTAGGTTAAGCTTCGCGGCACCAAAGAGTAAGTCGAAGTCGCCGAAGGGATCGAAGTTCCCGAAGTAAGCGCGGTTGGCCACGATGCGCTCGTAGTCGCTCTTGAACAGGACTTTGGTCCCGCACAGGGTATCGCGCACGGGCTGCCCTAAGAGGTAGCTAAAAATAAGGCTGAAGGCGTGATTGGCGCACATGTTGGCGAACTGCATGGCTTCGTCCTCCATCGGGTAAACGAGCCGCACTCCATTGACGAACTCGGCCTTTCCGCTGACGAGTGCCTTGTAATACTTGGGCAGCTCTTCGGGCGGCATGGTGAGGTCTGCATCGAGGATCATCAGCACTTCGCCACTCGCTGCGGCAAAGGCTTCGCGCACGGCATTCCCCTTCCCTTTCCCGCTCTGCTGCATGAGCTTGATGTCGAGGTGAGGGAACTGAGCGGGGATTTTCTGCAAGGCCGCCCAGGTATCGTCTGTCGAATTTCCCTCAATAAAAATGATTTCGGTATGTGCACCCATCTGCGGCGTGCGCGTCACAGCATCCAGTAGATTGCCCGATTCATTACGGGCGGGGATCACTACAGTGACAGACTTTTCCCTGTACGCTTGTTCTTTGTCGATTGGTCGTGCGAGGCAGAAGATGGACAGGCAGAGATTCCGAATGAAAGGAAGCGGTGCGATGTAGCGGTTAAAGAGAGGTTCAAGCAGTGGTATGGCAGCGGGAAAGAGTATCCGGGGCTCCCGATTGATGATTTCCCAACCAGAGAGGTGTAGCAGGTTCTCGATGTCCCGGTGGGACAGCCAGTTACTTGGGGGGCGCACAGACTTGAGTTTTAGTGCGGTCAGTAAACCCAGGATGGGGCGCCACGTATTATTGAAGAAGTTAATTATAAGCCGCGTATCCGGGCGTGCGAACTTGTGAAGGTTTGCAAATATAGCTTGTACATCCGCTGACTCATTCAATGTGTCCGAGAGTATGATCACATCAAACGTACGGTCCATTTCGAGGTACTCGGCAGCTTGAACAATAAACCGCCCGTGGGGAAGGCGACGGGCGGCTGCCTCAACCTGTTTTGGCGAGAGGTCCACTCCCGTAATATCCTTGTTCGGAAGCTGTGCAAGCAACTCACCGGTGCCGCACCCTACTTCCAATACGCTGGCACTGGCGGGGATGAGGTAGCGGTAGTAGCGTGCTAGCAGCCCTCGATATGCGCGACCGGGCTTGTCTGGTTCCAGACAGCGTTCATCGTAAAAGTGGCGAAGCTTGTCGAGATGCGATTGGATCAGGGATTGTTCTGCCATGCGCCATACTTGTCGCATAGGCAACGGGCGGGAGTCAACGGCATCCTTGTATTGCGAGCAAGAAGCGGGACATTTCCAGGTTGTATCTGGGACAGTATCATGAACGCCATGAATTCGACTACACAAATTGGATTAAGCCCCAGCCACGGCGTAATTAATAACACATGTTCCCCAAGGGACGGCTGAAGTGCTTTCAAAGTCGTCTTAAGGACGAGGAAATAGATCGAACCACTACGAATGGCTGATTTTTCGAGTTGCGAGCTATCTCCAAGCCGTATCGCGCGGTTGCTGTGGAAGATGATGTCACGTTCAGTCTGAAAAGGTAGTCGCCGGCGTGAGCCCCCCAATAACATCATTGAGTAGAAAAAGTTCATCGACTCTCTGGCTTGTATGGATTTTGATGTTGCAGAGCAAAGGAAACCTGCACTAAAGCCTGCAAACCACCAAATACTGTGCCCTGCCAATATGGATCTGATTAAAGAACTGGTCGTCAAAAATAAGATGGGTATCCACGCCCGCCCGGCCGCGATGATCGTGCGTATTGCCAACAAGTACCCGGCTGAGGTGTATGTTGAAAAGGATGACGAACAGGTAAATGGCAAGTCCATTATGGGACTTATGATGCTCGCCGCAGGCCATGGCTCGAAACTGCGCTTCACGATCAGCGGTGATAAGGCCGACGACATGGCGCGGGACTTGGATAATCTTTTTGAGCGTAAATTCGAAGAGGCTTGATACGGGGCTAGTGCTGTCCGTGTGGGCAGTAGCAGTAGGCACTAAGGTACTCAGGCAGCCAAGTCACTGTGCGAACCGATTCAGCGAGAACTCGCGGTCCAGTGTTGTTGCATCCAACAGATACTCCGCCAACCGCCGTGAGAGCCAGGGTGCGGCCAATGCGCCTTTGGAACCGAGTCCGTTAAATATGCAGAATTGCGGGTGCACAGGATGGCATCCCAGCACCGCACGATAATCTCTGAGGATGGGGCGCACACCGGCTTGGGCACTTATTACCCGAAAATCGGCCCGGAGAAACTTCGCCAACACATCGAGAATTTCGTGGCGTGCGGTCTCAGTCGGCACGGTATCGAGAGGTCCCCATTCAAAGGTGGCTCCAGCCCGGCACCGTCCATTACCCAAGGGAAGCAGCCATTTCCCGGAGTTTAGAATGACCGGCGGCAACTCGGTTTGGGTTTCCAGCTCTAACATCTCGCCCTTCGCAGGCTTGAAGGGTAAATCCGCAAACCAGGGATTGTACCGCACGCTCCAGCCTTCGCAGAAAACGACCCGCTTTGCGCTCCAGCCAGGTCCACGCACACCCTGGGCGCCTGGTTGCAGGGCTTTATGATTCAGGGCTTCATCCCGCAGGCAGCCCATGGTACGCAGTCGGCCGCGCCATCCGGCAAGGAGCGCATTCAGGTCCACCCAGCCCGAGCCCTCAGCGGCAAAACTACCCAGCGGATCATGCACAAGCCCAGGCATCCATCCGGCATCCCTGCGCCAGCCTATGTACGGCTGGGCTTCCGGTTGTGACGCGCGCTGGGCCAGCACGGTGCGCTCGAACTCATTCTGCAAGATTCGCACAATGGGCAAAGGATGGTAATAGCTGCCCCCCAAGTCCTGCTCCAGCTCCCGATAGGTGGCTATGGCTTCGGGTAACAACTCGGCGATCCTCCAGGCTGGGTGCAGGCGTTTCCCGGCAAGCGGATTAATGATACCGGGAGCCACGCGAGAGGCACTCGTCGATTCACCGGGATCATACACCAGCACCCGTTGCCCACGCTGAATCAGTCTCCATGACAGTAGCGCACCCGCTATCCCACATCCCACCACCACGGCATCGTACTCATTCTCCATCATGGTGATGCCTAGACATAGCGCCACAGGAACAGGGCGATAAGAAGCAAGGCGATCAGAGGGATGATAAGCTGCTGCATAGGGATGGGTGGCTTCGATAATGGACGTGGCCCCCAACCGAATGCCTTCCGCTCATATTCCGCAGCGTCAAACTTCTCATCAGAGTCATTACCATAACCTTCTGGCAGGTCAAGGTGTTCAAAGTCCGCATCCTTCTTCCAGCCCGTATTATCATCAGAACCACAATGAGGGCACGCTTTTGCCCCTGTTGGGACATCCTCGCCACAATGGGGACACTCAAAGAATTGCTCGTCATTCGCCATCCCCAAACTGTGACGAGTCGCGCTGCGGGGGGCAATGGCAAACAGAGTAGGTACTGTGTGTAGGCACAAAGAGGCAAAGGCACAGAGGCACTATGTCGGATAATAGAACTGATGATAGTTCCTCAGAGACATAGTGGCCATAGGGACAAAGGTAATTTAGTGGCATTGAACAACGGATCTAAGGAGACAAAGCACGTGCAAGCCTGACTCCACTTCCGACTTTGTGCCTCTGTGCCTTTGCATCTTAGTGCCTACCCTCATAGCTTTTTTCTCGCCAGAATTACTTGCATTGTTCATTCCTTTATCAATCAACCCACCCTTACCATGATGTCGGAACTGCGCGCCTTCTTTAATAAACCGGATTTTGGATTACTTTTTCTTCGAGTGTGCCTCGGTTTGATGATGATTGCAGCGGGCATGCCCAAGTTTTTGGGCGGAAGAGGCATGCTGGAGAGCGTTGGTGGCGCCATGAAAACGGTGTACGGTCTGGATTTACTCCCCGCCGTGGCTTGGGGCTTCATCGCCGCCTCCGCAGAGGTCTTTGGCGGCTCGCTGATCGTGCTTGGGTTGGTATTTCGACCCGCAGTTTTTGGTCTGGCTTTCACCATGTTTACGGCCTTCATGCTGACATTCAAATCAGCTGGGAGCGGACTGGAGCACATGGATAAGTACGGCTTCGCCCTCTCGCTATGTGTCGTATTCATCAGCTTGTTGTTTATCGGCCCTGGCAAATATGCAGTCGACAAAGGCGCAGGCGGAAGCAGTAGCGGTGGCGGTGGTGGAAAGAAGCGCTCATCCTCGTCAGAGTAGTTCCCCAGCAGTTACCCCAGCCAACCAACAGTTTCCGTGAAGATTTACCGCTATCTTACAGCAGACAACTTGCCAGCCTACGCAGCAGAACTCCCTACCGGCGAGTTTCGAGCAATCGAGGGCGACCTGTTTGGCGCATTTACTGTCGGCCCTGGAGTTACTGCCCCGGCAAGATTACTCGCACCGCTAGAACCGAAGGTCATCTTCGGTATCGCACTGAATTATAGGGCACACGCAGCAGAAACGGGAAAGCCCCTGCCTGAGCGTCCGGTCTATTTCATCAAATTACCCACGAGTGTACAGCACCCGGGGTTACCAATCGCTCTGCCTACCGCAGCTGGTAGTACGCAGGTAGATTACGAGGGCGAACTCGCGGTGATCATAGGCAAGCGCGGGAAAAACATCGCGAAGGCAAGTGCCTTGGAGCATGTATTCGGCTACACGATTGCCAATGATGTATCCGCCCGCGACTGGCAATACCAGTGGGGTGGAGGCCAGTTCAACCGTGCAAAATCATTCGACACCTTTGCCCCACTCGGTCCCTGCATTGTGACCGCAGACGAGATACCCAACCCCGCAGTACTCAAGCTCGAGACGCGATTAAATGCCGACATCGTACAACAGACCGGGGTGGACGACCTTGTCTTCGATGTGCCTACATTGATTGCCTTCCTGAGTGCCAGCACTACGCTGGAGCCCGGTACTGTCATCCTCACCGGAACTCCAAGCGGAGTCGGTCATGCACGCAAACCGCCCTGCTACTTAAAGCCGGGCGATACCATCGCCATCACCATTGGCGGAATCGGTACTCTGACTAATCCCGTGGTCCAAGAGTAGTCATACCAGTAGTGGCGTGGTATCTGCCAGATAGCTACAACAGTCGTTCAGTCCACTCGTACCTTCCCCTCCCCTGCACTCGCGATCACTTTAGGCTCAACTGTGCCAGCAGAATATCGTGATCTGACGCCGTGGTGGAGATTATTTCAGACGCCTCCAGTACGAATGGTTTGTTATAGAAAAGATGGTCCAGCACGTACGGCATACGCTTCCAGGTGATACATGCTCGCTGTGCTGTCTTGTATCCTGCGGCTTCGAGATGGGCCACAGTGCATTCTCCCGGAGCGGTATTAAGGTCACCTCCAAGAATAGTCGGCAGCTTGCTTTGCCTTAATGCCAGGGCAACCGACTCCCGCTGCTCGGAATGATTGTCGCTGCTGTACTCGATGATGAAAAACGCCTGTAAATGCGTATTGTAGAGCTGGATTTCCTTCCCGGCTATCATCGTTTTAGCCCCAATTAACACCCGCTTCGTTGGCGAGGTCATTGTCCCCATGAAGTTAAAACTGATTGCAGGCGCAGGCAGATCAATCACCTCGGTGCCGTACAAGGGGGTCTTGCACAGAATCGCCAACCCGTACCCAAATGGCAGTTCGCGGGCATCTTTGCACGGGTACGAGAAGAAGCTGTGATACTGTGGCAGCGCGGCTTTAATCTGGCTAAAGTTAGGCGGTGGTTCAATCTGCCCTTTTGCCGGCTCCACGCGTTCCACTTCCTGCAGCAGTACGACATCTGCATCCAACCGGGCGATCTCGTCGATAGTATGCTGTAGAACTACGGGTGCATCATCAGGATTGGCGGGGTCCCAAGTCTGTCCATACTGCATATTGAAGGTAATGACACGGAGAGAAGACATCGATTTTAGCACGGGAGGGACATTAGTGGTTACGGCGGGCTTTCCCTCCTGCTTTGGTTACCTTCAAGCCTGGCTTGGGACTATGGTCGGCACGAAAGTTATACCGGTTAATATCCTGCATGCTAGGCGCATGCAGCTTATCGTCCGCCTGCCGCCCAAAACCATCCAGAGTAATAACAGACTTGGCTGAAATTTCCCTATTTGCGGTGTGCGCACCAAGTTTAACAGGCATTGCGCTCAAACTTTTACCTGAGATGGATTGAATGGACCTCTTTGATGCGGCTACGGATTTGAAAGGCTTGGCCAAAGCAAATGATGCCTGCCGATGATCTACTATCGGAAAAGTGTGCTTGTTAAAGGTCACCTGCCGTTGCACCGTAGCTGACCGGGAAAAGGTCTCATTCACCTTCAACGGCTTGCTCGTCGCATCCACTGAAATACTGGATGCCTTCAGCCCAATCGCATTCGCAGGAATTTGTTTCGCGATGTCACGATCCTTCACTTGTCCATGAATCCAGCCCGGCGAGGCTAGAGTCATGGCAAATAACACAGCGATACATCCTCCCAACGACATGTGAATGTAGCATATTTTGGTATGGTTTTGAATCAAGGTATTTTTTTGTTTCCTACAAAGCCTTGAAATCCTGAAATTCCTGACACGAATACCAAGGCAAGAGACGAATCGACTCTGGTCCGTGAAAATCTGCGCAAATCTGTGAGTGCGACCCGCTGATTAAGCCGATTCGCGCAGATTGTAAGAATGTCACCCCTGCTATTTGCGAAGCAGATTCCTATGCATATTCAGACATGCTGAAGTTAAGACAGACATAAAAAATACTTTCAACACATCCCAGATTATCTCTCCAAGTAATCAAGTTCCTTTCCGTACGTCTCCTGCATCCAGAATAGTGCAGCATAGGCGATCGTAATACATATAGCTGCGACGACAATCGTGCCGACCTGTATCCCCAACGCATCCTTGGCGTAGGTGAATGCCATGGTGATTGGGACTGTCGTCCCTCGCACAAAGTTGGGCACTGTGGTGGCTACCGTGGCGCGGATATTCGTGCCAAATTGCTCGGCAGCGATGGTTACAAAGACGGCCCAGTAGCCTATACCGATTCCCATGACAAAAATGATACCGTAGAAGATGCTGGCACTTTGTCCCTGTGCTGAGAAGTACACCGCGATCATGAGTGTGGTAAAGGCTAGAAAGCCGGCCACAACCTTCTTGCGCGAGCGCATCCACTGGCTCATGAAGCCACTGAGGAAGTCACCCAAGGTTAAACCCGCATAGGCTGCCATGACTGCGTAGCGGGCAGTCACGGAGCCTTGAATCTCGAGAGACTTCGCAAACTCCGGGGAAAACGTAACCAGAATGCCGACCACAAACCAGAGTGGCAGCCCAATGAGGATGCAGCGCATATACTTCGCAAACCGGGCCCAGTCCGTGAAGAGGGATAAGAACTGGCCGCGTTCGATTGTTGAACGGTTCTCCCGCAATTGGTTAAACATCCCGGACTCCGAAACCTTCATGCGCAGAAATAAGAGGGCCAGCCCCATGCCTCCTCCTATGAAGTAAGCATAGCGCCAGTTCACCAAGTCAGCCACCAGTCCCCCTACCACAGCTCCCAGCACGCCAACCGTGGCGACGATGGCGGTACCATAGCCACGCATCTCCTTGGAGAGCACTTCCGAGACGAGGGTGATGCAGCCACCGAGTTCACCGGCCAGACCCACACCCGCGATGAAGCGCAGGACGGCATAGAGTTCGAGGTTGTGGACAAAGCCATTCGCAATGTTTGCCAGCGAGTAGAGCAGGATGGAGCCAAACAGAAGCTGCACCCGCCCTTTGCGGTCCCCGAGTACGCCGAATAGGATTCCTCCCACCAGCATCCCGATCATCTGGGCATTCAGGAGAAATATCCCGTGCTTTAGTAAGTCCGCGCCTTCATAGCCTAGAGCCATCAGGCTCTCCGTACGCACTATGGAGAAGAGGATCAGATCGTATATATCCACGAAGTACCCAAGGGCACCCACTATCACCACGGGCTTCAGCAATTCGCGCCAGTTCGGTGCGCTCTTGGGTTGGTTTTCTATTGTGGACGGTTGTACGTGGTCAGCCATGGGATTTTAACTACCACTGCGTAAGCACGATGCCTGCCTTAGGCAATTGGAAATAATGGAATAGAAGGTTGCGATGGTGGGCAGAGCGAGAAGGTAGGTTGAGCGCATCACTGTATATCGCGAGGTAGGGTTTCACCCCATAGTAGTTTCGTTGAGATAGGGCTAGTATGCGGTGTATGTATAACCTATTAACACGCACCTACTCGTATCTCGTAGGAATAGTCGCCTTGTCGGCTACTTTCGTTTGTGCCCCGTCGGATGGCACAGCACAATCCATCCTGCTTACCGCAGGGGATTTTGCCATACTCGGCGGTACAGCCATTACCAGTACTGGAGTTACTGGTACTACCATCATTAGTGGAAATATTGGGCTTTCGCCTGGATCGATGACCGGTATCACGGGGTTTCCGCCTGCCCAAGTAACCAGTGGCACAATCATCGTCACCGGTGCAACCACCGGGCAGGCACGGTTGGATCTCATAAAGGCCCAGGTGGGATTGGCCAATATGCCTTCGAACGCAGACTTGAGCAATGTGGACCTTGGCGGGATGACCCTAGAGCCCGGCGTGTACACCTTTAACGGGTCGGCTTCATTGAATGGAGCACTTACTCTCGATGCGAAGGGCAGGAATAATGCGTTTTGGGTTTTCCAAATAGGCTTTTCATTCATCACCTCGGTCAATTCCTCGGTTACGGTCATCAATACCGGTACGAATGGCGGGAGTGATCTTGGAATCTTCTGGAATGCAGGCAGTGCTATCGTAATCGGGAAGAACAATCAGGTCGCGGGCAACTATCTCTCAGGAACGAGCATCACTTTCGGTTCCAATACGAATGGAAGCGGACGCGCTCTGGCACTCGCCAAAGTAACCCTGGATTTCAATAGTATCAATGCGCACGGCGGACTTGCAGGTGGCGACTGGACGGGTGGCTTGGTGTATAATAATGACGGCGCGGTGGTCCCCGTGATCCCGCAAGCCTATTTCTGGAGTGCAGCGACTGCTGACTTTGGCGGCGGGTGGAAATGGAATAAACTATTCGGCTATATCTATAACGGCTATTTCCCCTTCATCTACTCCTATTCTGGTGGCGAATGGTTGTATATTCCCAGCGAAAGCGAAAGTGCTGGATATTTCTTTTGGTCTTACAACCGAAACCACTGGTGCTATACCAGTCCGGCCTATTACCAATCACGATGGTTTTACGACTTTACGACGCAACAATGGACAGTGTACCCATCGGTGCAATAGTGTCCAATAGACATTAGAAACGAAGAAACCCCTGGCCGAGTGTGTAAGCCTCGACCAGGGGTTCTTTGATTTTAAGAAATAGTGTTACTGCAAGCTATTCACCCATGCACCAGCTTCCCCGGCGCTAAAGTCATAATACCAGGCAGGATTACGAGAGCCTTCCATATAGTACCACCAACCGGAGCTCCAGCGATATATCCAGGGATAGACACTCTCAGAGGTCCACCAGAATTGGTTCGGTTGCGTGAACCACCATATAGAGTCGGAAGTTTCGCCAAATACGTACAGCCAGCCGTGGTCGCTGTGATTGAACCAGGGATAAGCTTCACGGTTGACGTAGCCTTCGCCCATCCACATGGAGACCAAGTCTGCACTTCCACCTTTCCAGCTTGTGACCGGCCACGGATATTCTGCGGGAGCGGTTTGCAGTGGTTCAATTATGATTAGGTAGTGTGTATCCGCACCAGTCGTAAGCCCTTCATTACCAGAGAGGCTGACGGTTCCTGCGGGGAAGTCCTTCGCATAGACATCAAAGTTCCGGAAGTAGGTTTTAATCTCTTTGCCTGTGGCAGTAAATTGCTGTTCTGCAAGCCATGCGGGTACCTGGCCTGACTTTGTCTGCATATAGGCGATATTCACGCGGATGGGCAGGTCTGTAGTGAATGTGATCCAGTCTGCACCAGTCGAATTTGTGCCAACTCCATTGTCAAAGATTCGAAGGAAGTAAGCGCCGTTAATCGCGTCAGTGCCTAGTATGCCATCGAAGTAGGGATGCGTATCCCGCTTATAGGCGCCAGGGGGATTGCCATAGCCACTGGTACCCCAAGGTTCGCCAACAGCGAAGCGCCAGGGCTGCACTGTGCTTCTACCCTTAACTGTGATGCCTGATAAAAGCGGCTGTTTCGGCCGTGCGGGGATGACTTTAATGGTGATTTTTTTGGCGACTGCCGTAGCGTTGGCATCCACGACCCGCGCGGTAAAGGTGTAGTCGCCCACGGAGGATGTGACTCCGCGCACAGCACCACCTGTGGTAAGCATGAATCCTGGAGGCAGCTTTTGTCCGCCATCTTGAGACCACGTGTCCAAGCCATTTATGCCATCGACTTTGATCTGGTAGTTATAGAATTCCCCTGCGCGTGCTACAGGGACTACTTGCTCGGTGGGGAACTGAAGCGTGGTGTGCACATAGAAGGTGCGCCTGTCTTCATTGACTTTATCCACGGCATGGCCGGTTGCTATCCCATTGTCTATGACAGTCACCTTTGCCGTGTGAAGGCCAGGGGCGAGATTGCTCACAGCGACTTGGTAGGGTGGTGCGGTAAAAGTGCCTAGCGACACACCATCGAGGAAGATTTCCGCATTACGAATGATTCCATCCGGGTCAACTGCATCCGCGGAAAGTGTGATGCTAGTCGTGCCTTCGGGTAAGATAGCCTCGGCCCCAGGGGATGGTGCGGTGAATTGCACCATGGGCATGGCGTTACCATCTTTTCGCAAGGCATAGGCCCAGCTTATAACCTCTGGCTGCCCGAAGAGTGCCTCCATGCAGTCTCCGTGACCGACTCCCAAGAAATAGCTGTACCGTGGAAGCAGGCCGAAGAGTTCAGGCGATGGGGTATTCGGATAGCCATTGGCAGCGCGTATCTTCGCAAAGACAGGGTCCATCTGTGCTTTCCACCCGTCACTCAAGCCCACACCACCCCAGATCGGGACGTTTCTAAAGTTGGCAGAATCGAAGAGCCCAGGATCACCCAGGGCGACAGCCACCAGTATCGCTCCAGCAAAGGTGTTGGGATATTTGTTCAGGTACTGGATGCCTCCTGCACCTCCCATGGAGAACCCGGTGAGAATGATCCGTTGCGGATCGATTGGAAACTCCGCCCGTATATCGGTCAGGATCGCCATGACCTTATCGGACTTATTAATCCAAGAACTGGCAGAGTAGGGTGCTATGATGAAGGTCGGTTCCGACTGCACATTGCTATTGAATCCGTGAAAGGCTGCGAACATAGGGTCGCGTGGGGGATCGACAGGGACTTGGTTATCCCAGCAACAGCCATGAAGACCAAGCACAACAGGATAAACTTTACCTTCTTCTATTCCATCAGGAATATAGAGATTATAATACTCGCCATTGGGATGCGTACGCAGTTGCCAATTATGCGGAGGTTCATAGCCATTCAAACTGGAGCAAGGGATCGTGCTACTTAGCAACAATCCGAGAAGACTAGTTATAGTGCCAACTTTGGAGAATTTCATGGGTATTACGGGAGAGTTACAGTGCTATAGTGAGCGGAACAGCTACGCTCCGCAGGAAACGAACTCTATAGCTAGTGACGATTTATGAAACAGTCGATAGTATAGAGTGGCCGAATAGATAACAGCACGCTGCTGCTAAACATGTTTATGGCACGCTTTTACCTAAATCTAGCAGTTATAAAATAAATCTACCCCTCTACTCACACATCCGCCCCTTGCAGCTCCTTCTCCTTCTTTAAGCGCAGTTGCCCGCAGGCAGCATCGATATCGTGGCCCTTTTCCTTGCGTATGGTGAAGGAGATTCCGGCCTCTTCCAGTACTTTGCCAAAGGTCCTCTGCCGCGTTATACTCGGACGCTTCCAGTCAAGCCCCTCTACGGTGTTGTAGGGGATGCAATTGACATGGGCGTGCAGTTCGGCGGCAATCTTCCCCAGTTCACGGGCTTGGTCGAGGGAGTCATTAACCTCCTCGATTAAAATGTACTCCAGTGTGAGCATTCGCCCGTGACGCTCCGCGAAATACTTTGCAGCCGGGACTAGTTCCTCCAGCGGGTATTTGCGATTGATGGGCATAATCTTCGCACGCACGTCATCCGTCGCTCCGTGCAGGCTGATGGCGAGGCGAAACTGTATCGGCTCATCCGCGAGTTTCATGATTTGCGGTACCAGCCCCGAGGTGGAGACCGTGATACGCCGCGCCCCGAAGCGCAGCCCCCAGTCGGCATTTAGTATCGTCAGCGCCCGGATCAGATTGTCGTAATTGGCCAGGGGTTCACCCATGCCCATGACAACTATATTATCGAAAGGGGCTTCCACTGCGCGCAGTTTAGGTTCACGCGCATTCTCAAGCGCGCACACGTGGAGAAGCTGGGACACGATCTCTGCCGCCGAGAGGTCTCGCTTAAACCCATCCAACCCACTAGCGCAGAAGCGGCATCCATAGGCGCAGCCCACCTGGGTGGAAATACATACAGTCTTGCGTGAGCCCTCTTCACCGACACCCTCCTGCGCGTAGCGGATAAGCACCGTCTCCACCAATGAGTGGTCTTCCAGTTGGAGCAGTAGCTTCTCGGTGATGTCACCCGCTTTCTTTATTAGAATGCGTTGCATAGGCAGCAGAATGAAGCGCTCCTCCAGGAGCGTGCGGAGCGGTTTGGGTAGGTTTAGCATCTCCTCCCACTTCTGCACGCGCTTCTTATAGAGCCACTCGGTGATCTGTTTCGCACGGTAGGCCGGTTGCCCCCATTCCGCGAGGATGGCGGTCAGGCTCTCTTGCGTTTCTCCGTAAATACTGGGCTTTGCAGGTTCGAACTTCATAATGAAAGGGACGTGTTGGTCTATTTACCGCAGCTTGCGCCCATCCACTACTACTGGCAATGCTCACTGTGGGTTAACTGGTAGAAACCTTGCATCGACTGCCTTTTCCACGGTCACAGCCCCAGGCTTGAGAAGCCCCAATGACTCCATCTGCGCGATCTGCCTGCCCACGCGATCAGGAGAAATCATCACATAATCACCTGCACCACCCTTGGTCGGGTCGCCCTTGGCGAGGTTCTCCTTAATTATCTGCGCGCGCGACCACTCCAGAAATGCGCGGGTGGCATTCTTGTTAATAGCGAGCATCAGGTCATGTGCTGGCGTGGGGTCACCTTCGCAATACTCTTTGTACCCGCGGTAGTACGCGCGAAGAAAGGCACGCACACGCTCCGGTTGCTTCGCCAGGAACTCACGGTTGGCGATGATGGTGTTACAACTATCAAATCCGGCATCGTACACATGAAGCCACTTAAGCTTTATGCCTTTCTGCTCCGTGTAGAACGGCTCGGCGATGTAGAATCCCTGTTGCACCAGGGTGGAGTCCGCCATCAGCTCCTGCAAACCGAAGTCCTGCGGGACAAGGCGGAAGTCGATCCCATACTTCTTCTTGATGAATGGCAGGAACGCCCACTCCGGGCGGGCCTTGATGACCTTGCCATTCAAATCCGCGAAGGTTTTCACGGGATTGCTCTCTTGCATTAACAGTGCAGTGGGGTCGTGCTGGAAAACCACAGCGATATTCGTGATTGGCAGCCCTTCCTGTATCGCGAGAAAGGAGTTTGTGCTGTCGTACTGGCCAAATTGGGCCACACCCGTAGCCACCTTCTGCGTCACAAATGCCCCCGGCCCACCATCGAGCAGTGTGACATCCAGCCCCTCCTGCTCAAAGTACTTCAATGCCTTCGCCGTATAGAACGCGCCATGCTCCGGCTCCGCAAACCAGTCCAGTTGGACGGTGATTGGGAACAGCTTCGTTTCCGTATTCACCACCACCTTCTTTCCGCAGCCTGTGAGGTAGCCCATCAACGAAATAACCATGACCAACCCAAACACGCAGCGTAAGACAGTTTTCATGCCCAACCTTTAGTTGCTACAATAACTTTGGCAATACTTTGTGGTGTAGGACTACAGCGTGTCATGTCTGACCAGTCTGATATGACTAGCTGCTTCGTCCTACAGGGAACCGATCTCCTTTGTATGAGTCAAAAGACTACCAAACTAGACCCTACCAATCTACACCATAAACTTAACCTAATTCCACCATGCTCAACTGGCTTATACTAATCATCTTCCCCATGCTTCTTGCCATGTGGGCGCAGTTTCGAGTGATGTCTGTTTTCGGGCAATACTCCAAAGTCCCTTCTCGGGGTCGCATCTCCGGACGTGATGCAGCAGAGTACGTCATGCGCAAGGCGGGGATTTATGACGTGGAGATAATTTCCTCGAATAACTTCCTGGGCGACCACTACGACCCCACGCAGAAACGCCTGGTCCTCAGCGAGGCCAATTACAACGGCACCAGCCTCGCGGCCCTTGGCATCGCAGCACACGAGGCCGGCCACGCCATCCAGCATGCCAGGAGTTATGCGATGCTGAAGCTCCGGATGCAACTCGTGCCCATCACCATGGTAGCGTCGAACATGCTTCCATTCATCATCATCGGCGGTATGCTTTTTCATGCCACAGGACTGATAATACTCGGTGTCATCGCCTACATGATCCTCACCTTGTTTCAATTAATCACTCTGCCCGTGGAGTTCGACGCCAGCAATCGCGCCAAAGTGGAGCTTGTAGGGCTCGGTATCATCCAGAGCGATGAACTGGTGGGTGTGAAGAAGACACTCGACGCCGCTGCGTGGACTTATGTCGCCGCTTTCGTAGCCTCGCTTGGCAACTTGATTTACCTCATCACTTTGTTACAGAACGACCGCGAATAATTGCAACCAACCACGCTTTCCAATCCCAATCGAGCTATTGCTCGGTTGGGATTTTCTTTTCCTCCATGCCGCGCTGAAGGATGGAGGCGAGCGCTTCCAGTGCGTCATCGAGCGGTGCGAGCGTCGGATGCCAGAGCTTCTCCCACTCGAGGCTGATGACGAGTTTGGGTACTTTGGATCCCTTCCCGCGCAGCATGGCGATGGTTTCCAGCAAGGGGAACTCCCCCGTGCCGGGCAGCACGTAGCGATAGTTCATTCCGGAAGTCGGGTTAAGCGCGCTGTCCCTGAATATGCTGTCCTTAATATGAATGTGGCGGATGTTCGCGCGGAGTTGCTGCCAGGTATGCCGTGGGTGCTCCTCCTTGTTTCTCCAGATGTGGTGGGTATCCCAGAGTATGAGGAAATCAGGCCCTATGTGTTTAATCAGTCGCAGGCACTGGTCGGTATCCACCAACTGGTCGTGCGTCTCCACCAGTACATCGCAGTGTATCCCGTTTATTTGTTTATAGTTGCGCCACCAGCGATAGAAATTGGATGCACTCGTCAATTGCTCCGGGGTAAGTGCAGGCTCTTTTCCGCCACCGAAGATGCGCAGATAGGGAGCGCCAACTGCTTCAGCGAGGGATACGAATGCCTCAAGGGCATTCCTCTGCTCCTGGTCATGGCCGAGTAAGGCAAAGGAGGTATCGATGCAGCACACCTGCATCTCCTCGCGCTTAAGATACTCGGCCAACTCCGTGTACGAGGCAAAGCGTTCGGAAAAATAGGCGGGGAGATCCAGCCGGTTCTCGAAGACGCGCCATTCCAGTTGTGTCACTCCATGGTTTTTGGCCAGTGCAATTACACCCGGTAAATCGAGTTTAGGGCAACCGAGGGTGGAGAAGGCAAAACCAGGGGGAAGCGAATACATTAGGATTCAGGTAATGGTGGCGGAAGTGGTTGCTGGGGAAGTTGACTGACTAATCTTCTATAATAGAGAATGACCATGGTCTGAGTCGGAACAACGGCTACGAACAGCAGGGCTGACATGAGCCGGGTACCCAACCGTAGAGACTCCCGTACATCCATTTCCAGTACACCGCCCAAATCAGTCAGCCAACCGTAGGCATCATTATAGTTTTTCTCCCAGTCAATCAGGATGCGATCAACATCAATGAAGAGTATCGGCAGAATCATCAGCACCATATAGATAAGGGCGATAATCTGGTTCTGTATCAAGCGCTTGCCGGCAACATGAGGTTGGCTTCCCTTGAGTTTGGCGGACGCCATTAACTCGTTCACACCGAGGGCGTTGATTCCGACGATACCAAACAGTGTTATCGGTGAAAACGAGAGATTGAACAGCCAGAGCAGAATGGAGAGAACGCCCATCAACAAGAAAGACCAGCCCATTAGCAGGCTTAGGACTCGCAGTTTGCGAACGACGGGGGGCGGACACTCCATATACTACGAGTGTATAGTCTTTGTCACAAACCTGTCAATCGACTGTCGTGCCGAGATTGGAAACCTTTACATATTGGAAGGTTAGGCCTGGACATGCTTCCTCGAACACGGTCTGGGTATTTCCACCCCAGATATCGATCACAAAAAAGCCCCCGATGGTTTTGCCATCGGGGGCTGCTACTTCAGTACTTCTTGTTACTGCTTTCTTGACTCCTATCCAAATAGACTGCTTACCAAGGCATCAAGGCGCTGCCCGGGATTACTTCGCTGGGTGCAGTTGTCGCCTGTCCGGGTTTGGCCCAGCCTACCGAGAGGCTGTCTCCGCCTGTGCCTTCCTTCTGAATGGCTTCGACGAAGTAGCGTTGACCTGCGACCAAGGCGATTGCAGCCGACTTCTGGCTGGTCAGCTTGTTCCACTCACGGTAACTCGTCCAAGAGGCTATGCTGGCAATCTGCACGCGGTTTGCGGGTTGATCCGTTGTGGACAACCAGAGCTGGCAATTGTCGTCGCCACTGACCCAGAAGGTGTAGTTTCCGGTCGTGGGTGGTACAATATAGCCGTAGATGCGCTGGCCATAGTTATCGGCGAAGTTCGAGGTAGTTGCTGGATTGGTCCAGTAAACTCCTTCGAAACTTGTCAATGTACCGGTGCCAGTCGGGCTGTTCGGATAAGCAGCGTTGCCAGTCAGGGAAGCCACTGTTGTGCCCGAGATGCCCGTCCAGTAGCTGCGGGTAATGGTGCCTGTGGTTTGAGCCACAGATACCGTACCGTTGATCTCGATGTCATTGTTATTGCCAGTAATCTGCCCGATACCGCGGTCGGTCCAGCCGCCCGCATTGTAGATGTAGGCGCGGAAGGTAATTGTGCCTGTCGCATTCTGCAAGGCACTTACGCCAGCGAGACTGAGTGTTGTTGAGACCCCCGTCCATCCGTTGTTCAGGAGCAAAGTACCAACACTGGTACCGGCCGTGGCAAACCCATCCTTGCTAAACTCAACTTCCAACGTGCCAGCGCTGTTCTGCCCATAGCCGGAAATCTTCAGGTTGGAAAGCGAGGCTTTATAACCTGAGGCGGCTGCTACCGACCACTGGAAGTAGTATGTACCCGTCTTTGCATCGGCCAATGTGATTGGATTCGACGAGGTACCGGTATTTACCGCGCCGGGACCAGAGAAGGATTGCAGATTGGCAGCCGGGAAACCTGCGCCTCGAGAGAGCGCTACGGTAGTTACATTCGCTGCCGTTGTGGTGGCATTGACCGTAACCGAGTTTCCGGTGATTGCGTTCGCCGCCAGCAAGTCCCACGCCGCGAGTACCGATCCTGATGAGCTGCTACTTGAACTGGAACTGCTGGAACTAGAACTGCTCGAACTCGAACTAGAACTAGAGCTGCTGCTCGAACTACTGCTGCTCGAACTCGAACTGCTCGAACTAGAACTCGAACTGCTGCTTGAACTAGAACTCGAACTGCTGCTTGAACTACTCGATGATGAGCTGCCGCCGGTGAACGGAGACAACACAGTTCCGGGAATTACTTCCGAGGGAGCTGTAGTGGCCTCACCCGGGCGTGCCCAGCCTACGGCGAGATTGTCACCGCCTGCGCCTTCTTTCTGCAGGGCTTCCACATAGTAGCGCTGTCCGGACACCAGGGTAAGTGCGGTGGACTTCTGGCCTGCCTCCTTGGTCCATTCACGACTGCCTGTCCAGGCAGTCACTTGGGCAATTTTCACCTTGGTGGATGCCTGGTCGTTTGTGGAGAGCCAGAGTTCGGAGGCATCGTCACTGGCAATCCAGAAGGTATAACTACCAGAGGCTGGAGCGGTGATATAACCACGAATGCGTGTGCCATAACTATCGGCCCAGTCCGTGGGTGCTTCGAACGAGGTTAAGGTATCCGACGTATTCGGAGTGGTGGTTACAGGAATGTCTATAACCGCAGTACCAGCGACACCAGTCCAGACCTCGCGTGAGATGGTACCCAGTCCACTGCTGGAGCTGGAACTGGAACTGCTACTGCTGCTGGAGCTGGAACTGCTGCTACTGGAGCTCGAGCTGCTGGAACTGGAACTGCTACTTACAACCTTATAATAACCCGCTTTTGCAGTCCCAGGAATGGGGTCTCCAAAAGTTGCATTGTCAAAGGTGACCGTTCCAGTGCGGCCATAGAGGTAATTAAACAACCCATTGGCTCCATACGCCAGGTCCACCGTCTGGGTGAAATTATAGGACTGACCCTCATTAGCTACAAAGGTGTATCCTGCGGGACCACCACTACTCGAACTAGAACTACTCGAACTAGAACTAGAGCTCGAACTACTCGAGCTAGAACTAGAACTACTCGAACTCGAACTGCTGGAGCTTCCACCTGTAGAGGTCAGCGTACCTGTGATTTCGATGTCGTTGTTGTTACCCGCGACTTCACCAATACCACGGTCGGTGTAACCACCTGCATTATAGATATAACCGCGGAAGGTGACGGTGCCCGTGACATTCTGAAGTGCAGAGACTCCCGATGTATTCAGGGTGCCAGTGGCTCCGTTCCATCCATTATTGAGAGCAACGGTACCTATGCTGGTACCAGCCGTGGCAAAGCCATCGGTGCTGTATTCGACGTTGAGGATCGCGGTGCTGTTCTGGCTGTAACCGGAAATCTTCAGGCTGGAAAGCCCGAGCTTATAGCCGGAGACAGGAGCTACAGTCCACTGCACATAGGTATTACCCGTCTTTGCATCAGCAAGGGTAAGCGGATTGGCCGAGTTGCCTGTATTGAATGCACCGGGGCCAATGGAAGTCTGCAAGGTATTGGCAGGGAACCCAGTACCACGGCTAATTGCGCCGCCTGTCACGCGCGAGGATGTCGCCGAGGCCGGGGCAGTAACGGCGCTGCCGTTTATGCTTCCAACCGCCAGCAAGTCCCATGCGGCGAGTGTTCCGCTCTGCCCATCGGCCAGGGCAACGGCCACCTTCTCAGCAGAGGGGAGGCTTTCCCCGGTTGCGTTGTAAGCACCGACTGCGATGTAGTAGGTCGTGTTGTGAGTCAGCCCTGTAATGGTATAGCTCGTGGCTGTGCCGACATCGGCTGATTGGGTATAGCTGCCACTCACAGTACCCCAGCGCACACGGTATCCTGTGGCACCACTAACTGTACTCCAGTTAAGCGCGAGGGTGAGATTACCATCGACTATGCTCGTGATGGTTGGCGAGGCAGGTGCTCCGTTTGCAGCAATCGTTACCTGATTGATCGTGAAGCTCCCACTGGTGGCGCGCACTTTAATCGAGTGAATCCCGGCGGTGAGTGTAACATTGCCAGTGAGGGTACCGCCACTCGTACCGGTACTGATGGTTGTGGCATCATCCGCAGCCAGGCGCACTGCACCACCAGCGGTGGTATTGACGGCTACGGTGTAGGTGGCTGTCTTGGGGATGATCACGTTCCAGGATATCCAGCCCTTGTCGTTAAGGGTTGCGTTGTTATTCCCCTGACCGAGATTCTTGTTCGTGTTGGACATCAGCGCGGGGGCGTATACGCCATTCGTCGGAGTCGCGCGGAGATTGCGCAGACGGTCATCCTGGCCCTGGATCAAAGGCCAGGCATTGATATCTATCAGTCCTTCCTCGGCAAAGGCATCTCCCCAGCTTGGCCATTGAGCGTAAGTGCCCAACGTATTCAGTTCACCACCAGCGTAGTGGAACATATTGAGTGCGGTGGCGTTAACCGTAGCTGAGCGGCTGTCGCCATACTTGGCTTTGTTCTGCATCGGTGAACCTCCGGTATCGCTACCCAGGGACCAGCCGCCTTCGTAGGTCGTATACTTCAAACCGAATGCTAGTGCCCAGTTGCCCTGCACATTCAGACCGGCTTGATAGCCAGAGCCTGCGGGTTGGCCGAGCGCTTCACCACCACCGGGGAAGGCATCCGTGTACATCTGGTCGATTGAGGCCAGGCGCACGTCTTCAATGAAGGCGATATTGCCTGCGGCACTGAGCCCATCAATCCGAAGTGTCACCGTGGAGCCGGGGCTCGCAGTGAATGTGTTTGATGAATAGTAGGCGGTGCCACGAGTCCAGAATACTACGCTGGCTTCCCATGGGTAGGTGCTATTCCAAGCTGTGGGAGTGAATCCCTGCCCATCCTGATTAAATGACTTGGAGTTCGACGCCACGCCGTTGATGAAGAGCTTTACCTTCTGGGTATCAGGGATGGGGTTGCCATTGCCATCGAGTGGCGCGTTGGTCTTGACGCGTTGAACAGATTTGAAGACGAAGGCATAGATGTTTGATGTCTGGGTGGATGGGATGGTTACATTGATCGTCATCGAGCCTGTGCCATCAATATAGCCCGATTGGCTGCCTTCATAGGCGGCAGGGATATCATCTCCTGCGCCGGCGTCACGGGCAATACCTGCTGTGCCGGTGAATGTCCATGTCGCACCGGCTGGAGCCTGCGAGTAGCCATTCGGACGAGCAGGGGTTTCGAAGCTGGAATTGGTCAATAAATTGGTAACACCATAGCCATTAGCCGCTCCGTAATAGGATGCGCCGCCTCCCCCGTAAAAGAAGTAATTCACCGGACGCGGTGTGGCCGAGTGGGCGATGCCGTCGCCGTTGTTAAAGTAGTCGTCTGCGAACTTTAGCGGACCGCTGGCCGTGCCGTTATCATCCGCATACTGCCATTGATAGAGCGGGCGAATCTTGCTGTGCATCGCTGCGTCTCCGTAGACACCACGGAAGATATTACTGATCTGGATACCGCGCAGAATCATCTTGCGCAATCGCCATGTGTAAAGAGACACATAGTTGCCATTGGCATCCTTCGCGGTGGAAAGATTGTCAAAGTTAAGAATGGGGAAATCTGCACCACGCGCCAACGGATCAGAAGAAGAAGCTAGTGCTGCGTCGGCATCTGCAATGGTCATATTCGTCAAGTCACCATACTGGCGGAAGGCATCGCTGAAGAAGTTCCACACTTCATTCGATAACTCGAGGTAGACACGAAGATTCGGGTTCAGTGGCGGGTACACCGGATTGGCAGTTGCCACGGTGTAGGGCTCTGTACCGTTCGAGCCGTACTTGATTAGCTGAGCCAGCTTGTAAACATAGCTCGTGGTGTCAGCCGTAGTCCATCCGTTCGCCATCATGGGGAAGTTAACGAAGAGGTCCCGACCGGTCTCATTACATAGCATAATCTTGTGCTCCCATGAGGCACCATTGTTATACGTGTTCCCCCAACTCGGCAGATAAACATTGGTGCGGGATACGCCACCGGCCTGATTGAACCATGCGGGTGGAGTGCGGTCGCTCCAAAAACGTTCCTGGTTCGCATTGTTCAGGCTGACTCGAAGCACCGTGTACTTGGACATGGCGGCGCGAATATTCGTATTAAAGAGCACGTCATTTGCATAGCTGGTGCTCGCATCCGGCGCTATCGGGCGCATCATCTTGAGATTGGTTATACCATTGTTTCTAGCTGGTACCTGGCCAGTGCGGTCTGTGTCGCGGAAGCTAATCGTAGAAGCATTCCATCCGTTGTTGATGCCAAGAAATGTCCCTGTGGTTGTATTGGTACCTGAGTTATAGCTATAATTCAGAGTACTACAGTTCCCCCCGATGGATACAGTAGCTTTTCCAGTGAAGGAAAAGCTGATTGTCCCGCGCATGAGTGGGTCTATGTCCAGCCCCTGGTTCAAACTTTCTTGAAAGACATAAGAACCGTTCCCCTGGGGCCAGCCATTGGCATCTTTAGTGGGAGCTGCACCGCCATCCACACCTTCCCAGCCGTTGCGGGCGCACTTCACGATATCGGCATAAGTTTGCGCCCAACTGCCATCACAATTGAAGCCCAGCTCCATCACTGGATCAATGACTTCCTCGGGCGTATTCGCACTCGACCATTTCAGGGAGAGTGATGCGTTGCCGGTTAACTCGCGGTACTCCACGCGTATGTCATAGCGGCTGCCAGCGGTCATCGCAAAGGTACCGGTATAGGTACCAGCGGTAGTCCACTGGTCTATCACTGTAGTCCATGTAGGACCACCAGCGGTCTTCATATAGACGCGTACGCCATCATCGCAGGTTGCCTTGATGGTGTAGGTCTCACTAAACGCGGCAATAACCTGCCCGTTATACCGGACGGAGAAGTTATCCAGCGGGAAAGACTTGTAGGGCTCGGCGATGGAGCCACCAACGGGCAGCACCGAGTTCCAGTAAAAGTCCAGTCGCACTTCCTTTCGGGAGAACGCCGGAGAGCCAGTCAGCGAGTTATTGGAGTAATAATCACCGAGCAGACCCGCATCGGTATAGCCACCGCCAACGGCGGCCACGGTTTCGCCTGCCAAGAGGCAGGTTGCTAACACACCACCAAACCAGCGAGCCATTCGCCGGTGAGTAGATGTGCGCGATTGACACGACTGCGTCATCGTTTGTAGGCACATAGTAGGAATAATTTTGGGTACAGGGTAGTAACAGGTAAGAACAACAGCACGAATGATGTAAAAGTTTGTCTTGCGCCGCAATGCGGGAGAAAGTTAAGTCGTTAACCTAGTCGATGCCCCGTATTACTCTTAAGCAAGTGGCTGAACGCGCAGGCATTTCTGTTGCTGCGGTATCTCAAGCATTGCGCTCAACCGGAAACGTGAGTGATAAGACCCGCCATCGTGTCAGGCAGATAGCCGACGAAATGGGTTACATTCCCAATCCCATCCTCGCATCACTGGGCGCTCAGCACTTCCGTACTGGTACGGAATCTGTACTTATCCCCATGACACTCATCCTGCCTGCTATTGGGCCATTCCCCAATATGCTCAAGTCCGAATACGACTCCATGGTAGCGCTGCATGGTGCCTACGCGCGGAAACTAGGCTATGCGCTTCACGGATTGAGCCAGAGCCAGGTGACCGACTGGGCACTGCTGGCTCGCACCCTATATCATCGAGGCGTCTCTGGCGTGGTTCTTGTGCCTCGTGTGGGTCGCTTGCCCAATCTTTCGGATGAGTGGAACCGCTTTGCATTGGTGGTAGTAGGGAACAACCCGGTCTATCGCCGATTCCACCCCGTGTACGTCGACCACTATGATCTAATCCACAGAGCCTGGCAGGAAGCAAAAGCACTCGGGTACAAACGCATAGGATGGGCCATCATGCGTCATGAACCTGAAGTCCATGACGACACGGTGCGCCGCGCCGCCGCCGAAGCCTGCGTCGCAGCCATGCCGGCTCATCAACGTGTCCCTGTTTTGTGGGATTTTGAGATAAATGATCGCGAATCCGTGCTCGCCTGGTACAGGCAGTATAAACCCGAGGTAGTTATTGGGTTTCACATAGGATTGGCTTGGGGACTTTTGGATCACGGGATATGCATCCCGAAGGATGTGGCATTCATTAATCTGCATAACCTAAACCCCAGAGACACCATCAATGGCCTCTCAATCGCGGGCATGACCGAAATGGACCACCAGCTCATTCCCTTTGCCATCGATCACATGGACCAATTGATTCGCCACCGGATGTACGGCTTTAACAGTCTTCCGCGCAAGGTCTTGCTGAATGCGGATTGGGAGCATGGGGATACTTGTCCACCAAAGTAACTCGCAAAATGTTGCCACCGCTCAGTCGTGAAGTCCAGCAACAGACATCCTGAAGTCGTGGGAAATGAGATGAACCCAATTTGCCTTAATTGCGCCAATGGCGCGCTCCAGCTACTAAAGCTAAAAAGCAGGTCAACTAGCACGCTATTTTCGCGATGGGCGTAACGAGGAGACTGGTTCGGCTTCTGCCTCCTGCCTTCTGCCTTCTGCCTGTATGCCGACTTCCAACAGGCTACTCTTCCTTCATCACATAAGTGAGTGTGGCATTCACGCTTTTGCCATCAGGCGGGTAGTTGACTCGACCCAGTGTTCGCAATGACTGCAACACGGCATTGTCAAAGCGAGGATAACCCGAGCCCTTGATAATACGAATGTTACTAATGCTTCCGGCTGGGGAAACCGTAAACACCACATCGGCCTCGATGCTCATAGTCAGCAAATCCTGTGGTTTATCGTCCTCCCACTGTTGCTTTGCCTTGAGGTGTACGGAGAGTGCCCAGTTATCCCATTCTGTACCGCTGTAACCGCCTGGACCGTCACCGCCTGGACCGCCATCATCACCACGACCAGGCTTATTTAGCTTCATGAGTTCCTTGCTATAGCTACCGGAGTCTATGGTGGGAATGGCTGAACGCTTCTTGGAAGATTGCTTAGTGGAGGCTGTTTTACTTTTCGAATCCTTGGCCTTGCCGTATTTCTTATTAAAGTCGGCAACGGTCATCCTTGCAGGCTTCTTCGATGTATCTGCCTTCACCTTCTGCGCCTCGGGATTAGTTACAGGGGTGCTCTTCGATGTTGCTTGTTTGGTTGCCTTCTTGGGAGCTGGCTCGGGCTCAGGTGCAGGGTCTGGTTCTTCGACGGGCTCAGGCGTCTTCGGAATCACCGGAACTTTACCGGGATTCAGCGACTGAATCGGTTGAGCCATATGATCCGAGACAGGGAGATTGTTCTTCGGGCCTTTCTTCTTGTCCTTGGGACCAGGTGCATCTTTCGAAGGGGTAAAGTACTCGATAGTAATCTTCTCATTCGGTGCTGCTGTTAGCCACTGAATGAGTCCACCTACAAATAGCGCGGCAACGACCAACCCATGTAATATGAGGCTGTAGATGAAGGCTTTGCGGTTGTGGAAGTCCATGAATCTTATGTACCCTAATAAGGTATGGCTGCTGATTTTGCAAAGTCTCGCACAAATAATCAAGACAATGCGAGTGCAGTGCATCTCGAAGTAAATATATTCCGGACAGTACCAGGACCGCTATGAATTCGCGCATCGCACAAAATGGATTAAGCCCCGGCAGTCGCGCTGCCGTCCCAAGGTACCTGTTTAGCGTAGAATACATGGCATTCTGTCGCACCGAAGGTGCAGCAACTCATCAGCCCAGGACATCGCCCTGGGAACGGACATTCCCTTTATCTATGAGCCCTGTAAGGGCGGTAACCCCGACAGATGAAAGACGGGTGTCGCCCTTACAGGGCTTGAATAATAATAATACATTCCATACCCAGGGCGGTGCCCTGGGCTCAAGAGTGGTTGCGCCTTCGGCGCGGAATGCGACCATTGTACCTTGGTAAACGCTAAACACAATACGTCCCAAGGGGACGGCGATGCCCCGGGGGGGCATAATGTCGGTAGAAAACACAGCCTTTCAATCCCTGCGTCCCGTCGGGATGCAACCCTGCCGCCATCGATGAACATTGGATCGGTTGTACTTGGCGTTATGATTGTTGTATCGCTACCGAATTTCCGCGTTCCGTCCCCACGGGACGGTGGTGTGTTAATATGCCTGTTTCTACCGACATTGTGTCCCTCTGGGAGACCTCGCCCCTTAGTGGTGCCACCCCAACGGGGCGATTTTTGTCCTGAAGGGGTGGATGCCGGACTACTATGTCCCGTGTGCCTAATCTGTACGACAGATGTCTGCCCACAGTGCACAACCTTCGTCGCGGAGTGTTTCGACTTCATTCCGGAGGGACAAATTGTCTTCCAAGAGAGCCTAGCCTTCTTCTCGGAGAGTTAAAATGTCTTCGCAAGGTGCCAAGCTGTCATTCCGGAGTGCTAAGACTTGGGTGATAATACAACCAAACCTAGTGATAAGCTGCCAAATGTGAATAATTAGACACACAAACTCGCTGATTACACTACAAAACTGGATAGTTGGTCGCTCAAACAGCGTAGTAACCTGAACAAACAAGTTGATAAGTCATCCAAAGTGCCTGATAAGACAACAAAAGTGACTTTGTGTGGCATATCATGTACTTTGGTTGATGTATTATGCACTTTGGTTGACTTATCATCTACTTTTGTTGACTAATCATCCTCTTTGATTGGCTTACCACACATTTAGATCGAATAATCACTCGTTTAGGACGTCATATTACTCGTTTTGGTCGTGTCATCATGCAGTGCTTGGTGATCAAATAGTGCATCTTTGCCCTTGGAGGACAGATTTACACTGGTTGAGAGTACATTTCATTGAGCCGGCAGAGCATCCAACACACCCGATTTAAAGACTGAGGCGCTTGAAGGGCAATCTAGGGCATTCGTGGCGTGTGCTTATCTGTCTGTGTGCGCATTTCGGCGTTTCTGGAGTATCGCAGACGGGAGCGGTGTGAATGCAGAGCGGATAATAATGGCGGAGGCTGTGGTGATGAAAACCACTGGCTGTAGCGCACACAATGAATTGCGCACAGGCACTGCATGAACTTCGGGATAGCTGATGCTAATCACGTACTACGGCATCCTCTCAGCACTCGCGCCGACACGCTGGCAATGCTGGAACTACGGCGTACTATTGCCAGGGCAACGCTCCACAGTCACTCCGACGGCTACGGTCTGGGTGCCACCACCAATAACAGAGCCGCGGAGGGGGCTGACGTCGCTGTAATCGCGGCCAATGGCGACTTTGATGTAGCGTGAGTCTGTAAGACAGTGATTGGTGGGGTCAATGCCTACCCAGCCGGTGCCGGCAAAGTACAGTTGGACCCATGCGTGGCTGGCATCAACGCCGAGTTGCCGTGGCTGGCCGGGGGCTGGCTCGGTAAGGAGATAGCCGCTGATGTAACGGGCGGGGATACCGGCAGCGCGGAGGATGGCGAGAGTGAGATGGGAGAAATCCTGACACACGCCGCGGCGTTTCTCGTAGAATTCGAGGAGCGGAGTGTCCGTAGTGGTAGCTTTGCTGTCGAAGACAAACTCGTCGTGCAACCAGTTAAAGAACAGATCGATGGCTGCTATTGCCGTGGTCTCGGGCCCGAAGAGTTTTGTGGACAGATCGGACCAGAGGCGGTGCTCAGTAACCAGGGGGCTGGCGTAGATAGAGTTCTCCCCTTCCATCCGGGCGGGTCCATTCAACTGCTTGAATGCTTCGCGCAGCTCGCGAAGCGATACGGAAGGGAGGATGCCTGCGATTCGGCTCACTGTGACTTCGCTGGTAGAGTCCACGATGAGGAGGTTGTGGCGTTCACTGAGGGTGAAGTAGTTCAACCGGTTTCCATGGAAGTCTATCCATTCACCCTGGCTTGAGGGTTCCGGAAAGATGGTCAGCGAATAGTGCAGTAGCTGCTGGTCCATGCGGCTCATGGGCTGGAGCCTGGCACACTGTTGTGAATAGCTGACGGGTGCAGAATACTCGATGCGGGTGACGTGCTTTATCTTATAGCGGTTCACGTGCGGGCGTGGGGTTCCGAGGTGTGGAGTAGCAGGGATGAGCTGTTGGAGAAGTAGATTTGCGAGATGATGTCAGAGACTTCGTAGAGGCTGTTCTGAATATTCTCCAAATCCGGGATGATGCTGGAAGGGTCTGCACCGGAGGGATTACGGAAAAGGGGACGCAGCCCCATCTCCACAGTGGCGGATTTAAGCTGGCGGCCAATCCTGGCGGGGGTGATGTCGGTACCCACCGGCTGCGGGAGTGCCACGGTGTGGCGGCAAATCTGGTCGCACTGGAAGGCGAGCGAGCGGGGATTCGCCGGGTCCAGCAAGAGGAGGTCCAGTACCGGGGCGGATGCCATGCTTGAGAGATACCGGCGGCGGTAGGTGAGGAGACTATCCGCCCACGTAATGAGATTTCGCAACAGGTACTCGCTGTGGATGCCGCCGTTACGAATGGCGTTGAGTGCGATGGTGGTAGTAGTGGATGCGCGCTCGATGCGATGCCCCAAATCCAGAAAGAACCACCCTTGTCCACGGGTCATATTCTCGTTCGACAACCCGTTGAGCGCTGCCAGCAGAGTGAGTATCTCGTTAATCTGCCCATAGGCGGACTCATCGAGAGTACGCGTGTCTGCGGGGCGACTCGCAGCTATCTCCTGCAAACGCGAGATGATCTGCCAGGCATCCATGGAGAGGCGTTCCTTTATGCAAAAGGCGCTGCGGTGAATGAACCCAAGGTTGTCATACAAACCGAGCCAGCCCTCGACGCCGTAGAGATTGTTGCAGAGGATGTGTTCGAGCTGGGCTGATATAGAAGGGTGAGTCGTGGTGGCTTCATTCTTCAAGTGCACCCAGAGAGAAGCACCGATACGGATGGACTCTTCCGTATCTTCGACGAGGGAATTCATGAGAAGGCGCAGGAGGCGGGACAGATTATCGCTGCGTTCCAGGTACCGCCCAAACCAGTAGAGATTATCGGCCACCCGACTGGGAACGTCTGTTCTCCCGCGTCGAATTTCCGTCGCAGTATTGGGCAATACCAGTGGACTGTCGCTCTGCTGGCTATCCTTGGCTAAGAGTACCCAAGTGTCTTTACTGCGGCCCCCTTTCTGCATGGCCACGGACGTGGGGTGATTTGACGAGGCAATGCGCGTGAGCCCCCCGGGCAGTATGTGGTAGTCGCCACGGTCGTGAACCGCACAGCCACGAAGCAGGAAGTGCTTTGGTGCAAGATGGTCATTCACCAGCGCAGGCGTGGTGCTCTTGCTTACCATCTCCTGCGCACAATAGCGCTCGGGATTAGCAATAATGGCAGCGCGAAGCTCGGCGCGCTTCGCCTTCGTCAGTTCGGGGACGAAAACTGCCTGATTCGCGCTGCGCCGGAACGTTGACTTGATGACCAACTCGTCGAAATGCTCGAGTACATAGGCCCTCTCTTTCTCCTGGCCGCACCACCAGGTGGCAACGGAGGGCATGATGAGGTCCTCATTCAGGTAGTAACGGCAAAGGCTGGGGAGAAAGGCCTGTACCGCGGGGGCTTCAACGAGTCCGCAGCCGAGGGCATTCGCCACTGTCACCCGCCCGTGGCGAATGGCCTGCACCAACCCGGGTACGCCCAGTAATGATTCGGCACGAAACTCAAGGGGATCACAATAAGTGGAGTCCACGCGCCGGATAAGCACATCCACCGTCTGCGTCCCACCGAGTGTCTTGAGGAGTACGCGGTTATTTCGCACCAATAAATCGGCGCCTTCCACCAGGGGGAAGCCCAGATTTCTTGCCAGGTAGGACTGCTCGAAGTACGTTTCATTGGCAGGCCCGGGTGTCAGGTAGGCTATCTTTGGGCGATCTTTAGTCCATGGTGCCAGGTGCTCAAATGACGAGAGGAAGCGGTCGAAGAATCCCTGTAATGACTGCACGCGAAGCTGTCGAAAAACATCGGGCAATATCCGGCGGCTAAGCTGTCTGTTCTCGAGCGTATAGCCGAAGCCTGAAGGCGAATCCACCCGGTCGGCAAGCACCCACCATCGACTATCCGAGGAGCGTGCCAGGTCTGCTGTGTAAAGGTGGATGTAAGTGCACTCCTTCGGGAGCAAGCCCACGCATGGGCGAAGAAAGAGAGGGTTCCCAAAGATAAGAGCGGGGGGAATGGCACCGTCGTGCAATGCCCGCTGTCGCCCATAGCAATCATCGAGCAGAATATTTAAGAGGCGCACACGCTGCTTTATGGCCTCTTCGAGCCAGGGCCACTCCTCTGCCGTGAGGATGGCGGGCACCAAGTCCATCGTCCACGGACGGAAGCTGCCCTTGGGATCACCGTAGACATTAAAGGTGATGCCATGCTCCTGAATCATCCTGCGAAGTTGCTCCTCGCGTTTGCGAAGCCCATCGGAGCCGATCTTGCCAAAGCCTTCCAGTGCTTGCGCCCAGTGGGGGCTCAGCGAACCATCTGGCATCACGCATTCGTCACGAAATCCCTCGGGTGCAGAGTAAAGGGAGTTTCCTTCCGGAAAGAGCGATGCCTGAATGGATGCGGCGTTCATTCGCGGGGTCGTCGCAGGTCCAATGTGATTGGGAATTCCAGATTGTGCTCGATCGGAGGGAGTTGCTCAAGTTTTCCCGGAGTATGCCCCCGTGGCTCGAACCGGGCAAGGCGCCTGCTCTCCGCCTCATAAGCGTTGATGGGAAATGTCGCGTAGTTTCTGCCCCCGGGGTGCGCCACATGATAGGTGCAGCCTGCCACAGCCCGCTGGTTCCAGGTATCCACAAGGTCGAATACCAACGGCGTGTGCACACCCATCGTGGGATGTAAACAAGAAGGCGGCTGCCAGGCTCTATAGCGCACACCGGCGACTGCCTCGCCGACGGTGCCGGTACTCGTCAGCGGGATGCGCCGGCCTCCCACAGTGGCTATGTAGCGACCGCCCTGCATGCCGGTACACTTAACTTGCAACCGTTCAACCGAGGAATCTACAAAACGAACTGTACCACCCGCCGCACCTTCCTCGCCGAGGACAAGCCAGGGCTCGAGGGCGATTCGCAACTCAAAGTGCACATCCCGATACTGGAACTCTCCATAGCGAGGAAAGCGGAACTCGAAGTGCGGCGCGAACCACTCCTTCTCAAAGGCAAATCCTGCACGGCGAAGGTCTTCGACGACATCATTGATATCCTGAAGCTGGAAGTGCGGCAGCAGGTACCGGTCATGGAGGTCATTTCCCCAGCGCGGGAGCGTTTTCGGATAATAGGGTTCCTTCCAGAACCAGCAGATTAACCCGCGCAACAAGAGCTGCTGCACCAAGCTCATCTGTGCATGAGGTGGCATCTCGAATGAGCGCAGCTCCAGCAAGCCGAGTCGCCCCGATGCACTGTCCGGGCTGTAGAGTTTATCAATGCAAAACTCAGCTCGGTGCGTGTTGCCTGTGACGTCTGTCAGCAGGTTGCGAAAGATGCGGTCCACCAGCCATGGCGGGCAACCATAACCGAGCGAGCGCTCCAGCTCTCCGAAGGCAATCTCAAGCTCATAAATGGAGTCCTGCCGGGCTTCATCCACGCGAGGCGCCTGGCTCGTGGGACCGACAAAGAGACTGCTGAAAAGATACGAGAGCGACGGGTGCTGGTGCCAGTACGCAATCAAGCTGCGCAGCAAATCCGGCCTGCGCAGAAACGGACTATCCGCCGGTGTGGCGGCGCCCATGACCAAGTGGTTACCACCGCCAGTGCCAACATGCCGCCCATCGATCATGAACTTCTCCGTCGCCAGTCGCGTAAGCCTGGCCTCTTCGTAGAGTGTAATCGTGAGGTCAACCATCTCCGGCCAAGTACTCGTGGGCTGGATATTGACCTCTATCACGCCCGGGTCCGGCGTAATCTTGAGATTGCTCAAGCGTGAGTCCGCTGGCGGGTTCTCCCCTTCCAATATGACAGGCATATTCAGCTTATCCGCTGTTGCCTCTATTGCCGCGACCAAGTCTAAGTAGTCCTCGGTAGTTGTAAGCGGAGGTATAAAGATGAAGAGCTTCCCGTGGCGGGGCTCCACACAGAGAGCAGTACGCAGAACCCACCCTGCAGACTCTCCCTGCTTCGGCTTCTTGTAGTTCGGGGGCTGCTGTGCGGAGAGTGATTGCTTATTCTGTCCGAACTCGCCCACCTTCGCCTGCCGATTCTGCAGTTCCTCAAGGTACTGATTCGCGCGATGGTAATACTGGCGCGCCAATTCATCGCGGTTGGGCAACGGGTGCTGCTGGACCGTGGGGTCTGGGTTGTTGATATAGGGAAAGTCCACCGCCTTTACCCAGGGGAGAGAATCCGCCGGCAACCGCAGTCCAACTGGGGAGTCTCCGGGCGAGAGGAAGAGCGTCTCCTGCCGGAGATACCAAGGACCGCTGACCCACACTTTCGCCTTTGCCTGCCAGGTGCGTTGGAGCGGCATCACATAGCCTCTTGGCACATCCAGACCGCGCTCAAAGATGGCCGCGATACGGGCGCGCTCCTCCTCGTTATCTAATCTCGACTCGAGAGGGTTCACATTTGAGGGCAGCTTGCGCTCCTTCCAGATGTAGTACCACGCATCTTCGTAAGCCGGCATGGTATAGGAGACATCCACCCCAAGCGTTTTGCCGAGTGCAGTGGAGAACTTCTCAGCCTCGGTCACTCCGAAGCCGTAGTTCTTCTCAATGTCAGCAAGTAGCTCTGGCTTCAGCCAAATCGGTTGCCCATCCTTTCTCCAATATGCGGTAAACGCCCACCGTGGCAGCGACTCACCGGGATACCATTTCCCCTGACCGTAGTGGAGAAACCCACCGGGGGCGTACTTCTTCCACAGGCGCTTAAGTAACTGCTCAGAAAGACGCCTCTTCTCCGGCCCGACAGCAGCGATATTCCACTCCGCTCCATCCATGTTATCGGCTGAGATGAAGGTGGGTTCGCCTCCCATGGTGAGGCGTACATCCCCGGCTTTCATCTCGCGGTCGATGGCCAGTCCCAGCTCGTCCATCTGCTTCCATTGCGCATCCGTATAGGGCTTCGTTACGCGGGGAGATTCGTAGATGCGGTTAACAACCATCTCGTGCGCAAACTCTGTCTCGCAATCATCCAGCGTACCGCTAATAGGCGCCGCGCTGAAGGGCGAAGGCGTACACGCCAGCGGGATGTGCCCCTCCCCTGCCACCAAGCCCGAGGTGGGATCAAACCCGATCCATCCTGCGCCGGGCAGGTAGATTTCTGTCCAGGCGTGGAGATCAGTAAAGTCTTTCTCTGTCCCCGATGGGCCATCCAGACTCTTTACATCCGGGGTCAACTGTATCAAGTAACCGGACACAAATCGCGCTGCCAATCCGAGCCGCCGTGCCAGATTTACCAAGAGCCAGGCTGAGTCGCGACAGGATCCGCTCTTCAGAGTCAACGTCTCCTCAGGCGATTGCACGCCTGGCTCCAGGCGAATCACGTACTTGATATACTGCTGCAACCGTGCGTTAAGGTTTACCAGAAAGGTTACCGTGCGCAGTGGATTGCGGTCGATGGTTGCGAGGAATGCATCAAAGGCAGGCCCGCTAAATGTATCAGCGAGGTAGGGCAGCAAATCCTTCTTGATCTCTGCATCATACGCGAAAGGGAATGTCTCCCCGTACGCATCGACAAAGAAATCAAAGGGATTGTACACCGACATCTCGGTAACCAGATCTACCTCGACCTTAAACTCGCGGACCTTGTTTGGCATCACAACACGAGCCTGGTAATTCCCATGAGGGTCCTGTTGCCAGTTGATGAAGAAGTCCTTCGGCTCTATCCGAAGCGAATAACTCAGTATGTTGGAGCGACAGTGCGGCGCTGGTCGCAACCGGATGAGATGCGGCCCAAGGTGTATCGGGCGATCATACTTATAGTGGGTGCTGTGATGGAGGGCTACGTGGATGGACATTCGATTCTTTCAACAGAAGGTGACAGCAAGACTGGACGGTGGCAAATTATACAGACTCACGCCGTGGCATTGGCCTTGGCGGTGGCTTCGGCTGCGGGATCCACGACCGGGAAGAACATGTAGCGCTCATTCAGCTCGATACCGAGTTGACCCAACTTAGCTTGTACGGATTCCAGGAATTCGTGGATACCGAGCGTGATTATCTCGTCTGCCGTCGTATAGTTCAGATCAGAGAGCAGTTTCCCAGAGAGGCGCTCCGCCTCGTTTGAGTAATGGGTCTGCGGACATTTCGAGATATTATGAATCGCCGTATCATACTGCTCCAGGCAGAAGCGGATGCTGCGGGGAAACTTCCTCGATAGCACGAGTAATTCCGCCACATTGCATGGCTCTATCTCGCGGACATATTCCCACCGATAGGCATCGAGTGCACTCGTGGCGCGCAAGAGTGCAGCCCACTGGGAGAGGTCCACCGCACCGCCCACTTCGTGAAGCGACGGGAGTACTATCCAGTACTTTATGTCGAGTATGCGCCCCGTCTTCTCGGCCCTCTCCAGAAATGTACCCGCTCGCATAAACTCGTAGCCCGTGCCGCGAGGGAATGTAGAGTCCGTCAACCCATGGAACAGGTGCGTGAATTCCTTGATCTGATTGTAGAACTCCGTCGGCCCCTGATTCCAGACCGTGAGCGCATTCTGCCCCTTAAGGGAGAGATACAGGCGGTTGATCACCTCCCACATCTCCGAAGTGATCTGGTCGCGGATTTGCCGGGCATTCTCTCGCGCCGCGTTGATGCAGCTAATCACAGAGCTTGGGTTGTCCAAGCTAAAGGTAAGAAACTCGGTAACCGAGGCGCTGTCCACGTGATTGAAGTGCTGGTTGAAGAGATCGAGGTCACCGGTACTGCGCAGAATCGCTTCCCAGTGCGCCTTCCAGCCTTCACCACCGGCCTGCTCGGACTCCAGAACCATTTGCAGGTTCACATCCATCAAGCGCGCGGTGTTCTCAGCACGTTCGATATACCGACTCATCCAGAACAAGGAATCTGCTACTCGGCAAAGCATTGGGTGATGGGTTTAAAATTCATGAATAAATTTGATTTAAAAACTAAAAGCTAAGAGCTAACAGCTAAAAGCTAAAAGCTACAACCTCACTCATCCCCCTGGAGTACCCAGGTATCTTTGCTGCCACCACCCTGGGATGAATTGACCACGAGAGAGCCCTTCTTTAACGCCACACGGGTGAGTCCCCCCGGAATGATGCTAATCTTTTCCCCGTAGAGGATGTAGGGACGCAAGTCTATATGTCTGCCCTCGAAGCCGCCTTCATTACACCACGTGGGGTGTCGAGACAGGGAGATGGGCACCTGGGCGATATAGTTGCGAGGGTTCGCCTTGACCGCATCGCGGAAGCTGGCCACATGCTCCTTCGAGGCCATGGGTCCAATAAGCATCCCGTAGCCGCCGGATTCATTGGCCGCCTTTACCACCAGCTTCTCCATGTTCTCCATGATGTGGGAGAAATCCGCAGGTTCGGAGGCCAGCCAGGTCTGCACATTGGGCAGGATGGGTTCCTGCTTAAGATAGTACTTAATCATGGCAGGGACGAAGTAGTACACCACCTTGTCATCCGCCACTCCAGTGCCGATCGAGTTCGCGAGCCCCAGATTCCCCGCGCGATACGCATCTACAATACCCGGCACCCCCAGAAGTGAATCCTCACGAAAGACCAGCGGGTCGAGGAAGTCGTCATCAATGCGCCGATACAGCACATCCACCTGGCGCAGGCCGGAAATCGTGCGCATGAATACCTTTCGGTCCTGCACAATGAGGTCCCGTCCCTCAACAATCTCTATCCCCATCTGCCGGGCCAGAAAACAGTGTTCAAAGTACGCGCTATTAAAGATTCCGGGCGTGAGCAGAGCCACTGTGATATCTCCCTCGCTTTTCGGGGATATGTATTGCAACACCTTGCGCAATTCATTCGGATAATCTTGCACAGGCCGCACCCCGGCACGGGCAAAAAAGTTCGGAAATGCCCGCTTCATCGCCTGCCGATTCTCCAGCAAGTACGACACCCCGGATGGGCTGCGACCATTATCCTCCAAGACGAGATACTCCCCCTTGTCATCGCGTATCAAGTCCGTCCCGCAAATATGAATATAAATATCCTTCGGCACACGGAAGCCCATGAACTCCGGACGGAAGTGCTTCGCCGACTTTATGTAGTGCTCCGGGATGATGCCGTCCTTAATAATCTTCTGCTCATGATAAATATCGTGAAGAAATAGATTCAGCGCGGTGATCCGCTGCTCCAGCCCCTTCACCAAGTGCTGCCATTCCTTGTTCGGGATGATGCGAGGGATCAAATCAAAGGGAAAAATCCGCTCTGTTCCTTGATTGTCACTATAAACCGTGAAGGTTATCCCCTGTCTTAAGAAGGCCAGGTCCACCGCCTCTCGCTTGCGGTGAAACTCCTCTGGCGTAAGCTGCTGAAATCGCTCGAGCAAAGCGCGATAGTGCGGGCGCACAGCGCCATCCGGCAGGAACATCTCATCAAAATAATTACCGCAGTGATAGTCGGCGAAATCCATGGGGATTGTAGAGTTATACAAGGCATCCGAAGATGCACAGTCTTGGTGGTTTTCCAATTATTAAGCGATTTTCGGGCCAACTTTAAAACCTCTACAAGAATGTGCAGAATTTATTGCCCCATCTCCCGTTGCAACGACCAGAAGACACCCAACAATCCCTCGTACACCCATGAATTGTCAGCCGATACGCCTTCTTGGTGGAGTTAAATTGCAGAAATGGACAAATAATCGCGGCAACGGGTACTCCGACTGCGCTTATGGGTGCTCCAACTCGTGTGAATGAGTGAATTTTCCATCGCAGGGGGCCATCACAAGAAGGGAAATTCTCCATCGCAAATGTGAATTTCTACTTCACCGGAGACACTTTCCAAGCATATGGAATGTTTTACCAGACACCCAAGGGGACTTCGTCGTTCTCACACCGGGGATGATGTGAAGCATGGCAACGCCCAAGTTGGCCAAACTTCAGATACATTCCAAAGGGATTCCTCCCCAAAGCCTTGTGGTGGCCAGCAGAACGCAGCCAACCCGAAGTAAATCTCATTTAACCGTCAACCCTTGTCCTGTACCACGCACTATTCCGCCTTGTATGGGCCTATCGACTTCATTAGGAATTCGCAGATGAAAATCATACTGTTCATAGTATGGCTGATATGTGTAACAATTCAGGTCGAGGCCAATGATGATGCCGATGCAGCCAAAGCCCCCAATCAACTGTTAAACGCTTCGGATTACCGCGCGGCTGGGAATTGGGAAGTGCTATTGCCAAGTACAATCTAAGGGATTGTTATATCAATGGCGATGTCGTACCCAAGGACGATGCGGTTGCAGTCAAGTGGTTTCGCATGGCCGAAGAGCAGGAACAAGCACGGGCTCAATATAATCTAAGAATCTGCTATTTCGAAGGCGATGGCGTGCCCAAGAATACTGCGGCAGCGTTCGGGTGGTTTCGCAAGGCTGCAGAGCAGGGACATGCACGTGCACAATATTATCTTGGAACCTCCTATTCCAAAGGACAGGTCGTACCCAAAGATTATGTGCAAGCCTACAAGTGGTATGATCTAGCCGCCCCCCAAGGAGATAAAAAATCGGAGGCTCCCGTGATTCCTTAGCTAAAGCAATGACCAAGGAACAAATCGCCGAGACCCAGCGCTTAGCGAGTGAGTTGAAGCCAGTGGTTTCTCCGTTAATAAATCCCAAGAAAGTGAAATCCCAACACGTTGACACACTCACTTTTTGCCAATCCACGACATCGCTCTGATTCATATGAATCATTTTCTTTGACAACCATTTAATTTTGAAATTAGCTTCAGTAGTATGAATAAAATTATTCTGTTCTTATTCGTTTTAACTCAGCTCATGGGTATTACTGCCTATGCCAACACTATTGGAACAGTGGGATATCTTACCTTTTCCGATGATGGCAACGGTATCACCGTTACCGGTTGTGATACGCTTGCCAGCGGTTCGTTAATTATTCCATCAACTATTATTGGAAAGCCAGTAACTTCCATTGGGGACTCAGCCTTCATAAATTGCACTGGGCTAACCAGTGTAAATATCCCCTCTACTATAACTGCCATTGGGTCCAATGCCTTTAATGGTTGCAACAAATTGACCAGCGTAAATATCCCCAGTAGTGTGACTACCATTAGCGATGGAACCTTCGGGTTTTCAGGACTGACCAGCGTGAGTATCCCAAATAGCGTGACAACTATTGGGGTCTCTGCCTTTGCCGGGTGCAAGAACTTGTCCAGCGTAACTATCCCCAGTGGTGTGACCACAATTAAGGATCAAACTTTCTATGATTGCCAGGGGCTTACCAGCATCAGCATTCCAAACAGCGTGACTAGCATTGGGACCGCTGCCTTTGCTCGCACTGGGCTGACCAGCGTAAATATCCCGACTACTATAACTGCTATCGGATCCAATGCCTTTAATGGGTGCAATAAGCTGACCAGCGTAACTATCCCCAGTAGTGTGACCACCATTGAGGAAGGAACCTTCGGGTTTTCAGGACTGACCAGCGTGAGTATCCCAAATAGTGTGACAAATATTGGGGTCTCTGCCTTTGCCGGCTGCAAGGACTTGACCAGCGTAAATATCCCCAGTGGTGTTACTACCATTGGGGGATCTGCATTCTATGGGTGTAGCAATTTGATCAGCGTAAATATCCCCAATGTGAATAGAATTTGGACGAATACATTCTATGGGTGCGTGGGGCTTACCAGCATCAGCATTCCCAGTAGTGTGACTATTATTGATAGCAAAGCTTTCTATCAGTGCAGTAGCCTGACCAGCGTGGATATCCCCAGCAGTGTGACATCCATTTGGGACTCTGTCTTCACTCATTGCAGCCGGCTGACCAGCGCCTATTTTCTAGGAAATGCCCCGTATAATTTTGGGTCCGATGTTTTTACCGATACTGCACCGACTTTTACCATCTACTACTTACGCACTTCCACAGGTTTTACTTCTCCCACTTGGCGCGGGTATCATAGTAACATCGTCGACCCTTTCTATAGCCCCTTCTACGACCCCACTACCGCAGATCTAGACGATGGGTGGAAATGGAACACCCTCTTCAATTATATCTATACAGGATGCCATCCTTTTGTCTATTTTTACGAAAGCAATCATTGGCTTTACATCGTAGGCTCTAGCGAAAGTGCTGGGTATTATTACTTTTCCTTTAATACGGGCCAATGGTACTGGACCAGCCTATTGTATTATGATGGTAGATGGTATTACGACTTTGAGACAAATGCCTGGCAGACCTATCGTAAATAAGCGCCTAGGTTAAGCCGGTTGTTTTCAGGATTACGTGCAGTCGCTTGTGGGGCCGTCGCAGCGTTGGAATTCGCGGGCAATCAGTCATGGCCACGATTGTCCCCCCACACTATCCCTATTGACTACCCCAAGTAGTCAATCGCATACGCGAGGTATACAGTATACAAAGATGAGCGTCTTACACACTCTTTCACCCAAGGGAATGGCGTAATTGTTGAAGCAGCTTTTTCGTCCACCATTTAAAGAGGTTCACTTGCGTGAATTGACCATACAAAGCGGTTTGTCCATCGGCGTCATACAAAAAGAGATCGCCGCACGACATATGGAATTGGGAGCAACGTTGAGTGTATAGGCTATTACTGGCAGAATACTTTGGTGCAAGTGGTTGCCTCAATGCATCGGGATTTTGTGTTCATAATCAGGGTAAACCAAGGAAATTAATGAAATTAATTACAGTCAAACACCCTTGGCTATTATACAACTTGTAACCAGTCTGGATGCAAAACGCCTTGGAACTCGCATAGATAGTACTGGCGGATGGTGAGGGATGACAAAGACATCTCGCTTCGCTCGGTAACGAACCCCAAGGGGTTCGACTGGAGTTTGGCCATTTATAACCGTATATCCGTGAACAAACCGGCTATAAATCAAGCAGCGGCGGCGGCAATTGTTTGAATGGGGCAGGCCAGTGGCAGATCGCAGCGGTTATTCGTCGAAGATCGATCGTGAAGTTGTTT
>JANRLC010000033.1:0-6636 GCA_033762955.1 Verrucomicrobiota bacterium | reverse complement strand
GGGCAGCCCGTGACCCGAAAAATAGTCATTGGTGTGTGTTGCGGACGGTCCGTGACCCGAAAAAGAGTCATGGAATGGCTTGCGGACGGTCCGCGACCCCTTTTCGCCACTCTGACACCTGAAATGCCGTGCCCGATTAGGTAGCGGTCGGCCTTGAGAGGCATTCCGAACCGGGTGCATCTCGAAGTCATTGTGCCTTGGGAGAAGAGCGATTGGCTCGGACGTGGCATGGGCGTCTCGCCCATGTTCGGGTTCTGTGGTAATCGCTGGAAGACACACCGGCAGATGCCCGTGCCACTTCAAACAGCCCAAGAACTTCGAAATGCACTGTTTTTCCATCCCCAAAGAGCAACTTTGGACGAGAGTGCCATCTGCTATTACCCGATCGTGAAACCTCAGACATCCTGAAGTGGTGGGAACTAAGTTGAACCCAATTTGCCTTGGTAGCGCTGAAGGCGCGACCTAGCCCCAGCCTAGGCCAACGGCCTAGGTATAGACCAATAAAACACCATGAGCGCTGAAGGCGCGACCTAAGGAGCGGTCCTACAACTCCCCTGGGTCGCGCCTTCAGCGCTCCCGATCCTTTATATTATATCGGTTTACCTAGGCCGATGGCCTAGGCTATCTTAGGGTCGCGCCTTCAGCGCTGCATGGAGAACATAGCACCGCTGCCACAGTCCTTTGGGTTCATCGTACTTCCCGCAACTCGCCCGGAATCCCTTTGTTTTCGCGCTGACTTCAGGATGTCTGAACCTGGGAGCGCCGACGTCCTCGTCGGCTCTGGCTCTCCGGATTAATCCACCCATCGCGACGAGGACGTCAGCGTTCCCAGGTCCAGAAAAAGAGATGCTCCCGAATCAGCGCCACCGCGCAATCAGCTCTGCACGACGCCGCAGGTTGAGTTTGCGGAAGATGGAGTTCATCTGGGTTTTCACGGTGAGCACGCTCTTGTTTAGCTCTTGCGCGATGTCGCCATTACTCCGTCCCTCGCAGACCAGGCGCACCAGCTCGCGTTCGGCGACAGTCAGTAGATGCAGCTCGCTGAGCTTTCGGGCATCCTTGTCCTTCGCGGAGTCGTCCAGGAGTGGGTCTGGCTCGTAGAAGAGAACGAAGAAGCCGGGTTTCGCGAGTGAGTGTTGCCCATGGTGGGCGATGCTGATCCGTGCGCGTTGTCGCGGGTCATGCGCACTGGCACAGTATTCGGGGTCGGGTAATCTGCGGGCCAGTTGCTTCGGTTCGCTCAGGCGGATGCGCTCCCGCATGCCTTCGAGGGCATCGAGCAGGGTGACAGGCAGGCGGAAGGCATCGCGTACTTTGAACTTCCGCGCGGCCAGTGGGCCGTGATTCCAGAGAGAGCAGTGCTCCATCGCCCGGTGGTTTGCGAAGAGTGGCTTTAGCTGCCAATCCAGAAGGATGAGCCCTAGAGGCATGTCCCGGTTAAAGTCTTCCAGCGTAGCGCGAAGGTTATCGGTCGAGTGGAAGCGCTGCACGCGGTTCACCGCTGCATCAAACCATGGCTGAAGCGACTGGAGCAGTGCTATCTCTTGCTCATCGAAATCGGGCAACCCATCCCCCCGGTAAACGGAAAACATGGCGGCCACGTTATCGCGTTGCCAGTAGAGGCCGGACAACCCTTTGTCCCACCCCTCTATTGCGGCAAAGCTCTGGTAGAAGGTGGTGCTGCGGAATACCTCGGGCGGTCCCACTATGTCGCTGAACCGGTACCACGAGACACGTCGATGCTTCGTGATCCACGCACTAAAGGGGTTGTTCTTGCCTCGATTCTCAAACCACACTTCGGGCTCTGCCAGCGGTGGGTCCGTAAAGACCAGCCTCGCCTCGCCCATCTCAATATGGCCGAGAAAGAGTGTCACCCGGTGGCAGGGAAACGCCTTTGTTAACAAATCCCGGAATGCCTGCCACAGCGATGTGTGATCGTTTGCCTGGTGCAAGACCAACAGTTCCGGAAGGAATGCGGCTAAGTTGGTGGCTGGTTCAGCACTGTCCATATTTACTCACATCACAGGACAATTATTTACACTACGCGGATTCTCTACCTCGAATGCATACACCTTTAGTAGTAAGATGGCGCTTCCCGGCAAGCCCCATTTAAACTGGCTTGTTCCCTGCATGAAAATGGCGACAAACATTAATCGTACCCAATTCACAACGAACCGCCATCTATGAAAAGTTCACCCAGCCATCACTCGCGTCTGCTTCTTCACCTCATCCCACTCGCGGCTTTGCTTCTCCTGCCGCTGCAAAGTTTTGCCGCCACGCTTCTCGGCGTTGTCTCGAACGCCGGTAACGGCTCCTTTCTGGAAGGAGCTGTGGTCACCCTCGAAGGCACCAACTTTCGCACGGTAACCGACCGCTCCGGGCGCTACCAGTTCTCTAACCTTCCAGCGGGCAACTACAAGGTTAACACAGAGATTGTTGGTTTCGATAATGTGCCCCAGGATGTGGCCGTGGGCGAAGGAGTGACCACAAAGAATCTGGAACTCCCGGCATCCGAAGATATCGTTAATCTTGAAACCTTCATCATCGAAGGCGACGCCACCAGCAGTCTCCGGGCTCTCAATCTGGAGCGCGCTGCTAACAACAACGTCAGCATTCTCGCAGCCGATAACTTTGGCCAGTTGACGGACAAGACAATTGCCGACGCCATTCGCCGTGTACCTGGAGTAAACGTGGAGAAGGACAGTGCCGGGCACGCAGGCCGCTATGTCACCATCCGCGGGATGTACTCCGACTTTAACTCAGTGGCAATCAACGGGCAGAAAGTCGTGGTCAGCAATTTCGACGGGGCCAGTCGCTCCGTGCCACTGGACGTAATCCCTTCCACCAGTGCCGACCTCATCGAGGTCACGAAGTCCACACTGCCTTCGGATGATGCGGATGCGATTGGTGGGAAGATAAACATACGCACCGGGAGCGCGTTCGACAAGAAGGGCCTCATGCTCAAGGCTTCTGCGAGCGCAGGGTATCTGTCGGAGGCCGACAATCTTACCGGTGATAACCCGCAGGACAAAACCCGGTACGACTTCTCTGCAGCCTACTCGGATTACCTTAACGAAGCCAAGACGCTGGGGGTGTATTTGAATCTATCCCATGCCAGTAATCCCAACCTTTATTCATCGATTTCGAATGGGTTGTATGAATTCGATTCCGTTTACCTGCCTACCTATGCAAGACAGGAGGAAGCTTTCGACAATGTAACCTCTTCCAGCATCAGCACCCGTCTGGATTATCGCCCGAGCGACAGCTTTGAGAGCAGTGCAGAGTTTAACTTCACTCGCCGCGGTACAAACCAGGGAAGCTGGCGCAACGATCTCTTTCTTGAGTACGGCGTGGACTGGGATAACCTAGTGGCGCAGAACGATACGGCAGTGGCATTCACCGCCGAGGACTACGCGCAAAAAGAGGTGCGCGACTACTATGAAACGCAGGATAACTATAACTTCATCCTCAAAAATAAGCATCGCTTCGATGCTCTTACCATCGACTATTTCGGCGGACTAAACATCGGCAAGTTCGAGGGCGATCCCAACAAAGACCTTCGTGCATACTTTACAGACACCCGCGAATTGGAGAACGGTTACAGCCAGGTGGGCCGCGCCGCCAATGAACCCCTCTATGGGAATCGCATACACGCTGCCGCGAACTCCGATTACGAGATTACAGAGATTCGCAGGGATACCCGATTCATTGATGACCAAACCTACGCTGGTGGGCTCAACGCTGCGTATGAGTTCGATATGGGAGGAAATCCATCCACGCTTCAATCCGGGTTTAAGGCAACCATCAGTGATCGCGATTTCGACGATCTGCGCCGCCGCTACAAGACTGCAGATGTAGATTGGAATCTGGACCGCGTAAAGGTAGGCGGGCAGGAAGTTTATGGTAGCGTGCTGGCCGACTACGGTGTGGACTCGGCCCTCAATGGACAACCCTTTGGCAGCCTGATTGACCCGGACAAAGTGCGCGCGGTAGAAGCCGTCCTGCAATCACTCGGTATTCGCGACGAGGGCGACGCGAATTGGTATTTGAACCAAAACGCGAAACGCGATGCGCGTGCCGACAAGGTAAACTCATACGATTTGGAAGAGAAAATCTATGCTGGCTATCTCATGGATACCACCAAGTTCGGCGATCTCACCGCAACCGTCGGCGTGCGCGTGGAAGCGACCTCAGTGGATATTGATACGTATTCGGGGGACTTCTATGAAACAGATACAACCAACCCGCTCTACATTCGCCCGATAAGCAGGAGCAATGATTACACCGATCTCTTTCCGCACCTTCACCTGCGCTATGATTTGTCGAAGGCTACTGCCATTCGCCTTTCGCTTAATCAGACCACCGCGCGTCCGAGTTATCGCCAGTTAAACCCATCCGAAGACATCGACCCAACATTCGAAGACACCGACCGCAAGGAAGACTATGGCAAAGGACTTGTTCTCAAGGGCGATACAAATCTGAACCCGGTGATCTCCCGCAATATCGATCTGAGTATGGAACAACTGATCGGTACCGGAGTACGCCTGACTGGCGGCGTCTTCTACAAGAACATGGATGACAATATCTATCGCCTCAGCAGGAGCGTGCAGCCCGGGGACCCCTCCTACTATCCTTCGACGGCAGAAGTCAGGGAATACCTCAACGCGAAGGGCGCGGAAGTCTATGGGGCGGAATTGTCCGCAGATGTTTCGCTGGGCCAGTTTGCGGATTTCCTACAGGGCGTTGGCATTTCGGCGAACTACACTTACACCGAGTCTGCGGTGAAGGGCATCCAGCGCTACGATGGTACCGGGTTGGTTTCGGTGAACGATGGAACCTCCCTCTTTGGGCAGGTGCCACACACGGTCAATCTCTCGCTAAACTACAACCGGGGCGGATTCGAAACCCGCCTGGCGCTTCACTATACGGCCGCCTATCTGGACTTCAATGGAGTCAATACGGACAAGAATCTCGACCGCTACCTCGACGATCGCAGCACGGTGGACTGGAGTATCTTCTACGACATTACCCCGAGCTGGCAGGTCTTTGGCAAGGTCAGCAACGTGCTCGATTCCCGTACGCGCGCCTACTACGGCGACGGCATCCGCCTGAACTACAACGAAGCCAGTGGGCGTACTTTTATTGTCGGTGTAAACTGGAACCTCTAGCACGGGTCGGGGTTTACTCGATTAGCACCCCGTGGTGTCACCACTTTAGACAGCGATAGGTAACAGACAGACAGTAGGTTTCGGTTACAAGCAAGACAGTAGTGTAGTCCCCTGAATCGTATTCCCTGGCGAATCGGTTCAGGGGATTTTTGTTATCGTGCGTTGGGCGATGAGCGAATGGCTCGGGCGTCTCGCCCATGCTCTGGTCCATGGTGATCGCGGGAAGACACACGGCGAGGATGCCCGTGCCAGTGCGATTAGATCCGTGATAACGCGATAGGGTAGGGTGGCGAAGGAAACGGCGTAGCCGCGAGGCAGTAATCCTAGAAAGTAGGTCAACTCGCGTGCGATTATCGGGATGGGAATCACATGCGGTGCCTGTTCTTCTACTGCCATCTGCCTTTGCCCCTTGTGTCTCAAGAGGAAAATGGTGGGTGACCAATCCATGCTTTTCCGAGGATGCCTATGGCATCCCAGCGATTAGCCGGGGGTTGAGTCCCGCTGCGGGACGATACCCCCGGTATGGGCACCATTTAGCATCGACCCCAGCGGGTTAGAAAACCCGCTCTCCGTTTGCTTCAAACACCCAACGGAGGGCGGACATTCTTGTCCGCTGTTATACCAACGGAGGGCGGACATTCTTGTCCGCCTATTTGCGATCAACGGTGCATTGATTTATCTGGTCGGAGCCAAACTTCAGCCCCAGGTTAAAACCTGGGGCTAAGATGCAGGTCGTCCCCAAGGGGACTGCATTGTTTCCATGCCGGGGATGAGGTGAATCATGGTAACGCAAAATTGGCCAAACTCCAGTATGCCCCAACGGGGTTGCGTCGTCCGTCATTTCGACTACATCCCGTCCATGGCAATGCGGACGTAACCCTGTTGGGGCTCGTTGGGGCAACTGCATCAGCTACGGGACGTTTGTGTTGAACGTCGATTTCATGGCATCCTGTCGCACCGAAGGTGCATCAACTAATCAGCCCAGGCAAGGCCTGGAGTCAGAAGAAGGCAGCGTCAGGTGGTGGTGGTCTCAAGCCAGGTTCACGCGTGATTTCAGTTTGAACTGAATGCTGAATGCTGAACGCTGATGGCTTGCTTGTTTTTTTTGGGGGGAACATGGGCTATTATTGCCATGCCGAACCACATTTTCGTCGCGCCAGACTCGATTGTTCGCGCGTCAAACAGCATTTACCACGCGGCACACACTATTTTCCTCGTGGCACGCACCATTTACCACGCGGTTAACATCATTTACCTGGCGGTAGATACAAAATTCCTCGCCCACTTGGCTGTTTAGTGGAGTCGAAGCACTGTTCTCTCCACAAGATGCACTGTTGAGCTGTCGCGTGGGAGTGTTTTGAACACCGCTCAGCATTATAAGTACTCGGTAGAGTCACATTTCCGCACCATGCATCGCAATACGAGAAGCATGAGGTTTCTTTTCCCGACCAAACAGTCAGTTTACGTC
>JANRLC010000032.1:0-159461 GCA_033762955.1 Verrucomicrobiota bacterium | reverse complement strand
TTGAGTCTGTTTTTTCATTATCCTTCTGACATTATTTATCAGAAAACACAACCATCGCCCTCCGGCCTGCCTTCCCCACTATCCAGTCCCTACTGGCAACGCACTACTCTGCCTTCCCCCCTGCCTTTCCTACTATCTACTGACTACTGGCTACTGACTACTCTGCCTCTACTGGCTACTGACTACTTCTCCCCTCCCCCTCCCCTCCCCCACCCCCCTACCGACACAAAAAATAGCGGCACTGTTTAAGTGCCGCTCTGGATAAAATATAACTGCTGTAACAAATACCTCGGACTGCGATCGGGACTACTAAGACGCTGGCTTACTTTCGTACCACCAGATATTCCGAGGGTTGCACGGTGACACTGGGTTGTGGGTCCTGCCCGAGTACAAAACGCACGGGGAACTTTACCACGGACTCTATTGCTTTACCGTCGCGCATGGCGGGGGTATAGCGCCATTCGCCAAGTACAGCGAGTGTAGCAGTGTTGAATCGGGCATCGGTACTATCCACGACCTGAATATTGCTCAACTTGCCCTCTTTGGTGAGGTTGGCTACGATCTGTACTTCGCCTTCTTTGCCAGCCTTACGAAGATCCATGGGATATTCGGGTGCTTGCGCTGCTACTAAGTGCGGTTTCTGCAACGGAAGCGTCGAAACACTTTCGGGGGCGGCCGTTGCATGGCTGGTAAGAGCAATGCAGCCGGCCAGGGTGACTGTGATTTGGGTGATTGTTTTGGCCAGCAACTTCATGTGTTTTTAGTTTGATTGTTTTCTGCTACGTAACAAACAGTAACACAAATGACACAATTGTATAGGATAAAAACCGATATTATGGTTAATATAATGTAAAATAGGGCATTATTTTATGAATTATGGCGCTTTTGTGTTACGATTGTTACGATTGTGTCACGCTTCTATTCGCATTGTTACAATATGAAGGGTAATTGTAACAATCGGGAGAGACAGAGGACAGTAGTCAGTAGACAGTAGTCAGTAGTTAGTAGACCCTGCACCTGAATTGAGTAGGTCGGCAGGTCAGGAGTGTGTAGCGATTTGGTATGAATTGGCAGGAAACAAAGTAAAAAACGAACAATGTAACTGGCGGGACGTTTGCGCCAACGAATGTATTGTCTAGAAGGGAAAAAGGAGGGCGGGACTGTGCGTGTCCCGCCCTCCGTGTGTGTATGGGTTGTTACCGTGGGTTATGTTTGTTATCAGCCTACTGAAGGGAAGCCCGGGTACTAGGCTGCGGCGGGTACGTCCACGGGAGTGGGGCGGATAACTTTCACGGTGTTGCTGCCGCGTTCGCGGTCGGTCTTGGTGACGGCATAGACCTTGTAGTGGACTTCGCTGCCAGCGGCGACGAGGCCGTGGGCGGTGGCGAAGGTCACGTCGGTCTTGGGCACACGGGCGACCACGGTGTCGTCATTGACGCGGTAGCGGGTGTCGATACAGGCGCGGACTTCGTAGTGGTCGAGGTCTGGGTGGGCGCAGGCATCCCAGGAGAGCACGGCTTTGCGTTCGGCAGTATTCCACTGGCCGGTGAGAACGACCGCTTCGGGGGCAGAGCCACGGGGGCGTGTGACGCTTGGGAGTGTCTGCACGAGTAGGTGAGTCTTGGAGAACATCCCGAGGATGCGCGAGCGGTACTCGACGAGGCGGGGCTTAATCTGCTTCATCACGAGGGCTTCGCGCTCGATGCGGTTTGTCTTTGACGCGCGCTGGGCGGTAATGAGTTGCTCTGTGTTAAGCAGGAGCGCATCCCGGAGTGCTGTGTACTGAGCTTGTGTGAACCCTCCTTCCAGTGTGAATGGGTGGGGCAGGCCCACCGTCGTGAGTGCGTCCAACTGCTGCCAGACGCTGAGAATTGCATTCGCAACCTGGATGATTTTTGCAGAACTGGCAGTGATGTAGGGCATGCGTGGCAGGCTGTTCATGATGCCGGGGTCCGCCAGCACGAGCTTGTAGGAACGGGCGAGGCGGAGGAACTCCGCAGTACGCTCGTGGAGTGTTTGCTTGGTAACGTCCCGCTGACCGGCGATCTGGCGCGTGGCAAGGGCGAGCACTTCCCGTTCGGCCAGATAAGCTGCGAGCAGGTCTCTCTGCTCTACCAGCATGGCGCGAGTATAGTCACCCGCGAGTTTCACGGCTGCTATCGCTCCGAGGTAGTCAGTAGACTGACTCCAATGGTCCAGGAACAATACCGTACAATAATAGTACGAGTTGATGTTAGTTAGTGGCATGGTTTATCCTTTCTTGTTATTTCTGATGTTTCTGTTGTTGTATTTGGTTTGGTTTATTTTTGGTTTATCCAAAAAAGTGAATGGCAGGATGGCGTTGAGGTACTGCCTGTTGCGGGCGCAGTAGCGGAGCAAATGCTGAGGCTATTTTCGGGCTCGCGTCATGTAGCGGAGCATTTGCGTCATGTAGCGGAGCATTTGCGTCAGGTAGCGGAGCATTCGTGTCATGTAGTGGAGCATTCGTGTCATGTAGCGGAGCATTCGTGTCATGTAGCGGAGCATTCGCGTCAGGTAGCGGGGCGTTCGCGTCAGGTAGCGGAGCATTCGCGTCAGGTAGCGGAGCATTCGCGTCAGGTAGCGGAGCGTTCGCGTCAGGTAGCGGAGCGTTCGCGTCAGGTAGCGGAGCGTTCGCGACGGGTAGAGGGGCATTCGTGTCACGTAGAGGAGCGTTTGCGTTCCGCTGCGGAGTTCCCTTCGCCGCTTTCGTATTGTCGGCGGCAGCCTTGGTGAGAGGCTGGGGGGATTGGGTTGGCGTATTTGGTTTCATTGCTGGTTAAAGCTTGGTTTTTTGTTGATGCGATGAATCTTAGCAGGGCCTCGGGACAAAAACGGACCCGTAACATTTGTAAAAGCGTTGCATCCTGTTTATACACCGCGACTTACAACTATTTTTATTTTTTTTAGAATTTGTTTGTTGAGGTGGAGATATCGCAGCTATGTTGGGGGGGGATGGACTAGGATGGACCTAATTGACGGGGTGGACGGAAGCCCTGCCGCAACACTTCTGCCCTCTGCATCTGCCTAGCCTACTAACTACTGTCTACTGACTACTGGCTACTCTTCTTCTGCTCTCTGCCTTCAGCCCCCCCCTTTTCTGCTTTTCCAGAGACGGCTTTTCGGATTTGGTGCAAAGCGATGCTAAAACGCAAACGCCGCAAACCACGCAAGAGTATCAAGCAGGACAAGACGACTGGCCATCACGGGCTGGATCGGTTGATGCTTATCCATCAACTCTTGCAGGCGGGAAAGGAACCCACTGTAAAGGAGCTTTCGGAACAGCTTGGGTACTCAAGGAAGACGATCGTTCGAAGCATTAATTATCTGCGAGATGAGCGGGGCTACCCGATAAGCTTCGACCGGAAGACGAATCGCTACCGCTATACGGCGGATGTGGTCGCGCTGCCGGATGTGACCGTGACGGAGCAGCAGCTATTCGCACTGTTTGTGGCTACGAAGACGCTGACCGACTTTAAGGGCCACCCGCTGCATGGCCACTTGACGGAGATATTTAAGAAGTTAACCCAAGGGCTGCGCGGCTCGGTGAGTTTCAGCCTGAGCGGGATGGAGAATGCGCTCTCCATGAAGGCAAGTGGCGTGGCTATGGCCAATCCCGATCGGTTCTTCCCTATCAACCAGGCTATTACCCAGGGGGAGGAGCTGCTCATCCACTACCACAAGCTCGCGGATGAGGAGCCGATGGCGCGGATTATCCAGCCGTGGAGGCTGGCCTTCATCAATAACCAGTGGTACCTCTTTGCGCATGATAATTTGCGTCAGGAACTGCGCTGCTTCGTGCTTAGCCGCATCAGCCATCTCGAGAAGAACGGGACGTTTTTCCAACCGCAACGCAACTTCGACCTGGAGGCGCACTTGTGCGACAGTTTCGGCGTCTATAAAGGGAAGGAGAGCCATGACATCCACCTGCGGTTTACCTCTACCGCCGCGCGCCTCGTGGGCGAACGCCAGTGGCACCCGCGCCAGAGACTGGTGCCCCTGCCCGGTGGCGAGCTGGAGTTCCACCTGCACCTGAACAACCTTAATGAGATTCTGCACTGGGTCCTCTACTGGGGCGAGCAGTGCACCGTACTGGGGCCGGAGGCGCTGGTGCAACAGGTGCGGGAGCAGAGTGCGGGGATGCTGCGGAAGTATGGGGGGGAGGGGGGAAGGCAGAGTAGTCAGTCGACAGTAGTCAGTAGACAGTAGGAAAGGCAGAGGGGAGTGTGCAGTGGGTGGTGGTAGTGGGTGGGCGGAATGGGAAGAAGGGGAAGAATGGGAGGAATGAGAGTAATGGTGGTGAAGGGCTCTGTGACTTTCTACAACCGCAGACTAACTACTCTGCCTTTCTGTCTACTAACTACTGACTACTGTCTACTGACTACTCTTCCTGTCTACTGACTACTCTTCCTGTCTACTGACTACTCTTCACTGCCACCAGCTTCCCTGCCTTAAAGATGGCTTGCATTGGCTTCAACGGGTCCCAGCCGCCGATGACGAGGTCGGCATTGGTGCGGTAGGCTGTGGCGTTGGTGCCATCGGCGAGGGTGACGGAGATGGGGTAACCATAATACGTCCAGACGGCCTCGCCAGGAGTGGTTTCTTCAATGGATTTGGGTGTACCGAGGGCAATATACACCATGCGCTCAGTGAACCCGGGCTGCACCACACCGAGGCGGATGCGTTCCTGAGTGGGCGCGTCGTACGTGGCGTAGATTGTGGAGTACTGGCGGATGCGGTGCTCCTGTACCGAGCCGCAGCCTGCGAGCGCCAGGAGAAGCAGGGCGGAAAGGGAGATGCGCAAGAGATGGCAGACAGTGGGTATGGGTATAGGCACCCCAACACTGAGCCTCAAGGCGGTGCCGAAGGCAAGGAGGGAATGGAGAATGCAGAATGGTGGGCAGGGGAAGGCAGGCAGAATGGGAAGAATGGCCTGGGGAAGGCAGGCGGAATGGGAAGAAGGTGAGTAATGGGAAGAATGGGAATAATGGTGAAGGCTCTCTGCCTTTCCTACTGTCTACTGACTACTGTCTACTGACTACTCTCTGCCTTCCGCCTTCCGCCTTCTGCCTCCTTCCTGCAACAAATGCTCGCACAGGGCGGGGTGATTACGCATCCTGCGAGTCGGGCGTACTGTTGCCCTACGATGAATCTAGTCGACCGGCATATTATTAGAGAGTGGCTCATAGCCTTCGCGTTGGCACTGGGAGTGATCCTGGGGATTCTTTTGCTATTCGATATCTCGGATAACTTAAAGGACCTCATCGATTTCGATGCGGGGGCGGGCGGTATTCTGCGGTATTACCTGACGTTCACCCTTACCCTGATACCGGCGGTGTTGCCGATTGCGTTGATGGTTTCGATACTTTTCTCGTTGGGTGTACTGCACCGTAACAACGAGATCATAGCACTGCGCGCGGCGGGACTGAGCTTGTGGCGTATCACGCGATCGCTGTGGCTCGTGGGTGTGGCACTCACCCTCGGGCTCTTTTACCTGAATGCACACCTCGTGCCGTGGGCGGTCGAGGAGACTCACGCGATGATGGAACAGTACAGCGAGCGCCACCAGGCCACGGCATCCACCGCTGCGGTGGCACTGCGGAGCGAGCCTCTCTCCTTCTATAACGATGTCGCGCACCGGCTCTGGTACATCAACGCGTATGATAAACATACGCGTAAAGGACTGGGAGTGACCGTCAGCCAACTCGATGCCCGGCAGCGGGAGATAACCCGTATATACGCGAACTCAGCAAGCTACGACCCTCTGCGCCAGCGCTGGACATTCTACAATGGGCGCGAAGATGGGGTGGATAGTGACGCAGAGGACCCGGCGGCGATCGCCGACACGTATAGTCTGGACCGGTTCACCGTACGCACATACGCCTTCAGTGAGGACCCGGTTATCATGCGCACACTGGAGAAGCGCCCCAAAGACCTTTCGTTTAATGAGCTTAGCACGCTACTCATCCAGATGCCCACGGATAGCGTTCCGCAGATGCGGGCGTACGAAGTACACTACCACCGCATCCTCGCGAACCCTGTGGCCTGTCTTATCGTAGTGGGACTCGCCATCCCGTTTGCAGTCGCGGGCGTGCGCACGAACCCCATGGTGGGTATTTGCAAAGCCATAGCACTCTTTGCCCTCTATTATGTAGTGTCCAGCCTGAGCAGCCTCGTAGGTTCACGCGGACTGCTGCCCCCTGCCCTCGCCGCCTGGGTGCCAAACTTGCTCATGCTGCTGACCGCACTCTACTTTAGCAGGAAAGCAGTGTAGGGGGAGAGGGGAAGCTATCAGCGGTCAGCTTTCAGGACCTATTGTCCCTATAAGCCACTAAAGGCTAATGGCTAAATGTGATAGCCGAAAGCTGACCGCTGATAGCTGATAGCTTTGGCACAGCCAAAAAGCTTGTTTGCATTTCGCTTTTAGCTTTTAGTCTGGGGCTACTTGCCAAATACCATGCCGAAGACCTTTACCCTCACCCTTATCTCCAATCGCGCCCGAGCCCGCAATGGCCACCCATGGGTCTATGCGAATGAAGTCAAGGCGCCGCTGCCCCCCGAGTGTAATGGAGGAACCGTTAACCTCGTGGATGAACGCGGGCGCAACCTCGGCTCTGGTATCTATAATGGCCACTCGCAGATACTCTGGCGCCGTATCTCGAATGAGGCGGATGTGCCGATGGATGCGAGCTTCCTCCGGCAGGCTGTCACCGCTGCACTTGCACGCCGCACTGCCGAAACCGCTCAGCGACTCGTCTGGAGCGAGGCGGATAACCTCCCCGGCCTTGTGGTGGACCGCTACGGCACCACCCTCTGCGCCCAATGCCTGACTCTGGCGATGGACAAGGCTATCCCCACTCTCGCTCCGCTGTTAATTGAATTAACTGGGGCGAAAGAGATCGTCTGGCGCAACGACGCGCCCTCCCGTGAACATGAAGGACTGCCACTGGAGCAACGCACGCACACGGGCAAGCCGCTGGCACCCTTTGCGGTTAACATCGGCGGACTCGACTATACAGTGGACCTCGTGGGTGGGCATAAAACGGGGTTCTACCTCGACCAGCGCGAGCAGCACCCCATAGTAGCCACCTATGCGAAGGGCCGCAAAGTACTCGACGCCTTCTGCAATCAGGGTGCCTTTGCCCTGCATTGTGCCAAGGCTGGTGCCACAAGCGCGCTGGGGCTGGATATCACGGCGGACTGCATCACACTGGCCACTGCGAATGCTAAGCGAAACAAGCTCGATGCCACGTTCCGCGAGCAGAATGTCTTCGACTACTTTACCGAGAACCGCGAGGACCGCTACGGTTTAATCATCCTCGACCCACCCAGCTTTGCCCGCAACCAGAAGTCGGTGGACAATGCATTGCGCGGGTACAAGGAGCTGCACCTGCGCGCCCTTCAGCGGCTGGAGCCCGGAGGCATCCTCGCCACCTACTGCTGCTCGCAGCATGTGTCGAGGGACTTCTTCCAAGCCACACTCTCCGAAGCCGCAGCAGACGCCAAGCGCACCGTGCGCATCCTCCGCTACTGCAGCCAGCCCCTGGACCACCCGGTTGTAGTGACCATCCCGGAGACCGAATATTTAAAGGGTATGATTGTGCAGGCGGAATGAGGGGGGGCGGGGCGCGGAAGAGTAGTCAGTAGTTAGTAGATAGTACGAAAGGCAGTGTCTGCACTCGGACACTCTGAAGTCGAGGATAAGTCTCTTTGTTTTTGCAGCGCCTGGGGCGCGACCAAGGAGACGGCGTACAATCCGTTGGTGTCGCGCTTTCAGCGCTCCCGATCCTATATATTTGTCGTAATACCTGGGCCGATGGCCCAGGCCTTAAGTTTGGCTCCGACTAGATAAATCAATGTACCGTTGATCGCAAATAGGCGGACAAGAATGTCCGCCCTCCGTTGGTATAACAACGGACAAGAATGTCCGCCCTCCGTTGGGTGTTTGAAGCAAACGGAGAGCGGGTTTTCTAACCCGCTCCACCTGGGCCGATGGCCCAGGCTGTGGCTAGGTCGCACCGTTGGTGCTTTCAGAAAGCTCTTAGCACATACACCGGTGACCTATGGGCAGTTCCTACTGTCTACGAACTTCAGCCTTCAGCCTTCTGCCTACAGCCTTCAGCCTTCACCTCTCTGCCTTTCCTACTATCTACTAACTACTGACTACTGACTACTTTTCCGCCTGCCCCTTCGCCTTCGCCTCCACCAACTGCCGCAGATACGCATAGCTATACAGGCCACTGCCGTGGCCATCGCTAAAGACGAAGCGCACCGCATATTGCCCGATGAACTCCCAGGTAGTCACGGTTACCCCGGGAAATGTCTTCTGGGCGGTGCCGCCGCGCCAGCGGCCAAAGATGTCGGGCTCGCCGATATTCTCCGCGCTGGGAGAAGCAGCGCGTAAATCCTCACAACGAATGAAGTCCTCCCGCCCATCGCTCCAGCGAACGGCGAGTTCATTCCCTATAACCTGCAATTCAGTCGGTGCCAGCATGAGACGAAGGTTAAGCGCAATCGGCAGCAAGGCAAGCCGCTGGTAGCTGTTAGCCCTTAGCTTTTAGCTTCTGCTGTCCTATTTGACCTACAGGTCCTATAGGCAGTACTGCAATCTGTAATCTGCAATCTGCCTTCTGACTTCTGCCTTCTGACTTCTGCCTTCTGATTTCTGATTTATGCTTGCGACAATCACGAATTTGCCGATGATTCGCCACAATTCCCGGAGATGATCTGTCGGTCTGCGCTATAAGGGTTTGTGTACCGGGTTAAATTCAACTTACGCTATCATGTTCTCTAAACGCATAAGTACTGTCATAAGTTATATCTTCGCAGCCACCATGGCTGCTGCACCCACGCTTTTGCTGGGTGCCACAAAAACAGTCACAGGTGAATCGGCGCGCGAAACGGTTGGTGCATCCACGGTACAAGTCGCAGCTCAAGTTGAGTCCCGGCGCGTATCACTGGATACTGCCAGCAAAACCCGTGTTGCCCTCTTGGTCGAGCTGGCTGATGAGCCTGCCTCCAAGGTTTTTGCACGAGAAGCCGTGACTTCCCCCGAAGCATCCGCCTATGGCGTTGCCGCCTCGCAGGTGGCGAAGATAAAGGCTGCACAGGCGAGCCTAATTCCTGCCCTGACCAGTTCAGACATCAAGGGTGTTCAGCTCTACTCGTTACAGCGCTCATTCAATGGTATTGCCCTTCTGGTTAGCCCCGAGAAAGTGGCAAAAATAGAGAAGATGCCTGGTGTGAAGGCAGTACATCGTTTGCCGACTTTTGAACGCAACGCCAGCTCGAGTAATGATTTCCTCACTATTCCCGCATTGTGGACTGCTGCTGCAAAGAATTTAACTGGAGAAGGCGTCCGCGTCGGCGTAATCGACAGTGGTATCGACTATGTTCACACGAACTTTGGCGGGCCTGGGACTGCTGCTGCCTACAGTGCAGCCGGCGCCTCGGCACCGAATGCGTATTACCCGAATGCAAAGGTTGTTGGCGGATATGACTTTGTTGGCGATGACTACAACGCCAATAATTCGGACGGAACAGAAATACCCGTGCCCGATAATGACCCGCTTGACTGTAATGGCCACGGATCGGGTTGCGCGAGCATCATCGGTGGTCTCGGCGTTAATGCTGATGGCACCACCTATACCGGTCCCTATGATGGTACGCTGAATGATAGCACCCTCGCCATCGCTCCCGGTATCGCCCCGAAGTGCAAACTCTACGCTCTGCGTGTGTTCGGCTGCGCGGGTTCCACGAATGTTGTTTATGAAGCCATTGAATGGGCGCTCGACCCCAATGGCGACGGCAATATGAACGACCGCCTGGACGTCATCAATATGTCTCTCGGGTCGGCTTACACCCCACAGACTGGGGTGGAGTACCATGACATCACTTCGAATGCAGCACTTCTCGGTATGGTTGTCGCTTGCTCGGCGGGTAATGAGTCGGACAGCTACTTCGTAACTGGTGGCCCCGGTACTGGCACGCGAGTGATCAGCACTGCGGCGACATTGAACAGCGACTTCACCTATCCCCGCTTGATCACTAACACCCAACTCACCCCGACTGGCAATCCAGTGATTCCTGCCGGTACCTTCTACTTCGGCTCCACGGCATCGTTTGCTCCGGAACCCACATTAGCGGGAACTACGGGTAAAGTAGTAGTAGCCGATCCCTTGATAGGTAATTCCGGCCCAGCTCTTGCTACCAATGTTCCCGGTGCGCCGCTCAACAACGCGGCAGCCATTAGTGGTAACATCGCCCTGATTCGCCGCGGTACTTATAGTTTTGTAGCGAAAGTAACCAATGCACAGCGCGCTGGTGCGATTGCCTGTATCATCGAAAATAATGCTGAGGGTACCATTCCCATGGGTGGCTCGCCTGTCCCGGAAACCATCACCATCCCGGTCATGATGATCTCCGCCTCCCAAGGCCTGGCCATTCGCCAGACGATTGCGGCAGGTACCGAAGTTAATGTCAGCATGATTGCTGATGTAAATGGTGCAGACATCATCGCCGACTATTCTTCACGTGGTCCTCGTATGGATGACGGTGCTCTCAAGCCCGATATCGCCGGTCCTGCAGAACGAGTGAACATTGCGCTCAGCAATACGGGTACGGGTGTGAGTACCTTTAATGGCACTTCATCCGCTGCTCCGCACATCGCCGGTATCTCGGCCCTTCTTAAGCAAAAGTATCCGAACTGGAAAACGGAGGAAATCAAGGCGGCCCTCATGAATACAGCCGCGCATGACCTCACTCTCACAGTCACCAATAATACAAACATCGGTGTAGGCCGTGCAGGCTCAGGTCGAGTAGACCCGAATAACGCGTCCAAAACCAAGGTTGTCGCCTATGGCATGGATCGCCCTGGTATGGTCAGCGTATCCTTCGGGCAGGTCGATGTCGGCACCAACTACACGCCGATGTATCAGACCATCAAGGTTCAGAACAAGAGCAACAAGGCACTGACCTATAATCTATCTTATCAGTCCAGCGTCAGCCTCTATGGCGGGGCCTGGTTTACCTTCCCTCTTGGCAATCAGGTCAGCCTGCGCGCCGGACCAGACATCAAGGTCGTGGTCGTCGGTCTCGAAGCCGATGCGACCCAACTGGCCAACCTGTCGGATGACTCAATCTCCTTCTTCCAAAGTGCAGTGATTGGCAGCTCTTCCTACAGTCTCGGTCGTCAGTGGTTGCCGGAGCTTGCCGGTTATCTCGTACTTACTCCAACAGATGCCTCCGAGCCCACCCTGCGCGTGCCCCTGCACGCCGCTGTGCGCGCCGCCTCGGCTATGAGCGCGGACTTCTCCGGGGTTAATATCGGTGGAGTGGATGGCACCTTTAATATCCCGCTGACTGGACAGGGATTTGAACCGTCGAATTACGGTAATCTACCCTTCGAGCAGATCGCACTGGCCAAGCCTTTCGAACTACAAGCGGTTAGCCAGAACGATGATGTGGACGGCGATGGTAATCTTGGGGATGGTACACTCGACGGGCTTGATATCAAGGCAGTCGGCGTGGCAACAGACTATGTCACTTTTGGTGCTACGACCTATGATGTTGTTAACTTTGGTATCGCCACTTATGGCTCCCGCAGCGTAACCAGCCAGCAGGTTTACAGCTTCCAGGTTGCAATCGACGTAGATTTGGACGGGGGCGAAGACTACTACCTCCTGACCTACGGGCTGAACTCCTCGGCACCCGATCCGACCAATGTTTACATCACCTACCTGTATAATGTAGCTGCTGGAACGCTCACCTTCGAAGACTATATCAACACGGTAGATCCCACCAGCTTCAGCACCAACTACTATAATAACAGCGTCATCAGCATGCCTGTCTATCTAGCTGACTTGAGCTTCCCGACAGCAAGCACTCGCTTCAATTACTATGTAATTGGAGTATGGTTCGACGAGAGCATCATTGATGGAACCGACTGGCTGACCTATGACCCGGCAGCACCTGGTTTCTCAACTGACTTGGGTGACGGTGGGTACTATGCAGTCGATGTGGCTGGCAGCTCGATTGATACGGTGTATAGCGCGGCCAACTTCGCAGCGAATCACTCGCTCGGGTTGTCTGTGTTCCACTTCAATAACACCCTGGGTTCGCGAGTGCAGAACCTCATGGTCACTCCTCCGCAGCCATTGGTTCTCTTCATGTCCTCCACAAAGGGCGGCGAGGGTGACACCATCCTCATCACCGGCCAAAATCTTTCTGGTGTTACGAAGGTCCTCTTCGCTCCGGATCGCCCGGCTGCCTTCCGCGTGATCAATGACAGCACCATCGAAGTGACGGTACCGCGCCGCGCGCGCACTGGATCGATCACACTTGAAACTGCTTATGGCAGCGCCTCCACGGGCCGCCTGAAGTTCAAGATCACCCGCTAATCTCGCAGCACTGGCGTGCCTCGCACGCTTCGCGCTCGCTTTCGAGACAGGCCACCCGTAAAAAGGTGGCCTGTCTTTTTTGTGCTTCTTCCATGAGCTTCAATCCTGTGCGCTTTCTCCTGCCCGCCGTTGTCGGGATACTTCTCTTAATCATACCTTCGCTGTCGAGAGCCCAAGTTGTCCAAGGCTTCGAGAGCGGCTTGCCCAGCACTCTCGGCGATGTAGGGTGGGTAAACGCCGCGACCGCAGGCACTCCACCCGAGGGATTGCGCATGGCGTTCTTGACGACCTTTGGCCCAGCGAACTTTGGCGGGGCATTCGGCAGCGATGCCGTCCCTGTAGCAAATCTACAGACCTACGCAGGCGTACCGGCTGGCACCATCATTCTCAACGGCACGAATCTGGGCATCCAGGGGTCGGCCATCCAGTTGACCCTCGCCCTCAACCCTGGCGACCAGCTCGGCTTTAAGTACAAGCTTCTCACCGATGAGTCCCAACCCACTCCCGTTCGCAAGGATTTCGCCTGGCTAGTAATGAAACCTGAAGCCGGAGCTACCTATTACCAAGCCTTTGACCATGTGGGAATGGGCGGATTCTCCCTCACCTCCGCAGCCGGTCCGCTGATAGATTATTTTAGTTGGGAAACGCCATGGCGTACCTACAGCGTTGCAGCGAGTGTCTCCGAAACCTTTACGATTACCATCGGCATTGCCGATGCCACTTCGAATCAGTTCAACAGCGGGATGCTCATCGACGCCATCACAGTAACCCCTGTGCCGGAGCCAGCGGTGTGGGGTTTGTTGGGTGCGTTCCTTGCAATCCTGTTAGTTGGCATACGACGGAAGCGGTAGCCGCACTAAACGCGCTATACTGCTTACAGCTCGGTATACTTCAACGCCTTGCCCCTGGCCTTATCCACGGGGTACTTGCAGGCATTCTGCTCCATCTTGGACTTGATGGCATCGGCAACATCGATGCCGGTGACATTCGCAAACTCGAGCGCGTAGATGATCACGTCTGCCAGCTCGTGGCGGATGTTTTCCATCTTCGCCGTGTCCTTTGCGAGTGCTTTGGAGGCCTCCGGTGTTGCCCAGAGAAAATGCTCCATCAACTCTGCCGCCTCAGCAGACAGCGCCATGGAGAGATTCTTGGGTGAATGGAACTGCTCCCAGTCTCGCTCCCGGGCAAACGCCAGTATTCGCTCCTTCAACTCTGCCAGATTGGTGTCGTGGTCGGGCATGGTAGTATGCACATCGTGTGGACCGAGTGCCGCGAGGGCAACCGCATTCCACAGAGTCGCATTAACAAGAAGCCAACGCTATCGCTATCCGCCCAAAGCCTGCAGCAGTCGCTCGATCTCGGCCCGCTTCTCGCGGTTGGTGCTCAGGGTGAGGCGCACACCGTCGATTACATTCGCGGGTGCCTTTGCCGTGAAGCTCTCATTGTTTAACTTCCCCTCAGCACCGTTGATGGCCTTGTCGATCTGCTCCAGCTCCTTGCCCAGACGCTTGCGCTCCGCAACCGGATCCACTGCGCTGGCGAGGTCGAGGTAGAACGTACCCAGCGGCGTAGGCGAGGCCGGGCACCCATCCGGGGCGACCGCCTTCAGCTCGATACTCTTCGCGCCGATCAACCGCTTAAGCACATCATTCTGTGCGCCCAGGATGGCCGCCTGCGCCGCGTCTGCCAGGTAAAAGAACACCACCTCCCGGTTCGCGCTCAGGTTGTACGTCACCTTCAGGCCGCGCGCCTTGCCAACAACCTCCTTGAGCGCCTCCACTTGCTCCACCGCAGTGCTCACGGGCACCGCACCCACAGCCTGCAAAGCGGCTTCCAGCTCCGCAGCCCCTTCCAGCGCGTGGTTCTGCATAAACGCGCCTTCGGCTCCGTAGCCGAGGCGATGCCACAGTTCTTCGGTGATATGCGGGCAGAAGGGATAGAGCAACAACAGCACTTCGCGAAGCACAAAGTCCTGGATCGCGAGACAGCTCGCCTTGCGGCTCTCGTCCTGCAGCTTCGCCTTCGAGGCCTCCACATACCAGTCGCAAAAGTCACCCCAGAAGAAAGCGTACAGCGACTGCGTAATCGGGTTAAACTCGTACTGGCGGAAGTTTTCCTCGCACTCGCGAACTGTTGTCAGTGTGCGGGCCAGTATCCACTGGTCGTACTCGTCAAACTTCGCCGCCTCCAGGCGTGCAGTGATCGCACCGAGCGAGCCATTATCTCCCGCCGGACCGCTCATCTGGCGGAAACGGGATGCGTTCCAAAGCTTGTTGCAGAAATTCCGCCCCACCTCGATGCGCTCTGTGCTGAAAAGGATATCCTGCCCCTTCGGCGCCATGCTCATGATCCCGAAGCGCAGCCCATCGGCGCCGTATTCGCTGATCAAGTCCAGCGGGTCCGGCGAATTGCCAAGTGACTTCGACATCTTCCGCCCCTGCGCATCGCGGATAATCCCCGTGAAGTACACATTCTTAAACGGAATCCGCTCGCGTATCTCCTCCGTCGTCAGCGTCTTCTTCTCCTCACCCATAAACTCCAGCCCCGCCATGATCATGCGGGCCACCCAGAAGAAGATGATGTCCGGCCCCGTCACAAGGTCCGTTGTCGGGTAAAAGAACTTCAGCTCCGCGCGGGTCTTCTCGCTCTCACCCGGCCAGCCGAAGGTGGCAAAGGGCCATAGCCACGAAGACGCCCACGTATCGAGCACATCCTCGTCCTGTTCCCAATTCTGCGCATCCGCAGGCCCCTCGATGGAGACATGCCAGTTCGCGGAGTCGTTTCTATCCGCGCCCTTCTTGTACCAGACTGGTATCCGCTGGCCCCACCAGAGCTGCCGGCTGATGCACCAGTCCTGAATATTCTCCAGCCAGTGCAGGTACACCTTCTCCCAGCGCTCCGGGTAAAACTTCACCAAGCCGTCGCGCACAGCGGCCTTCGCCTCCTCGATCTTCGGGTAGCGCATCCACCACTGCTCCGTCAATCGCGGCTCGATCGGCACCCCACCGCGCTCGGAGTAGCCGATGTTGTTCTCATAAGGCTTCTCCTCGATGAGCGCGCCCAGCTCCTTGAGCATCGCAGACGCCTGCTTGCGCCCCTTAAAGCGCTCCAGCCCCGCCAATCCCGGCCCCGCCAGCTCATTCAGCGTCCCATCCGGGTTCAGCACATCGCGGATAGGCAGCTTGTGGCGCAGGCCCACCTCGTAGTCCACCTTGTCATGCGCCGGAGTCACCTTCAGCGTGCCACTACCAAACTCCCTATCCACCGAGGAATCGCAAATCAGCGGAATCGCCTCCCGCACCAGCGGACGCCACACATGGCACCCCTTAAGATGCGCATAGCGCTCATCCTCCGGATGAAAAGCCACCGCCGTATCCCCCGGAATCGTCTCCGGACGCGTGGTATTTATCTCAATAAATTCCCCCGGACGCTCCACAATCTCGTAGCGCACACGGTACATAAAGCCCCGCTGCTGACGCATCTCCACTTCCTCGTCGCTCAGCGCCGTCTGACTCGCCGGGCACCAGTTCACCATCCGCTTGCCCCGGTAAATATACCCGCGCTTGTAAAGCTCCACAAACGAGTGCAACACCGCCTGCACATACCCCGGGTCCATCGTGAACGCCGTCCGCTCCCAGTCACACGAAGCCCCCAGCGCCCGCAACTGTTTCAAAATGGTGCCCCCGTACTCGTGCGACCACTCCCACGTGCGCTGCACAAATGCCTCACGCCCCAAGTCACGCTTATGTTTACCCTCCTTCTTCAACGCCTGCTCCACCTTGTTCTGCGTAGCGATGGACGCATGGTCCGTCCCCGGCATCCATAGCGCCTCATGCCCCTCCAGCCGCGCCCGGCGCACCAGGATATCCTGAATAGTATTATTCAGCACATGCCCCATCGTCAGAATCCCCGTCACATTCGGCGGCGGAATCATCACACAGTACGCAGACTTACCCTCTGCAGGCTGCGGCGTACCGTGGAAACACCCGGCATCACTCCACGCCTGGTACCAGCGTGGCTCAACTTGCTTCGGATCGTAGGCTTTTGGAATCTCAGACATGGTGGCGGCTATTTAAGAAAAGCAAACACAGTGGCTACTTCAAAGACAAGGGGCAAGGCCGAACAACACCCGCACCGCATACAACCCACACAACCCCCACCATCCACCATCGAGCCCTCCTCCCCCACCCCACAGGCATTCGCCCCAACCATGCATCAATCCACACTCACCATCCGTCCATCCCCGTCAATAAACCGTCCATCCCGTCCCCCAATAGTCCCCGCTGCCACCCAAACAGCAGCCATCCGACCCCAAACACTAGCTGCTAATCCCCTACGAACACCCGGCGCAGCCTTAAACGCACCCGCCACAACACCCACGCGAACCGCCACAGCATTCATCGCAACTACTCATCCCTTCATCGGAACTGTTCTTACAATCATCGGAATCGCTCAGGTCCTAATGTAAAGTGGCGAGGTCTTCATCACAACTATTCATCCCTTCATCGGAACTGCTTTTACAATCATCGGAACTGCTCAGGTCCTAATGTAAAGTGGCGAGGTCTTCATCACAACTATTCATCCCCTCATCGGAGCTGCTTTTACAATCATGCGAACTGCTCAGGTCATAATGTAAAGTGGCGAGGTCTTCATCGCAACTATTCATCCCTTCAAGCGAACTGCTTTTACGATAGTGCGAACTGCTTGAGGGAACACCCCTGATTCTGCTGGATCAAATGACAACTCTACATCTGGTATAGTTGCTGCATTTTATGCGAGCACTGGAATGTATGCGTGCCTTCGGATGGAAATATTACATGAGGCTTGACAATCTACATGGCATGACTTGGCTGCTGAAACACAAAAGTACGTGGAAATTCATGTTATCTATTACACACTCACCGTCACAAGGCACTGCAACGCCTCGTAAGTCAATTACTACTGGTCTCGCCAGTCTTACGCTCCTGGGTATCAGGCGGACTGTATTGTTTTCGTTACTGGCGTTGCCCCTGCTGTTTACGGCTTCACTCTCTGCGACGCTTCCCCCGTTGGAGATTGCCAATAAAGTAGCCACAGTGGCCAAAGCGATTGATGCCCCTGCTATCGATGGAGATATCGATGCCGTATGGCAAACGGCACCGGAAAATATCTTCAACCAGCACCTCATCCTTTCTGGTGAGACAACAGAACTATCCGGTACCTGGCAGGCACTCTGGGATAAGGACAATCTTTATATACTGCTGAAAGTCCTCAATAATAATCCAGGGGCCAAATTCTCCTCGTATAATGGTTTTGTTATCTACACCAGCGCCAATTATACCCGGAAGGACTTCACCTTTAATCCAGCCTACGAAAGACTTAGTGATACCGCTCTCTACTACGAAGTGGGTAACATCCGTACCAAGGCTACCCTGTATGGAGATTTATCCAAACCAGCCGGGGTTGGCGAAGGTCCCGTTGCGAATCCGACGCTTTTCTATTATGACGATGGCAGTAGGACTTACCTCCCAAGATGGCCGAGCAATGGCGATGGCATACAGCAACCCGGCGAACTACCAGATCCCACGGTTTCCAGCGACGAGCAACGTCTGATTGACGACCCAAACTATTTTTCACCCGTTTACTCTCCAAAGACAACTTACTGTATGAATCAATTTTCTCTATCCACCATTTCTTTGGTGCCAACAATTGCCTGTATTCAATCAACGGCTGATGGATATCGGTGTGAAATCAGCATCCCCTGGATTGCCCTGACGCAAAATCCAAATAACAATTGGGAAGGAAATTATCTTCGTTGGGATGGGAATGCCGGGTATTTCAGCGGTGGGACCGGTGCTTATGCGGATTCAATCCGCGATTATCTTGGTTTCGAATTTACCCTCTTCGCTACCAGTGAGGTCGGTGGAAATATCACCAACATGCTTGCCTGGTGCGCTGAGAGGCCCGCCATGGATAATTGGTATAGCACTGCCAATGAAGTCATAACTGAACCCATTTTTATTGGGGGTGATTGGTTTGCCAAAGCAGCGACCAGCGTGTGGGGGACATTACAATTACTACCAGCCCCCTCAATCCTTGGAACTGACTGTGTCGCAAATTGGGCCGTTTTCGAGGGGGGCTTTAAATGGCATAATGGTATCGGTTTTGTTTACGATGCCTACTATCCCTACGTCTATCTATTCGATTCACAGAACTGGCTTTACATCTTCGAGCGTGACGCCAGCGAATCCACAGGATTTTACCTCTATGATTTCAGCCGCGGCCAGCTCGGAATCTCCGGTTGCTCCTATTACCCCAACTATCTACCCGCGAATAGCGATACCTTAATCCCACTGGTTAACCCTAATTAATGCTTTAGGGAGAAGATAACCAATCGTCTGCGATAGCCATTAGAAATGCCCATATGGGAAACCGTTGGAGTTCCTGCTTTGTGCGTGTTTAGCGTAAAATCCGGCGGGACAGAACGTCGGTGGCAAAGCAACAATCATTACGCCAAGCAAAAACCGAACCAATGTCCATCGCGGCGGGGTTGCGTCCCGACGCGACGCAGGGTATTCTATGGCCGTATTTTTTACCGACATTTTGCCCATCCGGGGCTTCGGATGGCATGGCTGACAGGTTACGTTACTCCAATTCCGCAAATCGCGTGCGAGGTGTCCTACTTATATTGCCCAAATTCTTTCCAAGCACAAATCATAGCGCGGTAGTTTTCCACGGGGACCTCGGGTTGAACTGCATTTGAAGCCCCCAAAATCATACTACCCTGATCTTTGCATGTAACTAATAGATCTTTGGTCGATTGATAGACTTCTTCAGGGCTGCCTCGGACCAAAAGACCACAATCTATATTACCACAGAGACAGAGCCGATTTCCTACCATGGAGAGTGTTGTTTTCATGTCCATACCGGCCACAGGATCAATGGCTTGAAGAGCGTCAATTCCGGTGGATGCAATGGCATCCATGTATCGGTATAGCTTTCCATCGGTATGGAAAATGGAATACATACCCATGGCCCGAAGGGTGTTCGACCACTCGGTTAATTTGGGTAATATCCATCTATTCATTTGATCCGGATTGAAGAAAGGGCCGGAGTTATCAGCTATATCTGCCGGAGCCACGGCAGCTTTTATGCCACAGTCTCGGTAGCGTTTGGCTGATTCGATGCCATCTGCCAGGCGGTTTGTTACCAGTTGGTCGATGCTTTCTGGATCATCCACCAGGCTGTAACAAAATTCCGGCGAGTAATCGGCCCCCATTATCCCCCCGGTTATGCCAAATAAAGTAAGCGAAGGTGGAGCCATTTTACCCAAAATAGCTGCCTGCCTATACCGGGTATCTCCAGGCATGCACCAATACGCCAGTTCCCCAGGTGCATGGTTCCAGTAAGAACTGGGTACTGTGAGTGCGGAAAACCCCAGTTCTTCTGACACGGAAATAAATAGCTCTGCGTTTTGGTGCATGGCCTTTTCCTGTTCAGCAGGGCTAAGTTTTTCGAATTCATGGCCCAGGATGGCGTGCTTGCCGGAAGCGGCATCCCATGCATGGAATTCAAGCTCCCAACGCGGCACAAATCCGCTGGGGGTTTTGTGTTCCAGTGCATTAAATAAATCAACATTTTTGCTCATAGGTGTGTATAGGTAGCGTGTTCATGAGCGCGCATTAATAACAATCGCGGATGGACTTAACTCGAAGCCTGCTCTCGAATGATTCAAGAGTTAGGTCCTGCTGTGTGCGTACGTCGAAATGGTAATTCCGACCGGGACAGAGACATGCGAAATTATCGCTCCATCGGGCATCCATCGCATCAAGTCCGAACCAAACCCAGAGTGCTGGTTTATCCACTTTTACTTGGAGCGTGAACCGATTCGCCTCTTGCTTTGTCGAGGTTACTTCGTACTTCACTTCCTGCAACTGCATGTGTTTGGGCTTAACAAACGTGACCAGATTATGGCTGATGAGTTGCTCCGCCTGCCATAATTCAAGCCATATTAGTAATCGCCGCATGCCATGGGTTGCGATTGCCTTCTGGCAATTGATCGAGGTCACAGCCTCTGCCCGATCGGGTTTGGCCACCAGTTCATCACTCCCCGAATCGAGAAGCTGGCCATCGGTTGAAGTAATCCGCCAGCGGCATGTACAGGGACAGGATACGGCGAGGTCTGACGAGTAATAGACGCGCACTTCCTGCTTCTGCGGGTCTTCCACCCCGGATATCATTAATGGCGCAAAGAAGCGCTTGCTCATGTATTGGAGCGCTTTCCAACGATGATAATAATCGATGCTGGCCCAACTGGCCACCGGCCAGCAATCGTTCAACTGCCAGTAGAGTGCCCCACGGCAGCGTTCCATATTTTGTCTCCAGTGCTCCACCGCGTATTTAATGGCGAGCCCTTGCTGAATCTGGCTTAACCACAAGAGCGATTCGGAGTCAGCGGGCATGGGAAACCACATCGCCATGTATTGCATGATGGCGACGTTCCCAATTTGGGAGCGCTGATGGTGCTCCATAACTGCCGAGGTAATATTCGCCTCGTCTTTGGACTGAGCATAACTGGCAACGGTGCGCGGTTCCGGGAAACTCTGAAAACCGAATTCCGAACAGAATCGCGGGAAAATAGTCCGGTACCACTCAAATGGCTGCCTGCCATGCCACACCGCCCAGGAATGTACATCGCCGCATTCCTGATTATCATGATTGTCGCGATTTCCCAGAGGGCTGTGCGGACTGCATGGCCAGTAGGCGGTCGCTGGATCATGCTTCTGCACCAAGTCTGGCAGCAAGCGGTCAAAAAGCTTTTCATATTCCGGCCATGGCATCAGCGGCCAGTTATGGTTCTGGTTCTTTCGGGCTATCCACATCTCCAATTCATTATTACCACACCACAGGGCAAGGCAGGCGTGGTGGCGTAGCCGCTTGATCTGGTCCACAGCCTCCTGGGCTACATTGTCCATGAAGTGCGGGTCATCTGTGGGATATGAGGAACAGGCGAACATGAAATCCTGCCAAATGCACAATCCGAGTTCATCGCAGAGGTCATAGAAACTATCGTACTCATAGTAGCCGCCACCCCATACGCGGATCATATTCATGTTCCCATCCACTGCGCTCTGCAAAAGATCACGGAGCCGCTCATCCGTTATGCGCGTCTTGATCTGATCGGTTGGTATCCAGTTGGCCCCTTTCGAAAAGAAGGATTGCCCATTGCAGCTAAAGGTGAAGCTCTCGCCCCAGGCATCTTTCTCGCGTATCAGTTCAAGCGTGCGCAGACCGATACGACGACTGGCGTGATCCAAAACATTGCCCTGTTCATCAGAAAGAGCGATCTCCACACTGTAAAGCGGCTGCCTGCCCCGCCCTGCCGGCCACCATAGCTGCGGATTTGGAATCGGCAGCGTAAGCTCGCCCTTCCCCGCCACCAGTAGCGCGCGACTCTCCGTCACCGCATGCCCGTCCAGTATTACCTGAACCGAGGCGCTGAGTGGACCCGTCTTCCAGGACTCTGCCTCGATCGCTACCAATAACGTCACTGCATCGGGCTCGTGTTTCTGTTGAATCTGCCAGGAATCAATTCGGGCGATTGCATAGGATTCCAGCCGGATTGCCCGCCAAATCCCACAGGTGACTAACACCGGCCCCCAGTCCCATCCGAAATTGCACTGTTCCTTACGGATATAGGGACGCCCATAATCTTCGTGAGGACAACATTTGGGTGTATCGAGATGGCGCAGCGCTTCCTTTTCCCGGGTGTAGGCCCGTGCCGATGAGAAGTGGATGGCGATTGTATTTGCCCCACAGTGAATAAAATCTTTAACCTCAAACGAATACTGCCGGAACATATTATCGGTCTCAGCAAGCGTCCGTCCGTTAATCGAGATCCGGGCCAGGGTGTCCAACCCTTCGCAAACCAGCAGCAACCGATCCTGCTGGAGCATGGCTTGATCGACCACAATTGTGGTCTCATAAATCCAGTCGCGTTCCCCCACCCACTGGACTTGGAGTTCATTCTCCCCCAAGTAAGGATCGGGAATCAACCCCGCTTCTTGCAGGTCGTGATGGACACATCCAGGCACAGTCGCTTTTACAGCGGGCGAATCGGCACCCGATTCGCGAACGGTCCAATTACAAAGATCCAAAACAGTCTTCATACGCGTTGAGCAATTTTGAGGAAATAGAGATTCAACACCACCGGGGTGTGGTGAGAAGTGCTACGCCTAAAGGGACATTCATACAAATCCTAATAGGTGGACAATATTCCAACACTGTGCATTATCTTACTACAGCTCTTCTACGGTAATCAGTGCCATGCGCTACAATCTGCTCCACTCAGGCGTTTCATTTTACCATGAAAAAGGCTATATCGCTGACTATCCAGAGGGTCGCGATTGGATCCAGTTTTATGTCTTCGATGACCCCATCAAGGTTTGGACAGCCAAGGGATTCGAAGAAACCACCGGACCCACGGCCCTGATCACCCGCCCCGGGACCAGGATCTGGCAGGGCGGCATAGACCTGGGAGAGTGGGTCAATGACTGGTTCTTTCTCGATCCGAAAGGAATGGAGGAGTTTTGCAATGTGCATTATCTTCCCCTCGATACATTGATTCCACTTGTAGATACGGTTCCGCTCAAACACCTGATCAGACGTTTCCAGGAGGAACAGAGTGCCCAGCGTCCCTTCTGGCAGGAAATGGTCCATGGATTAATTATCGAATTCGGGGTGCTTCTAGCCCGGGCTTGTCATCAAGGCCAGACAACGCCGTCAAAGAATCCATCGGCCATCCATACGGAATCGCTACGGCGACTGCGCGCAAAAATGCGGGCGGATATTAGCAAGCGTTGGACACTCCAACAAATGGCTCAACTGACCGGGCTGAGCACCAGCAGACTTTGCACGCTCTATAAAGCCATATTCCATGTAAGCCCCATCGAAGACCTTATTGCCCACAAGATGGAGCAGGCTAAAATTCTGCTGGGAAACCGGCAGACCAGCGTCAAGGCCGTCGCACTGCATCTGGGCTTCTCGAACCAGCAATACTTTTCCCGCATGTTTAGGAAACGCTTCGGCAGAGCACCCTCGGAATTGGCGGGATAGGACTGCTCCCCGGGTCGCACCGTTGTCGCTCAAGATGTTTTTGGGTCTAAACCAGGGCCGATGTTTGTGTTTAGCCAATTTGCCAACATTTGAACCTAAAGAGGAAAATGGCGGGTGACCAATCCATGCTTTTCCGAGGATACCGTAGGCATCCCAGCGATTAGCCGGGGGTTGAGTCACGTTGCGGGACGACACCCCCGGTATGGGCAACATTCACCATCGACCCCAACGGGGTCGCAACCGTGTATCTGTGGATTTCAATCCCACACACGACATCGGCCAACCGCGCTGCGACCCCGCTGAGGTCGGCTGGACTTTGGCCATTTTTTGTGTGTTGTGAGCATTATCTTGCGCCATGATCCCATGAGAAGAATGCAGTCCCGCAGGGACGACCTGCATCTTAGCCCCGGGTTTCAACCCGGGGTAAACATACATACACGGACCAAGTCCCGGAGGGACGACTGGATGGAGGGCATCAAGCAGTCGAAACGAACGATCTATTTCCTTCGTCCTAAAGGCGAACTTGAAAGCCCTTCAGCCGTCCCTTCGGGACTTGTGTTACTTATTACACCGCTTACCCCAGGTTGAAACCTGGGGCTAAGATGCATACCGTCCCCTTGGGACGCTGCGACCCCGCTGAGGTCGGCATTACTAACTCGGGGTTCCGGGGGTATCGCCTCGCGCAGACGCGAGTCTCGACCCCCGGCTAATTGCTGGGATACCTACGGCATCCTCCTGCCACCTGCATTCAGGAAATAGATGCATTAGGCATTCGTTACTGACCATCTGCCACTCGGCTTTTCCTACTCACCCATAGGGTGAATGTATTTTCAACCCGACATCGTCTCTATGCTGGCTCAGATAGCCATTATTCACGGTTCTTGCCAGCTTTTCATTTTCCCTTCTAGGTTGAAAGCCCCGGCGGGGCATAATGTGGGTAGAAAATACAGTCTCAGACATCCTGATTTCCCACGACTTTCCGGATGTCTGAAGTTAGTCCACATAAAAGCCTCCTCCCATGCGATTCTTCCACTGGCGACTGGCATGCAGTCCATCATGACTGAACGACTTAAGCTCCACCGATCTTGATTTATACAGAGCTAAAACTAGGATGATTTCTGTTCGCAGAAATAATTCCAAGTAACACAAAAAATGAGCAATTCGCTACTCTCGGCTGGATTTTCAGATGATGGGTTAACTTGTATTATCTTTGCGATGTTACACCGGCGGCAGTTCCCCATGCGCAGAGTGTTCTTCTACAGGCTGCCTAGAGATTGAGACAGTAAATGCACGCAAATGGCTGTCGTCCATCTGCATTCAAGGCTGATAACTTGGTTATCGAGCCCATTTCGAACTACGATTTTCCTACCCCATTCTTTCCTCAACATGAAATCACTACAACTACCCAAAAACCTACCTAAAACACGAATTCAAAACAGTTTAGTCGCTAAACTGCACAGGGCGCTTGCCCAGTCCTTGTCCGTACCCAGAGTCCTGTCCTGCACATTGCTCGCAGGGCTACTCAGCACTTCCGCTCAGGCCAATAATGGCGGTGGCGCGACAAATGCCGGTTTCGCAGGTGCCTACTACAATAACACCACCCTGAGTGGTACAGCCAGCTTCACCCGCAATGACAACCGGATCGACTTTGTCTATCTGGCCAACACGGCCCCAGGCGGTGTGGGCACCTGGCAGATACCCGGCTATAGGGATATCGGGGCGGACAACTACTCGGTCCGTTGGACAGCACAGGTTACTCCGCGGTATTCCGAAGCTTACACGCTGAAAATTGTGACCAACCAAGGAGTGCGTGTATATTTCAATGGCTCTGCTTCTGCTCAGATTGACCAGTGGAACAATACCAGCGACACCAGCTTCTCCTATACCACAGCAGCCCTTGCCTCCGGGACAGCCTACGACATCAAAATAGAGTACAAGAAGACAACTGGGATTCCGAAAATCCAGCTTAAATGGAGCAGTACCAGTTTTACTGAAGAAATCATCGAGCCAAACTTTCATGCCGGACAAATGAACTTGGGCCGCGACGGTATCGCCAACGAAGTACTCGGTGGCCGAAACCAATGGGAAGCCATGGACCATACCGGCAGGCTCTATGACACGGAAGTGGATGCCAATGGCTGGCCGAAGGCCAGTAACTTCTATTACTTAACAGCCGAAGGAAATCAGGGTAATAACACAGGTTTGTGGAGTATCCGCTTTAAAGGAAAGGCTAGCGTACACTCCTGGGGTATCAACTGCACAATGACGGCGGGCGGAAATACCTATGTGCAGCAAACGAATGGCACAGGCGCTACAGTTCCAGCCGGCGTTGGATATGACTCAGGCACCAACACGACCACCATCACCTTTGTTGCCAATACAAAAATAGGTACTTCATGGATATACTTTCAAAATGCAGTTAGAGATAACAGCGCCACACCCGCGGCAGGAATTACCAATGTGGAAATAATGCATCCGACCAGTCCGGGCGCATCGACATCAGTTCCATTCGGCAATTTCTTCCATCCCACATTCATGCGGGAGTTCGGCACTCATTACACGTTCTATCGCATGCAGGGTATCAACTCGTATGAAATCGACTGGGCGGATCGCACCATACCAACTTACTTTAACCAAAAACGCGGAAAAACAACTTACTGGCCAACTACGATCCCCAGGACGAACTGCCCTGAATATACCTACAACCTGTCAAGTTGGGAGTTTAACATCCAGTTTGCCAACCAGACCGGGAAGGATCTCTACATAGGGCTGCCTGTACTGGCGACCGATGCCTATATCACAAACCTGGCCAAAGTTCTCCGCTACGGATCGGATGCAAGTGGCACACCCTATAATAGTCCACAGGCGAATCCAGTTAACCCACCGCTCAACCCAAATTTGCACTTCATGTTTGAGATGGCAAACGAGACATGGAACTACGCAGCTCCCTACTGGCCCTACCATATGATGCGCTCAAAAGCGGTGCAGGAAGCAGATAACAACTCGACACTCTTCACTACCGTCCTCAATTATGACAACCTGTCCACAACCAAAACCAATGGCAGCTATGCCGGGGGGAATGTGGATACGTGGGGATGGCGATTCGAAGCCTTTCGGCTAAAAACCTTTAGCGAACTGTTCCGCGCCATTTGGGGAGATTCAGCCATGCCGGGCACAAGTACTGATCCGAAGATTCGGCCCACATTTGAGTTCCAGTATAACAATGTAAACGGCACCGCCAGCCGGTTTTTGTCCTTCCTGGACAACTATTACAACAATGCTGATGGCGTTACTCATGTGACCTCACCCCGCCCGGTAAACTACTTTCTCTGGGGTGCCGGTGGAGCATTCTATTATGGTGCTGTAAACCAGAGTGGTGTCATGGATTTGAGCAGTATTGGCAACCAGTCCTTTGAAAGTCCCACCATTACGGCAGGCAACAGTTATCAGCAGAATCCGGGGAGTGCTACATGGACATTTGTGAACGATGCCGGAATCGCAAAGAATGTAACCCGGGCCTCCATTCTCACGGGTATTCCCACTCTCGGTTCTACGAGAAACGATGTGAGTGACTGGCGGGGGTATAAATTCACTACGGGTGCTACCGAACTGCATGTGTACGAACTCGGTCGCTGGGCTACCAGTGGCAATAGCAACACCCACGATGTAAAAATTATACGCGTCTCGGATAATGTGGAAATAACCAAAGCCAGAGCTGGCGCTACAACCGCAGGCGCATTCAATTATGCAAATTGTTGTCCGGTTACTCTCGCTGCCAATACCGCCTACTATATCGTCAGTCTGGAAGCCAGCGGGAAGGATACATTCTGTACGGATACGACCTCCATTGCTGCATCTTCCTCTATTACCGTAAATGGAGCCTACTCAGGCACTTATGGCAGCAGTTGGACTTGGACAGCCGGTGCCAGCGGTGCGAAGTCATTTGGTCCAGTGGATTTCAAGTACACCAGCGCCGCAGTTTTGAACAACCCAAATACAGTTACTGGTCAGGGCACTCAGGCAGCCTATATCCGCAGCTATACGGACGGGGCTTCCGTACGGCAAAAAGGTGAGATTCGCGTGAATGTTACCCTACCATCCGCCACGCAAACCGCGAATAATCGCTTTGGAATTATGTACCGCTCCATCGCTCGTACCCAGCGTGCTGCGGCCAGTCCGGATTTACCTCACCTCAGAATCTATGCAAAGGTGAATGCAGGCGCTGAGCAGGAGATCACTGCGAGTGGAAAAGACGCAGACCAAATCGGCTCCATGGACCCCTCTGGCTTCGGCACAAAGGCGGGTGCGGGGTGGAAATGTGACGTCAATCCATACTTTGGTCGTGACCAGGCGTTTAGCAAAATCTTCACTGCGCCCGCTGGTGCCACGGTAGTACTTCGAATCGTAAATGATACCGATACCGGAGACCACGTAGCATTCCTGGACGATATGTGGCTGACCAGTTCGGATACGTTTTACGCATCCGGTGCCCCGGCCAAAGGTAATGCCAACGGTCAGAATGTGGGCAATACTACGTATCCGGAAATTATGAACTCGGAAGGAAACTGGGCCACAGCCTACGGTTTGAGTCTGATGACCTACGAAGGCGGGTTCTACACCGGTGATGAAGGTAATACCATGCTCCAGAAGAATATTCGCTGGACAGACCCAAGAACCAAACAGGTGCAGATCGATGCACTGAACATTGTGGTAAAATCAGGCATGCGCTACGAAGCCACCGCATGCTTTCTCCAAGAGCAATGGCCTGAGTTTGATACTGATAGAAACTATGATCCGGGTTTCGTTCATACGGTTGAATATGCTCTGGCGCAGAGTATTAAGGACCGCAATAACCACCTGGCTCCCAGCAGCGACTTAGGGGTGGCTGTTCCTGCTCGTATCAATGGAATTAACTTTACGACAAACGTAGCAAACACCAATAACACCATAACCAAAACCGGGGGTTGGTTATCCTACAATATAAGGGTGCCGAAAGCGATGTCTTATGCGGTCAGTGTTAATACCGGGGCAGGTGGAAGCGTGAAAATTATGCTCGATGGATCAACGGTTATTGCTTCCGGCACATCGGGGACTACCCGTAGCGGTACACTAACTCTCATGCCCGGGCTCCATAACATTAAGGTGCAATCCAGCGCAGGCAGCTTTCTGGTGAGTAATGTAGAGATAACCCAGACAGGCGCACCTGCAGCACCTGCACTCTATACAACGACCGATTCCGGCACCTCTGTAAGTTTATCCTGGGGTGCTGTCAGCGGAGCCACTGGCTATCGGGTATTTTGGGGTACCAGTAGTGGCTTCTATTCATCTCAGGTGGATGTAGGGACTGTTACCAGCTATAGTGTCGGCTCACTTTCCAGTGGAGTGCCGTACTACTTTGCGGTGGCAGCCCTCAATGGCTCCGGCCAGAGTCTGCCGTCGAACGAGTTCGGTCGAACAGGCAGTATTTATGATCCTGTAGTTTACCAAGCTGAGGCTGGTAGTGTAGGCAATGGAAGTGGCATATCGTTGACCACGACCGGCGGAGCGCATGGAACCGGTTTGGTAGACTTCGGCCTCAATGGATCCTGGAATGAAATCACTATAAATACGCTGTTAACAAATACTTATACGATGAGTGTTCGCTATGCAAATGGCACGACACAGGATCGCAGTTGCACAATAAGCATCAATGGTGTGGATGGTGGAAATTATTCATTGCCTGGCAACTCGGATTGGAACACTTGGATAACAGCCACCAAACAACTATCCCTTGTAGCGGGGATTAATGTCATCCGGATGACGGCCAACACAGCCGATGGGGGACCCAATTGTGATGAATACTCGTTCGTAACGACTTCCAGTTCTTCGTCCAGCAGCAGCTCGAGTTCATCTTCCAGCAGTAGTTCAAGTAGTAGTAGTAGTAGCTCCACATCCAGCAGTAGTTCGTCAAGTTCCTCCAGCTCGTCATCAGGCAGTACCATCTATCAGGCGGAGTCTGGCACCGTTGGCAACGGGAGCAATAACTCCATCGGCGGTACTGGTTATAACGGCACTGGCTTTGTGGATTTCGGTGGCAACGGCTCATGGAACGAAATTAGCGTAACCGCCCCATCCACTGGTGCTTATACCCTCAGCATACGCTACCTGAACGGTTCTACGAGCGATCGCACCTGCCTCGTCAGTGTGAACGGGGGCACCGGTACCAGTCGCACCTTCCCGAGCCTGGGTGATTGGGCAACTTGGGGCACCGTCACCCAGTCTGTAACGCTAGCTTCCGGGACGAACACTATCCGATTGACGGCTAATACAGCCGATGGTGGCCCCAACATAGACGAGTACAGCCTCAACACCGGCTCATCCTCATCCAGTTCGAGTAGTTCCTCAAGTTCGAGCAGTTCCAGTGGCACCGCACCTACAATTACGACCACCAGTTTACCTAATGCCACTCAGGGGACGAGCTACAACACGACCCTGTCCGCTACAGGCGGTACCAGCCCACTGGTCTGGAGCATCAGCACTGGTACGTTACCCGCCGGGCTAGCTATCTCCACTGCGGGCGTGATAAGTGGCACACCCACAGGCACAGGCGCGAGTCCCATTACTGTCAAAGTCTCCGATGCCAACAGTCTCTTTTCTACGAAGGATATGAGTATTGCTGTGACTGCCACCCATGTAGCTGCTCCAAGCCTAAGTCCTTCCGGTGGATCGTATTCCGGTACGCAGTCGGTCACCATTAGCTCCACCACCAGCGGGGCTTCAATCAAGTACACAATGGATGGCTCCGACCCAACGACCAGCGGTACGGCCACTGCTTACAGCGGTCAAGTCGTCGTCTCCGCAAATACCACCATCAAGGCTTACGCCTATAAGAGTGGGTTGAGTAATTCCAGCGTTACGACGGCAACGTATACGATCAACGTAGCATCTCCAACCTTCAGCCCGGTCGGTGGTCTCTATCCGAACACAGCCACAGTAACCCTAAGTAGCGCAACGAGCGGGGCAAGTATCCGCTACACCACCGATGGCAGTACCCCCACATCCAGCACTGGCGCAGTCTACTCCAGCGCAGTCGCGCTGGGCAGTGGTGGCACGTTGAAAGCCATAGCATACAAATCAGGCATGGGCGATAGTAGTGTGGCCACCAGCGGTGTGTACAAGACACTGGCTGCACTGGACATCGGCAGCCCAGAACCAGCAGGTAGTACTACACTTACTTCCGGCACCTGGACCGTAAATGGTGGGGGTAGCGATATTTGGGACATCAATGACATGTTCCACTATGCGTACACCGACATCAGCGGCAATACCACTATCATAGCCAGAGTGGACAGTATCTCGAATACCAATTCTTGGGCCAAGGCTGGAGTGATGATGCGAGATGGTACAGCAGCCAATGCCAAGAACGTGACACTAGTGATTACGCCCTCAAGTGGGGTAGCCATGACATACCGCACCAGTGCGGGGGGCTCATCATCAATTCAACGGGTAACTGGCATCACCGCACCCTGCTGGCTAAAACTAGTGGGAAATGGCGATGCCTTCACCGGCTTCTACAGTGCAGATGGCACGACATGGATACAGGTAGGTGGCACCACTTTCAGCGTCACCAATACAATGAGCACACCGAAGGTTGGACTCTGTGTCACCAGCCATGCCCAGGGCACTCTCTGTACTGCCACGATGAGTAGTGTGAGTATAACAAGTCCCTGATGCCAGACCGTTCCTGTGGTTATATCATGCATTTATTTTAGAATCTAGGATTGAGGTAATATTAGGATACATAGGAGATACAGGGGGTACAGTTGAACGCTGTACCGAAAGTGAGCCCGGGGAAGTCCCCGGGCTCTATTCTTTTACAAACTCGGTCCGTTGGGGCGGGGGCAGCTTGGCAAGGTGCTGCCTTCGTTCCAGGGCATGGTGACATAGCTGCAGCTTTTAGCTTCAGGAATACCACGCTGGAAGATCCTGAGCTGCATATCCAGCTCCAGCCAGGCGCGTTTCAGCAACAGCTCAAAGTCTAGTATGAAACCAGAATACTGCCTTTCCGCAGGTGTAACATTCAAGCAAACACAACCTACATGCTGCAAATCCCCGGCAGTCGTAATGCCGAAGTTATAGAAGCTTGGTGTCTGCGCGATTATGGCATCCAGATTGTGTTCGCGTACCCATGTCACAAAGTCGCTGAATGCATTGTCCAATGAAAACTCCTTGGTAAGCAGAGTGATATCATCTTTCATGGCTAGTTGGTTACTCAGTAGGTAGGCTGCCTCTTTCTCCCAGCCGTCTATTGGCTCAACTGGCTCCCGAATCCAGGCAAACCCGATTCGTCGATACCCTCTACTCATGACAATTCTGTACGCACTACACCCGGCATCCAATAGTGCCGGGAAGACATGACTGTATTGCGGTGCATAATAACCTGTCTGTACATTGATCCCGGTGAAGTTAGCCCATGGAAAGTTCTCCACAAATTCCTTCTGGAACAGGGGACTTACAACCAATGCCTCGATGCCCCTGGCATTGAGGACATTGGCCATCTTGCCAGCGTCCGGATAATGTTCCACATAGAAGGCCTCAGCAACAAATCCACGCGCGAGCGCAGTAGCTTTAACCGTGTTGTACAGTCTCCCACCATTTTTCAATGCACTGGCATGCGTGATGTAAGCCACCTTTAAGCCACTGCTTATGCGATTCTTCCAGCGGCGACTGGCTAGCTGGGAAATCTCCGGTCGCGGCTGATAGCCGAGTTGTGCGGCGATGGTTCGTACGCGCTCCTGAGTCTCTTTCGACACTTCAGGAGCCCCTCGAAGCGCGTAAGAGACTGCTGCCACTGATAGCCCACCTGATGCTTCCGCGATGTCTTTCAAAGATACTCGCATCCAGACCTTTATAACTGAACGGCTTAAGCTCCACAACTCTTGATTTAACAGCAGCTTAACTTACGCTAACTCCTGTTTGCATTGATCTTATTCCATATAGCCCAAACAAAATGAACAAATCACTACTCTCGGTCATCTCAACCATGGCCGTATTTACAGCAACGCTCGATGCTGCCGACCGCTTCTGGCGCGCCAGCAACGATGGCACAACAGGAGACAGTTACCTGGATGGCACCAAGTATGATGGCGTCGCCCCACTCAGTGGCGAACGTGTCGTGCTTACCGGGAACGATGTCAGCGACACCACCGTCATTTACCTGGACCAGGCCGCACCATCAAGCAGCAATCTCGAAATGCGTGATCGCGGAGCCACTTTTGAGGTTCGCACCGGCGGCTCTCTCGCAGCACCGGTTACAACCTATGTCAACACCAGTAATCAGGGAAACTTCAAGCTCGCAGTCAAAGGCGGGTCACTCTCTATTCAAGATTTCAATCTTAGTGGTGCTGGTTCCACGCGCTTTTCCGTAGAGGTAACCAGTGGCTCACTCCTTTTCACAGGCTCCACGGCTCTGGATGGTGTCAGCCTTAAGGATGGTGCCAGCATGGCGTTGAGCGGTGGCGTTACGAACCTTGGCGTCACCAGTGGCGCAATTGGGGATTTTCGCCTCGCCAATGGTAGCGCAAATGGAAATCTAAATTGGACCGGCGGCACGCTTCGTGGAGTTAACCGTTTTCAGGGTGACGATCTCACAAACATGACCGTTACCAATGGTGGCGGCATTTTGTACGTGAATAATAATATCCGAACCGACGACAAAGCCTCGTACAACAACGGTACCGGCACCATAGTATTCGCTATTGAAGCTGCCGGAAATACAAACGCCCAGCTCTCCCAGTTCACCAATGGTGGCGTGTGGAACCTCTCGGCCGGAATGGTTGCAGTGGACTTCGGCGCCCACACCCCGATTGTAGGTAACTCATGGGACTTTACTACACTGACTGCTGGCCCCACAGGATTTCTCGCCAGCACCTCGAATGTTTCATCATTGAGCGCCGACAATCAGTGGAATGTGACCTGGAACACATCTCAATGGGTTTCCAGCGGTATCCTCTCGATTGACGGTGTCACCGCTGTTCCAGAGCCCGCCAATGTAGCGCTAATTCTTGCAGGTCTCACATTCGGCTTGGCGAGTTATCGCCGTATGCGCAGATAATCAATCCGCTTGGATGCGTATTTCAAACTAGAGACCTGACCGTATTGGTCAGGTCTCTTCGTAAATTCCCCTCCCAACTCCACCCCCATGTTACCTACACTCAGTCTTGCTGGTTGCGTCAGTTTATTGCTGACGAGCACTCTACTGGCCGCACCCTCATCCGCCAGTTACGACTCTTATCATGTCGGCAATAGTCATACTGACAGTATCCGCAATTGGATTAAACCCTTCTCCCTACAGGGCGGGAAGAGCTACGACATCGGCTTTCAAACCATCCCCGGAGCGTCCCTGCTTTGGAACTATAATAACCCCGGTGGATTCGGTACCCCTTTCACAACTGCACTCACAACCACCAATAGTTGGGAGGCAGTGGTTTTCCAAATCTATGGTGACGTAGCCGGAGAGAGCTATGCTGCCAGGAAGCTCTATGCACTGGCACTGGCGGGTAACCCCCAGACCACAGTGTTTCTCTACAATGTCTTTCCCAACAAGGATGCATGGACAAACCCTCCTTACGAACGCACTCTCGCCGCTGCTGAACAGGTCGCGAACGAGTTGGCTAGCGCGTACCCAAATGCACCACAACCCCGCATCGTACCCGTCGGAGATATCCTTATTCAACTGGGAATTGCTGCTACCAACGGACAGATACCCGGGGTAACCAGTCATTACGATTTCTTTGCCAGCGCAGCAGGAGACAGCCACCTCAGTTCCCTTGGCCAATATGTCGGGGTACTCACACACTATGCCTGTTTCTTCCGCGAAGATATTCGCAATTTTCCGGACACTGTTATGAATGGGGGCAGCGTGCTGGTCTCCATCCCACCCGCAACAGGAACAGCGATTCGCGCGATTATGTGGGATTATCTAGTCAGTTATCCTCGCACTGGTATCAACACCGTCCTCAGTATCCGCGCGAAGTCACTCCCTGTCGCCATAGCTGGCGTGCCCTACTCGACACAAATTATCTCGGACAACGGTATCGGCGCTGTAACGTGGAGCATCGTTGCCGGCAGCCTGCCTGGCAGTCTACAGCTCAATTCAGGCACGGGGATCATCAGTGGCACACCCGGCAGTGGAGTCGGCAGCCACACCTTCACCTTGAGGGCTCGCGACTCCCAGAACACTGCCGCAGAACGCGAGTTTACGCTCTTTCTCGAGTCCGACACTGCGCCTGCCATAACAATGGCCAATCTGCCCCCTGCGCAGCGAGGCGAGCCCTATAACGTGGCCATTCCAGTCACCGGCGGAAACGCACCCTTCGTCTGGCAATTCGTCGGTGGCCAATTGCCCCCGGGTATGGAAATTAATGCGAACGGAGATATTTTTGGTACCCCCTCACTCGAAGGGCTTTATACCTTTGAAGTCCAGGTAAGTGAGCTTATACCGGGCTACACCGACACCGCCACTGCAACCCTCACCCTGCAGGTCACCGCGGCAGATGCGCGCACGCTGATACCGCCGCGTTCGCTGGATGCCATCGACCCGCAGTCTGGCAGTGAATCCATTTGGACAGAGACCAAACCCATTGAGGTGGGTAAAATCACTACTGCATCCGCGCAGTGCAGTGCGACCTTCTCGCTACTGTGGGATAACTACGATCTCTGGGTCCGTATTGAGGTAAGGGATGGCACTCCGAATGCGTCCGGCCTGGCTGTGACAGAGAGCGACAGCGTGGACGTTTACATAGATGCCTTTCACAACCGTGAAGTGGTGTATAATGAAGACGATCGCCGCGTCACCATCACCAGAGACGGGAGACTCTTTGAACCCTCGCTACGTACAGCGGGAATTCGCCACGGAGTCCAGGCGACTGCGGACGGCTACCGCGTAGTCGTCGCCATCCCCTGGTCGAACTTGGCTATTGCTCCGTTTCCAGGACAGTCCCTCGGGCTCGATATCGGAGTAAACGACAACCCAGGAACCGGGCTACTCTCGAAGCGGGTCTGGTGGGGTAACGCAGATAATCCCACCACTACGCTCCACTTTGGCAATGTGCTCCTGGGCAGTGCCACGGCGGGCACGCAATTGGCGTACCCCGAAGCCCCCGCTACCCTCACTGCGACTCCCACGGGTGACTCCAGCATTCGCCTAGACTGGACGTACACGGCCACGGCTGCCGCTCAGCAGTGGGTATTGATGCGAGCTGTCGGCAATGGAGAGTTTACCTACCTCACCATCCTTCAAGGGGCTGCGCATACTTATTCCGATACCACACTGGCTGTTGATACTACCTACCATTATATAATTCAGGCCCGAAATCGCTCAGCCGATGGTCCATGGAGTTATGGCGTGGGTTGCACAACGGCCACAAGGCAGCCTTTTGTTGAAAGTAATGGCCTGATCGTCATGGAAGCTGAAAACTACGAAACCTTGGTTCCACGCTCGGACCCAACTCCATATCGTATTTCCAGCAGTACCTCCGGCTACAGTGGAACCGGGTACATAGACACCGCCAATAATTCCACGCAGAACTCAACCGACTCTGCTGGCTGGAATGCGGCCACTGAGGTCACTTACCGTTTCATCGTGCCCACGGCGGGAAGCTATGGTGTACGTATACGGCTCATCGCACTCACTGGTGGGGACGACTCTTCCTTTGCCGGACTGAATGGCACGCAGATTGGCGGCAGCCAATTTACCGGACCCAGTGCCTCCTGGGTGTGGTCAGCCCAACTGAGCTTGGGTACACTCGAAGCTGGTGTGCACACCTTCCATCTCCGCAAGCGCGAAGATGGCATGCTCATCGATCGTATTGCTATCATTCGCAGTGGGGCATCTGCCCCAAGTGGCGCAGCCTCTGGCCCAGCGGAAAGCGCGCGCGGTCCGGTTGCTGGTGCCCCGCTGCCCGGATTACCAGCACAGCCTGTCAGTGGCTCCGGTTCGGACCCGCAGACCGAGTACCCCCTCCACTGGGCCAGCAGTACAGGCGCACTTGTTTACCACGTTGAGCGCGCACTCGCAGATGGAGTCTATTTACGTGTAGCCAGTCTGCCTCGTGAGACACTTGGCTTCATAGACCGCGGTTTAATTCCTGGAGGGCACTACCGATACCGCATTGTTGCGCAAAATCTTTCGGGGGAACAGCCGGGACCCGAGTTCAACTGCCAGACAGCCAGCCCCCCAAGCATTTCGCTGAAGGTCAATAACAACTCGCTCCAACTCGAAATCCCCGCCCAGACCGGCTACCGTTACATTATTGACAAAAGCACCAACCTCATTGATTGGACCATCCTTCACAGCATCACCGATACATCAGGTACCGTAACCCTTGCAGATAGCCCCGTAAGCACCATTCCCGTCTACTATCAGCTCCGGCTAAGCCGTCCGTAGATCCTATTAGCCTAAAATAGGTCAACTCGCACGCGATTTTCGGGATAGGAGTAGCAAGCCAACGCTCTGGATGGACGTCATCAAACGTTCTGAAGCGATCTATATGACCCCATTGACCTGATTGACGCTATTGAGTAACTGCCATCTGCCATCCGCCTTCTGCCATCTGCCTTCCGCCTACACCCGGAAGATCGAGCCGAGTTTCTTTCCCAGAAGCAAACTTGCACTGATGATGGTCAGAGCCAGAAAGGCCATGGCCCAGACTCCCAGTGCGCTTGCGAGGAAGCGCCCATCGCCGATGAATTGCATGAGTTCGTAGATTGCCTTGGTGATCGGGTAGTACTGCGCTTTTTGCGCGAGGATGATGGAGTCCGACACTTCGAGCATGCTCTGTGCGAAGGCGAGGATGGCTCCGGCAACGAGACTGGCGGCAATCAGGGGCAGGGTGATCTTTAGCGTCGTCTTGAACGGCGAGCAGCCGAGGTTCTGTGCGGCTTCCTCGTAGGTCACACTCGTTTGCTGCAGGCCCGCCACTGCGCTGCGCACGACAAAGGGTAGCTTGCGGATGGAGTACGCGATGACCAGAAGCGGGAGCGGATTATCCACGGGATTAAGCGCAGAGAACAGTTTGCCGGACTGTGTCATTGCCAGGTAACCAAATGCCATCACCAGACCAGGGACGGCGAGTGGGAGCATCGCCATGGCATCGAGTACATTTCTGCCAGGCAGCTTGGTCCGCACCACTACGTAAGCGATGGCAACACCCAGAGCCACATTCACACAGGTGGCCAGACCGGCATAAACAAGACTGTTCTGGATGCTGGAGATCGTCAGCCCATGGCCAAGGGCGAGTTCGAAATTTTCCAAAGTCCACCGCTGTGGCAGAATGCTGTGAAACCAGTCGCTCGAGAAACTGATAAGTATCACGCCAAGGTGGGGTAACAGCGCCAGGAGACTGATGCCCAGAAAACTCAAGAAGCAGACTGTGGCCAGCCATGCCTTCGGTTTCTTCGGCCCACCTGCATGCCCAGCTTTCGCCATCATGGCGTGGGTATCGCGGCCAAAGAGGCCCTTGCCCGTCGCGTAGATCAGTACGGCGCAAAATAACATAACCGAAACCAAGGCGTAGGGGAACGGACTCGCGCCGATCTCCTTGATGCTGTAGAAAATCTGTACTGAAGCCAGCCGTGTGTAGTCGAAAATCAACGGCACCCCAAGCTCAGTAAATGACCAGATGAAGACAATAGTGCCCCCTGCGAATAGACCGGGCCGCATCAGTGGCAGGGTAATCTTTAAGAAGCGCTTCCAGCCTTTGCAGCCCAGATTCTCCGCAGCCTCTTCCATTGCGGGGTCGATGTTTGAGAGCGCAGCCAGAGCATTCAGATAGAGAATGGGGTACAGCCCTAGTGCCACCACCACCACCACTCCCATAAACTGCCCACGCCCCAACCAGTCGATGGTCTGGTCGGCTCCAAGCAGCCCCACCTTTTGGAGCACGGCGTTGAACGCTCCATAAGCCCCGAAGATTTGCTTCACGCCAATTGCTCCTACGAAAGGCGGTAGCATAATTGGCAAGAGTACTGTCGCCATGAATAGCTTCTTCCCTGGGAACTCGTAGCGATCTGCCATCCATGCCAGTGGCACAGCGATAAGCATGGCAAGTGAAGTCGCACACAGCGCCAGCCAGAAACTGTTGATCAGGCCCTCGACATAGATTGGATTCCTGAACACTTCCACAATATACCCAATCGTGAAGTGATTGTTCGCATCGAAGAACGCACCCCGCAGTATCTGCCAGATGGGCCAGAGAAAGAAACAGCCAAAGAAGACCGCCGTGATTAGGTAAACTGCAATCGCAAAGTGTCTGGACATGCGGTCTTCAAGCTAAATAGGGGATGCCAAATGACAAGTCTGATCGGAATGATCGGACGGTTCCTACAGATCGGACTGATTGGACGGACTGGTCCGTTCTCTAAATATGCCACATCGCATTACCCTCGGCCTGAAGGAAGTGGTCAAGGTTGGTTGCCTTGGTCTTTTCCTCGAACAGACGGATGACTTCATCCCAGACGCGTGCTACGTTCTTGCCAGAGGCGCCCTTGGGTCTCTCGGTAAAGCCAAGTAGCTCGCCGTCCATGGCTTTGATGATGTCATATAGAGATATCTCGGCTGCTGGCCTAGACAGGGCATACCCACCCTGTTTACCGCGTCGGCTGACAACCAGTCCGCCTGCGCGCAGGTCGTTGAGTATTTGGACCAGATAGTTGGCGGGAATTTTTTCAATTTCGGCCAGGCTCTCTATGTGAGGTAGTTCATTCCGACCAGACCAGCGGGCCAGTTGAGCGAGGACTCGGCAGGAGTATTCGACTTTGAGGGAGATTTTCACGTATATTTCCTTGTTTTAAGGCACTTAGGGATTGTAAACCCCTGCCCTCATTTTCTATAAATATCCTTTAAACTCTCGCAGGCAATCAAGCCTAATTGCCGCTTAAATCGCGGTGATTTGTTTCTTTATTTAATTCACATGAGCGATCCAATTGTTCCTTCGCAGAATCCGGTTGACCCAGACGCGTACGATTCCACTAAAATTCAGAAGCTGGAAGGCCTGGAAGGTGTTCGTAAACGCCCCGATATGTATATCGGCGATACGGGTGAGCGGGGTCTGCACCACTGCGTCTTCGAGATCATGGATAACTCGATCGATGAAGCGCTTGCTGGCTACTGTAAAAATATCAAGGTCACCATCCATCTGGATGGTTCCTGCTCCGTGGAAGACGATGGGCGCGGTATTCCTGTGGATATGCACGCCACTTACAAGATGCCAGCCCTTGAGCTGGTGCTTACGAATCTCCACGCGGGTGGGAAGTTCGGAAAGGGCGCGTACATGGTATCCGGTGGATTGCACGGCGTGGGTGCGAAGTGCGTAAACGCCGTCTCCGAGTGGTTTGAGGCCGAGGTGTCGCGCGACGGCTACGTACACCACATGGCATTCTCCCGGGGCAAGACCACGGAGAAGCTCAAGGTAATCGGCTCCTCGAAGAAGACAGGCACGAAGATTACCTTCATGCCCGATTCCGAAATCTTTTTGGTCTCCCGCGAGTTCAAATACGAAATCCTCGTCAAGCGCCTGCGCGAGCTGGCGTTCCTCAATCCCGGTATCTTTATCGAGTTGTCTGATGAGCGGATTAACAAGACGGAAACCTTCCGCTTTAAGGACGGTATCACCGAGTACGTTAAATACCTGAACCGCACGAAGACCCTGATCCATGACAAGGTGGTGAGCATCGAGGACGAGGTCCTTCCCGAGGGCGCCAAGCCTGGTGCGAAGATCATCGTACAGTGCGCGCTCCAGTACAACGATGGCTACAACGAGCAGGTGTACGCCTACGCGAACAGTATTCATAACATTGAGGGCGGTACCCACCTTTCCGGTTTCCGCACCGCGCTGACCCGTGTCGTCAACAACTACGCCAAGGCCGAGGACTTGGTAAAGGAGAAGGACCCTAACATCACCGGTGACGATGTCCGCGAAGGGCTTACCGCTGTTATCAGTGTAAAGATTCCGGAGCCACGCTTCGAAGGCCAGACGAAGACCAAGCTTTCCAATGGAGAAGTGGACGGCATCGTCCAGAAGATAGTCGGTGAGCGCCTGAAGTACTATTTCGAGACAAACAAGGCAGACGCCCGCAAGATCATCGACAAGTGCCTGACCGCCGCCCGCGCCCGTGAAGCCGCCCGCAAGGCCCGCGAAACGGTGCGCAAAGGTGCGCTTGCTGGTGGTGGCCTCCCAGGCTCCCTCGCAGATTGCTCCGAGAAAGACCCATCGCTCTGTGAACTCTTCATCGTAGAAGGTGACTCCGCAGGAGGATCCGCAAAGATGGGCCGCGACCGCCGCTACCAGGCTGTGCTTCCGCTCTTTGGCAAACCCATCAACGTGGAAAAGGCTCGTCTGGACAAGGCGCTGAACAACCGCTCCATCCGCCTGCTTATCACCGCTTGTGGCACTGGAATCGGAGACCATGAGGGCGAAGGCTCCTTTGACATCACCAAGGCCCGCTACCACAAGGTCATCCTGATGGCGGACGCTGATGTTGACGGTTCGCACATTCAGACGCTGTACCTCACCTTCTTCTATCGCTATATGAAGGGCCTGATCGAGGCCGGCTTCGTTTACGTAGCCCAACCCCCGCTCTACAAGATAAAGCGCAAGAAGCGCGAGCAATACGTGGAAAATGATGACGAGATGAACCGCATCCTCATCGAGCTGGGCTCGGAGGATGTCACTCTCGTACGCCTTCGCGACAACCACCTCTTCCCCGGAGCCAAGATCGATAAGATCGTGGAAACGCTCTCGCGCCTTGAGGCTCTCGGCGGTGGCGTACGCCGTTTCGGTGGGAATCTCCCCCAGTACCTCGACCAGCAGAGCCCCGATGGCCACCTGCCCAAGTACATCGCCCGCATCCGCACCGGAAACGAGGAAGCATTCCGCTACCTGCTCACGGATGACGATCGGGCAGCCTTCTTCGTTGAAGTAAGCTATGAGGACGTCTTTAGCGACACCCTCTCGCGCATCGTTGAGAAGAATGGCCAGAAGGTTAACCAGCGCATCACCATACACGAAATCTATGAAGCTGGTCTGATGGCTAAGACCATTCACGAACTCGACAAGCTCGGGCTCGACGTCAAGCACTGGGCACGCACCGACGAAGCTCGCTACCATCTCATCGAGAACAAAGGCGAGAAGAGCGAGCGCGTGATTGAGCTTCACACCATCCTGGAACTCATTCAGCAGATTCGCGAACTTGGCCGCCGCGGGCTCTCGATGCAGCGATACAAAGGGCTGGGAGAAATGAACCCCAAGCAGCTCTTCGAAACCACGATGGACCCGACCAAGCGCCGTCTCCTCAAGGTAAACATCCAGGACGCAGCCGAGGCGGAGCACATCTTCTCCATGCTCATGGGTGAAGACGTGCCCTCGCGCCGTGCTTTCATCGAGGACAATGCGCTCAATACGAGCTATCTGGACGTGTAAGCCGGGATAATCCCATCAACTCTTAATCCCCCCTTTTCCATGTACACAGAGAACGAAAAGCTCATTCCGACTAACATCACGGACATCATGCAGACGGCCTACATCGACTACTCGATGTCGGTCATCATCAGTCGCGCATTGCCTGATGCTCGCGATGGGTTGAAGCCCGTGCAGCGCCGCATCCTTTACGCGATGTTCCGCCTCGGCCTGCTCCACAACCGCTCCTTCAATAAATGCGCCAAAGTAGTCGGCGAAGTGCTGGGTAACTATCACCCGCACGGTGACGGCGCGGTCTATGACACCCTCGTCCGCCTCGGGCAGAACTGGGTCATGCGCTACCCGCTGATCGACCCGCAAGGAAACTTCGGCTCCATCGACGGTGACCCTGCTGCTGCCTACCGCTATACGGAGTCCCGCCTGACTGCGATTGCCGAGGAACTCCTTCGCGATCTCGACGAAGAGACGGTGAACTTTGTGCCCAATTACAATGAGGAAACCACAGAGCCCAGCGTGCTCCCCGCCGGTTTGCCGAACTTGTTAATGAATGGCTCCACCGGTATCGCCGTCGGTATGACGACGAACATCCCGCCGCACAATCTCGGCGAGTTGATCGATGCCATCTGCCTCATCATTGAGCGGCCCACCTGCACGATTGAGGAAATCATGGCCATAGTTCCCGGCCCGGACTTCCCCACTGGAGGCGCCATTCTAGGACGCGAAGGGATTGAGAAATACATGAAAACCGGGCGCGGCATCGTCAAAGTGCGCGGCGCCGCCCACAGCGAGGAAGTGAAGAACGGCAAGGAGCAGATCGTCATCACCGAGGTGCCCTACAACGTCAACCGCAAGACCCTCGTAGAGCGGATTGCGGAACTGATCAACGACAAGGTTATCGAAGGCATAGGCGACCTGCGCGACGAGTCCGACGAGAAGACGCGCATCGTAATCGAGCTGAAGCGCGGCGCTCCACCTCCGCGTGTTATTCTGAACCAGCTCTTCAAGCACACCGCCCTCGAGTCCTCCTTCGGTGTCATCCTTATGTCCATCGTGGCACGTCGCCCGAAGGAAATGAACTTTAAGGAACTCCTTGAAGTGTACCTGGAGCACCGCCGCGAAGTGGTGAAGCGCCGCACCGAGTTCCGCAAACGGAAGGCAGAGGACCGTGCCCACATCCTCGAAGGTTACAAGATCGCGCTGGATAACCTGGACGACTTCGTAAAGATCATCCGCTCCAGCTCGAACCGCGAAGAGGCCAAGGGCAAGCTCATGGCGAAGTACCCGCTCTCCTCGCGACAGACGGACTCCATCCTGGAACTGCGCTTGTACCAACTCACCGGACTGGAGCGCGACAAGATCGAGGCCGAGTATCTTAACCTAATCAAGCTCATCGCCGAGTTGACCGAAATTCTTGAAAACGAGTACCGTCTTCTCGCCGTAATTAAGAAGGAACTCACCGACCTGCGCGAAAAGTTTAACAACCCGCGCAAGACACAGCTCCTCAACGATGATGGCGAGTTCCGCATGGAAGACCTGATCGCCAACGAGGGCTGCATCATCACCGTATCGCACAACGGCTTCATCAAGCGCACCCCTGTCAGCAGCTACCGCTCGCAGAAGCGCGGGGGCAAAGGTGTGATTGGTACCGGCGCATACGAAGAAGATTTCGTCGAGCATCTATTCACCGCCAGCACCCATGACTACATACTGTTTTTCATGAACAATGGCCGCGTGTACGTGGAGAAAGTGTATGACATTCCCGAAGGTACTCGCACCAGCAAGGGCCGCGCCTTGGTGAATGTGCTCGAGATGCAGAAAGATGAGCAACTCGCCTCGATGATCTGTATCAAGGGCTTCGTGGAAAACGAATACCTCGTGATGGCTACCAGCAAAGGCACCGTCAAGAAGACCGCGCTCAGCGACTATGTGAACTTCCGCAAGGGTGGCATCATCGGCATCAAGATCGACAACGACATCAAAGACTCCCTCGTCTCCGTTAAGCTGACCAAGGGCGAAGATGAGCTGGTCATCATCACCCACGATGCGATGTCCATCCGCTTCAAAGAGTCCGACTTGCGCGCGCAAGGGCGCGATACCTACGGTGTTCGCGGCATCACCCTCGCCGAGGGCGATGTTGTGGAAACCATGGAAGTCGTGGACAAGGAAGCCACACTTCTTATCGCTGCCGAAAGCGGCCAGGGTAAACGCTCGGACTTCGACGAGTACCGCCTGCAAGGTCGCGGTGGCTCCGGTGTGCGCGCCATGAAACTGCGCGAGGGAGACAGCATAGCCGGCGGGCTAAGCGTCCATGAGAACGACGAGATCATGCTGCTAACTCACAGCGGCCAGGCCGTACGCACCCGCGTCAAAGAGATACGCGTCATTGGCCGCAGCACCCAGGGCGTCAGGCTGATTAATCTCTCGGACAACGATAAGTTGATCGGTATCTCCAAGGTCGTCGAAAGCGAAGAAGAAGAACCGTCCGCCCCGGCAGTGGGGTAGACGCGCGAAGAAGCGGATTGTACTTTAGCCAGAAGGCTGGCGGAGTGGATTACCACTCTGCCAGCCTTCCGTGTTTCAAGGGTTTATCAATATACCCGAAGTCTCTACTTACACATTAAACCGGAACAGCATCACATCGCCGTCCTGTACAATGTAGTCGCGGCCTTCGATGCGGTATTTGCCGGCTTCGCGGGCGGCGGCGTAGCTGCCTTTGGAGACGAGGTCGTCGTAGGCGACGACTTCGGCTTTGATGAAGCCCTTTTCGAAATCGGTGTGGATGACTCCGGCGCACTGCGGGGCAGTCATGCCGCGGTGGAATGTCCATGCGCGGACTTCCTTTTCGCCTGCGGTTAAGTAGGAGGCGAGGCCGAGGAGTTTATAAGTTTCCTTGATCAGAATGGAAACTCCGCTGTCGGTTACCCCGAGATCCTTCAAGTAGGCGATGCCTTCCTCTGGTGTGAGTTCGCCCAGTTCCTCTTCGAGGCGGGAGCAGATCACGCAGGCACCGGCATCGTGGTGGGTGCGCACATACTCACGCACCTTGGCTACGTAGGGGTTCTTTTCCGGGTCGGCTATGTCGGACTCGGCGACATTGCAGGCATAGACTACGGGCTTTGCAGAGAGAAAGAAGAAAGTCTTGAGCCGTGCACGGTCTTCGTCGCTCCCATCAAACATGGTGATCGGCTTGTTCTGGTTAAGGTGTGGCACGATGCGCGAGAGCAAGTCCACGTTGGCAATGGCTTCCTTGTCCTGTGCTTTAACCTTCTTCTGGTTCCGATCGAGTTGCGTTTCCGCGGACTGGAGGTCGGCGAGTACCAGCTCGGTGGTAATAATTTCGATATCGCGCACCGGGTCGATGGTTCCGGCGGTGTGGATGATGTCCTCGTCATCGAAACAGCGCACTACCTGGATAATCGCGTCGGTCTCGCGGATGTTGGCGAGGAACTTATTGCCAAGTCCTTCCCCTTTGCTCGCGCCAGCAACAAGCCCGGCGATGTCGAGGATTTCAATCACTGCCGGCACCGGGGTCTTGGACTTAACAATTTTGCAAAGCGGCTCCAGGCGCTCATCCGGCACTACTACTACGCCGACATTGGGCTCTATCGTGCAGAACGGGTAGTTCGCGGCTTCCGCCTTGCGGGTCCGAGTGAGGGCATTGAAGAGAGTGCTTTTGCCCACATTGGGCAGTCCTACGATTCCGGCTTTCATGGTAATGGAAAGAGTTAAAAGGGAACAGCAAACCTTATCGCTGGCACGCGGGCAAGCCTTTGTGCGGGATTTCGCAGAAGCCGCAGTCGTCTACGCTGGCTCGATGTGCACGATCACATCCACAACCCTCAGCCCCGGCAAGGCCATAAGGGTATCCTTCACCTCATGGGAGATGCGGTGCCCCTCAGTGACACTCATCGCACCGTCGACGTGTACATGGATATCGGTCAGCAGCCCCAGTCCACTCTTGCGCGTGCGGCACTTCTCAATGCGTACCACGTGCGGCACTGCTGCTGCCGCTGCGCGGATAATCTCGAGCTGCTCTCCAGGAATGGTGGCATCCATCACTTCATTGAATGCCGGCTGAAAGAGGCGCACGCCATTGTACGCTATGATTATGCATGCGAGCATGGCGGCCCAGTCATCTGCACTTTCGTAGCCTTTCCCTCCTATCAGTGCGATTAGCACCCCAACAAAAACCGCCACCGATGTGAGTGCGTCGCTGCGGTGGTGCCAGGCATCCCCTTTAAGCGCACCACTCTCAAGAGAAACGCCTATCTTATTGACGAATCGAAACAGCGTCTCCTTCGCCACTATGACCGCAGCGAGTACAATCAATACATACCATTTCGGTGCCACGTGCGGGTTCAGAATTTCGCGAATACTCTGGATAGCGATGAACAGGGCCGCACCAATTAAAGCCAGCGCAATGACCAGACCAGCGAGCGACTCGGCCTTGCCGTGCCCATAGGGATGCTGCCGGTCTGGCGGAGTACCAGCCACTTTCAACGCACTCAGGGTAATGATCGAGCTAAACACATCCGTGAGTGACTCAATTCCATCCGCTATCAGCGCATAGGAACTACCAACAACACCCGTAATAATCTTAATAGTCGCGAGGCTGATGTTTATAACTATGCCAAGAGCCGCTGCGCGCAGCCCATCGGCAATTTTGAACGATGGAGATACTTCAGATAACATTCGGAATCAGCTAACTCTAGCCATGTGCGCTGCTTTTGGGAAGAGCGAAAGCTGCGGGTAGCAGAGAGGGCGCATTCCTCTATTCCCGGAGTCCTCGCGCCACTCGTACCACCGTTCCCGCCACTCCCGGAACCGCTACCGTCACTCGTACCACCGTTGCGGTCACTCGTACCACCGTTGCCGCCGGTCGTACCACCGTTGCCGCCACTCGTACCACCCCCACCGCCACTCGCCGAAAGGTAATGGGAAGAAGGGGAAGCATGGGAAGAATGCCCACGACAAACTACACCATGCCTTCCTCTTCTGCCAACTGCCTACTGCAAACTGCCAACCTCTCCGCATTATCCATTCACCATTCTCCATTATCCATTCTTCATTCACTGTTGACATACCCAGCCTCATGCCATACTGAGTATGGCATGAAGATGACGATGCACATAGACGAGGAATTACTCGCCAGAGTGATGAATGCTTATGGCTACGAATCAAAGACCGAAGCAGTAGAAATGGCACTCAGGGAACTGGACCGGAGAACCAGTTTCCGGGAGTTGGGGGAGAAGGGACTGGAGATGACTCCTGATGAATTGGCGAATAGTGTCTATCCAGACTACGATGTTCTGAAGTCCCGGGGTGTTGCCGAGCCTAAGAAACCTTATGGATAATACTGTTCTGGTCGATAGTTGCGTGTTCATCACACTGTTGAAAGACCGACGTGATCCAAACCGCACACTCTTCGAGTGGGCTGCGGGACGCCAGTTAGCCACCTGCGGGATGGTGAAAATGGAGGTTCTGCGTGGATTAAAGGAGCCGACCCTTCACAAAAAAATCAAGCGATTCCTCGACGTCTTTATCTATGTGCCAACGAACAACAAGCTATGGGAGCAAGCCACCGAGCTGGCCTGGCAGTTGGATCGCAAGGGAATAGTTCTCCCCGCACAGGATATACTCATCGCCACCTGCGCGCTCCATCTGGGCGCAGCAGTGCTCTCCTTCGACCAGCATTTCCAGTTGATTCCTAATCTGAAGGTTTACGACAAACTGTAAGTAGCGGACGCACCTTACGTGCGGAATATAAAATACACCGCACCGACCAGACACAACCCGGCCCACAGATAATCGAGCTTGAACGGCTGGTTCATGAAGAACAGGGAGAACGGAACGAAGACCACCAACGTAATCACTTCCTGGGTAATCTTGAGCTGTGCCAGGGTGAGCCCGCCTGCGTAGCCGATGCGATTGGCGGGCACCATGATCAAGTACTCGAAGAGTGCGATTCCCCAGCTAACCAATGCCGCAACCAGCCACGGCTTGCCGCCCATGGACTTTAGATGCCCATACCAGGCGTAGGTCATGAAGAGGTTGGAGAGGACGAGTAGTCCGGCAGTTTGAAGCAGCGTGAGATTCATAGTATTGCCCTAAAAAGGAAAATGGAATGATGGCAAGAACCGTGAAAATGGCTAATTGAGCAAGCATAATAGAGACGATGTCATGTCGGGGTGAAAAGACACTAACCCTATGATGAGTAGGAAAGGCCGAGTGGCAGATGGTCCTAATGCATCTATTTTCTGAATGCAGGTGGTAGGAGGATGCCGTAGGCATCCCCTGGAAAAGCACTGATTAGTTGCGCACCATTTTCCTTTTTAGGATTTTTTTGCGCCTTCTTGCGGCTAATATTCCTCAGCCCCCTACCGCACATCGCCAGCGGCCCTTGCCGCCTGCCAGTGTTTCGCTGGTGCCATCGGGCAGGCGCACCTTTGCCGTAACTCCCTTGGGGAGAGACAGGCGAAGGTCTGCTTTGCCCTTCGCCTGAGTCCACTCGGAGCGAATCAAGCCGTGTCGTGTGGGTACGGTTACAGCTACAGATGGCAGATCTGCCGGGAGATACGGCTCGTAAGTAATCTCGCTCCACGCTGGGGCCACCTGCCGGATACCGCCAAGGGTATTCACCAGATGATAGCAGGGATGGGATGTCCATGCGTGGCTCTGAGTTCCGAAGTTACTCGGCGTCCACTCAAAGCCTTCCCATGTCATGCCACTTGCCACCATGGGCGCCCAGTGTTTGCGGATAAAGGCAAGGGATTCATCAACATAACCGCGTGCCGCGGTCTCTTCCAGTACATAAGCGCTCCAGAATGCGGAGGGGCGTGCGCCTTCAAAGGGCTCGTCCTTAAGATACGGCAGGATGCGGTCGCGAAGCATAACGGGGTGCGCTTGCGGGACGAGGTTAAGGATAAGTGCGAGTACTTGATCATGAACAGAGGCGTTCGTGCAGGCTTCGTCCAATCCCTCGCGGAAGAGCTGCGTGGGCTGGTGGTAGAGAGTGGCCAGCACGAGCTTCTCATGTGCCTTGGCTTTGCCAATAAGTTTGCGCGACTCTTTGGCGAGGCCGGCCGCTTGGGTGACTTCCGCCAGCTTGCGCAGGGCAAAGAGGTACCAGAGGTTGAGGAATGTGGGGACCTCTCCTTTATAGAGTGACGACCAGTCTTCAAAAAGCCAGAAGCGAGTGTCATGGCGCAGAAGTCCACTGGAGTGGCGTGCTTCCGGGGCTTCGAAATAGGAGAGCACCGCCTCGGCGCGAGGCCAGAGTTCCGCCGTGAGTGCGGCATCCCCCGTCTGCCAGTAATGGTCCCAGAGAGTGATGAGCCAGGTCAGCGAAAAGTCCGGCAGGATGCAGTTATAAGCACAGGTCGGCGCGTGGCCATAGGTAAGCCCATGGGGGGCAAACTGCCCGGCTATACTGCGAATACCGCGCTCAAGCAGACGGGCATCGCCGTCGAGGTGGAAGGTATTCTTCGCCTGTACCCGGGCATCGCCCCACCACTGGGCTTGCTCACGCCAGGGCGTATCCATATAGGCATCGAGCGCGCAGGCTTGCTGCGTACGACGACAGGCAGCGTGCAGGTCGTTCAACCACGGGTCCGCACTGGTAAACGTGCCCTTCATCGTGAAAGGGTAACCCGAACGGCGTGCTTTCAGACGTAGAGTAAGCGGAGTAGCTAAGCCGCGCCCGATGACCGTCACATACCGGAAGCCCAGCAAGTGGTAGAACTCGTGCGCATTTGCACCGGCGGCGAGCGTCAGACGATTCGCAAGGGCAACACCGCACGCGGATCCGGGCAAAGTGAGTGCGGGACGCCCCTCGAACAGAGCCTCATCATACTGGAAATCGACGACTTCGCCGCCCACCGCACCAACAGCCTCCACCAACAAGTGGCCCACGGTGTACTCACCGGCATCGATCGTAACTGCGCGGTAGTTCCCGTCACCGGCGGGCGAGAGTGTGACTTCGAGCCATTCGCCCTTGGGTTTCGCAGCAACTGCGGAGAAGTCACTCCACCCTTTCACCTGCTGCCCCTCCGCAACCCAGCCCCACGACACATTCTGCCAAGTCTGCCAGCCTGCTCCACAGGCGCCGGTGGCGTGCGCCACAATCTGATTGAGAGGACGTTCCTCTTCATGAAATAGCGGGATTCCACGCGGCTCCACAGAGTCATAAGGCGGCCGGCCGAAGGGGTGAAACTCCATGCCCGTACCGAAATAAGGTGTGGTTTTACTCCAATCCGCAGGCAACGCATTCGCCGTTATCCACGAGCGATCGCTGAGGCGCAGATCGATATGTTCCTGGAAGTCGAGTTGGAGTGAAAGCTTCGCACTATCGATACGCCGCCCGGGGGCACGCCGCATGGCCCAGGAGTCATCCGAGTACAGTTCGAAACTTCCCCATCGCGCGGCACAGATCATCCGCGCACAGGTTTGGTGAATATAGGCAAAGGTGCTGACACCGGGGTTGTACGCCTCAATTGCAAGCCAGTTTTCCCCAGCCACAAGGTGCTCCCGGATATCCACTTCGTCGAACGGCCAATGGTTCTGGTACCCGCGCGCCGGTCCACGGCACACATAGTGTCCATTTACATAGAGCCGGTAGGATTTGTCCGCAGTGATGAAGAGCGGCGCTTTCGCCGGTACCTTGGTGAGAGTGAAGTCTTTGCGAAACTGTGCAAAGTGGTTCAGCAGGTAAGTATTGCCACCCGGCCATATCCAGAGGGCCGGGCGAAGCGGGTGAGTTGCGGGGATTTCGGTTGTCATGAGCGGGTACGGTAAATTTACCCGGACATTCTACAATATAACTCCGGTAAAACTCCATGAACCAACCGCCAAAGATTAGCATCTTTCAGCCACTTATGCCTGGACGGAACAACCACCAAAACAGCAGGGTCGCCCTACCTCAGACGACCCTGCGACCTTACATGTACTTACTACTACCCAAAAGGTAACAGATTACACGGTTGAATAATCAGAGTTTAGGCCCCCTCATCGCTATTGTCAAACGTTTTGCGTTGTGCAGAATTGCAAAACAAAACAGGCCCGATTGTGGAATCGGGCCTGTTTACTGTTTCACAAATGCAAATCGGTGGAACTAATACACCAGCTGGAGCAACTCCAGCTAGCGCAGTTCCTGATTCGTTTCACCGTCGAGTATCTTAAAGTTCTCGACGTGGTAGATGGGGTCTGCGCGGAAGGCGAGCTTGACCTTGTACAAGTCCTCGATGTCCACGAGAAGCTTCTCATCTTCATGGCGCAGGCGCTCGAGGGCATGGGGGTGGCAGTAGATGCGCAGGTGGAGAATCTTTTCTGCATTCCCCGGGCGGGCACGCAGGCGGCGGATTACGGAGACGAGGCGGCGCTGTATCTCGACGCTCATGGTGCGCGGGCTTTTCACAATCCCACGCCCGGAGCAGTAGGGGCACCCCGTATAGAGTCCGCTGGCCACGGATTCCTTGTGGCGCTGGCGTGTCATCTGCATGATCCCCAGCGTTGAGATGGGAAGGATGTGGTTCTTCGCCTTGTCCTTGTCCATCTCATCCCGCATCCGGTTATAAACCGACCTGCGGTCGCGGGGGTTCTTCATGTCAATGAAGTCGAGAATGATAAGCCCACCGATGTTGCGCAGGCGGATTTGGCGGGCAATCTCCGAGGCTGCCTCCAAGTTCACCTGGACGATGAAGCTGCCCGTGTCGCCTTCCTTCGTTTTGTGGGCACCAGTATTTACATCGACTGCGGTGAGTGCCTCGGTTTCCTCGATGACAATTTCGCCACCGGAAGGCAGGGGGACTCGGCGCTGATAAGTCTGCTCTATCTGGCGCTCGATGTTAAAGCGCTCGAAGATCGGGATGTTATCTTTGTAAACTACGATCTTGCTGCGGGAGCGCTTGGAGATGCGGCCCACCAAGTCCTCAATCTTTTTATGATCTTCGACACTATCGACGAGGACGCGGTCGATGTTTTCCGTAAGGAAATCCCGCACGGTGCGCTCGGTGATGTCGGGCTCCTGGTAGAGGCAGGTAGGCTCGCGAGAGGCTTCCATCTTCGCGCGAATCTCGTTCCATGTTTCGAGAAGCATGGCGAGGTCCCGCACAAAGTAGGCCCAGCGTTTGCCCTCGCCCGCAGTGCGGATGATGATGCCCATCCCCTCTGGGACAGCGAGCTTGCGGAGTATTTCCTTTAAGCGTATCCGTTCGCGGTCATCCTCGATTTTCTTCGAGATACCGCACTGGCCAGCGTAGGGCATGAGCACGATATAGCGCCCGGCCAGGGAGAGATTTGTAGTTACGCGTGGTCCCTTGGTCCCGATGGTGCTCTTCGTAATCTGCACGACGATGTCGCTGCCCACTGGATAGAGGCTGGGAATATCCTTGAGCTGGACCTTGTCCCCCTTGCGCCTCTGCTCTTCTGAGCGGGTGTCGCGGACGAATTCCACCATCGAGTCTGCCACTGCCGGGAGAATGTCCCAGTAGTGCAGAAATGCGTTCTTCTGTAGCCCGATATCGACAAAGGCGGCCTTCAGCCCGGCTTCCAGGTTCTGAATCTTGCCCTTGAAAATAGCGCCCACGAGGCGGTCATCTCCAAGGCGCTCAAGGTCGAACTTTTCAAGCACTCCATTGTCGAGTACGGCGACCCGCTTTTCGAGCGGTTCAGAGTTTATGATGATCTCGCGGTAGGGCGAGTCGTCCCGCCGGATGGCGCGAACGATCTTTTGTAAGAGCGGGCGGTTCTGCTTGGCGCGCAGCTCGGCATCGCGGTGCAGGGTAGAGGACTCTATACCCTGAATAGGTTCTTCCTTGGGCTTCGACTGGAGTTCAGATTCTATCTGCTCCGAGGGTTTGCTTGAAGGATCAGTTGAATTGGTATTCATGATGGATAATCGGACCGGTGTTGAGATGGTCCTTTATCCGCCGAGTGTTTCTTTTGCAGGGACTGGTCGAGATTCTCAGGCTCATGTAGCGCTCCTCCGGTGTCGGTAAACGCTTTGGACCAGTCCAAGCAGAATGAAACTACTCAAGATAAAGGAACCACCATAGCTTAGGAATGGCAGCGGCAGGCCCTTAATGGGCATTAGACCCAAGGACATACCTATGTTAACAAATACATGCACCATCAGGACCACGGCTGCACCGACCACGACCAGCATGCCAAACCGGTCGCGGGAGAGCCCTGCGATGCGCAAATTATTCATGGCGATCACAGCGAACAGACCTATTACAGTCAGCCCGCCAAGGAAGCCACTCTCCTCCGACAGCACGGAAAAGATAAAGTCATTATGTGCCACTGAGCGGGGAAGGTAACCGAGCTTCGCCTGTGTGCCCTCGGTCCATCCTTTCCCGGTTAATCCCCCTGTGCCCACGGCTTGGAGGGATTGCCTGCGGTTCCACCCGATGCCGATGCCTTGAGGGTCCACCGAGTCCGGGGAAACAAAGTCTAAAATTCTTTCCCGCTGATAGTCTTTCAAGGGAAACCACGAGATTACCTCATACTTTCCCCGTGCGTCCTGTGCTGAAATATCGTTTCGTATGAGGTAATTCTTGTAACCATAGATATCCATCCCCACCACTGTCACAGCCAGGATGAAAACCATTAGCAGAGCCAGAAAGAATCGGAGGGAAAGCTTGGAGACGTAAAGTAAAGAGAACACCATCAACGGAAGAATCAAAGCCGAGCCTAAGTCTGGTTGCAAAAAAATCAATAGAAATGGCACGATAGTCACCACAAACGTCAGGAAGAGCACACCGAGGGACTTCCCCACCGTACTCAGTTCTCCTCGCGCAAGGATGCTCGCCATCATAATGAGCGTGCCAATCTTTGCAATCTCAGCCGGTTGGATCGTCACTACGCCGAAGTCCAGCCAGCGCGATGCACCGGAACGGGTCTCCCCAAATGGCGGGAAAAACACCAGCGGGAGGGGTAGCAGGCAGAGCAGGTAGAACCAGTGCGCGTTAACAAATAGAACCCGGTAGTTAAAATACGCACACAGCGAGTACAGCACCACCCCAGTCCCTAGAAATACTATTTGCCGCACCCAGAAATCCCCACCCACCGAGGCATGGGCCGAGTAGATAAAGAATACCCCAATGACCGACAGCGCCAGAATGCAAATCGGGTTCACCCAGTCCACACCCGCCTCCTCCGTCCCCGAAAGGAACCGGTAGAAAGTCTCCCGCCACGTAGCGGGACTGAGCTGCTGATTAGGTACGGTTAATGCCATTGGCGCACTGGAAACTTGAAAACCTTTCTATTTGAACCCCATTGTAACAATAGGCAAAGGGAATTTATGCAAAAGGCACTAAGGTACAAAGAGGCAAAGGCACAGAGGTTGAAGGCAGAAAGGCAGATTCCAGATTGCAGATTCCAGATGCCAGATGCCAGATTGCAGATTCCAGATTCCAGATGCGGGCCAGCGACCCGCGCTCTCTGGCAAACCCATTACCCATTGCAACAGCCAACCCCACGATCTCAGCCCTGGGACCGCGGCCATCCTGGCCGCTCTGACTCTGGACCGTGGACATTTTCCGCAACCCCATCGGCACCATCGCGGAACCCTGAGTGCTAGGACGATTGTTATCTCCTCGGTCGCAACCCCGCCCTAGTGAAACCACAAACCAGTGCAACCAGTCGCTGGTTGAGCGAACTACTGCATAGGGGAACCGTGACCACAGTAAGTAATGCCCTCGCGGAACATTAAAGCGAACTCTATCCAGTGGAAAATACGCATTGTGTTTACCAGTAAATGGCAGTAAGTAATTTAAACTGATGGCAAAGATGCGATAGAAGGTAAAGGAATTGGTGGGTGCATAATACTCAGCCATAATCCCCTCATCGCAGGCATGTGAAGAATGGAGTCCCCTCGGGACGACCTGCATCTTAGCCCCAGGTTTTAACCTGGGGAAATGCGTACATACCCGGACCGAGTCCCGCAGGGACGACTGGATGGAGGGCATCAAACCTGTCGAAGCGATCTATTTGCTTAGCCCTTAAGGCGAATTTGAAAGCCCTTCAGCCCTCCCTACGGGACTTGTGATATTAAATACGCCGGGGCTGGGGTTTAATCCATTTTGTGCGATCGTATTCATGGTGGTTCTGGTACTGTCCGGGATATATTAACAACTTCGAGATGCCCTGCACCGTACTGACCCTGAATCTCTTAAGTGCATTTAGTGAATTTCGTGGTTAAACTGCTTTCCCTTTTCAGACTAAAAACCCCCTCCGCCCTATATTCCCTTTTACTTTTACCCGAAAATAGACAGAACCGTGGCATGGTAACATTGGACAGCATAGGCCTGAACTTCGGGCAGCAGGTATTATTCAACGACGTCTCGGCGCTTATTCACCCACGGGATAGGATTGGGTTGGTCGGCGCCAATGGTGCGGGCAAGACTACGCTGATCAAAATTATTGTGGGGCAGGAGACTCCGGAATCCGGTAAAGTCGAGAAGGCGAAGTGGGTCACTATTGGCTATCTGCCGCAGGAGGGTGTGGCCGCAGCGGGGAAGACGATTTATGACGAGGTGGAGTCTTCGTGCACCGATGTACTCACCCTGCGCGCGAATCTCGACAATGCCACGAAGCGCATGGATGAGCTGCCGGTGACATCCGAGGAGTATTACGAGCTAATCGATCTCATCGGTGGCTGGGAGCACCAGTTGGAAGACTTGGAGGCGGACAAGTTGCGCTCAAAGATTGAGAGCATTCTTCTGGGACTGGGCTTCTACATGCCCGACATGACCCGGGATTGTAGCGAGTTCAGCGGTGGCTGGCAGATGCGTATCGCCCTGGCGAAGCTGCTCCTGCGCTCCCCCAGCCTGCTCCTGCTGGATGAGCCCACTAACCATCTCGACCTGGATTCGCTGCGCTGGTTGGAAGCGTTTCTAAAGAACTACGAGGGGGCGATCCTGATGATTTCGCACGACCGTGCATTTCTCGACTCGCTGACAACGCGAACATTCTCCCTTCGCAGCAGTCGGTTGGAAATCTACTCAGGTAACTACTCCTACTACGAGCGCGAGAGCGTGGCGCGTCGCGAGCTTCAGGAAAAAGCTTATCTCAATCAGCAAAAGGAGATTGAGAAGACCGAGCGCTTCATCGAGCGGTTTCGCGCGAAGGCACCCAAGGCGGCCCAAGTGCAGAGCCGTATCAAAGCCCTTGACCGCGTGGAGCGGATCGAGGCCCCGGAGTCGGACGACAATGAAATCCACTTTCGCTTCCCTCCGGCACCGCGCTGTGCCCGCACGGTTATCGAGTTGAAGGGGCTGCATAAAGCGTACGGGGAGTTGCGCCTCTTTAACGGGCTGGATATCGCCTTCGAGCGCGGGGAGCGCATCGCGATTGTTGGGCCCAACGGCGCGGGGAAGAGTACGCTCGCGCGGATTCTGGCAGGCGAAGAGACTTATCAGCAGGGAGAGCGCATCGTCGGCGTGAATGTGCTCCTCAGCTACTTCGCCCAGCACCAGGCCGAGGAACTCGACCCGGACCGCGATGTGCTGGACAACTGCGCCGAGGGCCAGCCGCTGGAAGTACGCCAGCGCATCCGCAAGGTGTTGGGCTCCTTCCTCTTTAGTGGCGATGCTGTATTTAAGAAAACCTCCGTGCTCTCCGGCGGTGAGAAAAGCCGCCTCGCCCTTGCACGAATGCTTCTGCGTCCAACGAACTGTCTGATAATGGACGAACCGACTAACCACTTGGACATGAAGTCCAAGGGCGTGCTTCAACAGGCACTGCTCGAGTTCGGCGGCACACTGCTCATCGTCTCGCACGACCGTGCATTTCTTGACCCGTTGGTAACGAAGGTCCTCGAAGTGCGACCCGGTACCGTACGGCTCTTTCACGGTACGCTCGGCGAATTTCTCGCAAAGAAAGAAGCTGAAGAGAAGGCGGCAGCGGCCCTGCTGGTACAGCAGCGGGCAAAGGCCTCCAACAAGGGCGGCGCTGGCAAGGGCGGTCGCGCCGATGGCGAGACCCGGCAGAAGCTGGCCACAATGCGCAAGAATGTGGCGACACTGGAGGCACGCATCGAAGAGCTGGAGGAAGTACTTAAGAAAACCGAAGCGGCGATGCTCGATCCAGCATTCTTTAACCGCGGAGCCACCACCACCGATGAGATGCGCAAGTATGACTGGCAAAAGGCCGAACTCGAAACCACCATGCTCAAGTGGGACCAGGCTACCCAGGCGATTACTTCGCTGGAGAAGGAAACCGAGTAGTGAATAATGGCCTGATTCGTCCGCCACCCGAGCCTCCCGATTCCGGGGATGACGAGTCACCAGGCCTCCAGGCGCCCGAGGGCTACGCATTGCTGGCCAGCTTCCCCTCCGCAAAGGCGGCGCATGAGCATGGCCTGATAGTGCTGGCGATGCAGCTCGCCTACTGGATCGGCCACCAAGAAGGGGCCTATCATCTCTTTGTTCCCGAGGCCGACCTGGAGCGGATAAAGGACCAGATCGGACGCTATGAGAAGGAGAGCGTAGGTCGGCGGCGCTATGTCTTTGAGTGGCGGGAGGAGCAGTTCAGCCTTAAACCACTGTTCGTCGTTTGCGTACTGCTCTGTGTGTTTTCCATCCTGCAGTTTATCTTCCCAAAAATCGACAACGCCGCAATCAACGATGCCCATGCAGTCATTCGTGACCATGAATGGTGGCGGGTAATTACCGCCCTTACGCTGCACGATGGAATATTCCACCTGTTAATTAATTGCTTCGTGTTTCTGCTTTACGGTGCCATTGCCAATGCCCTCTTTGGTTGGGGATGGATGTTGCTCTTTAGCATCCTGGGCGGAGCCGTGGGAAATTTTCTGACAGCGTGGACCTACTACCCGGCAACTCATTATTCGCTTGGGGCATCGACAGCAGTTTATGCGGTAATCGGGCTACTCTGCAGCGCCATGCTCGTGGCCAGACGGGCAAACGGTGAAGCCTTTTGGAAGAAGATCGTCATAGCCATAGCCGCCGCCATGGCGGGTCTGGTGATTACAGGCGCCGCCTCAAGCTCCGCCCCGGAGAATATCGACCACCTCGCCCACTGGATGGGATTTCTCTCTGGATTCACCCTCGGACTCGGCGCAGGGCTGGTAAAACGCTGGCGCGGTGTGCTGGGCAGGAACCAGAAAATCCCCGCACTCATTGCCTTCGCACTGCTCGCAATCGCATGGCTGCGCTGCATGAGAGAGCTGGTGTAAGTGTGGGGCGTTGGCCATTGTCCCCTTGGGGACGTATGTGTTTAGCGTCAAATCGAGTGTTTTCAGAATCAATCCGAAATATCCCGAAGCAACTATGCCCCAAAGCCCTGGGTAGGCCTGCGGCCAACCCCGGGCTTTGGGACAGAATCCTTTTGGGATTCCGATGCCCCTTCTGTGCGACAGAATACCATGAATTCTACGCCAAACAGGTAAGCTGGACTGCTGAATCCCCCTGAGATTTCCTCGCGATTTCTTCGCCTCGTTGGGTGACGCCGTACCTTACGGAACCGACTTCCAACCCACCTTCTCCTTAATCGCCGTTACCAGTACATTTGCCATCTTTCCATTGGTGATAACATTCGGATGAAAATCGGCTCCGTACCCATCCGATGCCAACTGCCTGGCGAATTCCAGATAATAAATCCGCTCATCGCCATTCCCGTTATAGGATTCGACCATGGTTTGGAGCCAGCCTCTAATAATCGTGGGATCCATCATGGAGCCCACAGAACAGAAGATGGCGGCATCGGGTGCGTCCACACGAAGGGTATCAACGAACTTGGTGTAGGCATTCATGAATGCGGTCTTGTCAGGAGTGCCCTGGGCAAAATCATTTGTGCCGAGGTTAATCACAATTACATTCGGTACCCAGGGTCGATTCGAGTACGGACTCATCTTCGCGAATTTCTTCATCCCAGCATAGGTTGCGGGCATGGGCTCATTCGTGCTGCCATTGCCACTGCGGTACATTCCCCTGCCGGAAATGGCGAGGCATGAGTACTCCGCACCAAACGCCCTGGCTGCAATCGCTCCATAGGTAAGGTAGGCGTTCTGCGTGTCACCGCCATAGGGGGAACCTTCGTTGCCGTAGCCGGCGGATATCGAATCCCCCACTACCAATAAACGCCGGTCGCTTCTCGCATCGAGTGGCAGCAGGGTTTGGCCAGCTTCCGGGATAAAGCCTGCAAAATAGAGTGGGCCCATTGCGCCTTCAGTACGTCTGAAAAGTTTCACGCTATGCACACCAGGGGCCATGCCCGCTGCCAACGGGTACGTTTTTGCAGCGGATTGTTTCGCCAGCTTCAATTTTACCGGCTCTCCACCGTCGATGATGACGTTTAAATAGTTGTCTGCATTGTTGATAATGGATGCATCGAGTTTGGTACCGGTAAAGCGCGCTTCCACGGCGGACCCTGAGTACGCGAGGCTTATCCGGCCAGGTCTATCAACCGGATCGAAGTATCCGGTATAACGCAAGGTTTCTACGTCCAAAGGATTGGCGGCCAGAGTAGTTCTCGTTTCTGTTCCCTGGGGAAGCGATACGGTGCAGCTCAACTCTTTTCGTCCAATGGGTACTGCACCGCTATAAAATGAGGTGCGCACAGAGCTGTGTGAGTCATCAACAAAGGATATATCGGCGAGTGACTCGGAAAATTCAACCCGTACTTCATTGCCCTCCGCAAGCAGCCAACGCCAGCCCTTGGCGCTTGGAAGCAGCTCAACCGCAGTTGACGACCATGCTACGGGCAACGCCTCCTTGTTGAATTGGAAGACCCACCCGCCTCCCGGTGCAGTAGGATGCGCAGTAGTCACATCAAACGCCAACTGGTATACCCATTGTGCATCACCGGCAGGTGCAATAACCTCCACTATCCCCATATCCAATAAACCCGCTGAACCCTTATAAAACAATGGTTTGCCGGGATGAGCGGTTGCTTGCCCGCCCGCATCCACCCACACACCGTTTTCACCCCAATAGAGTGAACTGGCAGTGACCACGGGCTTGCTCTTGTAAAGAACTACGGGAGTCCCGTGAATAGGATTCACAGAAGCCGCCCATTCTCCAGCTGTGGCTGTATCGGCAACACTGGCTAGTGCTGCCGTAAGGAACAAGCCTGCGCGGAATCCGCCATGTCTGGTTTGGAGATTCATAATGAAAGATAAAATAATCATGATGTTGTTCATATTCGGAATATTGATGTCTCTTAGCTGGGCTTGACTACACTTAGCCATTCACCTTTTTTGAAATTGTAGAACCACCGTTCGCTCTTGAGTCCACTTCCTTTCCAGTAAAAAAGCCAGGAGTCGATCTGTGCATCAGGTGAAAATACAAAGGGATAGTTTGCATCCGAAATCCAGAGCCAGCCCAACTGCAAATCATACGCCCAAATGCTCTCACTCGATTCACCAAACATACACTGCCAGCCATGTTCGAAATGGAATACCCAGGGATACTCCGGGATATAGAAGGTATCGAACCAGTCATTCCAATAAACCCCGGATCCCTTGTTTAAGGGATAATGAAAGACCTTCTCGGCCAGCGGAATTGCATCACCAGGCTCTGCTCCGCCGGGGGAGCCACCGGGTGCACGGCTGGCCATCCAGCCAAGCGGTGAGTTATAGTGTCCGCTTGTGTTATCGAAGACAAGAGTGGCTCCCCAACCACGAGTGCTGAAAGGCCATCTCGCCTCGGTATTATAAGGTACATTGGCCACCAGGCTGCCGAAGGGACTGCCGAGTCTTACCAGCCCACTGGGTTCGGAGAGGGTGCCTTCATAGAGGCCTGCCGTTTCAACACCCGGATAACGCGCTTGGAATGCATTCGTATCTTCTACGAGCACAGCATAGCTCCATGGCGCAAGCAGTGCACCCTGTGGAAAGGCATAGCTCACATCGCCTTCCAGTACATAACCTTCCATCGGCAGAACTTGATTGCTTGGATTATACAGTTCGATAAAGGCGGTGGACGGGGAAGAATCCAGCGGATGATAATTAATTTCACTCAAGACCAGTGCTGTTGGGCTTGCTGGCGCACTGAATTGGATGACGGGAAAACTTTCGATTGCGCGAATGCTTGTGGACGTAGCGACGGCGGTGGCGAAGTTCCCCGCCCCTTCGGATAACTTGCTTGTCCAATTCTTGCCGTTGGTTGAAGCCAGTATCTGCCCGTGTCCAAAAGCATAAAAATTCCCGGCACCACCCACTGTGGAATACAATATACAGGTGGGGGCTGCATTCACTGGTATCGTGGAAGCCTGCCACTGGCCCAGGCTGCTCGAGTTGTACATCGCTGTGCCTTCCGCGGCGAGGAGTACATATTGATTGTTGCCATAAGCGATTGCCACCAGGTTCTCGCTCAAACCGGAAAAGTTAAACGTCCATGTAACACCATCCGGCGAAGACCTTACCGCACCCGACTCTCCAACGGTCACGAATTGGGTTCCAGTCCATACAACAGAGAACAGACATCGAGTCGCTCCCGATGTGCCCAGAGTCCACGTGGTGCCATTGGTGGATACCCCAACCACTCCATTGCTTCCAACCGCAACAAACTTTCCGTTTCCATACGCTATTGAGGTCCAATGCTGGTGGGTTGTGGAGTCGGCTTCAGCCCATGCCAAGCCATCGATCGATGTGAGAATACGTCCCGCCGCCCCAACTGCCACGAACCGCGAATCACCATGGATCACGCTACTGAAAAATCCATCAATGTCCGGGACTTCACTCCAACTCGCACCATCGCTTGAAGTTAAAATCCCTGGATAGCCTGCAACCACGTAAATCCCATTAGCATACGCCATCGCTGCTGGATGAAAGGGGGTTCCGGATTCTCCCGCACTTTGATGCGACCAGGCCAGACCGTCTGTACTTTGCCAGACAGACAGGGATTGTGTGGCAGAGGACAACGAAGCAGTGCAAAGCCACAAGGCGAACGACAGATAAAGCTGATAATGGAGAAGGGGTTGTATAGTTTTCATGATAGGATAGATGCAAAGGGTAGAAGTAAACACGATCAGCCGTACAAGAACTAAGAAATAGATCGAACTGCTTGCAAGTCATACTTTGTGCATAATGTTGCACGAGACAATGTAATAACGCGGTAAATGAGTACGGGGTTCAGGGTTAACTTGGAAGCCGTTGCGTAATCCTAAAAGGGAAAATGGTGGGTGACAAATCCGGGTTTTTCCCGGGATGCCGTACGGCATCCTCTGGACTTTGGCCAATTTGTGCGTTGCCATGATCCACACCATCCCCGACAAAGGAAGAATGCAGTCCCTTGGGACGACCTGCATATTAGCCCCAGTTTTTAACCTGGGGTAAATGGGTACATACCCGGATCGAGTCCCGGAGGGACGACTGAATGGACGGCATCAAACCAGTCGAAGAGAAATATTTCCTTATCCCGTATGGAAAATGTAAAACCCTTCAGCCGTCCCTACGGGACTTGTGTTACTTTATAAACCGTTACCCCAGGTTGAAACCTGGGGCTAGTATGCATACCGTCCCTCTGGGACGGAAATCCATTTTATGACAATTCCACCCAAGGTTGCACTACGCTTGCCATGGGCTTTCACATTTTTCCCCGTTGGGGCACTTCAAAATTGGCCAAACTCCAGACCGTCCCCATTGGGAAGGCATATATCTCCATCTCTGAATCCACCATATTTCGGGGACTCAATCCTGCTCCCGCACTGGGTAATGTGTGATATAGCGGAGCACCGGGTGCCGTCTCCCGGCAGTTATCATTGGGCAAAAACCACTTTATGCTGGCTGCCACGCAACAATCAGGTAGAGTCAACCTCATTTTTTCGTATGAGCATAGCAATAAGAAACATAGCCATAATCGCACACGTTGACCACGGCAAGACAACGCTTGTGGACCAACTCCTGCGGCAGGGCGGCGCTTTTCGCGCTAATCAGCAGGTCGCCGAACGCATCATGGATTCGATGGATCTAGAACGCGAGAAAGGCATCACCATCAAAGCCAAGAATACCTCCGTACACTGGGAAGGTAATGTAATCAATATTGTGGACACGCCAGGCCACGCCGATTTCGGCGCCGAGGTTGAGCGTGTTATGAAGATGGTGGATGGTGTCCTCCTGGTGGTTGATGCCTACGACGGGCCTCAGGCACAGACACGCTTCGTGCTCCGCAAAGCACTCCAGTCGGGCCTTGTGCCTATTGTGGTCATTAACAAGGTGGACCGCGAAAACTCGGACGCCCACAAGGTCCACGACAAGGTTCTAGAACTCTTTCTCGAGTTGCATGCCAGTGAAGAGCAGTTCCACTGTCCCTTTATCTACGCCAGCGCAAAGAATGGGTTCGCCATTCGCGACATGAACGATGAGCGCAAGGACATGCGCGCTCTCTTCGAGACTATCATGAGCCACATTCCGGCGCCTCGCACCGAGGAAGGTGCCTTCCGCATGCTCATCTCCAACATCGGCTGGAGTGACTTTGTAGGCCGAATCGCGATTGGAAAAATCCTCTCCGGCACAGTGCGTGGCGGAGACACCGTCTATGTCATCCACCGCGATGGCAGCCGCGAGCGCTGTAAAATCTCCAAGATTTTTGAATACACTGGCACAAAGACTTCCGACTCCATTGAGGGCATCGCCGGAGACATCGTGGGTATGGCGGGCTTTAATGACATCGATATCGGCGAAACACTGGCAGCCGATGAGACTGCTCCTGCCCTGCCTTTCGTGGAGATAGATCCTCCAACGATTCAGATGGAGTTTGCGGTAAACGACGGGCCTTTCGTCGGTCAGGATGGTAAACTCGTCACCTCCCGCCAGATTCGCGACCGCCTGGTTCGCGAGAGCAAGACGAACATTTCAATCAAGATAAGCGACACTTCCGAAGGCGGTACATTCATTGTAGCCGCTCGTGGGGCTATGCAAATCGCCATCCTTGTTGAGCAGATGCGTCGCGAAGGCTTCGAGCTGCTCGTCAGCCGCCCCTCGGTAATTACCAAGGTGATAAACGGGCAGACCTGCGAACCCTTTGAAACCCTGTGGGTCGAAGTACCCGATACCCAGGTGGGCGGAATCATGCAGAACCTCGCCGCCCGTAAAGCTCGCGTGGAGAACATGGAAAAGCACGCCCACGGGATGACCATCGAAGCCACCGTGCCCACGCGCGGACTAATCGGCTTTGAGTTCGACCTCATGAATATGACCAGCGGCGAAGGCGTGATGTCCCATCTCTTCAAGGAGTATGGCCCCTGGGCAGGTGAGATCATCACCCGCATTACAGGCACGCTCGTGGCAACGGACACTGGCATGGCCACCGCCTACGCCCTGGACAACCTCGAGTCCCGCGGAAAACTCTTTGTCACCTCTGGCGACATGATTTATCAAGGTATGATCGTCGGAGAGAATCCCCGCCTGCACGATCTCCCGGTAAACCCCACCAAGGAGAAGCAGCTCTCCAATGTACGCTCACAAGGCGAAGGTAAAGGTATCCAGCTCAGCCCGCCGATGAAGTTCACCCTCGAACGCGCTATCGAGTACATCGCTCCCGATGAGTATGTGGAGGCGACACCGAAGATCATCCGCCTGCGCAAGAAGGAACTCAATCCGAACGAACGCAAGCGCACGGAGAAATCCGCAGCAGCCCTCGCGTAAGCACCGGATAGAGCACCAGTCAATTACTCGACAGACCACGCCATTACCGGCGTGGTCTGTTGTTTTATCCTTTAAGGTAGAACAACATTGAGACTGGTTCGGTTTCTGCCTTTTGCCTCCTGCCTTTCCTGTGTCCGACTCTGTGCCTTTGGACCTTTGTCCTACCTTCTTCCGAAAAGCACTGCTTACATTAACAATTAGTTAATGTTCATGCGCGGCGTGGTTTACATTAACTATTGACGAACGAAGATTTCCTTCTATCTCTGTTGCCTTTCATGGCTCAACAAACCAAACCACAAGCGTACACGATCCTCGTAGCGCTAATAGCAGTCGCTCCAGTGCTCGTGCAGGCGCAAAACTCAGCCGCAGTGACGGATACTTCAACGGTGGAACTTGCACCGCAGAGCGTTAACAGCTACTGGGTGGCAAATGAGGCACCCGCTTCGACGTTTGCTGCTCCGGTAACTCTGCTGCGCTATCTTCCACAGGTCGATTTACAGACCCGGGGCATCGCCGAGGGTCAGGCAGACATCGCTCTTCGTGGCGGGGTCTTTGAAAACACCGGTGTTAAACTCGGTGGGCTACCGCTCTATGACCCACAGACCGGCCACTACTCCGCCGAGCTACCCCTGGACCCCGCCCTGCTCGAAGTGCCGCAGGTGAAGGTGGGCACCGATCAAGCAGCCAGTGGATTTAACTCCACCACAGGCAGTATCGTTTACCGGATACGTCCGCTGACAGATTCCGGTGCAGTCGAGGCTGGCTTTGGCGAGCATTCGTTGAACTACCAACGCGGTTTTGCAACGATGACGACGGAAGCTGGATTCCTCGGTGGTCGCACTGTGGGAGCAGCTGTCAGCGCAGCTCGCTCGGAGGGCGATGGGGCACAACCTTATGGTGACCATGAGTTCAAGCGCATAAGCGGTCTTGTCCAAGTGCGTGGCACCGAGAGCCAGACGGATTTGTTGCTGGGGTACGCTTCGAAGAGCTATGCCTGGCCTGGTATGTACACGGGAAACGCAACCTTCAAGGAACTTGATGATTACCAGACGCTTCTCCTTGCCGCCAACCACCGCTGGGACTACGCCCCGGATAGCCATCTCGCCTTCGCTGCGGGCTATCGCAGGTTGAAAGACGATTACGAGCTGAACACACTCCGTGGCAAGGACTGGTTCCGCGCTTACCGCCATGAGACAGAGACGGTCACTGGCGCAATTGACGGACGCCATGCTTTCGAACTCTGGGCTGTGAACTATAATTTAACTGCTCTCGCCGACCAGTTGGACAGCACCGATTTACGCTACGGGAACTTCATGAGCCGCACCTACTGGAAGGCGGCGATCGTACCGGAAGTCCCCTACGCGATCAACGATACATGGACCGCGGTTGCCAAGGCGGGTCTGGCGTATGACGACACCAACCGGAACAGCGACGACTTCTCCCCCCTGGCTGGGCTGAGCCTTGTTCAAAAGGTAAGTGAAGGTTCCAATCGCTACTTTGTGGAATACTCCCGCACTACTCAAGTGGCTGGTTATACTGCCCTCAATTCGCCTCCACCTCCCGGTGCATTTGCCGGTAACAAGCAACTGGACCGCGCTGCTGCCAATACCTACGAAACAGGCGCAGAGATAACGCGCAAAATCTGGAGTGCACGCTCCGCAGTATTCTTCCGTCAAGATCACAATCTCGCTGACTGGACGTTTAACTCCGCCGCACCGGGCACACGCCAGGCTAATCCCGTGGACCTCGAAACCTGGGGCATTGAAACCTCTGCCCAAGCCGAGGTAACTAGCTGGGCTCGCTTGATCGTTGGCTATACTTATCTCGACAAAACCTCGGACTACGGGTCAGCCTTGGTCAACGGCAGCTACTACGCACTGAACTTTGCCCGCCACCGCTTCACTACCGCAGCAGTCCTTCGCCCTATTGAGTGGCTCGAACTCCGCGTCGATGCCGAGTACCGCGAGCAGGAACCTAATGTTAAGCGCACAACCGGAGCCGAAGCCTTCACCACCTCCGCAGGCATCTCATTCTTCCCTCCCTGGGTCAAGGGACTCGAACTCGGTGCCACCGGTGATAACCTCACAGACAGCAACTTCCAGGAATTTCCAGGCACCCCCGGCGAGCGTCGCCAGATCAGTTTCTGGGCACGCTACCGCTGGTAGTTCCGGCACCAAACTTTAGTGTTAGTTAAATGAGTTAGCGTAAGTTAAAATAGCGAAATAGTCAGTATGAACGGAGCCAGAGGTGAAATACCCTCTGGCTTTTTCGCACCACCACCCTCCAGAATTCTATTCCGCTCACGGATTCGCACCGATTTTCACGGATTCAGTCACCTGCCTTTATCCGTGTTTTCATCCGTGAAATCCGTGGCTGATAATTGCATTGCCGTGCAATCCCATGCGAACAATCGATCATCGTATCTCCCCGCCACTTCAGGATGCCATGCCCCACTCACTGCTTCAACTGCGACTTCCAGCCGAGTAGGCGGGCCTTTGCTCCGTAATCTTCGGCCACAGGTTTGTTTCCCTTTTCCATCCATATTCGGGACAGGGAAGTATGGATGTGGATATCATCGGGACGAAGGGAGAGTGCTTTTTCTGCAGCGGCGAGGGCGTCATCAAGGCGGTTCGCGGCGAACAGCACTTCGGTGCGGGTATGCCAGGCATCGAAACAGGCTGGATCAAGCGCAAGCGCTTCATCGAGCTTGGCCAGGGCGGTGTCGTTGTCCCCCAAAGTAAAATCGAGGGTCGCCTCTTCGACGAGATTCTGCACAGTGCTGTCGCTCATGGTAGCTTTGGTAATAATAGGCTGAGTTACACCTTATGCAGTCCCTAAGAAATATCACCTCTATTCGAAGGATTTCCAGGAATGCCTGCGCATAGCCCCGGTACGCTCCCACCCGCATGGGTCATCGCAGAGTCGGCCATTCATGGGCGCGGACTCTTCGCCAGTAGGGCTATCGCAGCGGGTGAGCGCATTGTGGACTATCGCGGCGAAAAGATAACCAAAGCAGAGTCCGCGCGCCGTGCCACTACCCAGGCAGCAATAGCCCACGAGAAGGGCATTGGGGTTGTTTACACGGTCTCGCTGGATGATGAGTACGATCTCGATGGCAGCGCGCTCGATAACCCCGCTCGCTACGCCAACCATGCCTGCTCGCCAAACTGCGAACTCCACTACACCTCGGGCACACTTTGGCTTATCGCAGTGCACGATATTGCTGCCGGGGCTGAACTTACTTTTGACTACTCGTACGATCTGCGCGATTACTTTGCCCATCCCTGCCGCTGCGGCACCGCGGGCTGTGCGGGCTACATAGTTCGCGCCGACTTGCGGATGAAGCTCCGCGCCCACCTTGCTCGAGCCCGCAGACATACCAGAACCCTATCGCCATAATCTCATGCCTTCTCAAAAACTCATCTCCTGGAACGTCAACGGTCTGCGAAGCTGCCTCGGCAAGGGCTTCCTTACCCATCTCTCCGTCTTCGATGCCGACATCCTCTGCTTGCAGGAAGCTCGCGTGGATACGGATCCCCTGGGGCAGGACTGCCCAATCAATTACCACCGCTACTACAACCCTGCCGAGAAGAAAGGGTACTCGGGCGTGGCCATCTTCTCTAAGAGGGAGCCCCTCGCCGTGACCCGTGGCATGGGCCTCCCCGAAGCAGACCGCGAGGGCCGCGTAATTACCGCCGAGTACCCGGAGTATTTCCTGGTCAACGCCTACATCCCAAACTCCCAGCGCGAACTCACACGACTCGACTTCCGCACCAAACAGTGGGACCCAACCTTTCTCGCCTACTTGAAACAACTGGAGCAAACGAAACCCGTAATCGTCTGCGGCGACTTTAACTGCGCCCACAAGGAAATCGACCTCGCCAACCCCTCCAGCAATCGCCGCAACGCCGGCTTCACCGACGAAGAGCGCGCCGGGTTCTCCCGCCTGATCGATAGCGGCTTCATCGATACCTTTCGCGAATTTGAGAAAAGCCCCGGTCACTACTCCTGGTGGAGCTTCCGCTTCAGTGCCCGCGAGAGAAACATAGGGTGGCGGTTGGACTATTTCCTAATCTCTCTCGCCCTGCGCAACCGGCTCACTGGAGCTTCGATCCTGCCCCATGTCAAAGGCTCGGATCACTGCCCGGTGGAAATGGTGTTGGATAATGCCTAACCTCAGTACGATTTCCTGCTCAGCCCCCCTTCCCTGCCCGTTGCCGCCCTGCGCTCTCGCTGATGAAGAGCGCTGTTATAAGCAGTGCGGACCCGATCAGAAAGCGTGCCCAGTTCACATGCTCGCCAAAGCAGATAATGGATGCTGCGACGGCAAAGGGAATCTTCAGATTATTAAAGGTAGCTAGTGTAGCCGTACTGACTTGTGCGGCACCCTTGTTCCACCAGTAGAACCCCAAGCCTGTGGCCACTACTCCAAGATAAATCAGGACTGCTACTTGATGTAACTGGAGCACACGCAGCCCTCCCCACCCGTGGGAAAAGCCAGTGGTAATGCCCGTGATGAGTGCGCCTCCAGCGATGACCCAGGCAAATATTTCAAGGTCGCTACGACCGGCAAACTTGGGTCGCAGACGCACATACTCCACCTGCCCGATGGCGAAGCAAACATTGGCCAGTTGCATCAAGCTGAAGCCAATGAGTACCTGATTCCAGGTCCCGGAGCGATAGGCAATCAGTCCGGTTCCTGCTACAGCGAGTGCTGCCAGCAGTAGGTTCCCCGAGCGAAACCGTCCGCTCCTCGCATCACTCCACACACTCACATAGAGCGGGGTAAAAATGGTAAAGACCGCCACCTGATACGCCTGGAGATATTTGAAGGACAGGTTGTAAGCACTGTACATAATCCCGAACTGAATCGCACCAATACCCAACAACTGCATCTGGAGAATAGGATTCGGCAGCCTCCTCCATCGCACCCAGTAGAGGAACGGGAGCAATGCCAGCGACAGTCGTGCAAAGGCCGTAAAGTTGGGATCAAACCCAGTCAGATAACCCTTAAACAGTCCGAACGAGAAGCCCCAGATGACAGAAACGATGAGAAGATAGTACACGGGTTGATGCTTATGATAATTATGCCATGAGCGCGAACCGTAGCGCATCGCGCAATCCCACGGTATTTTCAGCAGCTGAGTGTTGGTGGATAGAGGGACGCTGTCAATGGCTTGGTTGCATGCGCAGTGGCTTCGCAGTGCTTCTCCAAGTCATTGGGGGCGTGGCTTGGGAGTCACACCCATGTTCGGGCTCTGTGATGATCGCTGGAAAACACACGGGCAAGATGCCCATGCCACTTATTAGATTTTGCCCCGTCGGGGCATTGATAGCCAGTTCACCGCTGAATCATCGTGCAGTTCTCCAGTACCACGCGCGGAGTCTCCGGTGTCGAGGCCTCTACCAAGGGGATGTCCAGCAGACCTCCGGCGATGTGCTTTCCCCAGAAGGCGTGGAACTGTGGCAAGGGAGCTGCGGTGTCAGCGGGGTCAAGGATTCTCATGCCATGCTCATATTTCGCCGCCCATTGGGGTACTACACCGGGCTTTGGCCACTCGATCACCAGATTATGGAGCTGGAAACGCCGGGCATTCATGACTACCACTGCTGCCCGCGCATGCCTTGCTTCCGGGCAATAATTCGAGCACTGCATGGAATCCGATTTATCCTTCACTGCCACCGGGTCTTCAATCCAGGGGTAGGCGATGTGTAAATCGCGGATGGTTATATCCTCAAGAACCCCGCCATCAGTTGCAGTCAACAGCACCCGGCCATCTGTGCGCAGCATGATGTTGGCAATGGTTACGCGCCGGATCACGCCTGCCTTCTGCTCCTCCAGCGGCAGCGATTCCATCCCCCATTCGGAACGCCCTTTACGGACTTCGAGATGGATGGCGCGGTTCATGGTGATGGATGAGTTGGTCTCAATCACAAGATTGGATACCGTGATGTCTTCCAGCACAGCACCGTCCATGCTAATGATATCCACTGCGCGTACACTGTTGTAGATGACACAGTTGCTGAGCGTGAAATTCCTGTAATTGTAGAACGTTTCCGCACCTAAACGAAAAGCGGCACAATTGGTTTTGATGATGCAGTTGGTCACGGTAGCTCGCTCACAGGAGCGAGTGCCCTTCTCACATTTGAAGACGATGGCATCATCCCCAGTTTCGAGGATACAGTCGCTTATAAGCACATCGCGGCAGCCCACAAAGTCGAACCCATCTGAATTTCCCGAGTAAACATAGGTGTGCATCTTTACCCCGCGTATCCAAATCTCATCACACAGGTAGAAACGAACGGTCCACCCCGGGGAATTACAGAGCGTGATGTTCTCAATCCGGATATTCCGGCAGTGACGCAGGTCATTGAAAGGGGCTGGCCGGTTACTCACGAGATCTGTCCAGGTAAACGGCGGCACCGTGTCGTAGTTGCGTGTCCAAGTCTTCAGATTGCCATCGATAATACCGCCACCACAGATCATAACATTCTCAACGTGCTCCCCGTAGAGCAAGTGATGGCTGCCGCGAGGGTCCTCATTCGCCTTCGGGAAGTGGCTGAAATCCGGCGAGGCCAGCAATGTGGCACCCGTACTCAGATAAAGAGTGATGTTACTGCGCAGTACAAGGGTGCCACTAACCCACAGCCCGGGTGGAATGAACACAATACCCCCTCCGGCTTCAGCGGCGGCATCGATGGCTGCCTGTATGTAAGTGTGGTTGACCGAATCAGTCCCTGGGCGGGCACCGTAGTCAACAATGGAATACCGATTTGTGGCGAGGCTTGGGTTCATGCTATAATATACGGTAAACACGACGCTTTGACAGGATGCGCTTACAAAGTGGTGGATACATATCCATGAAGCAGAATGCATACGTTTATTCGCCATCCCGTTCTTAATAGTCGCGAAATGAGCCGCCGGACAATGCTGATTGACTCACTATAACCACTCCCTTTACGCGAGGTAGGGTGGCCGCCCATCGGGTAAAGCCTTTTGTTCAACTGAATGCCGACTACGTACGATACCCTTGGGTGCACCGTGGGTGGATTCCGGGCATGGTAAAGGCGGTTTCTTTTTGCGTTCGGACCGGGGTTTAGGAATGGTTCCAAATCGCGGGTCCCTATACCGGATAAGCTCGATCAACTCCTTGGCGAGTGGTTCAAAATCATCGCGAGAAGTGGGGAGGTACAGCCACTTCGGCAGGACACTGTGTCGAGTTAACTGGGGGAATGCTTCCAGTACCACCGACTGCCGATCTTTTTCCACTGGAAACAACAGACCGTTCCACGGCTCATCACCTTCTGCTGTGACCAGTACGAGTTTGCCGTCAAGATAGATGGAAAACGCGCCAAACATCCGCTTATGGATGACTCCATCGAGCTGAAGCAAAGGCTCCACCAACCAGGCATGGGCTATGGGTGTGGTCATGGCTTATTGTTGTTCGTCTATTGTGTTACTCATCTTTGGTGTGTCAATCCATGCATTTAGGTGCGCAAATGCCAGCGCAAGATATCTCACGGTAGAAGATTATTGAAAGTTCAAAGGGCAGCCTGAGCCTACTATCTACAATAATCAAAACAGACAGGGATGGCCGATTTCTCAAGCCATCCCTGTCCTTGGTTAATCAATACTCCTATTGATCTACACTCCTGTTATCCTACTCCAAAGTTGAACTATTACTTCCCACTTATACGTCGGCGCAGCAGTGCTACGGCGACAGCCAGCAATCCACCGAGTGCAGCGAAGGTGGAGGGTTCGGGAATCGTCGGGTTGGCGAGATTAACGCCGGATGAATCGGCATAGAAATCGTCGAGTGCCACGATACGGGTATCCCACACGCCAATTTTCAGTTCACCAAGTGCTCCAGCAACTCCCCCGGCGGCGAGGTTAGTACCAACTTGGGTTTGGGCTATATAGTTGGTACCTCCTTGCAGATAGACATCGAACGTATCGCCAGTGCCGACGTTGTTCTTGGCGACAATCCAGATATTGTACCAGAGAGGGGCGAGGTTTGTACCCTCGAGATTGTTTACCAGTGATACACTGGCTGGATAAGTAAAGAGACTGGTACTGGAGTTTTCCCCCTTAAGTGCAGCACCTCCGAGGCCAGCATCGATTGCTGATGAGTTTCCGCCCAGCTCCTGTAGGCCGACAAAGGTATCATTATTCGCATCGGTATCGAGCATACGATAAAAGAGCGTTCCGCTGCTGCCTTCAGGAATGTTGATTCCTGTACTATTTATAAGAATACCATGCTGCCCGCCCGAGGTGCGGTCCAGCACCATGTTCGCCGCGTTGTTGGGATCGGTCACGGCTGCATAACCGGTTCCACCAGCACCGGCTATCCAGCCATTTGCACCGGCTACTGCCGCGTTATCCGTATACCCTGAGAAATTATCGATCAGGATGAAAGCACTGAAGGCGTTGCCCGCCAGCATCGCGGTGCAAGAGGTAACACACATTAAGGTGAGTTTATTCATGAGGATGGTGGTTTAGAATTCAGTTCACATTAAGCACCAAGCTTTGACAGTATGCGCGTTCTTATTTATGGATACATATCCATGGAGAAGAGAATCACCACGGTGGAATTGGCCAACGCCCTCCAGCTCAGCCAGGCGACTGTCTCCCGAGCCCTGTCGGGGCATCCAGCAGTGCGTCCCCAAACGCGCGAACGCGTTCTTCAGAAAGCAGCAGAAATGAACTATGTGCCCGACACGGGCTCCCGTACTCTAGTCCATCGGCGCTGGAATCGATCCACCCACAGCACAAACCTCAATCTCGTACTATTATACACTTCACGACGCGAACTGGAAGGGAGTACCCGTCCATGGTTCAGTCCCATAATGAGCCAGCTCGCCATGGAGCGCGGATTCACCATTGATTTTATCGATGTCCTCGATTACCCAAAGGCCGCATCACTCATAAAGAAAATCAAGGTAGTTTCAGCCGCCGGGCTGATTATCGCTCTGGATCAACCACATCCAGCGGTGACCGAGCTGTGTGAGAGCTTCCCCGCAGTAGCTTATGGGTACCGAACCTTCATGCCATCTGCTCCGGGGATAGTACCCGATTTTTTCCAGTGTAGCTGTCTTCTAGTGGATACGGTGATCGCGCATGGCTACCGCCGCATACTCTTTCCCAGAGCAGATACCGGCCAGGAAAACACTGAGCTAAGTAATGTCATTCAGTCTGTTTTCGACTATTCCAGTCGTAGCTGCGAGGCGCGCGGAGTACAGCTCAATACCTTTCTCTATGCTCGCGAGCAGCCTGGTCCTTTCTTCGAACGCTTGGAGAGCTTTCGTCCGGACGTAGTGCTCGCGATGTTTTGGACTCCCGGCCTCTGGCTAAATACTGCCAATCCCGTCATAGCCAAAGCCATCGGCTATGCTGAACTTAATCCCCACCGAGAAGGCATGGCAGGCGTCGTTCTGGAGAAATCGGTCGAGCAAGCCACCATTGAACTGCTCGAGCGCTACATCTATTCCAGCCATCACGGAATCGATGACCACTGGCTGCGCTATCACATACGGGGTCGATGGAGGGAAGGGGCTTCGCTTCCGATGGTACCTGCCGCCTCGCGGTAGATGCAAATGGTGAACAGAGCGGGCCGGAGGCCCTCGTACCCAGGAGGAACTCCCGATGCCCATGTATTGACACAAAAAAGGGTGCGGTTCTCTCTACAAGAACCGCACCCTGTTACTGTTCCATGCTTATTACTTTGAAGCACTGGAGTACAATCTACGATGATACTCCAGAGAACATACAATCACAGAGTACCTAGGGGGACGAAATACTCACATCGCTCATCGTTGCCATACAAAGTGTTCCACTGGAGTGGCTGGTAGTACACAGCCCAGCGGTAGGAGTGGCCATAGGAATGCTCAGGGCACTACCCAACGCAGTCCAGTTGGCTCCGTCACTTCCGTAAAAGGCAGTGAACGATTCGCCATTGCGGACCAGTTTGACCCAGGACGGAGCATTGCCGGTAACACCAATATGCGCGGCACTACCTCCCGTGGCAGAACGGCTTTGCAAAGCGATACCGTTGCCTGCGGTAACCACTACCATGACGAATTTGGCATTGGCTGCGGTACCGTCGCGCACCATCACACCAGCCTTGGCCCAACTGTCAGTATTCTGGATCGTATTGACCCTGGCGATGATGGAGTTATTCCCGGTTATGCCAGTCGATGCATACTGGAACTGATCGCTGGTGCCCCAAATATCGGAGCCACTCCCCTTGATAGTCCAAGCACCAGAGGCAAACACGGTGCTTCCTGCCGGGCTTGGGGCTCCTACATCCTGCGAGGCTAACACAATCAGCAATCCACTACTCGATACAGAACTATTTCCCATGCCACTCTTGTAGGCAATGGCCTTAACGGTCGCAGTGCTGGCTAGTGTAATTCCGCCAGAGTACAGGGTTCCATTTGTGGTTGTAGGCGTACTCCCGTCGATGGTGTATCTCAGGGTAGCCCCACTGGTCGATGTGCTAATGGTGATGACCTGCCCGGTGGGATAAACTCCAGCAGTTAAGCTCAGTGTTGGGGCAACTGCGTTGATCACATAAGCGACCGTGTTAACACTGGAGTTCGTCAGCCCCGTCTTGTAGGCATAAGCCTTGATGGTCGTGTTCTGCGAGACTACTATCTGACCGGTGTAAACCGTTGCAGTGCCACTGCTGGTGGGATCGGACCCATCAGTGGTGTACTTGAAAGACGCCCCACTCGTAGCCGATGTAATAGTCACCGACTGGGTACCGGAATAGGTGCCTGCTGAAGGACTGATGGTGGGTGACGCCACATAGGTCGCTGCCGTGGTGATACTAAGAGCCTTGGAGTCGTTGGCAGTATTCGTATCGGCTACTCGCACGGTTACATTAGAGACTCCGCTACTGGCGGGAGTCCCGCTGATTACCCCACCATTGCTTAAACTCAATCCACTGGGCAGAGCACCGGCAGAGATACTCCATGACAACGCACCTGTGCCACCAGTTGCGGCCAGAGTAGTGCTATACGCTGTACCCTGGGTCGCATTCGGGAGGCTGGTCGTGGTGATAGTCGGTGGAGTACCTGCCGCTCCGTAGATTTCACATTCCCAGAAGCTGGGATACCCATTGTCAGACTTGACCGTCACCCGTACATAGCGACCACTCGCACTCCAAGCATCAGTGTTCGATGCCCCGATATTCGCCGTTGCCGTTCTATCCACCACAGTAGCCACACCAGTGGTAAATGTAGAATCATTGGATACTTGAATTTTGTAATAGTAGCCATTGTTGCTCAATTCCCAGGTGAGTTTACTGCCAGTTATACTGCTGACTGCTCCTAAATCCACCTGCCACCAGGCATAATTTGTAGTTACATTCCCGGAACACCAACGGGTGCCAGCACTACCATCATTGGCACCCGCTGGTGGATTGTTAGACTCGGTGGCACTGGCACTAGCCAGCTTGTTCAGTGCAATATTGACACTGCCACTGGACGAGGAACTGCTGGAACTCGATGAGGATGAGCTGCTACTCGACGAGGAAGATGTACCGGATGTTTCAAACAGTTGTATATCAGCCAATTGCACACAATTCGCTGTCCCGGGAACTGTTATCTGATCGATAACCAAACGGTAAGTGGCATAGGACGTGTTATTGGTTATGGCGTAGGATTTGGTGACCAGTCTCCCGGAGAACGATTGACCAGTTTGTGTATCAAGCAGGCTATAATCGCCGGGAAAGACGGGATTGACGACATTCGAGCCGAACAAGCGCCAGTTTGCTGGATCGCGCTCCGGGGCATCGTTGGCCGATACCAGAGTGTAGCGCGTTACCTTGTGTGAACTCCCTGTGGCGTAGGTGATCTGTACCCAACTGGCTCGCGTAGAAGGATTCGCATTGGCGAAATCCAGCCACTTCGTACCACTATTATTATCGAATACTTTGCTAGTCGTCTCATTGGGTGCATTTTCCCCTTGAGCCGCATAGGTGGCCCCACTTAGCGCAGTGGTTTCGATTTCACTCCCTGAACTGCTACTACTGGAACTGCTGCTACTGGAAGTCGAAGAGCTGGAACTACTGCTCGAGCTGCTGCTGGATGAGCTACTACCACCTCCCATAGTACCATAAAGCTCCAACTCATAAGCACTGGCCCATACACTGGAGCTTAATCCTCCGGTTATGGTCAGGCGCACATACTGACCACTGGCTGTCCAGTTGTCGGTCATGGCCTGGCTACTCGTGGTGTTCGTGGTACGGTCAAGTGGTGTGCTAACACCGCTTTGAAACGATGGGTCGTTCGACACCTGTATTTTATACTGAAATGGGGCATTAACTTCCCAGGTTATTTTACTGCTGCTAAACGTACCCACAGCACCCAGATTAATCTGCACCCAGTGCCCGGTGTTTCCATTGCCCGGAGCCCATCGTGAAGTATAGTCACCATCATTTACATTGCTGGCGGGATTCCACGACTGTTGATCATCTGTAGTAACTGACTTTAGCAATGCCAGATTGGCCGGTACTCCAGGAGAGAGGGGCACTGACCGCAGCTCATTGGACTGCTTGCCCAAACTGGTCGCTGTGTAGGCACGCACCACAAAATAGAACACTTTGTTATCGGTGAGGTTGGGGACCGTATAATTGGTGACATTGCCTGCATCGATCGGCGGATTTAAATACAGTCCGCTGGCACTACCAGTATAGATTATATAACCCGTCGCACCACTTACGCTTGTCCAGTTTAACGAAACCGATCTGGCACCACTCGCTGCAGTATTCAGTACTGGAGTTCCGGGCATGCCCAAGGCATTGATTTCCACACTATTGATGGTGAATGCTGAAGTGCCCGCATTCTGGATACGGATGCCATGCAACCCCTTGGTCAGTGTATAGTTAAATGTACTCACAGTTCCAGAAGCATAGGTACTGTAGGTTTTTCCATCTATGATGACCCGTACAGTGCCGCCACTAGTGGTGTTTACAATAAACTGGTACGTACCAAAATTATTGGCGACAAGGTTCCAACTCAGCCACCCTGGGGCGGTCGAGAGAGCACCGGTAGCGCTGTTTGTCCCCTCCTTGCATGACCATGTAGTATTGGTGGGTAGTAGTGTGGCTGGAAGCAATACCCCATTGTTCACTTCTGCGGGGAGTCGGTCGTTATACTCATCCACTCCTTTGCAAATGGCGTCCTCATCGGCTAGTTCCGGTGTGTTCATATCCCAGCTATCATAGGTACCCAATGTATTGGTATGAATCCCAGCCTGGCTGCAAATATCGAGCCACTGGATGTACTTTTGCTGCATGAGCGGGTCTTTATGCTTGCAGTAGTAATGCATGGGATTTCCCCAGCGATCGCCGCCAAGGGCGATGCCTGCTTCATAGGCCACTGCTTTTAAACCAAAAGTCTGTGCAAAGGTTTCCTGTACATGGACATCGCGTGAATAGGCTCCGCTGGTCACCACCCCATTTTGATCTCCAGCATCGGGAATCTGAGCAAATACAGCATTATTGCTTACAATCCGAATATTATCCAAAGCAATATACTGGGTGGCGCCCCCCTGCCCTACTATTTTTATGGTATGCACGCCAGTAGTTAAGGAAACATTATCTACAACGAAAGCAGGGGTACACCAGGCATCTTCTACAATATCGCTGTAGAAATGTATCTTTCCCCAGCGCCACGGAGTATTTCGGTCGAACCCGCCACTGGGAATAAAGCCGCCTGTGGCTGGGATGGAGGAACTGTAGTTCGTCGTATTTGGGGTTATGTCGATATTATCGATATAGATTTTAACTGAGTTTCCGGTCTCCCACGTAGCATTAATCGGCCAGGTGCAATTGAAATAGAGCGAATAGGCACCAGTGGCAGGAATATCGAGCGACTGGGTAAGTTGACCATTGCCCCGCACATAAACCGCCTGCGTACCGCTTGCTGCATCATGCATAAAACCCAAGCCCTCCATGGGAGTAGTGGCATACAGCATATTGACTGGACCAAAGGCGCGATTACCTGCGGCCCCATTATGCCAAACCCACTTGCTTTGATTGCCCTTGTCATTCGGATCACTGTAAGTTGCATATACAGCATTATTTATAGTAATGCCATTGGGTGCATTCAGTGCGGTGGTATCATCACAGTAGGTTGCGTTTGTATTCCATTCTTCGGATACCAGGTAGTAGCTGGTATTGGCGGGAAGGATTAACGGTTGATCAAAAAAGCTGTACACATATTGTCCGGGCGTGGCCTGGTACATATCGACTGTACCACTCCCAATCTGGACACTATCACTTACGCGGATTAGTTTTATATCCCGTTTTTCATTTGTAGCAGACTGGACATAGCGTCCGAGCTTATATACGGCTATATCACTGCCACCCACGGTGAATTTGCATCCTACAACCTGGGATGTATTTCTAGTGGCTCCGATAGTGTTAACTACCAACTGGGATTTATCCAAGTTGTGGAATATTCCAGCGCTGCCGGAGGCGCCTGTTGTAAATGTCCAGCTAGCGCCAGCCGGCGCATCCTGCTTTACGCCTGGCGCAAGAACCGGTGTTTCGAAGTCAAGATTGGTTAGAGCAATTGCTGTCTGAAAGCCGTAGCCATTGCTCGAACCGAAGTAGGTGGCAGCACCGCCACCCCAGAAGAAGTAATTTACGGGATGCGGCGTTCCGGAGAAGGGGCTAATGGGATCGGCCTTATTGTAAACATTATCAATGAATTGCAGGGGGACATAGGCTGTGTTATCGCTGGTGTACTGGTATTCAAAAATGGGGCGCACGCGGTCCATTTGTGTGCTTGTATTACCTGGCTCGAAAACAGTGCGGAAATATTCGCTGGCCTTATAGAGTCTCTGGCCTTTCATGCGGTCTACAATCATGCCAAAGTCATAGGATGCGCCATTAAAGCATCTGCCATCATAATTGATGATTTTATCTTCAGTGTTATTGTCGATAGCTGCCTTTCCAACATCATAGAGGGCATTGCGCTGTTGCGAATACGGAGTCCATCCATTCCAGGTCTCATTCCCCAGCTCCAGAATCACCTTCAAATTGGGATTCAATGGAGGATAGACCGGACCAGTCGGAGGGTACTGCATAGTGGACGTGTAGGGATTGACACCGTCGCTACCGTATTTCACCAAATTCGCCAGGTTTTGCAGATAGTTATTATCTGCAATAACGGGCAGTGTCAGGTAGAGGTCTTTCCCAGTTTCATTCGAAAGCATCACCAAGACTTCCCAGCAATATTTCATGTTGCTATTACCGTAGCGCGGATTGGTCTCTGTGTAAGCCATGCTTGGTGCCCCTTTCGAGGGCAACATGCGTTGCGCCCAACTGGTGGATTCATCTCCCATCCCGCCAATCCAGCGAATTGCCGTATAGCGACGCACCAGATTTTTACCCAGATCGGTAAACAATGTGCCAACGGGGTAGTAAGTGGATGCCCCTTTGGCCGTTGTACGCATCAGGAAATAGTTGGTCACCCCTTTGATGCTTCCCGTGCTATCAGCAGACCCATTAGCAGTGCGTTGCGTATCTTCAAACCATATCCAACCACCGATATCATTGCCCTGCACCAACAAAGCCGTGGTAGTGTTGGTAGTACTATTATAGACACCGGGATCGCCCTTTGGCAATGTGGTACCATAGTTTATGCTGCCATCCAAGCTGGTGAAAGTACCACACCACTGAGTTTTAATCATGGCCTTTCCCTTGAAGCTAAAAAGGTGTGGACCAGGCTCGGAATCCAAAGTGCCCAATACAAAATCTTCGGCTGGCCAGCCATTCACGTCTGTAGCTAGCGGCCCACTATCCCGTGCGTAATCATTCCATGCCGGATTCCAGACTACTCGCGATATCCCTGTACCACCCAGTAGTACTGCTGGAAGTATGCTACTATAGTTGGTGCTTTCCGCATTAAATCCCACCACACTTAGCGGCTCAATGATTTCCTGGGGAGTGGATGCACTTGCCCATTTCAGAAACACAGAGGCCGCACCAGAATCCTGCCGATAATCTACGCGGATATCATAGCTCGCACCGGCAGTCAGTGGGATTGCGGCACTGGAGACCGGGTTCGCAGTGGTCGTCCACTGGTCGATGACCAATGCGCCATTCACCCATAACCGCATCCCATCGTCGCCTTGCATGGTAAAGGTGTAATTTTCAGTAAATCTCGGAACTATCTTCCCTGTCCACCGGATGGATAGGTTGCTGTGCGGGAAAGTACTATATCCGGGAGCCGTGGACCCACTGATGGGAAAGGCAGTCCCCCAGTCAAAGGCCACACGCACATCCTGTCGGCTAAAAACAGGGCTACCGCTGAAAGCAGTGTTGGCATAGTATTGGCCGGTCACACCGGCATCCGTAAAGCCACCACCTTCACCAGCATTCAAGCCAGCAGAGCCAAGGAGTAATGCTAGACCGGCAACTATACATTGAGGTAGTTTGGGTATCTTCATAATGGTTATGGATTGTTCGGAGTGAACTCGTAAACGGGGTAATTCATCTCACTATAAAGATTATTATGCCGTAAATGTTGACGGAGACTAGGACCTAGAATATCAAGCGTTTCATGCGAATAAAATCCGCCGCTACAAGCGTTGTCACACTTGAGGACATCGCGCAAAAGTGTGGATTATCTCTCGCCACCGTATGCTACGCCCTTCGGGGAACCGGGACTATCTCTGCGAAAACACGACAGCGCGTAGAGTCGATGGCTGCCCAAATGGGCTATATCCCCAATCTCAATGCCTCTGCGCTGGCTCAATCCCGCACCATGGCTGCCCCACAAGTCAGGACGGTGCCCGTTGCGGTTTTCCATCACGATGTGGATGAGGGTATGGTGGCGTGGAAGAGCCCGGACGGTGTGATGTATCAGTACGCACTGCAAATGGGATTATCCATTCAGGTTTTCAAGATTCAAAAGAGCACAAACTTGCGAGTCCTTGGGCGTATGCTCAGCGCGCGGGGATTCAAGGGGATCATTCTACTGCGATTTACAGAACCTCAAGACTTCACTCACTTTCCATGGGAGCATTTTGCGGTGGTTTTTGCCTCTAGAACCTCTGTGGATATGCCTTTTGATATGGTGCGCTGTAGTCCGGGCAATTTAATCCGTGCCGCGTTTCAAAAAACACAGGAGCGCGGGTATGGTAGACCCGGAGTAGCACTACTCCAGCACCGCGTTCCCATGATTGACGACACCGCTCGAATCGGGGAGGTTCTGGCACACAATCTATTGCATGTGAATGAGCAGCCTGTGCCACCGTTCTATAAGTGCTTACCCACCGAAGAAGAATGGCACGACCCCTCTGGGAAGTATCAAGATGACTATGGTAAAAGCTTTTTCCACTGGTTTTCTACGCATCAGCCCGATGTTGTCATTGGGTTTTCGGTGAATTTCTATTTCTTACTGAAAAGCAATGGAGTATCCATCCCCGAGACTGTGGGTTATCTCACTTTGCATAATCCCAGCGAGGGGGATAACTCCAGCGTTATTTCGGGGTTTCAGACCAATGAAAGCATAAATAACCGCGTGGCTATTGAAAGAATTCATTTTTTAATTACGCACAATCGGTATGGCATACCGGATTCCCGGCAGGAGATATTAACTACTCCGCTGTGGGTAGAAAACCAAACCCTGCCGAAAAGAGGCTCCTGAGCGAATTCAATACAACAATAAGGTAGTCTGGAGTCAGCTATATCTACCGCTTACACCCTTATCGAATAAGCCAAAAAAAAGGGAGACTGTATACACAGTCTCCCTTTCATTCCTATATCCCTAATACTCCAATATTCCTATTTTACTGAAGTAAGCTTCATCAAATGGACCGGGCCTTGTGGTCCGAATCCTTGCAATTGATTAAAGGTCCATAGTAGTTACTTCCAGACTACAGAGTAGTCCCTGCGAAGTACACCCAAGAGGATCCATTCCATTGATACCAATTGCCGCTGCTGATAATAAGCACGGGCGTGCCAGCGTAATTGAACAATGCTACCCCCGTACCGGCCGCAGCCTGAACCCCGTTCCTCAAGACGATCCAGCCGCCTGGTGAGCTGGCCCCCCATGTCCACGTGGCACCGCCAATAACCAGAGAGCCTGAGGTCACCTTGGACACGGGCGAGGTACCAATCACGGTAAGCGCGGTGCCTCCCCAAGAGGTCCCATTCCATTGATACCATGCACCGGTGCTGTTCACCAGCACAGGAGTGCCACTGTGGTTGAACATCGCCACACCCGTAACGCCCGCTTGCACAGTACCGTTTCTCTTGACTTCCGTGCCGCCCGGTTGGCCGCTAGCTCCCCATGTCCATGTGTCGCTGCCAATAACCAGTGACCCTGATGGCACTTTGGAGATAGCCGCGCTACTAGAATTAGCACTTACAGTGCCATTGATTTCGATGTCATTGTTATTACCGGTGAATTGCCCCAGCCCGCGATCGGCATAAGCGCCTGCGTTATAAATATAAGCACGGAAGGTGATTGTAGAGGTGGAGTTTTGCAGTGCAGTGACGCCAGAGAGTGTAAATGTGGTGGTTGAGGCTGCCCAGCTATTTACCAAAGCTAGCGTGCCAACACTCGTGCCAGCGGTGGCAAAGCCATCCTTGCTGTATTCGACTTGGAGTGTGCCAGTGGTATTCTGTCCGTAACCGGATATCTTCAAGTTCGAGAGCGATAACTTGTACCCTGAGACAGGAGAAACGGACCATTGGAAATAGTGGTTCCCTGTTTTGCAGCTTGCTAGTGTAGTGGGATTCGCAGCCGCATTCACGTTGACTGCCCCAGGACCTATGTAGGACTGCAAGGGAGAAGCGGGGAAGCCACTGCCTCGTGATAGCGACGCCGTGGTCACATTCGTTGCGGTTGTGGTGGCATTCACCGTCACTGCGCTGCCGTTAACGGCGGCCGATGTGAGTAAATCCCAAGAGGCAAGTATGGAACCAGAAGAAGTACTGGAACTACTTGAGCTGGAACTGCTACTCGAACTCGAACTGCTACTCGAACTGCTGCTGGAACTAGAACTGGAACTGCTACTCGAGGAGGATACAGTTTTGTCCGTCCATGTCTTTAACATGTCCCAGCTTGGGGTGGATTGGCCGAGTTTCCTGTGGAATGCGAAACAGCCCCATCGCGACCAGCCCCCGACGTCAACGAAGGCGCACATGGCCTTCACACCTTCTAACTCAAAACGGTCCAGCATCTTCTTGGTCAGCGCCGCAACGCGCGGATCATCATTGATTTCCCAAATGAACTCGTTGTAAGGTTCATTATCGCTCCCAGCAGCGTAGTAATGGGTCGATCCTTCATAGGCGACAAGCGGTACACTCCACGCATTGGCGACGCCTTCGTCGCTCCATGGGACGGAAGCGAACGCTGTATTTAAAACATAGTCCGTATTGGTAGTTAGCGCATCGATTATAGCGGTTTTGTTGGCTGCTGTGTTCCCGCCATTATTGAAAATATTCAAAGAGGTAGTACCATCCATGCCATAGTAATAAGTGATGCCTATGGCTTCTACATTTTGCGCGGGCCGCGGTGTGACGACGTTCTCCGCACCTTCGAGGGCCATTACAATTATGCCAGAATTATTTGTCTGGGCACCAAGCACGTTCACTGTGCGGGAGTCTCCCATGATCGCCTCGAACCGGGCCCAAATTTCGGCAGCCCTCTTACCGTACTTGTGGTAGGTGGTGGTTCCAGTGGAAGGCGCGGTAATGTTGGCACCAATCCATGGGCCTGCTGTAAACCCCCCATTCCAGATTTCGTTGCTGTATTCCAGCATGACGAACAGCCCGTCTTTGAGCCTCTGGGCGTTGTTTGTGTATGCCGCCCCTCGGTCGTCACCATAGCGCACCAGGTTGGCGAGTTTATCGATATAATTATTGTCGGCACGCTCGGGGATGGTGATCCAGATATGGCTTCCCAATGTGTTGCAAAGATCGAGCTGCACCTCGTAGGGAACACCGCCAGGATTCGGCGATTCGTTGTGGGTCGCCCATGTGCGATAGGATCGGGTTGTCCGGTGCTGTGGCCAAGAGCTTGCGGTGCTGAAGTTCGTCCTGTTCGCATCCAAGAAACGGAGCACCTCGAAGCGGGAGGTGCCGTTCGCCCGCTTCATATCGGCTATGTACGCTGGGTTGAACAGTAGCCCCTCGCACCCGGGCTGCCATACCCGAATATTGGTCGGATACCCCGAAGTGCCGAGGTTTGCGACCTGCAGATTGATATCTGGAGTACGGCCATCCGCGCCAACGGTTACATTATAAACCTTGCGTCGGACCGAATCACTACCCGATACCAGCGTCACAAGGGTGCCGGGGTTGGCAGTCGTACCGTATTGGAATAAATTCACCACACTGCCAGCAGAACCATCCCACTGGACAACGTATTGGCCAGTCGGGATGAGCTTCGTGTTGCGCGAATAAGCTGGGGATAGCTGCCAATTCGCGTAGAATTCATAGGCATCGAGAGAGAGTATGCACCAAGCGGAGGTTACCCCGGCAGGGAAGCTGGTGACATAATCATTGGCGTCGAGATTTGCCAGTGGTATGGGCGTATTACTCGCCCACCCATCCTTCCACGAACCTGCCTGTTTCATCACATCGCCGTAAACCCAAGCCGTTCCCCAATAATCCGCCCCGGCCGTGTTCACGCCAGTGCGGGGAAGGGTTTGCGCATTGGCGTCAGGAACGGAAAGTGGGGTGGTGGCCAGAAGGACGGCAAGACATCCCAAGCGATGCCTTGAATGAATTTTCCGCGTAGATTTAGCAGTGTTTTTCAGCTTTCCCGAGAAGAAACTGACGAGATTACCAAGGGTAGGAGTATTTTTCATTGTTTATTCTGTTTTACTGAGTTGGGTTATGCCTGTATTTTCCGCTGGTTGCCGGTTTATTTGTATTTGTACTGGTAGAGGACAGTATCAGCGGAACTCCAAACGGATAATTGAAGCTCCGCTTATACCTATTTTAAAGAACAGTTACTGGATTAACATCCAGTGATTGCGGTAGGACGCAGCAACGACTGAAAACTATTTCCGACGGCGGATGAAACTCACCGCCAGAATGAAATAAGCGGAACTCCAAACGGATAATTGAAGTTCCGCTTATACCTATTTGAAAGAACAGTTACTGGATTAATATCCAGTGATTGCGGTAGGACGCAGCAACGACTGAAAACTATTTCCGACGGCGGATGAAACTCACCGCCAGAATGAAGAGACCGACAATGGCAGCATAGGTACTAGGTTCCGGGACGGGAGTAATTTGAATATTGTCAATTGCCCCTGGACCAGTACTGCTATGACCGGACCACTCAACGCGATATACCGATGTAGTCGAAGAAACAACACTAAAGGTAGTTGGAATGGCTGCACTGGTAAAGGTTTCAGTAAACAAAACATTCCCTCCAGTAGGGGCATCATAACCTTTGAGCGTGTAATCGAATATTACACCAGCCCAGGAGTTAGGCTTGGCTGCATTGAACCCTTCAATTGTGAATGCGGAATCATCCGCTGCCTTCATTGCTAAAGGCGTTGTCTCCCAACCTTTCTTCCCAATAGCAGTAGTACCGTTCATAAAACCCACACCAACCCCCTCATTCGGAAGCATAAACTGGAACCCTTGGATAGGGTTAGACCAGACTCCGGCCGCACTACCGGGCAAAGTCGCACCGGAATTAATGTTTAGTAGTTCAGTGTAACCCAGACTTTCGAAGTCCAGAACAATGGCTGCCTGAGCCACGGAACCCATTGCCAGAATGGCCAGGGCAAGTACTTTTGAGGTATTCATGATACGTATCGCAGTTGTGTTGAATAATTTCATCGTTGATCCAATTAACGACTACCAAGCGATTATTATTCGAGGCCAGGAGTCTGTAAATGGCCTTGACAATCGAAGCCATTGTATTGTGAATTTTTCAATGCCTGAACAACCCAAGTTGTCCGATATTGCACGGGAACTGGGGCTGTCTATATCTACAATTTCACTTGCACTCCGCAGATCCAAAAAAGTTCACCCCTCCACCATTGAGAGAGTAAACACAACTGCAGCCAAGCTTGGTTACAGACCTGACATAGCTCAGCGGAGTATAGCCCTCATGCGCTGGCGAGAGAAGCATAAGCAACAGGGTTACTCTGTCGCTTATGTCCATGATTATTCGAAAGAGTTCATTGAGCAACTCGATCGATACAGACCCAACCGAAAGTCAGAGTTTGCGCTACGTATCGACGGTGCCCGCAAAAAGCTGATGCATCTTGGTTATGATATGGAAATCCACAGTCTGCATGACTACGAGAGCCCTTCTCAACTAAGCAAAATCCTTTACCATCGTGGGATTCAAGGCATTATATTTGATCAAATTCTTTCTCACAAGAACAGTCTTGAGATAAAGTGGGAGCATTTTGCCTGCGTATCCTGCCACTCAGGGCTAATTGATTTACCCATGGATCAGATCTGTTTGGATTCTTATCGGGCCATGGAGTTGTGTGTAGAAAAATTGAGACAAAAAGGATGCCGTCGCCCGGGCTTAATCTTATTCGACAGGGAATCACCGACCATGTGTCGCTATCTCGGTGCCCTGCTAGCCAAAGCATCCTGGTTTCCTGAAATGGATACAAAGACAATGAATCTTGTACAGATGCCAAACATACCATCACACCAGAACACACTTGAAGAACTGAATAACTGGATTTTAATGTATAAACCTGATGCCGTAATTGCGCCAACTAACACATGGTACTGGCTGCTGAACGAGATGGGCTATAAGATCCCGGAGCAACTGCTTTATATTTCCATGGATGCCGCCATTGATTTACAGACAATTCCTATTATGGGAATCATCACTGATTTCTCACTCATGGCAGAAATGGCAGTACAACGGCTGGACTGGTTGATACTCAATAATGAGCGAGGGTTGCCTTCAGTGCCCACCGTATTTTGCATACCTCCGCAATGGGAGGATGCCTTTGAGTAACGAATGGCAAGTAGACTCGAGCTGGCCTAGGGTCTAGCTAGTATTTCACCATCTGAACTATGGGAACTTTCCAAGTCAACATGCTATGCGTAATTGCAGACAGGATGCATCGCAGGACCAAGCATACACTAGCATTTTGCGCTCAAGCTAAACTCAATAGTACCAGTCCTGGTTGATTTGATGTCGCTTATATTGTAATTATATTGTGCCCCATTCATTGTAAACGGCATCGAGATTCTCCAGCTTGTGACCTTTGCCGCCGGCACAATAGCCAACTACTCCAGTACGTTTATCTCGAAGAAATGCGCGGGCTACACGTCGCACGGCTGCCCTTGCGTCATCAGTGCTGCCGTAGGTGAGAGTCCACTGCCGGTCAATCTCACCCCAGAGACAGATCTGTCCCGCATGCATTTCTGCCAGTTTTTCAATCGGCATGCAAAAGAGCTGGGAGTTAATGGCATTGACCCCGATTTCTAAAAGAAGCAAAAAATAGACTAAAAGCCGAGAATTCCAGTGTAACAGACGTAGCTCTTGACCTTGGCTTTTCCAGTTCTCAATATTTTGCCACGGTCTTTAAACGATTCACTGGCTTGAGTCCGCGGGTAGAAAAGGACAAAACATTAATTCTGACGGCATGCTCTAGTCCATGCATCTGGCTACGAAGGATGAATGAGGTGAAAGCCCAGGGTAACGCCCTGGGAACAGCCACCAATATAGGACCGAGCCCTGAATGGGCGACACCCAATCGATGTTGGCACGCCAATCGATGAACACCGTGACGATGGTCCGCACGCAATAGGGTGCCGCCCCTTCAGGGCGGAAAACCTTTTTCTACGATTGGACCCAGGGCGGCGCTGCGCTTGCCCAGGGCTTTCACATTTCGCCCCGTTGGGGCGATGGAATGCCATGACGTCTGACGTTCAACACAAACAACGGCGCGACCCGGGCGCGACCTGAAGTGCTCTTTACCGCTTTAATCAAAGGCGGGAATAATCACTTCCTTCCCGCCATTCATCGCAGACTCATGCGCGCAGATGCCTGCGGCCGTCCAGTTGGCCGCAGTAATGGCGTCGATCCAGGGGCGCCTGTTCTCGACTATACTTTGCACAAACTCGTGGACCAGGTGGGGATGCGATCCGTGATGCCCCCCGCCTTGCTCGAAGGAGAGATGTGTGTCCCCTTTTGAGTAGACAAAGCTTTGGGTGTAACGCCCCACGGATTCCGGCAACAAGTCGGCCCGATCTGGCGGAACTGGATGCTCCTTGGTAGCGCTTCTCCACTTACCGGGCACGATGGGAGACATTTTATAAAGGCACGGGTCCTCATTCTCCATGTACCACTCATAGCAAGCGTTCTCCCCGTAGATGGTGAAGCTCTCCATGTAGTCCCTGGCGCACTGAAAGAGGGTGCGGGTAACTTCCGCCATCACGCCATCGGAGCTGAGTTGAAAGAGGGCGGTTTCAATTGGAAAGGGATTACCATACTGTTTCTTGAGTTCTTCGCGCATTTTCCCCGAACCGAAACAATTGACCTTCACTGCCCGGCCTCCCGTCAGCGCAAGCAGCGGGCTGACGGCATGAGTGGCATACCACATCGGTGGCAATCCCGCCCAGTACGGGGGCCATTGCTCCATGTCCTGGTAGTGCGCACCGCGCAGGAACTGAATGGGACCAAACTCTCCCTTCTCCTTCAGCTCTCTGGCGTAAAAGAACTGCCGCGTGTAAACAGCCGTCTCCATCATCATGTAGTTTTTACCCGATTTCTTTTGAGCCGCGATGATGGCTCGCAAGTCATCGATACTCGTCGCCATCGGTACCGTGCATGCGCAGTGCTTGCCGGACTCGAGCACTGCAATGGTCTGCGCCGCGTGATCGGGAATACCCGATATAAGATGCACCGCGTCGATCTCCTTGGCGGTAAGTACCTGCGCTATGTCCGAATAGCGCTCGGTGATGGCAAATTGCTCCCCGATGCGATGCAGGCGCTCTGCGTTTGCGTCGCAGAGAGCGACCGACTGTATTTCGGGATGGTCCAGATAGATCGGCACAAACTCAGCACCAAATCCCAGACCAACCACGGCCATACGAAGCTTTTTCTGAGGGTTCATTGCTGCCGTTGTTAATAGAGTGGCTCAAGGTACTACAAGCATAAGATTTCCACTGTTCACGATGCAGTGCATCTCGAAGTCATGGTGCCCAGTAAGAAAGAAAAGCCGATTACGGGGGGTGGCTTGGGTCGGGGGGTGGCTTGGGCGTCTCGCCCATATTCGGATTCTGTGATGTCGAGGAAAGACACACGGACAAGATGCCCGTGCCACTTAAACAAGCCCGAGAACTTCGAAAGGCACCGGTCGCGAGGGGACTAGGGCGGGACGCTCTGGCTACTATTTCTGCCTTCTGACTAAAGCGTAAGAAGTGCTCTCATTAACTTATGAGCTTAAGTAGTTCTCTAAATGTCCGAATAAGAGTGAGAGGGGACATATATAGACCCCCGTAGGCCTCTTCATTCCATCAACTACCCGCTTCATGAAAAAGATGACCATCGGTAAACAGATTTTTCTAATCGCAGGATTTCTATGCATCATCCTCGCCCTGATTAGTACACTCGCGGTGACACGGTTGCATTCGCTTAACGAAATAGTCCATAAAATTGTGGACGATACTATGCCCGGCACAATCTTAGCCGCTAAAATCGATCATATTATTACGGAAAATTTGAACCGCTGTTATGCGCTGGAGCTGGCCAAGACCCCAGGGGAACGCCAGTCGATAAGAAATGCGATAAACGCCGGGACAGAGGAAGCCAACAATGCCTACATGCAATACGAAGCGACCGTCAATGACCCGCAGGACCAGAAGAATTTCGACAACTTAAAGGATAAGCGTGTAGTATTTCGCCAGCATCGCGATCAGTTTATTAGCCTGGTGGAAACAAAGCCAGAAGAGGCACGGATACTACTCCAAGAGTCTGTCATCCCTGCTTATGAAGAATTTAGCAAAGCATGCGATGTGCTGGTAGAGTACAATACCAAGAATGCGGAGCTTAGCGGTGCGTCGATAGCAAAGGAGGTGCGTGTTGCTATCAATATCATCCTGGGTACAGCAGTTGTAGGGCTGATCATTGGCATCGGTGCATCCCTCTGGGGAACGAGGAACATTGTCAAAGTGCTCAATATCGCCTCGGCTTCTCTGAACGAGGGCGCGAATCAAGTGGCCGCAGCAGCGGGGCAGGTCTCTGCATCCAGCCAATCTCTGGCGGAAGGTGCCAGTGAGCAGGCGGCGTCGCTGGAGGAGACGAGTTCGTCGCTGGAGGAGATGTCCAGTATGACAAAGCGCAATGCCGAGAATGCGCAGCAGGCCAAGGAGCTTTCTGGAAAAACACGCTCCGTAGCCGATGTCGGCGCGGAGGATATGCACTCAATGAATGAGGCGATGACAGCGATAAAGAGTTCCAGTGCGGATATTGCCAAAATCATCAAGACGATTGATGAGATTGCATTTCAGACCAACATTCTCGCGCTCAATGCCGCAGTGGAGGCAGCCAGGGCGGGTGAAGCTGGTGCGGGGTTTGCCGTGGTCGCCGAGGAAGTGCGCAATCTCGCCCAGCGCAGTGCCCAGGCCGCAAAGGAAACGGCTGCCAAGATCGAGGACGCCATTAATAAAACGGAGCAAGGTGTGCGGGTTAGCACCAAGGTGACCCAGGGGCTCCAGGAAATTATTGCCAATGTACGCTCTGTGGATGAATTGATCGCGGAAGTAGCGCACGCCTCCTCTGAACAGAGCCAGGGTATTGATGGCGTGAACAGCGCCATCAGGCAAATGGACCAGGTTACGCAGTCCAACGCAGCCAATGCCGAGGAGAGCGCAAGCTCAGCAGAGGAGCTGAACGCGCAATCCGCCATGCTAAAAGAGTCCGTACTCGACCTGATGCAACTGGTCAACAAACGCTCCGGCAGCGACTCTTCGAACGATGCACAATCTTCCTATGCACAGAGCCCACGCCAACAAAGACAATCGGCGGACATAATGCGGGCACGGTCCAATGGTAATAGTGCTCAATCAGCCAATCAGAGCAAGAAAACCACCGCGAGATCGCTGAAGCGCGATATCGTATCACAAGCGGGTGCGAATATATTGTAGGGCGGGGGGTGTGGCAGTGGGCAATTGTCCGTTTGTAGTTGGCAGGCGGCGCACATAATGTAGGAGAGACATTCCTGTCTGTCCAGCTACCAACTCCTCCGAGGACAGACAAGAATGTCTGTCCGAGCGGGTTAGAAAACCCGCTCTCCGTTTGCTTCAAACACCCAACGGAGGGCGGACATTCTTGTCCGCTGTTATACCAACGGAGGGCGGACATTCTTGTCCGCCTATTTACGATCAACGGTGCATTGATCTAGTCGGAGCCAAACTTCAGGCGCAGAGTCGGAAAGGCAGGAGGCAAAAGGCAGAAGATGAACCAGTCTCCTTGTTTCTCCCATCCCGAAATCGCGCGCGAGCAGATTTACTTTTAGGGTAAAAGCAGTTTGGATGATGGGATGAAAAGTCACGATGAAGACTCTGCCACTTTACATTAGAGCCTTAGCAGTTCGAATGATTGTAAAAGCAGTTCGGATGATGGGAAGAAAAGTCACGATGAAGACTCCGCCACTTTACATTAGAGCCTTAGCAGTTCGAATGATTGCAAAAGCAGTTCGGATGATGGGATGAAAAGTCACGATGAAGACTCCGCCACTTTACATTAGAGCCTTAGCAGTTCGAATGATTGCAAAAGCAGTTCGGATGAGGTGATGACGGATTACACGCATTCCCCCAACCTGCCTTTATCCGTGTTTATCCGGAGCAATCCGTGGCAAATGCATGCAAACCCGTGGCTTATAGGTTCCTATCCCCGCCTTCAGTCGCGCCCTTGTACTTCAAAATGGTGCTCGATTAATCCACGCAATACCCTTCGGTAAAGGTAAAAAGAAGCCGATTTGCTATAAAAAGGGTGCTATTAAGCTGCGGATTCCACTTTTCAGGTTGCGAAATGCATCCAAATTCCAAGAGTAAGCGTACTTGTTCTAGATAGATTCCTCATTAGTTCAACTTAACAACCCCCCTTATGTTCAAAACCCTGAATCCCCAAGGGCAAAACTGTTTTTCACAGTTTGCCAAGTATGTATTACCCGTAGCAGTGCTGAACCTGCTTGGCGCAGCGCCCTTGGTGGCTGCAACTTATAACTGGAATAGTGCACAGGATGCCTACACCGTAAGCGATATTGACCTGCGCTACCTCAACGAACAAACAGCAGGGCAGGCTGGGTGGGTGACGTATCAGGATGATGGCAATTTCTACACCGGAGACGGGAAACAGGTGCGTTTCTGGGGTTACACAGGGAGTGTCGAGGGTACATTCGCGGGCCAACAGGAGCGTGCGCGCTTCCTCGCGAAACGCGGTATCAACCTCCATCGCTGGCATACCAGCGTCTACTCGAATAGTGCGAACACACTGGATAGTGTAAATATGAGCTCTGTGGATAGCTTGCATCGCGCGGTATCGGCGAACAAGCAGCAGGGTATCTACACGGAGATTTCGTACTTCTTTATATTAGGTCTGCGGATGCAGCCGCAATGGGAGATTGATGGCTACACGAACGAATGGTTTGCGGCGAACCCCGGGCAAGTGGACAGGGCTCCATTTGGATTACAGTTCTTCGATGACAAGTTTAAGGCGGCAATCAAGAAGTGGCTGGAAGTCATTCTGACCACGCCGAATCCCTATGAGACGGATAAGCGCGCCTTGAAGGATGATCCGGCAGTCGCCTACATTGAGCTTCAAAACGAGGATAATCTCTTTTTCTGGACTTTCGATCCAGGGACCTTCCCACCCGAGCAGCAGGCCAAAATAGCGAAGAAGTTTGGCGATTATCTCGTGGCCAAGTATGGCTCCATCAGTGCAGCACAGGCGGCGTGGGGCAGCGGAGCGGAGCGCGCCGGGGATGACCCTGGCAACGGCAGGATGGTATTACAAGGGGCAGGGTCCATGACCGGCGTTGGCGGGAATTCAGCCAGCTCGCGGCGGTTGGCGGACAATATTGCCTTCTGCACCAAGACGCAGTACGATTTCTATGTGGAACTCTCTGATGCTGCACGTGCATTGGGCTATGGTGGTGTCCTCGGTGGCTCGAACTGGACGACTGCTGATGGCAAGAACCTTTATGATGCGGAACTCTACACCTATACGGCGGCGGGCGTGACCGACAGCCATAATTACTATGGCACGTATGCCTACCAGGGCACGAATTCCCCGGGGCCTGGGGACTTGTTCTACAGTGTGGCCACCGTGGAGAATCCTCGCAGCGGATCTGTAGCACTAAAGACGGTTGAAGGGCATCCGCATGTGGTGTCTGAAGTCGCTTGGGTTAACCCATCAAACCACAGCTCAGAAGGCGCGCTGGTGGCTGCTGCTTATTCCTCGATGCGCTCGTATGATGGCTGGATATGGTTCGCCTATGCTGGCACCTCGTGGGATGTCGAGTATGAGACATGGCCGATGGCCAAACCTTCTGTGCTCGGGCAGTTCCCCGGTGCAGCACTGCTCTATCGCCGCGGTGATGTGGACGTAGCGTCAACACTCGTCCGTGAAGGCAAAACACTGCAATCGATTGCGAATCGCCAGGCGAACATCATCAGCTCTACTTTCGGCTGGCGTTTAACAGACAACCCGACCACCCGGTTTAAGTATAACCCCACCACGGGCTTGGGCGATGTAGACAGCGCAGCGATGCTCGCTGGCGGTGTCGATCTCGCATTCGATACGGATGCAGACTTCGTATCCGACAAGCTCGCCACATTGATAGATAACACGAAGAAGACTATCACCAGTGCCACCGGCCAGCTCGTGTCGGATGCGACGGCCAAGATTCTCACGGTTAACAGTCCCCGAAGCCAGGCTGCCGTGGGGTACCTGAAGAATAAAGGTGATATCACGCTGGATGATGTCATCATCCGGGCAGGAACGACCTTTAGTTTTGGTTCCGTCCTCGTCATCTCGCTGGATGGGCTGCCTATTGGGCAATCGAGCAAGCTGCTCGTTCAGGCAGGCACTCAGGATAACCTGACTGGTTACACAACCGAACCCGCCACGATAAGCGGACTCGCCGGCGAGAAACTCATTAGCGTGGGGCAGACACCATGGACTCTGCAGGAAGTCGATGTCCGTATAACCCTTCGCAATAAAGTCGCAGCAGACTTGATCAAGGTTCAACCGCTCAATGAAAACGGCTATGCTGCCGGATCCCCGGTTGCGGCGACACTTACCCCCCAAGGACTGCGCTTCAGCCTGCCAAAGAATGCCATGTACACCCTCGTGACGATGAATCCCCCTGCGGATAAGGCCCCCGTCATCACAACCAAGAATCTGACGAATGCGGTCACCGGTAAAGACTACTCTGCTCAACTCCAGGCGCTTTCGGGCGATGGAGCATTGACCTGGACCGTAACCGAAGGCACCACGCTACCCGCCGGGCTGAGCTTGAGTACCTCCGGGCTTTTGAGCGGGCGCATCAACAATGGCAATACCGATTCGTTCAGCGTGACTGTGACTGATGCTGATGGCGATGCCGCCGTGCAGAGCCTATTCCTGATCAGCCTGCCCTATGGCAGTATCTCTCTTCTGGACACAGAAGGCGCGACCTTCCGTTTCGGAGATTTCGCCTGGAATGAGAAACTCGGGTTCCTCTACGACGGGTTTTACCCCTTTGTTTACAGCTTCAACTATCAATCCTGGCTCTATTTCTTTGATGGTCCCGGCGTGACGGAGAGCGGCGGCTATTTTCTCTACGACTTTTCGAAAAGCCAGTTTGGCTACACTCAGTTATCCTACTATCCCTGGTATTTCACCGCTGGCGGCCCGAACCATGGCCAACCAGTCGATCTATCAGTAGTGCACCAGTAATGTCCCATCCTTAATCCCAAGCCCAATGATTCCATTCACCAATAAAGCTGCAAAGGTGCAGATAAATACAGCCATGGCCGTACTCGGCCTGGCCGGAGCGTGCTCGCTGCATGCCCAGTCCACCCCAGGTTTCTGGGACTTTACCCCGGCAGCGGATGCCTTTTCCAGCTCAGCCGTACTCGACTTGAGTTCCTTTAATGAAGACGTCGCTGGCCAAGACGGCTGGGTTACGTCCAGTGGCGACAGCTTCATCCGAGGCGATGGCAAGAAGATCCGCTTCTGGACCATCACTGCCGGTTCCCAAGGTTCCATGCCCGACTGCACGCAGCAGGCGAAGTTTTTTGCGAAACGCGGAGTGAACCTAGTCCGCTGGCATAGCAGCCTCTACGACAACGGAGCAGCGAATATTGGCGACGCCAGCACGAGTGGCATCGCCAGCGCCCAGCGAATGGTTAAAGCGATGAAGGACGAGGGCATTTATACGAAGCTCTCCTTCTTCTTCGTACTGGGGCTGCGCATACAGGCGAAATGGAATATTGATGGCTACACCCAGGCGTGGCTCACTGCCAATCCTACCAAAGCAGACCGTGCGCCCTTCGGCCTTGTTTTCTTTGATGCCACGGTGAAAGCCGCACACCGCAACTGGATCAACAAGCTCCTCACCACCCCCAATCCCTACGATGGCAACAAGACCCTGGCTACGGATAAGGCTGTAGCCATCATCGAAACCCAAAATGAAGACAATCTGTTCTTCTGGACGTGGGACCCCACACAGTTCCCCCCGGAACAGCAGCAGAAGATAGACAAGGCCTTCGGCGACTGGCTCAAGGGCAAGTACGGCTCCATAAGCGAAGCGTTTAGCACATGGGGCACCCTAAGCGAGAATATCTTAACCAGTCCAACAGGATTTCAACGGGATGATGTGGCAAATGGACGGGTTGCAGTTGCATCAGTTCAGTACATGACACGGGATAGTGCCCGTGTGGGTGGCGATGGCAAACGCATGGCCGACCAGATACAGTTTCTGGCAGAGCGCCAATATAACTACCACAAAGAGTTTAAGGAGTACGTGCAGAGTCTCGGCTATGGAGGCACATTTACTGGGTCCAATTGGTCCACAGCGGATAACCGCTTCCTTCACGATGTTGAACTCTACACGTACACAGCATCGGGGGTTACGGATGTTCACAGCTATTATGATGGGTTGCAGACGAATGCGGCCGTCTTTACCCAGGTCTCCGGCAACGACGGCGGCCTCTTCATTTCTGGGGTAAATAACCCGCGTGTTACTCCTTTCGTATTCAAGCAAGTGGAAGGGCATCCCTCATTCTTATCGGAAACTACATGGGTCCAGCCGAATCCGTACCGTGCAGAAAGTGCAATACTGTGTGCTGTTTACGGTGCCTTACAAGACAACGACGGATTCACCTTTTTCGCTTCGGGTGAGAAAGGCTGGCAAAATACAGATGGCTCCTACCGCACAGCCTGGCCTGTGGCATTCCCGAGCATTATGGGTATGTTCCCCGCTGCATCATTAATCTACCGCGAAGGCTATATCGCAGAAGCCCCCACCGTAGTCCGTGAAGGTCGCACCCTGGAAAACCTGTCGAACAAAGACATTTCAATTGCTCCCTATTACTTCTATAAAGGTGGAAGCTGGGACCCCGCCCGGAACGCTAAGACTGAATTTGCCTACAATTCCACGACCGGCATTGGCAAGGTGGACCCACTCGCTGCCTTGGTTGGCAAAGTAGAGATAGGCTTCGATACGAACGACGACTTTGTCTCTCCAGTGGTGGCAAGTAACATAGACAACGATGCACGCACTGTGAAATCCATTACCGGTGAAGTGGAACTTAACTTTGGTTATCCCCAAGGAATGATTCCAGCAGGCTCTACCACGGCGGTGGAAGGATCTGGTTTTCTTAAGTTCGATGCACCCCGCGCCCAAGGTGCTACGGGTTGGCTGAAAGCCGCTGGTATCATTGATACTACAGACGTGGCACTGCGTCTCTCGGAGAATTTTGGCTCCCTCGTGGTCGTCCCACTGGACGGCTTGCCCATAAGCCAATCCACCAAGCTGCTCGTAGAGGCGATCGGGGCGGACATGGCAAATGGCTACGTAACCACTCCCAAATCCTACACACAGAGTGGTCGTACATTCGCTGGATTCACCGTGTCATCTGTTGGTTCGCTCCCCTGGATGGTGGAGGAAATCACTGGCAATGTAACCTTGAAATTCGACCCCACCGGCAGTCGTATTCAGAGCATCCAGAACTTGGACATAAATGGCAACCTGCGTGAGGCCAACACTACTGGCCGTGCGCTGTCATCCGGGTACCGATTCGACCTCCCGAAGAACGCACTCTACACAGTAGTTAACTTGGCCCCGGTAGCCAACCTCACCCCAGTGATTACTACCAAGGGGTTCCGCAATGCGAAAAAGTATGATTCGTATGCCTTTAACCTCGAGGCAGTCAGCGGAGATGAGCCCCTCACCTTCTCGGCTACTGGTCTGCCCAAGGGCTTGACGATTGCTGAGAATGGCGTAATTACAGGGACTCCATCCCGCGGCGGTACCTATACAGTCACAGTCAATGTGACGGATGCCGATGGCGACAGCGACAGCCGAGAAGTGCCCTTCTATGTCCTGCCAGTTAATGATGCCCCCGCCTGTGATACCATATTAACCGGTGCTGCAACCACCCGCTGGGGAGACTTCGGCTGGATAAACGGCATTAATTTCTTCTACGACGGCTATTATCCCTTCGTTTACCTCTTCGACTATGAGGGTTGGATTTATGTCTTCGGATGCAGCGGCGACGGCGATACGGATGACGCTGGCTACTTCTTTTATGACTTCAATAAAGCCCAATTCGGCTGGACCAAGAGTGAGTACTATCCCTACTATTTCCCCGCAGCAGGTGGCGATGCAGTAAAACTCGGTCTATAACATAACAGCCATCACGCTACGCATTTCCAAACTTTGAACGGTCCGATCCCGTTCTCTTCCCTAATCCCTAATTCAATGTTACACAAAATCACGTCAGTTGTCGGATTCTCTCTGGTAGCTCTTACAGGTGCTACCTACGCAGCGTATACTCCCACTAGCAAATGGGTTAACCAACCAGAAACCATTCTGCCCTATATACAAGAGGCAGCCGATTTCTGGATTAAAGCCTATGACACCGAGTACGGAGGCTTCTTCTCGAACGTGGGCCTCACTGGTACCCCCACCGATCAAAACGTCAAAGCCACCCTCATTCAGGGACGCAATACCTATGCCATGGCAAAGGCATTCATGGTCACTGGTGATGAAAAATACCTGCCCTATGGCGAAGGTGCCACTACATTTCTAAATACCTATGGCTGGGACGAAACCAACCTCGGATGGTACGGCTTAAATGACCGTACCGGAAATCTGTACAATCCCGGTAACCTCAGTTGGGCTAACAACAAGTGGTCCTTCTGGCAGCATTACAACCTCATCGGGACGGAATCCATGTTAGAAGTCACCGGTGAGCAAAAATATGCTGACTGGCTCGCACGCGGTAATGCAGTGAATGACGAAATCCTGTGGGATGACACTCCCGGGCAGGAAGGCTATTTCGCCGGATCAAGTGGACTGGCTTGGCAGAACCTCAGTGGCAAAGGTTTCACCCCTACCGTGGATGCGATGACTACCCAGGCTACTTACAACTACCTTCTGGACAGGAGCCAATTCCGCTATGAACGTATGCTCGCAGTGGCAGACAATATCAATGATTACCTCGTCGGCAGTATGACAGCGAGCGGAGTCGTTGCGGGGTTTCCATCAGAATTCGATACGGCTTGGAAAATTAACACCAGCAAAACTAGCACCAGCATTGGCCACATGATCAAGACCGCCTGGTGTCTCGCCCGTGCAAACCTACTGAGTGGTGACGACAAGTATCAAGCCAGCGCAGAGAAACTTCTCGACCATGTGATTGCCTGGAAGGCTGGAACCTCTGGAGCTATGTTCGATCTCACCAAGGGTGTACCCAAGGGGGAAATCAACTGGAAAACTGGGAATACCTCCGGAACTGGTGACTGGTGGACAGTCGAACAAGCCTTCACGAGCGGTATGATGAACTACTACATCTCTGGTAAGGATTCGTACCTGAAAATGGCGGACAACGCCATCGACTTCTGGATGGGTGAGTACGATACCGTGGGCAAGAAATACATACGCCAAGGCTACTGGGACTATGTTAACAAGGAGTGCTACAGTGTAGTCACCCCCTCGGGAACCGTGACTAGCAATGAAAAAGGCGCCCTCTTCAAGGGTGGCTACCACTCCACTGAATTGCTCTACTACGTGTACCTCTACTCCAATCTGTACTACCACAAGAAGCCCGTACAACTCCACTATAAGTGGTCTGCTAGCGAAACGGACAAGCAGTACGCCCTCTGGCCTCTCGAAATTCAGGATGCCAAGCTCAAGATCACTGGCGTGCAGACGAAGTCTGGCGTGGCACTGACAAGTTTCGATGCCAATACCCGTACCGTGACAATACCCGCTGGCATGGGCGGTGTATTTAAAGTCACCTACGAAAATCTGGATACCGCACCTACATCGAACAATGCTTGGGGCCTTCTCTCTGGTTCGGACGCTGTTTGGACGTGGACCTATCCTGGCTGGGTGTACTACTCCAGCGCCTGGTATCCCTGGTCCTACAGTGTCGACCTCGGCTGGCTCTACAGCTTCACGAACAAACCAGGAGCTGCGTGGCAATATGTGGCATCACTGGGTGACATCGTCTACACCAGCGCTGAAATCTACCCCTATGCTTACAGTGCCAATCACGGCAAGTGGCTGCGGCATGAGACGGATGGTTGGTATCTTAATGAGTCAGGCAACACCTGGACGAAGCTCTAAATTCTGTTAACGCATTTCGTGTTCGAACTTTAGCAAGGGCATCCCGCGTGGGATGCCCTTTTTTGTTCTTTAACCCTAGAGGAAAACGGAGAGTGACCGATCAGTGCTTTTCCCTGGATGCCGTAGGCACCCCCGGTATGGGCAACATTCACCATCGACCCCAGCGGGGTCGCAGCCGTGCATCCGTCGTATACGCAACCACCGCGAACGGCGCTGCGCCCCCGCTGGGGTCGGAATTATTAGGTCGGTTTTCCGGGGGTATCGCCTCGCGCAGACGCGAGTCTCGACCCCGGCTAATTTCTGGGATGCCTACGGCATCCTCCTGCCGCCTGCATCGGTGGAAAAACTTGGATTTGGCACCCGCCATTTTCTACTATTAAGGGTTATAAGACAAATGAGATCAATACCCATTCTAGTTGGCTTCCTTCTGGTTGCGACGCTTTGTGCTTATGCTGGGGATTCGCTGGCTGAGGTCAGGATAGCATGGATTGGAAACGCCACGGATCCTGCCGATGCCAGTGTACTCGGTGGAATGCAGGATGCCGCGCGGGAATTGAGCGAGGTGAAACCAAGCGAACGCCGTATTCAGATTGTGGATTTCTCCATGCACTCCATCACACCCCAGCAACAATGCGAAGCCATCAGACGCGCGGTACTTGCTGATTGCATGGCTATTGCCATCGATTGCGTAGACGGAGAAGTACTCACCTCTGCCATCAATGCTGCGACCCTTGCGGGCGTTTCTGTGTTAACCGTTCTAAACGACGCACCCTCGAGTCACCGCAGGGCTGCGTTCGTGATTGATTACCCCGCACTTGGCGCTGCGTTCTCTGATTCTCTGCCTCGCAAGGTTGCTGCAAACCCTGCCAGCCTGGTGCTGCTTGTTGGTCCAGATACATCGCCCGCGCTTCTGGATGCCACCAAGACTGCACTGGTAACCAGACCGGACTGGCACCTCGCAGCGCTTATTTCCGCACAGCGTGGGGAGTCCGCCTCGGTCGCACTCACGCACTATTTTTCAGATGAGCGCAACCGCCCCGCCAGCGTCCTCTGTCTTACCAGAGACCCAGTGCTCTACGCACCCACTCCGCATAGCTGGGGTACAGCACAACCGCGCCTGCTGGGCTTGGGCTGGTCTCCGGCAGCTGCAATGTCTCTGAAAAACAAAGTCTTCATGACACTGGTTGACACCGATGCCTACCTTGCAGGACAGCGTGTGGTGACAAAAATCGTGAAGCACCCATCAAGCAATCCCGATTCCGAACCCGCTGTCACCCCCATCCCCTTGCGAGTCATGATACCACGGGATAGTGATGACCTGCTCGAGGCATGGCGTCGATGGTCAGAGTGAGGAGTATCACCGGTTGCGGCCACCTACTTCACGCGCTTAACCGGGCAACTGGCGCCAGTATCCTTCAGTGTTAGCCAGTAGCCTAAAGCACGCTTCTCCAGCTTAACCGCCGGATTCTTCATCTTCTTGTAGTATGATGCCTGCAGCCGCTGTCTCCAAATCTGACCATTTTCCAAGACAAATATCGTATCCCCATCCCATCCAAAACAATCGCCAACCACGCGCGATTCGATTTGTTGAAGGTCCTCTGATTTGAATACGTTCAAGCCAAAGAAGGACCGCGCCTCTTCGCTCTTTTCGACTTCAATCTTCTTTTTCTCCTCCGCTATACGCTCCTCGACCTTCTGCTGCACTACGGCTTGTGTCTTGGCTTCAGTTTGGGTGAAATGCGTGTCGAGCCATGCGTTTAGCACTGCTATTTGCTCGGGTTTTAGCTGGTCTATTCCCGCAGCAGTCTGCTGTTCAGCAGGCATCAGTTTGCGAATATCCGGCTTCTCTTGAGCAATGACCGGCAAGGTTGCCAGTACGGTCAACAATCCTGTAACAAGTACTCCGCGAATCTTTTGGTAATTGCACATATCAGAATAGAGCTAAAGGAATTCATCGCTTGCAAGCCAGAAGAACGGCGCTCCTCTACCTTTACTTCGCACGGGCTATCTTTGTGAGAACTTCGCGCAGGGCATCCGTCTGTACGGGCTTGCTCAGGTAGTAGTTCATTCCGGAAGCTAGTATCTTCTCCCGATCGGTGGTTACCGCATAGGCAGTGAGTGCCACGATGGGAAGGCCAACGCTGGTCTCGCCTGCTTCGCCCGCACGGATACGGCGAGTGGCTTCCATGCCGTCCATTACAGGCATACCCACATCCATCAGAATGAGGTCCGGCGGGGGATTGGCGTTCAGCCAGTCGAGAGCTTCCTGTCCGTTGTTGGCGAAGTTTGTCTTCTGCCCCATTTTGCCCAAGATCAGGTTGATGACTTTGCGGTTCTGGGGGTCGTCCTCAACAATCAGAATATTGTGCGAATAGAAAGTTTCAGCCAGTGCGTTCTTGTACATCGTCGCCGGGGGTGTGGCGAGTGTGGTGCTGATCTTTGGTTTGGAGAAGGGTTGGGCGATGGTCTTGGCCATCACCATGGTGCGGACGGTGATGACTACTTCAAAGACTGTGCCTCTTGGGTTATTGTCGTACACGTTGACCGTGCCGTTCATCAGCGCGATAATCTTGCGGCTGATGGCGAGACCCAATCCAGTACCTCCGTAGCGGCGGGTATGGGAGCTGTCTGCCTGGATGAATGGGTCAAAGATCGAGGCTTTCTTGTCATCGGGCACTCCGATACCGGAGTCGGCAACCTTGAATGTAAGTTGGCTGAAGGTTTGCCCTTTCAGTTTGTCTTCTTCGGTGCCTTCGATGTTTTCCCGGACAACTTTGAGGCTTATGGTGCCTTGCTCGGTAAACTTGATCGCGTTGCTGAGAAGATTGATCAGAATCTGCCGGAGGCGGTTGCGGTCGCAGTAGATGCGCAGGCTCTGCGAGTTGTCATACTGGCAGTCAAAATTGAGGCCCTTCGCCTTGGCTGTGTGGCGGAAGAGCAGCTCCATCTCGCCCAGAAGCTCAGCGAGAGCAAACATTTCAGGGGAAAGCTCAAGCTTCCCTGACTCGATCTTCGAGTAGTCGAGTACATTGCCAATAATCGCCAGAAGGGCTTCGCCGCTTTTCTTAATGGTGCTGAGACAGTCTTTTTGTTCCTCATTCACCTGCGTGGAAAGAAGCACATCCGTCATCCCGAGCACCGCATTGAGCGGCGTGCGGATTTCGTGACTCATGGTTGCAAGGAAGGTGCTCTTGGCAGTGTTGGCATCCTCCGCACGCTGCGCCGCAGCCACCGCTTCTTCATAGTGCCCGTGGAGCTCAGTCAGTGCACGCTGAGCCTGGTCGAGGTCCACCTCCAGCGTGCGCCGGGATTGCTGGTCTTTGCGTGCCTGAATAATCAACCGATAAGTAAAAAAGAAGAGCCCCCCGAACAATCCCAAGACTACCAGGATAAGCACTATAAAGACTGGGGTGGGAATGGACATACACGCGATAAATTGAGTACAAGCAGCGTCTAAAAATACAAATTGACAGAAAAATGGCAAATGCGCCACGTTATTTCCACCAAGTTTTTAGCAGCCCTCCCAAGCCTTTCTTTGCAGCGGGAGCTGCTGGTGCTGGCGGTTCTGGTAATGCCGGGCTATCCTCCTGATCAAGAATAATTCGGGGTTCTGAAATTTCCGGCGGTTGCACACAGAGTTCCTCGAAACTGTGGGTTTCAAGAGCGGTGACATCGCGGGCCTGGAGCGAGAGTTGCTCATAGAGGAACTCATTCAGCAGGCCCTGGTCGTAGCGCTGGTCCAGCTCATCCAGTCGGGAAGCTTCGAGGATGAGGTGGGGGCGGTCCACCTCGGCGAACCGCATGGCCCATTGTTGTTGAGCTTCGACGGACAGCTTGAACAAGTTTTTTGTGATCAGCCAGTCGTCCTCCTGGAGTTCGTCCGTTTCCTTCATGTCCAGAGTGGACACTCCAGGCTTGGGGGAGAACAGGTTTACGTAATCCTGGGCGAGATGGAGTGCCTGCTCACTGCCGGTGGCAAAGAGGAGTGTCGTCTTGCCGTTGATGAAACTATTGAGATTGCGAAGAATCCGCAGGACAGAGGCATCCTGTATCTTTAGCTGATTGCGATACAGTTGGCGCAGCTCTCTACCGAGCATTTCCAGCATGGCTTCTTTCGCATCAGGCAGGTTCAGTATAGGGCCTTTGTACCCATCGCGTAACATGGCCGCTGCACCAGCCGCTCCCCCTTGTAGAAATACTCCAGACGTCAATGGATGGACCATCAAATGGGTCAACATCCTACTGCTATTGGAAAAGATATAAACTGTGAATCCATTGCCCTTGGCCAATTGTCCCGCTGCCAATGCCTGGCTGTGATCAGCCATGTACAAGCAAATTTCTTCGAATGGGTTTGTCGTCTTGTTAGGGTCAATGGGAAGCATCACAAAAGATTTGAGGCCCTAGGGCGAATAGGGAAGACAGGTGTTTCAGTAAAAAGCTCTTTTCATTAAAAGCGCAACTTAATCTCAGTACCCTTTATATTTTAAAATAGTTTTTACGGGTTTTAAGCGGTTGGCAACGCGAAATACAGCCTCCAGCGCCCGTCCTCGAATCGATCCTGGCTGACACAGCCCCCCATCCTCTCGACCATGGAGCGTACGGTGGGCAAGCCCAGTCCGCGTCCTTTTGTGCGTATCGCATTCAGGGAAAAAGGGGCTTCGAAGTGGTTCATCGGATTATCCCCGTGGTTCTCCGACCCATTGTAAACGATGTGGAAACCGACAAGACCTTCGACTGCCTCGGTCTGCTCTATGATGATTTGCAGTGGCGCCTCGCCGCACTGGATCACCTTGCATAAGAGCGTTTTCCATACCTCTTCGACCCACTGCGGCTGCCCGAGAACCTCGGGGAGCGCTTCGGGGGCATAGACTTCCGCACTGATGTCGCGCAGATAGGCCTTCGTACGACGCAAAGAACCCTGAAGGGAAGCGAAGCTATCCACCGTTTCCGTCCGGTAGGTGTCTGAGCGCAGGCTGTTCACCACCAGAAGCTCATCCACAATGTTGTTCATCCGCAGCCCCGCCTCATCAATGATACTGATCATCTCCCGCTGGTCATCGGGACCGAAAGGAGAATCCACATCGAGCAACGTCTCGGAACATCCCAGAAGCGTGCTCAGCGGGTTCTTAATGTCGTGGGCCACATTATGCGCAAAACTCTCCAGATGCTTCGCCTGCTGGCTGGCAGTGGCTCGCAGTTCGGCCTCACGCAACCGCAAACTCACGCGGATGACAAGGAGTTCCGGGGAAAGGTGGCGCACGGTGCAGTCGACAACACCGGAAGCCCAGGCCCGGGCCTCTTCGTACTCGTCGCCTGCATTTACGACGGCGACCACTGGCAAGCTCATCTCCCGGGTAAGTAGCGTACACAGTTCTGCCCCATCGAAATCCGCAACGGGTAATTCCACAACCACCAGATCGGGCTTCTTGGCCGTAATCAACATCAAGGCTTCCTCTGCGGATGCTGATGCAGTGTATTGCCACTGTTCCTGCCCGATTAAGGCATGCAATGCTCCATCTTCAGCGAGGTTGGGACCAATCAGCAGGAGTCGGGGTGTATTCATTCAATGACAAGGAGATGTGAAACCGCAATGGTTGTCGATGCTCGAGCAAGCCTGTTTTCAGGGACAAGACCGCTACGGCGACACACCGTAGCAATCCGCATTGCTGCTTCCAAGCTCCTTTTTTTTGAAAGACTGCAGCGGGCGGGTGCATTTCGAAAATGTTGGGCTATTTCAAGTGGCACGGGCATCTTGCGTGTGTGTCTTCCAGCGATCATCACAGAACCCCAACAGGGGCGAGATGCCCATGCCACGCCCGCGCAATCGGTTTTTAGTCGTCGGCAATGGGTGGATTTAAGCCGTAGAGCCAGAGCCGACGAGGACATCGGCGCTCCCAGGTTTGCCTACGCTAAACACAGATACAATGCCGTAGACATCCCCACAAAAGTATCGGGATAGGCCCGCCACTTTCCATTTCGGCTATCCACGCCACTGGCGGATTACTGAAACCGCCCCACTCACTCCGAAATGGGTGCAAATACACCGCACACAGGTCGCTGGGGAGCGTAAATAGACCCGATTACTCAACGAAAGACCCTCATTTCTTGACGTACACTCCCGGTTGGCAAGCAGATCAGGTTGCGGGGGCTTCATAATGGAGAAATAATCGGCCATTCATGCCTGCGCATCGGTCATTTAGAGGAATTATTCGCTGTCTCAGGCAATTCAATAGCTAAATCATCCTGCGTGAAGTTAGCAACAACTCATTAAACTAATGGGTTGAAAGCCATAATGCCTGTCTATATCGTCATAATCATCAAATAAATAAGAATAATGAACCTATAAAACACTGTATAAGCCATCTAAATCTACATAAAACATCGCTCATTTAGTGGCATAGCTGTCCTATAGCCCTTGCAGATATTTTATCCTGTTATATGGTTCTTGTACTCATTTAGATTTGTCTTATTGTGTTTTATTTTACCATTATACTTACTTAGATAGTCTCTATACATTTTTATTGTGTGTTTCATTTTAAATATGCAACTGTTTTGGCAAATGATGGAAAAACTAAACCTTAAGAGACTACTCATTGGCTCATTTAGCTAGTCATTCTTAGTCTGATATGCTCGTTTCCAAGACCCGTATGCCCACCACTCAGGCGTGAATGCCTTCCCTTGAGGCGATTATGTCCGTCACTCGGACCATTATGCGCACCGATCAGTCCAGTATGCCGGTGAACCGGACCCTTAAACCCATACTGCAGGCCATTCTATCCGCTATCGGGGAGCAGCCGGGCAATTATCTCGACGAGATGGCCGGCTCTCAGGCCGTTTCGTAGGAAAATGCCCCATGACTGCTCCTTTGCTTCTCCACTTTAATCCTTCGGGGCGGAAATATCAGATGCGGTAAGTGAAACAACTTCGAATAAAAGCGGATTGCGCGTCGTGGCATGGGCGTCTCGCCCATGTTCGGGCTCTGTGATGATCGCGGGAAGACACACGGGCAGGATGCCGGCAAGATGCCCGTGCCACTCGAAACAGTCCGACAACTTCGGAATGCACCCCGTCAGAATGTCTGATTAAATAATCCGCTTGCTAAACGGAAATCCAATCTATCAATCTATAAAAATCATAAATAAGGCGTGAAGCATAAATCCGTCCGAACGAAGTTTCCGACCACCAGCAACTCCGTCTCCGAGTAGTGCCATAAACCACAGCACGATAAACCGCACCCCATCATGCAACTCCCATTCCGAAGCGCCCTCACGCCCGTCTCGCTCCGCTCCCACCTGGCCCTGCTGCCCTGGCTCGCCTGCCTCATCATAGTCATCCTCGTACCCACCGCCCTCCGCGCCGAGACCTACACCGTCCCGGGCACTAACATCACGCTGACCTACAACGTCAGCGGTAATCCCTCCTACGCCACCATCACCGACTGCAACGATACCGCCGCCGGCGCATTAGCCATCCCTGACACCCTAGGCGGCGCCCCCGTCACCTCCACAGGCGATTACGCCTTCAACAACTGCGCCAGCCTGACCAGCGTCACCATCCCCAACAGCGTGACCTCCATCGGCGATTACGCCTTCCGCTCCTGCACCAGCCTGACCAGCATCACCATCGCCAACAGCGTCACATCGGTCGGCAATTACGCCTTCCGTTCCTGCACCAGCCTGACCAGCGTCACCATCCCCAACAGCGTGACCTCCATCGGCAATTACGCCTTCCGTTCCTGCACCAGCCTGACCAGCGTCACCATACCCAACAGCATCGCCTCTATTGGCTCTTTCGCCTTCGCCTACTGTAGCAGCCTGTCAGGCATCACTTTTACAGGCAACGCCCCCGCAACGTTTGGCAGCAGTGTCTTTAGTAGTGCCGCCACTGGCTTCACGATCTACTACCCGCCCTGGGCCAGCGGTTTCTCCACACCCACTTGGAAGGGCTACAAAGCACAGCCAACGATCTTTTACGCAGATACGACTTACGCGGTCGGCGGCGGTTGGAAGTGGAACGGCCTCGGTTTCCTCTATGACGGGTTTTTCCCGTTTCTCTGGCTTCCCCAGCAGCAAAAGTGGCTTTACCTGGTCGGTTCGGACGAGGAGTCATTCTTCTTCTTCGACTTCACGCGGGGCTACTGGGGATGGACAGCCCGCTCTTACTACCCGTTGGGCGTTCTGTTGGAAGGTCCCGAGAACGGAATTTGGGTGGAACTGTGAGGACCGCTGGCGGCTCTGGCTTGTGCTTTTTGCATCGGGTGCCGAATCATCAGAACCATTCGGTGGTGGGTAGAATGGCCCATAGCCAGAGGATGCCTACGGCATCCTTCTCAATGTGTTCCCCGCGTGAAAATGCATGGGTACAAATGAGTGTATCGGTTTGTCGGGTTGCCCGCGCTGACCTGTGCGGATGAGTGTTTGAAGCGAATCTACCGCGATGGTTCCAATGGCATCCCAGGGTACGCAAAAGCCGGCAATCCGCTCGTCTGGGGGATCATCCAGGGTCAATGAGATATATTGAAGCCCCCCAGGCATGGAACAGCCGATGTCACACAGCCACCAGTACAGGAGATTGTTCATGCCGATGATTCCATCGGGTTTATGGCGGTTGTACCACGAGGTTAGCAAGTTTCTGGTCTCTGCATTTATGTAGTTAGTCTTGTCTGGGAAGGCCAGCTTCAGTACTGGCACTTGATTTTTCGGGGCAATCACCCGCTCTTGCTCGTAGAGAAAGGCGCCTGTTCGGTAGAGTTCATCAAGAGAATGGGCTGGTTCGAAGATAATCATGCCGGGCCGCTTGCATCCGGCTTGAAGCAGTAACTTGAACGCTGCAAGCGTCGTTTCCGCAAGGTTAGGACGAATCGTACTAAACGCCGTGGGGCATATCCCGCTGAGTATGCTGACAGTGGGGAATGGGCTGAAATCGAACGCCTCTAGATGCGATTCATCCGCCACTGGACCGAGAATAAGCCCTTGCACGCCCCGATGATACAAACTATTGCTGAGTGCGGCCTTATTTTGTATCTTTGGTAGAGCGATGGTCTCCACTTTGTAGCCGTATTCGGACGCACGTGCGCTCATGGCCTTGGAAATAACCAACTCTGTCAGCCATTGATCTGCGATGGACCAGACCACGGCAATGGAGCATTGATCTGCGGTAGGAGTGCGTTTCCAGCGATGGGTGGCAATCTTTGCAAGCAGGGGATCCGCTTGATAACCCATCTCCCGTGCCAGTGCCTTCAACCTGTCCCGCGTCTTTGTGGCAATTTTAGGATGGTCATGCAGTGCCTTGCCAACCGTCGATTTATCCACCCCTGCACGCTCGGCAATGTCCTGTAGTGACACGGGTTTGTGTTCGAATTCCACGGGAGGAAATTATGCACCATTGCAAGATTACGTCTACAACATTTGATGTAACAGTCAGTTACTCCAATCAGTAGCAACAATCCTATCCTATAACTCATGAATATACCATCCTTCGTTATGGCTGCTGTGGCAGCCCTATCATTAACCAGTGCCGCCTCTGCTGCACTCGAGATAACGTCGACCATCAACTCCACCTATCCGGCTACGGTAACCGATGTTGTCAACGGTTCCACCGCTACTGGCTCCGGCTGGGGTTACCAATCTGGCGAACAGTTCGTGGACTATTTCAACGAGAATGATACTATCGAATGGACCAATGTGAATTTTGGTACACCTGGCGCCGGTAGCGTACTGGCCACACAAAGTCGTGTTGGTCAACCCGGGCGCAGCGTACAGGGGTACAAGGTGGAGTTTTTCACACCAGGCACAGGGTTTACAACGCCTGTGCAGACCCTGGTCTCCGAGCGCTATCGCCAGACCACCTATGGACCCGGCGCATGGGTATGCGCCCCTGTCCAAGGATTTAACTTAACCGGAACGTACGATGTTCGCATCACCAACCAGAACGCAGGAAACAATCCAAATTATTCTGCAGACGCTGGAAGTCACTTCCGCGGATTGGTTATGCTTAATTCGAACTACCAACTCGCGCAGGGCTCGAATGTCTTTCAATCCGAAAGCTTTAGCTGGGGTAGTGGCGGAAAGAGTGCACGCGCCCAGGAAGCCAATAGTGTGGGCACTTTTTTGGACAACCAAATCACCGGTAACGGAAGCTGGATCGACTACGAAGTTTTCAATCCATTCGCCACAGCCAGTGCCTCGTTTACCGCCTTCTATCGCCATGGGATGGGGAGCAATGTAGCTCTCAATCTGCAAACCGTGGATGCAGATGGTGATGTCTCCGGCATCGTAGCCAGTACGATGCTACCGAATTCTGATTGGGGTGCACAGTTCCAGACATCCGCTGCATCGGGTACCTTTACGCTGGCACAGGGTTTGAATGTTCTGCGCCTCTATTCCGATTCCCCCATTCACCTCGACTCGATCGCGCTGGATGTGATTCCTGAACCCTCCACCTATGCGATCATGGCCGGTGTGGTAGCAATGCTCATCGTGGCCGTTCGCCGCCGTAAGCGCTAGTTACACGAAGCATCAAGTAGCTTTCGTTGATTTAGAGAAGCCCGCATGACCTATTCTGGTTCTGCGGGCTTCTGCGTTTAGACAGGAGCGCGGCCAGTTGGCGGCTGTGTTAGCCCCTGTGATTTGAAGAAGCGGGCGAGCCGCCCGCGCTCCCGGCGAAGGGTTCTTTGAACCGTATTTAAAGAAAGCGTTAAAAGCTAAACGCCCGGGGGATTTCCCTTGCTACAAATCCGGCTCGAACAAAACTATTCCCATTCCCAAGACTGCCGATGCTAAAGCACAAGAAAGACCACCAATCCCTGCTATTAAGTATAGACAGCAAAGTGCTGGACATTAGCAATGCCCATGAGTTGCGTGCAGCGATTAAGCATCTACCCGCTGGCCCATTTACGAAGATAGTGATCGACTTTAGCGACGTGGAGTTCCTCGATAGCAGCGGACTCGGTGTACTACTCACCCTCTATAAGCAATACCCAGCCGACGGCGCCAAACAGCGTCCCGCGATCATCATTCAGAATTCCCGACTTGAGGTCGCCAATGTATTTCATCTCTTTCGGCTGACCCGCGTGTTCACGCTGATGGATGATGCAATGGCTTCTTAGTAGTGTAGGCACAAAGGTAGGTAGGCACAAAGGTCCAGAGGCACAAAGGCACAAAGTCGGAAAGCAGAGGGTTCGGAAGGTTCGGACAAAGGTCCAAAGGGCTAATGGCTAAAAGCTAATAGCTAAATTAAATGCCAATCGACCGTTTTTCCCTTGAGGGATGGCTGGGAAACAGGCATTTACGCAAGAACCATGGCGATTCACCCTACGGCCATCATTGAGTCTGGCGCTGTTATTGACCCTTCTGTTGAGATAGGTCCGTATGCTTACATCGGTGCGCGCGTGCGCCTCGGTGCTGGCTGCGTCGTCCACCACCACGCGACTGTGGATGGCAATACGCAGATGGGAACTGGCAACATCGTGTCGCCCTATGCATTCGTCGGCGGTAAGACGCAGGACCTCAAGTACAGGGGGGGCGAGCCAGGGTTACGGATTGGGGATAACAATACATTCCGTGAATTCTGTACGGTGCATTGCGCTACGCCGGCAGATGGCTGTACCGTCATCGGGAACCACAATTATTTCCTGAGTTATGCGCATATCGCGCACGATTGTGTGGTGGGGAACCACATCATCATGAGCAACAATGGGACACTTGGCGGGCATGTAGTCGTGGAGGATCACGCCATCGTGGGTGGATTGACAGCCATACATCAGTTCTGCCGCGTCGGCCAGTACGCGATGATTGGTGGCTGTGCAAAAGTAGTACAAGATGTGCCCCCGTTTATGACTGCCGAAGGCAACCCCTGTGAGGTGCGCACCTTTAACAAGGTCGGCCTCGAACGTGCTGGTTACACCGAAGAGCAAATACGCCTCGTCCGCCACATCTATAAGACACTGTACCGCGATGGGCTGAACCGCACGCAAGCCGTGGAGCGCCTCAAGGAAGGCCCCGATGCCGGGAGTACCCTCGTGCAGGCAATGCTCGATTTCATCGCAGCGAGTCAACGGGGACTCTGTTAGCGGGGCAGAAAGGGCGCATCTCCGTTTCTGGATAGATGGCTTTAGCCGAGGGGGGTGTCCTAATCTGTGTGATGCGTGACGAGGATTTTTAGCCGCAAGAAGGCGCAAAAAGTTAAAAAATTGCTGGGTTAACGAACACACAAGGCATACGCATGATGCACGATGCAAGCTGGCGGCTTTCATTTTTGTACCTTTTTGCGACTTTTTGCGGCTACTCCATTTAATTAATAGGTCCGTAAAGCGAGATGCGCCTGCGCAGCAACGCGAAGATAGAATTCAATTGCATTCCAAGGTTTTACTCGTTAGTGAGTATAAGTTATGCATCCATTACTACGTACTCTCGCCCTATGTATAATTCTTTGTTGCGGAGTAAATGCATTCGCAGATGAATCCATGGAGAGCGACGCTGCGAAACTCGAGCAATTGAAGCGAAGCTGGACGTTTACTTTTTATTTCGAAAACGACCTGTTTGTAAATCTGGACTCGAACTATACCAATGGCGTCAAGTTCTCCTGGCTGTCTCCGGACTTGCTGTCCTACGCAGAGAGTCGGCAGCTCCCGAAGTGGACACACCAGTTCATCGAGTACCTGCCCTTTATCCACAAGCCCGGAAATATACGGAATGTGGCGCTGTCCCTCGGGCAGAACATGTACACGCCGAAGGATATAACTATTCCCACGCTCCAAGTGAATGATCGCCCCTACGCTGGCTGGCTGAACTTCGGGATTGGCTTCCACAGCCGCAGTGCGCGCCAGCTCGATGTGGTGGAGCTGAGCCTGGGTGTCATTGGCCCGCTCTCGTTTACGGAAGAGTCGCAGGACTTTGTACACCGTGTCAGAGACATCAATCGCCCCAAGGGATGGGACCATCAGTTGAAGAACGAACCCGCCATCAACCTTTTCTGGGAGAGGCGCCATCGCATCTTTGAGTATGGGTTGGGGCATGGTCTGGGTTTCGACATGCTGGGTGGCTATGGGGCAGCAATGGGAAACGTGGCCATATTTGCCAAGGTTACTGGTGAAATGCGGGCAGGGTATAACCTGCCTATCGACTTCGGCACGTCCACCATTCGGTTCGGCGGAGACACTTCGGCCCCCTCATCTCCGGACGATCCCCGCCTGTCTCGCGGTAAGAGTCGATTCGGTATCTATGCTTTTGCCGGTGGTGATGCCAGAGGTATCGCGCGTGATATTTTCCTGGATGGTAACACCTTCCGCGACAGTCACAGTGTGGATAAGGAATACTTTGTCGGGTCCTTCTCGTGTGGACTGAGCGCCATCTATGGCTCGTGGAAAGCCACTTATGCGCATGTACGGCGCATGCGTCAGTTCGAGTTACAGGAGAATTACAGCGTTTACGGGAGCATAAGCATCTCGTACTCGTACTAGGCTGGACGGACGGGAATGGCCGGGGATGGACAGCCATCTGCAATCTTCTCCTTCCATTCTCCATTCTGCCTTCTATGCCCCATGCGGATGCTGCGGATGGATGGGCAGGGTAATGCGGAAGGTGGAGCCATTGCCTGGGGTGCTACTTATTTCCACTTGTCCGGATTGTCGGCTTATAAACCCGTGAATGATGGAAAGCCCGAGTCCCGTGCCGTCGCTGGCGGATTTCGTAGTGAAGAATGGCTCGAGACAGCGCCGGCGCGTGGTCTCATCCATGCCTGCGCCATTATCTGAGACAACAAGGAGCGCGCCGGAGCCATCGGGAGTCGGCGCGAGGTGTACGGTCAGGACTGGGCGGAAGGCGGGCGAATCCGGCTGGAGACTGGATGCATTTTCAGTGCGCAGGTGCAGGGCGTGGATGGCATTCGAAATCAAGTTGACCAGTATCTGCTGGAAGTGCGCGTGTGGCATGCAGATGGCAGGCGTGGCAGGGTCCAGGTTTAGGTCGAGGTGTATCTGCTTATTGCGCAGCTCTGTGCGGAAGAAGGGTATGGCCTCGCTAGCCACTACGCAGGTGTTGATCGGTTGATGCTTCTGCCTTGAGACTTCGCCCCGGCTATAGGTGCGCATGCTGTTGATGATCTCGGATGCCCTGTCTATCTGCGTCTGAATAGCATCGGCCTGTTCTCGTATCAGAGCTGTGTCCGGAGATTCCAGCGTAAGTTCGTGTGCCAACTGTGAGCAGGCGAAAACCATGACCTGCATGGGTTGGTTTAATTCATGGGCGATACGTGCACTGAATTCTCCAAGCGTGGCAAGCCTGGCGGAGTGCGCGAGCTGGCCTTGTTTCACTTCCAGTTCGTTCTGGACTTTGCGCAGCTCGGTAAGCTCCACCAGCAGGAGAGTTATGGAGTCCTTGCCCACCGTCTCACTCTCTCCCTGGGTTGGCACGAAGAAGACCCACCATGCCTCATGCTCCAGATCGCATTCAATGGTGGCGGGCTGCCCGTCGAGAGCCCGCGCCCAGTGCGGTTGCGCCATAGCAGTAAGCGCTGGCGGGAGCCAGTCAGACCAGATTTTGCCCGTCACCGCATCACTGGATATGCCGAGTCGCTCTATCGCTCCTCCGCCGGCCAACAGGGTGGCACCTTTGCGGTCGAGAAGAGCTACAATACCATTGGGAAAATGCCGCACAAGGGAGCGGTAGCGCGCCTGGGATTCGCGCAGGGATGCGGTACGCTCTTCTACGCGCTGCTCGAGCTTGTGGTTGGCTTCCTCTATACGCCTGTTGGAGGCTTCGAGCGCGCGGTGGCCACGCAGTCGCACGCGATAGATAATCCATAGTAGAATAGTACCTGCTATAGCCGCCAGAAGTGCGCCCCACAGGGCTCGTTGCTTGTAAGTTTCACTGGAGAGTGTCTCTTTGTAGGCCAGTTCTCTTAGCTCGGTCTCCTGGGTAAGCAGTGCCACTTGCGCGCGCTTCTGGTTCAGTTCCAATCGTGCTTCTATCTCCGCAATCGCTTTACTACTCTGCTCGTTACTGAGCGAATCACTGGCGGTCTTGAAGGCCTGGTGGGATTTCCAGGCATCTTCGAATCGTCCCAGTGCCGCATACACTTTGTTTAGTTCTCCATGGGCACGGCAATAGAAGTCCATGATGTGTTCGCGTTCGGCGAGGGCGACCGTTGTCTCGAGAAAGTTCCGCGACTGATCCAGTTGCCCATTCTTGTGGGCGAGTATTCCGAGATAATACAGGCTATGTACTTCCCCATAAACACTGCCAGTCTCCCGGTGCAGTATCACCGCGCGTTCCTGGTATCGCTGTGCAACGGGCAGGTCCCCCGCAGCCATCTCTACCTCACCAAGATTGTTCAGGGTGAAGGCAATCCCTTCCTTATTCCCGGTCTGTTCCTCCAAGGCAAGCGACTGGCTAAGGTGCGTACGTGCCTTGTCAAGCTCTCCCAGTTCGCGGTGCACCTCGGCAATGTTGCTGTGAATCGCGGCGAGTGTGACATTATCCAGCACCGCTTCTGCATCACGAGTCAGGCACCGTTCATAGTACTCCAGCGCCAATGCATAGTTCTTTAAGTTCCAGTGAATGATCCCGCAATTGACCAGGGTGCTGTAGGCGCGGCGCTTCTCTCCCAGGGCATCGTAGATTAGGATGGCACCATTATAGTTTTGCAATGCAGTGGAGAGGTCTCCCAGTTTCCACTGGATAATGCCGAGGAGATTTAGCGAATCTGCCTCATCGAGCCGCAGATGATTGTCGCGCGAGGACTGCAGGGATAGTGTTGCCATTTGCACAGCCTCGGAAAAGTTACCCAGCTTCTGCTTGGCAAACGCGAGACGTCTGCGCGCTTCATTGGTCATGCTAATATTCCCCAGGGTCGTGGCTTCCTTCAGCGCGACTTCGGCGTGGCTCTGCATCGCATCGAAATCGCCGAGGCACTGAATGGCCTGGAGAAGATGGAGCCGCACCAGGAGCAGCTTTTCCGGTGGTATGCCCCGCTTCGGTGGTAGGAGTATCCGCTCACAAGCTGTCCGGACAATCCCCGGATTGTTGCGGATATACACATCATCCCACCCGTTGATGGTATCCACCGCTTCGAGCTGTGTGAATGTGGACTGTATTTGCGGCGCAGACCCATCCCCCGCATCTATCGCAGCTTGAGTAAAGACTGGTGCGACGAGCTGCACCAATAATAGAAACCAAACTGCTGCCACTGTATTATGAAGCCCTATTCGATGGCATCTGGCGTAGGATTTCTCGGTGCGGGAGGGCATCACTGATACGATAGGTAAAGTACCTATAGAGTTGGGGCAAGAAATATCCCGTTGGTAGCGCGTATCTCAGTTTCTGGACACGGTTAAGTGTCCGGATTATTGACCACTAAATTCACGAAAACTCACTAAAAGTAGGTCAACTCGCACGCGATTTTCGGGATGGGAACAAGCCAATTCTCCTCTGTGCAAGGGAATTAGCGCTACATCTATTCCTCACACAGATTTACACTGATTACACGGATTCAGTCCCTGCCTCTATTCGTGTTTCATCGGTGAAATCCGTGGCTGATATCCTGTGCAATCCCATGCGGAATATAGCACTCTATAAGAGTGTAACTGCAGACAATACCTACTGCATCCTTCGTACCCGGAATCTCTTTCGTGTATTTGGTGAATTTTAGTGGATAAACAGCTTAACTTCCTCTTTACCTGAAAGCGAGTTGCGCCCCCGTTGGCTGCGGTTGCGTGGGGTAGAAGTGTCCCGATTGACATCTTATAGCCTCAGTGTTCTTGTAAGGTAATGAGCGCAACGATGACCAGCAAGGGGAAGGTGCCATTTCTTGTACAAGTCATGGAGAAACTGCGATTGAAGGCAGGGGATGCGCTGGATATTCCGGATAAACCACACGGCATTCTAAGCCAATCGCACCGTTTCAATGTAAAAAAACTGGCTCCTCTGCGGACCCAAATCCGTTACGATTTGCCAAAGCCAAATTTTGAAGAAGTCCGCAATGCCTATGCACTTAACCCGAGTCTACGGGATTAATACCTCCGGCTTTGAAATCCTACCTTCCAGTGACGCACCTTCGCTTTCTCTTACTCGTCGGAGTGGTATTCGCGGAATGGAGCACCGGGTTCGCTGCGGCTCCGGTTGTGATTCGGGTGGCATCGTTCAATGTTCACAACTACTGCCTGATTGACCGTAGAGTGGACGGAAAATTTGTTCGCGACTATCCCAAGCCCGAGGAAGAGAAACGCGCGCTGCGTACCCTGCTTAAATCCGTAAATGCAGACATCGTCGCGTTGCAGGAGATGGGCGCGCTCCCATTCCTTGAGGAACTCCAGGCAGACCTGCGTGCCGAAGGCTTGGACTACCCTGTAGCTCAAGTACTGGCAGGCTCGGACGAGTCGCGCCACATCGCTGTACTCACCCGGCTAAAATCCGCCACGGTGAATCCCATTACGGACCTGCACTTTAACTATTTCGGGAAGTCCACTGCGGTAAAACGCGGACTGATCGAGGTGGAACTAAAGACATCGGGGACACCGTGGATGCTCTACATAGTTCATCTGAAGAGCAGGCTTACCGAGAGGGATTCCGACCCGGATAATCGCATCCGGCGAACTGGCGAAGCCACGGCGATCCGGGATTTCATTCTGTCCCGCACACAAGGGTCCTCTAAAGAACAGCAAGCCAGCGCCAAGGCCCCGCCAGCCAGCACCACATCGCAGGTCACCCCTGCCCTGCTGGTGGGAGACTTTAATGACACACTGGACAGCCCGGCAATCAAGCGGCTTCTCCGCAAAGGGGACCGCAAGTTAGCCGAGTTGATTCCTGCCACGGACACCCGCGGCGAGACGTGGACCTTCTACTATAAGGTGCAGGATGTCTATTCCCGGATAGATTTCCTCGTGGCAAATCCCCCTATGCTTACGCACGTTGTGGGCGCAGGAAAGGTTGCCGACAACGAATACACGCAGTCTGCCAGCGATCATCGACTGATTTATGTTGATCTGAAATTTGAAGGCGATTCGCTACGGGTTGCACAATAAGAGGGGTACGCAGCAATAGCTGCCACCCCCAAACGGCACTTAATAAGAAACTCATCATGATCCCGCCTGACACTTCTGCCAACAAGACACCCAACGCAGCCGCTCCAGAAGTCGAGAAAGGTGGCGGGGTTATGCGCATCTGGAGAGCGTTCTTCTACTCTATGGAAGGTCTCCATGCCTGTTTTAAGCTTGAGGCGGCATTTCGCCAGGAAGTTTACCTCGCTGCGGTTTTGTTGCCACTCGCCATTATTCTACCACTCCCCATTCTGGCAAAGCTCTGGTTGATAAGCAGCATCTTTATAGTTCTAATCACCGAGATGCTAAATTCTGCAATCGAATGGGTTGTGGATCTCGCTGCAAAGGAGCGCCACCTCTACGCCAAGCGCTCCAAAGACATGGGCAGCGCCGCCGTGTTTCTCAGCCTCTGCCACCTCGGCATCGCCTGGGTGCTCATCCTGTGTGCGAACTGGCATGGACTGAAAGACTGGCTTGGGTTGTAATGCGGTTTTACACGGTGCATTTCGTAACTGTTGGGCTGTTTGTAGTGGCACAGGCATCTTGCCCGTATGTCTTCCAGCGATCATCACAGAACCCGAACATGGGCGAGACGCCCATGCCACCCCCGCAATCATCGGCTTTTCTTCCTCAGTACAATGACTTCGATATGCGCTGAGTTTTACAAAAAACTTACTCACGAACTTGACCTGCACTGCATTCGGAATCTATTATGGTGAGTAAGATTACCACGTAACCTTACACACCATAATAATCCCGACCATGGCCTACGAATTACCAGCATTGAGTTATCCTACGAATGCCCTCGAGCCGCACATTGATGCGCGCACGATGGAAATTCACCACACCAAACACCACGCCGCCTATATCACCAACGCGAATAAGGCTATTGCCGATGCAGGCTATGCCGCTCCTGAATGTGTGGCCGAACTTTGCAAAACCTTGGACAAAGTCCCCGAAGCCATTCGCGGAGTACTCCGCAACAACGGCGGCGGGCACTGCAACCACTCGTTCTTCTGGAAGATTATAGGCCCCTCCGCTGGTGGCGCACCCACCGGAAAACTGGCCGATGCGATCACCGCGAAGTTTGGTTCCTTCGAAGCATTCAAGGCAGAGTTCGCCAAGGCAGCTATCTCCCGATTCGGCAGCGGCTGGGCCTGGCTCGTAGTCACTGCAGATCACAGCCTCGCCATCACATCCACCGCGAATCAGGATAACCCACTGATGCCTTTCGATGGCTTCATCAAGGGCACTCCGATTCTCGGGCTCGATGTGTGGGAACATGCCTACTACCTCCACTACCAGAATCGCCGTGCCGACTACATCACCGCCTTCTGGAATGTAGTAAACTGGGCCGAAGTTTCCGCACGCTACGAGAAGGCGCTTGGATAGGGAAGCTGTTAGTAAGCTTTTTAGCCATTAGCCTTTAGCTCTTAGCTTTTGGAGAAGCCCGGTGGGCTGTCCGGATATTAGCCGGTGGTGCAAACCACCGGCTATATGTCCCGGCAGGGGCGCTGCCGTCCCAAGGGGACTACATTGCTCCAATGCTGTCGATAACAGCTAACCCGCCAATACCACTGGCCATTTTGGGCATGTGGAATAGTTTTCACCCAGCCGGATTTTATCCGAAGGTAACCGTTCTGCATCAACCCGATCCCAGGACATGAGACACTTCTCAACCAGGGGAACCCACGTGGATTTGGGATTATTTATCATAAGTAAATAGGGACTGGAATGCGTTGTTACGTATTTAGATTATACCGGATGAAATTATTGCAGGCGCGAATGGAAATAACCTGAGGCTGAAGGTCGTTTTCCTGGCGGTATCTGTTGTTATCGTTGCGATGTATGAGATTTTCATTGGCTTAACTTAACTTCTCGCCGCACGCTCACCTGTTCTCGTCACGCTGAACGACGTTCTCGCCGCACTTGAGGACGTTTTCGCCGCAATCTCATCTGTTTTCGTCACCCGTGATGAAGTTTTGGCTGCCTTCAATAGAATATACTTTGTCATGCAGGGAATTATCGTTGCCCGCTCGCCTGTTTAGTTTCGGACGTGGTCAATTCTCCTTCTACGAAGCTCAGTTTTGGGGTGTAGAACAACGATTCCGGGGACCGGAAGAGTAATTACTCCCGCAAATAGGTATCACCTCAGGTGCAGATGGATTGTTCCGAACTCGGGTTGTATTTATGAGAGCGACCATACCGTCCATTATTCAGCTCTTCAGGTATAGGCATGATATCTTAAATCCTATGAAAAAGTTATTCACGTCTATTCCAGACACATTACAAGTAAGCGTATCTACTTCAGTAGTCAGATAGACTTCACCGTATATCCGATGTCGTGCTTAAGGAATAGGGTATATTTCATAAGACATAAGACAGCTCCAACCATCATGTAGAGACCTGTCTCAACTACAGAGATATTGTGCCTAAGGCTCTTGTAACTATTCCTAGTTCTATTTTTAAGGTAACGAAATATGTTGGCTATAAGCCTGACTCTTACGAAGGATACCTGTAAAGACAGGATATAGGCATATAATCAATGACTAGTCGCCATGATTGCTTGGGTAGGTGCCTTGTAATGCATGGAACTTGCCGAACTGCATCGTGCCGTCAAAACAGACCATGCCGAGACGTAAACTGACTGTTTGGTCGGGAAAAGAAACCTCATGCTTCTCGTATTGCGATGCATGGTGCGGAAATGTGACTCTACCGAGTACTTATAATGCTGAGCGGTGTTCAAAACACTCCCACGCGACAGCTCAACAGTGTATCTTGTGGAGAGAACAGTGCTTCGACTCCACTAAACAGCCAAGTGGGCGAGGAATATTGTATCTACCGCCAGGTAAATGATGTTAACCGCATGGAAAATGGTGTGTGCCGAGTGGAAAATGGTGCGTGCCACGAGGAAAATAGTGTGTGCCGCGTGGTAAATGCTGTTTGACGCGCGAACAATCGAGTCTGGCGCGACGAAAATGTGGTTCGGCATGGCAATAATAGCCCACGTTCCCCCCAATAAAAACAAGCAAGCCATCAGCTTTCAGCATTCAATGTATGCCCCCGTCCCGTAGTGCGTGTTGAACGAAGCGTAGAATTCACCCATGATTTTCAGGTGGTATTTTGTTTCTGCCTTGAAAATATTCCGAAGGGATTACGCCCATAAGCCCAGGGTTGGCCGGAGGAACGACGGCCTACCCTGGGTAAATATAACCAACCGGTCTACCCCACGGGTTGCGTCTGCATTGCTATGGGCGGGATATACGCCGCAAAGACGGACGACGCAACCTCGTTGGGGTTGGCTGGACTTTGGCCAATTTCAAAGCCAGATAAGCAACTTCGCATGGAATCGCAGAAGACTCTCCTCGGTAACGGTAGAATTCCTTAGGGACCTTTCAAATTGGCCACACTCCAGTCCGTCCCTACGGGACGCACGCGCGCTCGCCTCAGTATGCCATCCACTCGTCATAGGGAGCAAAAGCATACACCCAGCCGCGGTAGTCACTACTCACCCATAGCCAGGCTTGTTTGTCGAAGGACCACGCGAAGGCTGCGGTTTGAGAGGCTGAGCTTTGATGCATCCACCACCAGCCAGCGGTATTCGAGCTGAAGGAGTAGATAAAGGGATAGTACGCATCGGTTATGGTCAGGGACTTATGGACAGTCTTGTACCCAAGATTTCCACCAAAGAAGCTGCCCACTGGCAGTACTTCTGCCACCGTTTCTCCAATACGCAACTCGTCGATGAGCAATTGACCAAGATTAGAGCGGAAATAGAGCGTATCAAATCCAAAATCCCCGCTCGATTGAAAGTCTGGGCTAGCTAAACCATTCAAAGCCTCGGGGATGGCAGGGTCCCAGAATAAACTGAATTCGACAGCATCTCCAGTCTGTTGGAAATGCATCAAGACCAGATGCGAATTCAGGTCAGCAGGTCCCATTTCTTTGGAGGAGTATACTCCGTTTTCGAGATGACTTAACCAGAACGGGCCTTCCCCGGATCGTCTCAGCGATAATTTCTCTGCATAGACAAGCCGCTCATTGTCAGATCCCGCATCCATTACATTGGTATGCTTGGAATCAATCAATTGAATGGAATCTATAGGTAAATAGGAAGTAATTTGCTCACGAAGTTGTACCAGTACACTCAACCAAAGCGAACCGGCCTTGCCAGGCAGTAACCCGCCTGTTTGCAGTGCATAAAGCGGACTACCCTCGTTCATATTTAGTACGCAGTACAGGTCTGTTCCCATAGTCGATTGCAAATGACCACCGTCCGTCTGCAAATGCCCATAGCAAAGGCTATCATTACGAACCACTGTGGCCACATTTCCACTCTTTAGCCCAAAGCGGTAACCTTCATAATTAAGATCAGATCGCCAAGTGGCCGCCAATCTTGAATGAACGATTCTGAATGGCGGGGAACTCCCAGTTCTTTGTTGACGTAGAGGTCGAAAATGGTGCGATTAACGGTGTATCCTTCAGGTCCCTCCAACAAAAACGATTCCTCAGTTAAAGCGTGCAGTTGTGGACATGGATATCCAAAGGACAATCCGATCAATATAACTAGGATGTATTGTAGCTTTTTCATAGGCGTGGTAACGTTAATCGCTGGAGAGGAGCAATACCAGTGCATTTCGAAGCTAATATATCCTGGACATTATCAGGACCGCTGTAAATTCGATGCAGATGAGCCTGGAGGTCTTTAACCGTCCCTAGTGTATCCGTCTCGCTCGGGTAATCGGACGTCATACACCAGACCGGGACGGTCTGGCTACCTTCGACCACGCCGACCACCGCCCCTGCCGGGGCGGATAATAGAGGGGGTACTCTTTTCCGGTGGTTTTAACCACCGGCTAACATCCGATGGCCCTCTGGGCCAAAAATTGTCCAAACTCCAGGGATGCCTACGTCATCCTCCTGCCTTCTGCCGTTCCGACTCTGTACCTTCGGACCTGTGTACCTTTGTGCCTACAATAAATAATCGACTTGCCAAACGGAAATCCAATCTATCAGTCTATAAAATCTATAAAATCATAATTAATAAAAGGCACAAATCCGCCCTAAATTTCCATAAACCACACCACAATAATCCGCTCCACAACATGCAACTCACATTCCCAAGCACCCTCACGCCCGCCTCGCCCCGTTCCCGCCTGGCCCTGCTGCACTGGCTCGCGGGCCTCCTCATCGTCCTCCTCGTATCCACCGCCCTCCGCGCCCAGACCTACACCGTCCCGGGCACAAACATCACGCTGACCTACAGCCTCAGCGATAATCCCGTCGCTGCCACCATTGCCTACTGCAACTATGACGCCACCGGCGCCTTAACTATCCCAGACACTCTCAGCGGCGCCCCCGTCACCGACATCGGCTATAGAGCCTTCTACGACTGCCGCAGCCTGACCAGCGTCACCATCCCAAACAGCGTCACCTCCATTGGCGAAGCCGCCTTCTATGGTTGCTACAGCCTGACCAGCGTCACCATCCCCAGCAGCGTAACATCCATCGGCGATTCCGCCTTCGAATACTGCAGCGACCTGACCAGCGTAACCTTGGGCAACAGCGTCACCTCCATCGGCGTATTCGCCTTTACCAACTGCTACAGCCTGACCAGCGTCACAATCCCCAACAGCGTCACCTCCATTGGCGAAGCCGCCTTCGCCTTCTGCAGCAGCCTGACCAACGTCACCATACCCAACAGCGTCACCTCCATCGGCGATGGGGTCTTCTTCCACTGCCGCAACCTGACCAGCGTCACCCTCCCCAACAGTGTCACCTCCATCGGCTATTCCGCCTTCTACAACTGCATCAGCCTGACCAACGTCGCCATCCCCAACAGCGTCACTTCCATCGGCGATGAGGCCTTCTACAACTGCACCAGCCTGACCAGTGTCACCATCCCGAACAGCGTCACCTCCATCAGCGTTCTCGCCTTTACCAACTGCACCAGCCTGACCAGCGTCACTTTGGGCAACAGCGTCACCTCCATCGGCGATGCCGCCTTCTCCAGCTGCACCAGCCTGACCGGCGTCACCATTCCCAACAGCGTCACCTTCATCGGCGATGGCGCCTTCTACGACTGCACCAGCCTGACCGCCTTCATCGTTGATCCAACCAACAGTGCCTACTCCAGTTTGGATGGAGTCCTCTTCAACAAGACCCAAACTGCACTCATTCAATACCCAAGTGCAAAAACAGGGTCCACCTTCACCATCCCCAACAGCGTCACCTCCATCGGCGATTCCGCCTTCTTCAACTGCATTAGCCTAACCAGCGTAACCATCCCCAACAGCGTCACCTTCATCGGCTCCTGGGCCTTCTCCTCCTGCGGCAGCCTGACCATCGTCACCATCCCCAACAGCGTCACCTCCATCGGCGAGGGAGCCTTCTACTCCTGCACCAGCCTGACCAGCGTCACCATCCCCAACAGCGTCACCTCCATCGGCGATCACGCTTTCGAATACTGCCGCAGCCTCGCCAACGTCACCATCCCCAATAGCGTCACCACCATTGGCTATTCCGCCTTCAACAACTGCGCCGGACTGACCAGCGTCACCATTCCCAACAGCGTCACCTCCATAGGCTCTTCCGCCTTCTCCTACTGCACCAACCTGACCAGCGCCACTTTTGCAGGCAACTCCCCCACCGGGTTTGGTAGCAATGTCTTTAATAATACCACACCTGGTTTCACTATTTATTACCCTCTTGGGGCCAGCGGTTTCTCCACACCCTCTTGGAAAGGCTACCCAGCGCAGTACTATACGGGGACCAATGCGCAGACCATCACCTTCGCACAACCTCAGGACCACCTGCTTAGCGACGGTTCCTTTACCCTTAGCGCGAGCGCCAGCAGTGGCCTGCCGGTGACCTTTACCGTGCTAAGCGGCTTCGCCACCGTTTACGGATCCACCGTGACTCTGAAAGGCTCGGGCACCGTCACTGTCCGCGCCACCCAGGCGGGCGACGGCACCTGGGCTCCGGCACCTTCTGTAGATCGCTCCTTCGCAGTGAGTGCATCCTTGGCCGACCTCGCCAACGCCATAGACCAAGCCGGCGTGAATGGCAGCACATGGGGTGTGGATGCCTTCACCACCCACGACGGCGTGGACGCGGCCCGCAGCGGCTCCATCACGCACAATCAATCCAGCGTACTCACCCTCACTCTCTCGGTCTTCGACTCAACCTCTATCAATTTCTGGTGGAAAGTCTCGTCCGAGTCCGGTTACGACTACCTGTGTTTCTCGATCGATGGTGAGGAGCAAGCAAAAATCTCTGGCGAGGTGAACTGGAGTCAAAAAACCTACGTACTCACCTCGGGCACCCACACCTTGCAATGGAGCTACACCAAAAATGGCAGCGTCAGCAGTGGCTCCGACGCTGGCTGGGTGGATCAAGTAGTACTCACCTCTGTTTTCACCGTCCCGGACACCAACATCACGCTGACCTATAGTCTCAGCGGTAATCCCGCCACCGCCACCATCACCGACTGCAACATGAACGCCACCGGCGCCTTAGCCATTCCAAACACTCTCGGCGGCGCCCCCGTCACCTCCATCGGCCATGCCTTCTCTTGGTGCAGCAGCCTGACCAGTGTCACCATCCCCGACAGTGTCACCTCCATCGGCAATTACGCCTTCGAGTACTGCCGTAGCCTGACCAGCATCACCATCCCCAATAGCGTCACCTCCATCGGCAATTACGTCTTCTCTGACTGCCGTAGCCTGACCAGCGTCTCCATCCCCACTAGCGTCACCTTTGTTGGCTATCGGACCTTCTACAACTGCGCTACCCTGACCAGTGTCACTTTTGCAGGCAACGCTCCCGCCACATTTGGCTACGAAGTCTTTGCCTCTGCCGCCCCAGGCTTCACGATCTATTACCCCCATTGGGCCAGCGGATTCTCCACACCCACTTGGAATGGCTACCCAGCGAAGCCAACACTATTTTACGCAGATACGACTTACGCGGTCGGTGGCGGTTGGAAGTGGAACGGCCTCGGTTTCGTTTATGACAGGTTTTACCCCTTTGTCTGGCTACCCCAGCAGCAAAGATGGCTTTACCTGGTCGGTTCGAACGAGGACTCGTTCTTCTTCTTCGACTTCACGCGCGGCTACTGGGGGTGGACAGCCCGCCCCTACTACCCGCTGGGAGTAATGTTGGAAGGTCCCGAGAACGGAGTTTGGGTGGAACTCTGAGAACCGCTGGGCAGGTCTGCTCGGTTCGCCAACCCGCCCGACTTCACACCCCTTCACCGACACCACAGCGGCCCAACGTCTTGCTAATCTCCATAAACCACACCACGATAAACCGATCCACATCATGCAACTCACATTCCCAAGCACCCTCACGCCCGCCTCGCCCCGCTCCCGCCTGGCCCTGCTGCCCTGGCTCGCCTGCGTCCTCATCGTCCTCCTCGTATCCACCGCCCTCCGCGCCCAGACCTACACCGTCCCGGGCACAAACATCACGCTGACCTACAGCCTGAGCAGCGGTGGACCCGTCACCGCCACCATTACCGACTGCAACACTGACGCCTTCGGCGCCTTAGCCATCCCAGACACTCTCGGCAGCGCCCCCGTCACATCCATCGGCGCGTCCGCCTTCTCCGGCTGCAGCAGCCTGACCAGCGTCACCATCCCCAACAGCGTCACCTCCATCGGCGATGAAGCCTTCTTCCGCTGCTTCAGCCTGACCAGCGTCACCATCTCCAATAACGTCACTTCCATTGGCGATGCCGCCTTCCATTCCTGCACCAGCCTGACCAGCGTCACCTTGGGCAACAGCATCACCTCCATCGGTTTTTCCGTCTTCGACAACTGTAGCAGCCTGATCGCCTTCATCGTTGATCCAGCCAATAGTGCCTACTCTAGTTTGGACGGAGTGCTCTTCAACAAGGCACAATCTGTACTCATTCAATACCCAATTGCAAACACAGGGTCCACCTACACCATTCCCAACAGCGTCACTTCCATAGGCGGAGGTGCCTTCCGCAACTGCAGCCGCTTGACCAGCGTCACCTTTGGTACGAGCGTAACCACCATCGACTATTTCGCCTTCTACTACTGCTCAAACCTGTCCAGCGTTACATTGGGTAACAGCGTCACCTCCATCCGTTCTTACGCTTTCGACTTCTGCACCAGCCTGACCAGCGTCACCATCCCCAACAGCGTCACCTCCATAGGCGAAGGTGCCTTCCGCAACTGCAGCAGCTTAACCAGCGTCACCATCCCCAACAGCGTCACCTCCATCGGTAATGGAGCCTTCGAATACTGCCGCAGCCTGACCAGCGTCGCCATCCTCAACAGCGTCACTTCCATCGGCATATCCGCCTTCGACTCCTGTAGCAGCCTGACCAGCGTCACCTTGGGTAACAGTGTCACCTCCATCGGCCTTGAAGCCTTCCGCGACTGCGCCAGCCTAACCAGCGTCACCATCCCCAACAGCGTTACCTTTATCGAATATTCAGCCTTCCGCTCCTGCAGCAGCCTGACCAGCGTCACCATCCCCAACAGCGTCACCTCCATCGGCGAGTACGCCTTCTACGACTGCACCAACCTGACAAGCGTCACCATCCCCAACAGCGTCACCGTCATCGTCTCTGATGCTTTCTCCGGCTGCACCAGCCTGACCAGCGCTACTTTTACAGGCAACGCCCCGTCCCTGTTTTACAGCAATGTCTTTAATAATGCAGCCCCTGGCTTCACGATCTATTACCCACCTTGGGCCAGCGGTTTCTCCACACCCACGTGGCGAGGCTACCCGGCGCAGCCAACGCTATTTTATGCAGATACGACTTACGCGGTCGGCGGTGGTTGGAAGTGGAACGGACTCGGTTTCTTCTATGACGCGTTTTACCCATTTCTCTGGCTTCCCCAGCAGCAAAAGTGGCTTTACCTGGTCGGTTCGAACGAGGACTCGTTCTTCTTCTTCGACTTCACGCGCGGCTACTGGGGGTGGACAGCCCGCCCCTACTACCCGCTGGGCGTTTTGTTGGATGGTCCCGAGAACGGAGTTTGGTTGGAGCTGTGAGGACCGCTGTGCGAATCTACTCTGGCTTGTGCTTCTTAGCATCGGGTGCCATGCAGCGCCAACGGCGCGACTCCAGTCCAGCCTGGGCCATCGGCCCAGGTAAAACGATGTATATAAAGGATCGGGAGCGCTGAAAGCGCGACACCAGCGGGTTGTAGGACATCTCACCAGGTCGCGCCTTCAGCGCTCAGGGTGTTCTGTTGGCGGGCGGGGTTGCGTCCCGACGGGACGCAGAGATTTGAATGCTGTGTTTTCTACCGACATTATGCCCCTCCGGGGCATTCTGGACTTTGGCCAATTATGGCCCGGAGAACCATCGGCGTCTCGCTTGGGTATTGTAGTCGGAGCGTCTCTGGTTGGTAGCCAGACCGTCTCGGTGTGGTCGCTGGGGCGCTGGCATCTCGTCGTCGTGCCAAGTGTATCCGTCTCGCTCGGGTAATCGGACGTCATACACCAGACCGGGACGGTCAGGCTACCTTCGATAACGCCAAACACCAACCAGACCTAGAGCTGTATCTTGATTCCTTGTCGCAGGTACGTGGGTACGTCGAGGTCGTTGCCGTCGTGAAGGTTGGCGTCTGTTTTGCTGAACAGCCCGCGCTGTTCTTCGTTGCTTGAGAAGGTAAACTCCTCCTGGTCTTCGCCGGGCTTGGGCGACTTCGAGGGAGCGATGTTTGGCTTATTCGCCGGGATGGATGCCGATGGCTGGCTATGGCTTTGCTGCGCCCGGGCGGCTATAGCGCGCTCGATGCGCTCGGTGGGGCGATAGACTTTTGTGGTGCCTACATCGGTGGTGCCGAACACGCAGATACGCAGGCTCTGCTTCATCTCGCTGTCAATGACAGCCCCTAAGATCGTGTTCTCCTTGCTGCCAAACTTCTCGGTGAGTTGCTCCATTATGGAGTTAACCGCGTTCATGGGAAGGTCCGTTCCTGCCATGAGGCTGACGAGTAGCGTGTCTGCCTTGCGAATGTATTTGTTATCCGGCAAATGAAGGAGCGGGCAAAGGTCCAGTGAGGCGAGTGCCTGCTTGATGTATTCCGGGCCTTCACCGAAGCCGATGCCAAAGAGTGTCTTGCCGCCACGGCGCTCAAAGGCTTTGCGCAGTGTGGCAAAATCGACATTGATTAACCCGTTCGTCGAAATCATCCCGCAGATTCCCTGTACTCCCCGGGCCACCCAGTCATTAGCCACGGCAAAGGCATCGAGCACGCTGGCATCCTCACTGACTTCCTGGAGCAACACATCATTCGGCAACGGAATAACGGCATGGCAAATCCCGCGAAGGTGAATCAGTGTCTCTTCCGCCTGCTTGATGCGACGCGAGCCCTCGTGGCTGAAGGGCAGGAGAGCGAAGGCTATGACAATCGCCCCGCTATCGAAAGCGGCTTCAGCAAGGACTGTCGCTGCACCGCTGCCAGTACCACCACTGAGACCGGATACAATAAAGATGATATCGAAGCCCTCAACCATCTTGGTTAGCTGCTCGCGGTCGGCCTCTGCTGCTTTGCGGCCAATCTCTGCTTCGCCCCCGGCACTGAGACCGCGCGTAACGCTGCGTCCGATAAGAAGCTTTTCCTGCAAGGTGGAGCTGCCAAACGTCTTGTTGTCCGTGTCCACCACGGCCAGTTTGATTTCGTTGGCGTGGTTCAGGCGGAGATGATCCACGGTATTGCTACCGGCCATGCCGACGCCAATTACTTTGATGCGTAATCCCTGGTCATTCATCGGTGAATCAAACATGGGATGGTTTCCGCCGAAGTTCTCTGCACTCATGTTTGTTCGCAGGGGTTAGTTAAATTTTAGAAAGGTCGTGAGCTTGCTCAGGATGCCTGCCTCGCGCCTTTCATCTCTAGGGCGTTGGGCATGAGCACCGTAATACAGAAGTCCGAGGGCAGTCGCGTACTCATGCTGGCGCAAATCGCGGTTGTTCACCGCGGAATCGAGTTCTCCGAGACGTGCTGGCAGGCCAATGATGCGCTCCGCTGCATCCACTATATTCGGAAGCCGTGCCGTGCCACCGGTAAGTACAACGCCTGCCGGTACATGCTGCGGGCTGGCCATGCTACCGAGCTTATTCTTGATAATGATGAGAAGCTCGTCTATCCGTGCATGGAGAATCTTGTAGATCGCCAGGCGCGGGATCGGGCGGTCGCCTATGGAAAGATCGCCGAGGAGCAGGACGTTGTCGTTCTTGTCGTCCTTGTCGATTTCCGCTTTTCCGTAGCGCAGCTTGATGCTTTCCGCACTCTTCGCATTGATGCGCAGCCCAAGGCTGAGGTCATTCGTCAGGTGGTCGCCCCCCACGGCAATCACGCCGGTGCGGATGGCATTGCCATTTTTGTAGAGCGCGTAGTCCGTTGTACCAGCGCCTATATCGATAACGAGTACGCCAGCCTTGCGGTCTTCCTCAGTACAAACCATGCGGCCAGAGGCTATACTGGAAAGGATCATGTCATCCACATTCAGACTGAACCCGTTGATCACCCGAAGCGCATTGGAAATCTTCATCTCATCCCCGTGGACATGCCAGTAGCTCGTTTCGAGCGTCTCCCCTGCCATGGTGGTGGGGTCATCCACAGGGCGCCCATCCAGCGTAAACCCGGAGCGTATGTGGTGGACATAGACGCGACCGGGTGGGAGTGCCTTGCTCTTGGCATTCTCGACTGCGCGGGTGATGTCTGCCCGGGTTACAAAATTATCCGAAGCACTTACGTTGGCGATGCCACGATTGGAAAAGCCTTCCAAATGAGAACCGGTGGCAGCGAGGTAAACACCCTCAATCGTGGTGCCCGCGCTCCTCTCCGCTTTTAGCAGGGCGGTATGGGTGCATGCACTGGCTGTCTTCAAGTCTGTAATCTCACCCTTCTTTATCCCGTTGGTGGGGTGCTCACCCATCCCGAGGATATTAACAGTGCGCCCCTCGATGGCCTCACCCACGAGGACAACGATCTTGCTGGAACCCATCTCCACTGCTGCGATGATTTTGCTTTGCGCCATTATGTTTGCCATATCGCTGTGCTCCCGGTTGCTATGCGTTGTAAGTAAGTTAAGAAATAGAATTACGCCCCACTCTTTGTCTTTGCAGCCGGTACCTTGGGCACGGCTACACGGTTTTGGACAAAGGCCTTGTTGTCGAAAGATACATCGACCCGCTTCAATCCGTTGCTCTTGCTCTGCACGGCGTAGTTCACCATTTCAGTGAGTCGCTCGATCTGGGGTTCGAAGGCACGCGGCGCGAAGACGATTTCATCAATGAACCCGCCACCGATCATAATCGTCGCCTCTGGTGCGAGCGGATTGCCGTCGAACTTCTCAAGCGATACGGTGCGGAATGTACGAAAGAGAGAAGGCAGGCGACTGCGCGTCAGCTTGAGCAAGTCTGCCACGGTATCCATACCCGGAATTCTGGCATAGCCATCGCCCTGCTTCGCAAGCTTCAGTCCAGTCAAATAAGGAAGCCTCTCGAGCGTTTCCTTTGGGTAAAGCTGACCTTTATAAACCGTACCATCCTCAGCCACGACTCTGTCGTCATACGAGTCACGCAGTGTTCCTGCCACGCGGATGCGCACGGCTGGTTGACGTTCTTTGAGGGTAACCACGAGCTGGTCTGGTAACTGTACTTTCAGATCAGCAACCAACACTTGTCCATGGGCCTCAAGTGCGAGCTTGAGTGAGCGCAAATCAAGCGACATCAGGGAGTCGGTGGATACCGTCGTGAATGATTTTATAAACCAGTCGCGCGTGAGGACTCCATCGGTATCAAAAGTAACCTGACGCGCTGGATGATTCGCAGCCGTGTTCCCCGGAGCCTCCGCAGTACGGAGCAAGTGAATGAGCCCCCATGCTGAGACGATTACCAACGCGATGAGCGTGACACCCCCGATGATGTTGAGGATCAGATGCAACTGCCGGCGACGCGCGGGCTGCGAGCTTACACGACGACCGTCACTCTGTGAAAGGTCTTTCCAAGTGCGCTGAATTTCAGCCGGTGATTCTTCGGATTTCTTGGCCATTTAAGAGGAAGGTACGAGGTTGGCAAAACGTCCAAATGCTGGTGCCAGCATGGCACGGGCGAGGGCTGCAAAATCATAGCCTGAACAACTTGCGCTCTTCGGCAGCAGACTGGTGGCAGTCAGCCCTGGAATAGTATTTATTTCGAGGAAGTAAGCGCCGTTTGGAGCAAGAATGAAATCGATACGGGCGTAGTCGCGGCACCGGCAAACGGCGAAAGCACGCTCGGCGAAATTCTTAATCTCTGACTCCGCCTCAGGGCTCATTTGCGCTGGGTAACGGTACTCGGTCATTCCCTTGGTGTACTTGTGCTTGTAATCATACACACCACTAACCGGGACAACTTCCACGATGCCCAGGGCTTTCCCATGGAGAATACCAACCGTGGTTTCGCGTCCAACGATTCGTTTTTCGATCAGCCATTCTCCCGCTGTGATGGCGTTGAGGGCCTGTACCAATTCATCCCGAGATTCCACCAGGCTAAGGCCAACACTGCTGCCCTGGTCAGAGGGCTTAATGACAAGAGAATGGCCAAGCTGGGCGATGATGTTGTCCGGACTGGGAAGCGAGCCGGCTGTGACGCAGATACCGGGGGCCAAACGCACACCCACCGCAGCTACATGGTCCTTCGTATGCTGCTTGTTCATGCAGAGCTGGCTTGCAGCGATATCGCAACCCGCGTACGTGAACCCGCGCTCTTCGAGCAGAGTCTGAATCCCGCCATCTTCGCCAAAAGTCCCGTGCAAAACTGGAAAAACTACATGCACTGCGGGGTCCAGCCCGTCCGGCAAGGCGGCACTATTAATTTCGAAGAAATCAACATGACCGGGGTAAACCGTTTCGAGTACATCGGTAACGGACCGACCAGAGACGAGTGATACCTCGCGTTCGGCAGAAACACCGCCACAGATCACCGCAATACGTGGAGTAATCATAAAATATCCTCCCATTTTGTACCGAGTAAAAGCACTTCGGGCTCGAGGGTAATATTGCGCTGCAACCTCGCAGTAGCGCGTATCTCCCGAACCAGAGCGATAACATCGCTACTGCTTGCATCCCCAGTATTGACAATGAAATTGCCGTGCATCGGGGAGACCTGTGCTCCACCGATGGAGAAGCCTTTCAGCCCCAATTCATCAATGATTCGCCCGGCATGGTCACCCGGCGGATTCTTAAAGACGCAGCCAGCACTGGGTTCCCTGGGCTGCGAGGCTTTACGCTTGGCAGCATTCGCCTCTATACGAGCTTTGATAGTCTCGGGAGAGGCCTGGCCTTTGGCCCGTAAGACGGCGCTGATGGCGATGGCATCCTTCAACTCAACACAGCAGCGATAACCCGCTTCAAAGGCCGAATGGGGTAACACATAACGCCCGCCCTCGAGTGTCATGAACTCAATGGATTCAACGCGATCAAACATCCATCCACCCATGGCACCGGCATTCATCCGGAGCGCGCCTCCGAGTGTACCCGGGATACCATCGCAGAACTCAAATCCTTCCAACCCGAGTTGCACCGCATCGGCACAGAGTTGCTTAAGTTTAACTCCACAGCCCACTTCGATGGTGTTCTCGTCCAGACGATGAATCGTTTGCCATGCTTTACCAGTCAGCCGGATTACAAGCCCCTTGTAGCCAGCATCAGTGACTAGGAGATTGGAACCGCGACCGAGCAAAAAGACCTCCACCCCCGCTTTGTGGGCGGCATGCAGGATGCGTTGCAGATCGTCAGCATTGGCCGGTTCCGCGTAGTAGCGGGAGTTACCCCCGACGCCAAAAGTTGTCTTCTTGCCGATTGGTTCGTCGAGAGCAAGGCGCGTTTCGTCTGAGAGCGATAACCGGAGACGCGACCACCATTCAGGGGGCTGATTCGTGGCATGGACGACCTGGATACCTGGATGACTTTGCAGGCCCAAGTGCTTCACGTAGGTATCTGCCCAGTCTTCAATATCGCCAGCACCAACAAAGAGCACGACCCTCGGGGAACCGCTCTCCTCGCCCAGCAAACGGGCTAGCTCTGCTTCCTGCGTGACCAACTGTGCCGATGTCCCGGCATCCATGCAGGAGAGAACTGCTTCGCTAGTTCCTCCAGCTATGGGGAGCTCACTAGCGGCGTAAACTTGAAGAAGCAAAACGCGGTCACAGCGGGAAAGCACTTCAGCAAAGCGTTGCTTGAATTGCAGTGTACGTGAGTAGCGATGCGGTTGAAAGATGGTCACCAACCGACGCTCGGGATAATTATCGCGGACAAAGCGCAGCAGAGCCTCAATCTCGGCTGGGTGATGGGCATAATCCTGATACACAGTAATTCCCGGAGCCTGGAATAATTTCGTCTGTCTGCGGCGTACACCCGGGTAATTGGAGAGGGCGATGGGATTGATTTGCGCACCCATAAGCTGGGCAGTCGCAAGCGCGGCAGCCGCGTTGGCCGCGTTGAACTGCCCCGCTGCCTTAACCATCGCCGCCGAGCAATCATAAGCTCCGCTAAGATGGAGCTGCATGGAGTCCGGGCTTTGCTTTTCCAACCGGAAGGTAAATGTCCCCGTGGGCCCAACCGAGTGTACGGGCACCAACGCACTCCCGCTTAACGTACCAAGAGAGGGGTCGCCTTCGGGCACAATGATTGCCTGCGTCGTACGGGAAAATAAACGGGCAAAAGCGGACTCGATAGCGGCAGGATTCTGGTAGTAGTCGGCATGGTCCCAGTCTAGATTGACGAGTATGGTGATGGTTGGATTAAAGCCGTCAATGGTGCCGTCGCTTTCATCGACTTCTGCAACGAGCCATTCTGAATCGACTGCAGCGGCGGGAGCCAGGCTGTCCGCGAAAAGCCCACCCAACACATAGTTCGCAGCAAAACCGGTGGCTTTGAGCCCGGAAATGAGCATGGCTGTCGTTGTGGTCTTACCGTGACTGCCAGCGATGGCTACGAGTTTATAATCCCGTGACTGCTCGGCCAGCATCTCTCCACGGCGCAATGTGGGTAAGCCTCTTGATTTCGCCTGCACCATGATAGGGTGGGCGGGAGTGACCGCGCTCGAGCGCACAACACGGGTTACCGATGCAGGCAGATTCGGAGTGGCTACCAGCTCAATGCCAGCGCAAGTCAGGATTTCGCGGACTTGCAGTCGCATGTGATCGTCGTAGCCAGAGACCGAGTAGCCGCGCTCTTTAAGAAATAGTGCCAGCGGGGCCATACCCATGCCACCAATGCCAATCATGAAAATATGTTCGTGGGACTTCATTTCAAGCAGTTTGAGAAATAGGAGTTTCTGCAGTGGTGTGCTCCAGCACGATGCGCTCTAGATCCCGAGCGATCCACTCAGCAGCATCATGCCGGCTAATCTGACGCATGTTGTCTCGCATACGCTCGAGCATCCACTCATTAAAGATAAGGTCACGGACTTCATGACGCAGGGTATCCATGCCATTCTGGGTAACAACGATGGACGCTCCCTGCTGCTCCAGATAACGGGCATTTTCCTCCTGATGATTATCCGCAGCGTGAGGATAAGGTACGAGGATGCTGGGCGTACGGCATTGAATCAGTTCCGCCATGGCACCGGCACCCGCACGAGATATAACCAAATCGGCAGCAGAGAAAAGCTCCGCCACCTTGTCGGCGAAGGGGATGAACCATGCTTTGGCCGTACCGCCAAGTAACGAGGGAAACTCAAATACGCCTTCAGTCCCCTTCCCCAACCCAGTGACACAGAACACATTGATTCCAGCCGTACCGAGAAATTCGATATTGCTCCGGACCCATTCGTTAAAAACGGATGCACCCTGACTGCCACCCATAATAACCAGGAGCTTGCCATGCGTATCGATACCAAGTGTTTGCCGGGCCGAGTCTCGATTCATCCGGCGAATCTCCTTGCGCAGCGGATAACCAGGATGCGCCAGCTTCGTACCATGCACACCGGATAGGAAAATGCCCGGCGGAAGATACAGCCGGGAGCAAAGTTTGCTCAACAGTTTGATAGCCTTGCCAGGACGGCGATTCGCTTCGTGCAAAATGACTGGAATTCCCAGTATTGAAGCGGATGCTGCCAGCCCGATTGCGGTGAATCCACCAAAAGCGATGACCGCATCCGGTCGACTGGCGCGTAATAAGCGAAGCGAGAACGCCAATGCGGCGGTCTGTGCCGTGACACACTTCGCGAACTTAACCGGATTGAGCGAAAACGGAGCCCCGGGAGTGCGCACGAACTCCAAGTGACTATACTTGCGGCATAGACGGCTATCCACTTCCTTGCGGCTGACTATGAGCCGGACTCTGTGCCCACGGGTTATTAAACGCTCGGCAAGCGCTATACCCGGAGAGAGATGACCTCCAGTACCCCCGCACGCTATGATAAAGCTTCCCGTAGGCATAAACGTTAAACCTCAAGTTCGCAGGCGCGCTGTTGGGGACCCAGTGCCCAAAGCCTGAAGTGGTTAAGTATGATGCCCACACAGGCTGCCAATGCGAGTAGGTTGGACCCTCCGTAGCTGATGAAAGGGAGCGACATCCCCTTCGTAGGCAACAGGCCGGTAACCACGCCAAAATTGATCAACGCCTGAAGAATTATGAGAAGCAAAGCTCCAATAGTCAGCAGGAATTGAAAGAGGTTGGACGCTCTGCGGAGATTCCAAACCACGACAACAAAGATCAGGGCGAATGCCAGTACCACACCAATGGTGAAGAAGAAACCCAACTCCTCACCAATGATCGGGAAGATGAAGTCCGTATGCGCTTCAGGCAGAAAGGCCATCTGCTGCCGCCCATTTCCCAGACCCACGCCACCAAGCCCACCAGCACCAAAGGCAAGGATACCCTGCCAGAGCTGATAGGCACTATCGGATTTGTTACCCTCCACATCCATGAAGGCCATGATACGACGGATGCGCACCGGATCGTGGATAATCGCCACGGCAAACAAGAACAAACCAATGATAGCGGAAGGAATAATATAGAGCATCCGCGCACCCGCGAGGAATAGCATGCAGGTCCCCACAATCGCACAGAGAAGCGCCGTGCCATAATCCGGTTGCAACAGGATCATTACAAACACCACGCCGAACAAGATGCCGGGGATGAGGAACCCACGCTTGAATGTATCCAGTAATCGCTGGTTGGCAGCCAGGTAGTGCGCCAATACAAAGATGAGAGCAATCTTCACAAAGTCGGATACCTGCATGTTCATCGGGCCAAGATCGATCCACCGACGCGCTCCGTTGACCTTCCGTCCAATCCCGGGAACGAGTACCGCGATCAGCAATAGTAGAGCTACAATAGCTATCCAAGGAGCCAGCGGGCGAAGTCGTTCCAAATCCAGACGGTACGCGAAGTAAAATACACCTATCGCTAAGACCAGCCACATGGCCTGTTTCTTCATATAGGTGGAAGCTCCAGTAGCCTCTGCTCGCCCCGCACTGTACAACACGATCAATCCCAATAAAGTCAGGGATATCACGGCAAACAACACGAGAAGTGTAGGCCCCCAACGTCTTGCTTGGAGACCCCAGTCTATTCTGCGTGCTTCAGTGATCATTGTGTTGTTAGAAAGGCCCGGTTAGCTCAACCGCATTATTCCGCTGGTGTGGCAGTCTCTTCTACAGGGACCATGGGTACTTCGTTTTCTGGAGACGTCTGAAGATTTTCCAGTTGTTCCAAGTTCACTCCAGCATCGGCGGTAGTTGTCGGAGCTACTGGTGCTGGGGCTGCCGGCTCAGTAACCGATTTGCTCTGTACTACTACAGAAGCAGGCGGGAGAACAACTGCCGTCGCTTTACCACCCGGTATAACCAGTATCTGACCGACTTTCAGTTTGCGCGCATCAGCGATGGCATTGGCAGTCTTTATGGACTGGCTAGTAACACCATGTTTCTTGGCAATCTTATCCAGGGTATCACCCGATACTACGGTATAGGTCGGTCCTGTCGCGCTCGTGGATTTCACGGCAGAGGCACTCTTCGCACCGGAGGATTTGGCGGGTGCCACTGCACCGGACTTCGCGCCGGGGATGATTAACTTCTGATTTACCTTCAACGTATCTGACTTGAGATTGTTGGCCTCCTTGATGGCAGCTACAGTGACACCGTTTGCCTTGGCAATTTTGCTAAGATTGTCACCGCCCTTAACAACATACTCAGCCCCGGATGTAGCCTGGACTACAACTGCGGGAGACTCTGAAGCGGTCGGGAGCTTGCCGCTGGCGGGAATAATAATTTCCTGTCCAATCTTCAGCTTGGAGTCTTTGTTCAGATTATTGGCATCATAGATCGAGTTATTGGATACCCCATACTTCTTGGCAATCTTGCTTATGTTATCGCCCTTTTCCACCTTGTAGGTGGTGGTTGCGACATCAGTCGTACCAACGGGTTCGGTAATCATGGGCTCTTCCACTACTCCAGCATTGAAGGAGTCGCCTGTGGCGAGAGGGGTTGATACACCGCCGGGGCGAGTAGGGGAAGTCCGGGCTGGAGGTTCGCCAGCTTGGACCCCGGCATTGAAGTCGGAATGGACTGTCCCGGTGGAATCAGTCGCGGTGGAAGTGCTGTCAGGAGCAGCAGGTGTAGAAGCCGAGCCTTTGGGGCTGGTTTGGCAGCCGGGTTGGACCAGCAGGATACCAATGACGAGAACGTGCAGTGCGAGCACGATGCCGAATATTTTTGCGATTTTCATAGAGATGATTCCGTACCAGTTTTTGATCAAAGTCATGGATTAAGGTGAAAGTAGTTGTAAAACCGATTGCTCGAAGAGTGTGCCGCGCTCAGCGTAACCGGTAAATTGATCCTGGCTCGAAAAGCCGGGGCTTAGTAATACGACGTCCCCTTGTTGTGCGGACTTATAGGCCTCGGCAACTGCACCCGCAAGATGCGTGAAGGATTTTGCGCACACACCGGAGGCACTAAATAATTGCTCCAGCTTGGGGCCAACCTCACCAAGAACATACGCGGCACGGATTCTTGGGCGCAGGCGATGGGCGAAGCCTTCAATATCTCCCCCACGGTTCTGCCCCCCCCCAATCCAGATGACCGGTTGATTAAACTGTTCCAGTGCTCCAAAGACTGCGGCGAAGTTGGTGGACTTGGAATCGTTCCACCACGAGACGCCATCGGCTTCGGTGACTTTATGCAGTCGGTTACTGCGAATACCGAATGTAGCGGCAATGGAGAGTAGCTGGTCTCTATTTAGGTCTGCATCTCTCCAAAAATCAATGGCCAGCATAAGATTGCGGCGCTGTCCGGCGTGGGAAAAGGCAGATTCCGGACCAAACATTAATTCCGGGTCGGGCTTGCCAGCGATTTTAGTAAATGGCGGTAATTCGTATCCGAACTGAGAGGCGTGCGCGGCAACAGACTCATCGCAGTAGAAATGAGACTGACGCATGCGGCTGAGTAGATTCCACTTTGCAGTGAAGTATTCCTTCAACGTATTATGGCGGTCCAGATGGGTTTCGCTAAAATTAGTCCAGATCAAGGCATCTGCGCGGAAGTAGTTGAGCGTCTCCGCCTGAAAGGAACTTATCTCACAAACCGCAACGGCACCATTCACCGCTTCGCAGGCAAGCTTGCTCAAGGGCAGCCCAATGTTTCCACAAGCATACGCGTGGAACCCGCTTTGATTAAGCGCCTCCGTGAGAAAATCGCAAAGAGTGGTTTTCCCATTCGTACCAGTGATTGCGATAATGTTACCCGGCCAGAAAAGGGACCCGAAATCCGTTTCGCCGATACAGATGCAACCGGCTGACCGGGCAAGCGCAAGCCAGCCATGCTGCGGTGAAAATCCGGGACTGAACACTACCAGTTTATGTTTGGCTACCTGAGCGAGGCCAAACTCGAAGGAGTCCGCATCGGGATTGCGCTCATCGTAAATGACCGATTCGAAACCCTTCGCCACACACAGTTCACGTACAGCCAACCCACTCACCCCAGCTCCCATAATTGCAATGGGATGTGCGAGTGCTTCTGCGGGTAAACTAATCTGTCGTTGAGATGACATCAGCGTAGTTTCAAGGTGGAAAGTCCAGCCAGGGCGAAAATCAATGAAAGTATCCAAAATCTGATGACAACTTTCGTCTCTGCCCAGCCTTTTAATTCGAAATGGTGATGAATCGGTGACATTAGGAAGACACGCTTGCCCCGTGTCTTGAAACTAATCACCTGAATGATCACTGACATGGCCTCCATGACGAAGATTCCACCCACTAGAATGAGGGTGACAGGTTGCAGCGTCATAAAGGCGACTATGCCGATCAGCCCACCAATAGCGAGGGAGCCGGTATCTCCCATAAACACTTGTGCGGGGTGTGCGTTATACCAGAGAAATGCCAGCCCTCCAGCCACCAGTGCAGCACAGAGCACGGAAAGCTCCCCTACCCCCGGAACAAATCGGATAAAGAGATAGTCCGCGATCACCGCGTGACCAGTGGCGTAGGCTATGATTCCATAGGTCAAAGCCACAGTAATGGTGCAGCCGATTGCCAGGCCATCCACACCATCGGTCAGGTTGATCGCATTGCTGGAGCCCGCAAGTACAAGAAAGAGAAAAGGGCCGATCATCCAGATGGGCATGGTCGCAATTAGAGGATCCTTCAAGAATGGCACCCACAACTCGCTCATTATCGCGTGCAGGTCTGGATCCGATAAGAGTAAGATCAAGGACACCGCAGTAATCAGCGCCTGGCCAATGATTTTATAGATGCCCTTCAAGCCCCCTTTGATTTTTTTCACTACTTTGAAGTAATCATCGAGGAAGCCGATGATCGTAAGCCCAGTGTAAACAAAGAGTGCGGTGAGTATAAAGAGATTGGGCTTGGCCCAGAGCAACGTGCTGAGCGTAACGGAAACATAGATCATCAGGCCCCCCATTGTCGGGGTGCCCTTCTTACCACTGTGCAGTTCCGCCAGTTTACCCACTTCCTCCTTGGTACGAAAAGCCTGCCCAAACTTGAGCTTGTGCAGCCAGGCTATGACATAGGGCGCGATCACCATGCCAATTATCAAGGCCGTGAACGCCGCCATGGCAGACCGAAAGGTGATGTAGCGAAACAGGCGCAACGGTCCCCCATACGCGCCAAATAGATACTCAAAGTCGGGTAGATAGCTTAACATAGGGACCCCTTCGCATGATGCCCATCGAACTGGGTATCGGGGAGAAGCATTTCAAGTTGATAGGAACGGCTGCCCTTCAGCAGTACCGCTCCAGGAAAGTCATGGATCGCAGGCGCAGCTTCGCGGGCATCGGCCACAACATGCACCTGCCCGCTCGGATTACCGGCAGCGAGCATTCCAGAGGCGAAGTCCTCGGCCTGTCTGCCGATGATGTATGCGTGGTCCTGCATTCCCAGATGAAGATCGCCGCCCACTTCGCGGTGCAAGGCCGCACTGTTTGGGCCCAGCTCATTCATGCAGCCCAGGACATACACTTTGGGTAGCCGTGGAAAGGTTTGGGCAAATGCGCGCAGGCTATCGCGCATGGATGCCGGGTTCGCGTTGTAGCAATCGGCGTAAAACTGGGTGGCCCCTATCTGCATGACCTGCCCGCGGAAGGCCACCGGTTGCCAGCGGGAGAGGCGCAACGCGATCAAATCATCAGACACTCCCAAACGTGATGCAACAATTGCCGCGAGTGCAGCATTCTGTGCCATTCCCTTGCTAACTCCTGCGAGTTTAAATGTGCGGCAAGAGCCTTTCTCGGAAGCAATGGAAAGGAGCGAATGCGTGTCCCTTTGTTCAACAGAGAAGTGGATCAACTTGCCATACGCTGGAATCGTGGCAGGGGTGTCGCCAACCGGTGTAGCAATGAGTGATTCCATGCCTAGATCGTGAAAGGAAGCAAATCCCAGACACTGTGAGGGGAATACAGCGAAGCCCCCATGCCGTATATGCCTGAGCAATTGCGCCTTCTCCGCTGCCACATTCTCAACGGTTCCCAGCCCGTCGAGATGCGCGGGAGCCACAAGGGTGACAATTCCCACATCCGGACGGCAGATGTCTGCCAGTACACCCATCTCAGCCAATTCGCTGATGCCCGCCTCTACTACAGCGTAGCGATGTTTTGACGGATCGATCTGAAGTAGGGTAAGTGGAACACCCAGATAATTATTCAGGTTAGCACGGGTACGGTGGGTTACTTCCTCACCGAGTAACAGCGCAAGTATTTCCTTCGTAGAGGTCTTTCCCGCACTTCCTGTAACTCCTATGACTGTGCCGCGAAAGGCATCGCGGTAGCCACGCGCTATATGTTGAAAGGCTGCAAGGGTATCATTCACTAAGAGTTGGGGGAGCGGACTCTCCGTCTTCTTGCTTACCAGAGCAGCCGTGGCACCAGCGGTTGCCGCTACCGGAACAAATTCATGCCCATCGCGCTTCGGCGTCTTCAGAGCCACAAACAACTCACCCGGCGAGATCACACGGGAGTCTATGGAGAAACCCGAGACCACTGCCGGGGAACCGTTGTTCCAGTTTCCGGCAGACCAGTTGGCGAGTTGTTCAGGCATAAAGCTGGGCATAACTCAGGATTAGCTCATTCGTTGGTTAAGCTTTTGCAGAAGGAGCTCGCGGGCGATGGCGCGGTCGTCAAACGGCACCACAGAATCCGCGAATTCCTGATAGGTTTCATGGCCTTTGCCGGCAATCAACAGCGTATCGCCAGGGCGGGCCGCATTGATTGCAGTACTAATGGCCTGACGGCGATCTTGTATGAAGGCGATACGTGCCGGATCCGAAACCCCGGCATGCATGTCCTGGAAAATAACATCGAGGGATTCGCCACGCGGATTGTCTGCGGTGGCCCATATCAGATCACTCCCCGCCATGGCCGCACGAGTCATCTTCGGGCGCTTGGAGCGGTCACGGTTACCACCACATCCATAGACCGTAAGAATACGACCGGGCGTGATGTTGCGCAGCATGGAGAGCACATTGCGCAGGGCGTCATCCGTATGCGCGTAATCCACCAGTACCGTAAACGGCTGCCCCACACTTACACGCTCTGTCCTGCCGGGGACACCCGGGAATCGACGGAGCTTCTCGAGCATACTCGACGGGGTCTGGCCACTGGCAGCAGCCAGCGCCATGGCACAGAGTACATTCGAGACATTATAGTGGCCTAGCATGGGTGACTCCACTTGCAAGGAAGTGCCATTCTTAAGCTGCAGGTTGAAACGAGTACCCTCCTGCCGCATGACCACTTGAGTAGCTCGAAAATCGGCATCCTTTTCTATCCCGTAAGTGATTACGCGAACTCCGGCGGGAATCATCCCAAGGAGCCGCCGCCCGTATTCGTCATCCACGTTGATGACGACCGATTCAGGAAGCAGTCCGGTCGCTCCGGTGAAGATGCGCGACTTCACCTCGAAGTAGCTCTCCATCGTCTTGTGGTAATCAAGATGGTCCTGCGTGAGATTCGTAAAGGCAACCGTCTTGAATGGGAGTTGCTGCACGCGGTGCTGGTCGATTCCATGGGAACTGACTTCCATCACCCCGGCATGACATCCGGCATTGCGCATCTGGGCAAGCAAGCCATAGATGTCAGGAGCCTCTGGAGTGGTGCGGTAGGATGGCAAGGTGCGCCCACCGATGACATACGCCACTGTTCCGAGTAGCCCTACTGGTGCACCGGGCTCTTCGAGAAAATGCTTTAGAAGTGTGGAGACGGTGGTCTTTCCATTCGTACCGGTGACACCATAGAGGTCGAGAGACCGCTGCGGGTTCCCGTAGAACCGGCGGGAAACCTCGGCGAGCACATCGCGGATGCTCTCCACCTGAATAAGGGCCACGCGTGGTGGTACCCAAAGCGGACTCTCTGAAACAATCGCAACCGCTCCGTGATGAACCGCTTCATCGATGTATTTGTTCCCATCGGTTCGCAGTCCACCAAGGGCGAAGAACAAAGACCCAGAGGCGACACGGCGACTGTCTATGCTCAGGCTGGTTATTGTCGTCTTGGAATCCCCGGTCATTTGAATGATCGGCAACCCCTGGAATAAACTGTGAAGATCGATGCTCATGGCGTGAGCGAGGGAACAATGATGGGTGAGCAACGCGAACCCGCTATGCGCGAGGGGACGTGTGCGAAGTCTGGGAGAGGAAATTTCAAGGACGGACATTTTTTTGATGTTTGTCAGAAGCAGCAATGGCTTCGCGACTATTGGAATCCACTTGCGGTGGGCGTATGGCGAGATACTGGATCAATTGCTCGCCGATGTTCTTAAAGACAGGTGCTGCCACTACACCTCCGTAACCCGTACCTTTGAGGTTGGGCTCGTCCACTATGATCGTCATGGCTAGTTCCGGTTGAGAGGAGGGAAAGAAGCCCGTGAATGTGGCTATGTGTTCCGTATTGGAGTACTTACCATCGACTATTTTTTGAGTCGTTCCCGTCTTGCCTGCGCACTCGTACCCCGGAATGGATGCGCGCACTGCGGTACCGATGGGGCTGACTACTTCTCTCAGCATCCCAGCCAGGAGCGCGGCAGTCGCCGGGCTGAGCACGCGACGTCGAATCTTCGGTGTGAACTGCACCACCGTATTGCCATCCTTATTGACAACGCGCTTTACAATCTGCGGCATCATCAAGACCCCGCCGTTCGCCACAGAGGCCATGGCACAGTGGACCTGCATGGGAGTGGCAGAGATGGCGTGCCCCATGGGCATGCGACTGATCGTCAACCCGTCCCAGTTCTTGGGGTTATGCAAAATGCCAAATACTTCTCCACCAGGACCGTAACCACTGAGTTCGCCATAGCCATAGGCCTTGGCGTATTTATAGAGTCTGTCCTCTCCGAGAAGCATTCCGAGTTGAGCGGCGCCACGGTTACTAGACTTATAAACGATCTCCCGGATGGGAGCCTGGCCGATCTTATGATCATCCTTGGGTAAACGGATCTGGCGACCCTTGTAGGGGACAGAGGTTGAACCACAATCAATTATAGTTTCTGGACCGACAATCCCTTCATTCAATGCGCCCCCAATGGCGACTATCTTGAAAGTGGAGCCTGGCTCAAATACGTCGGCCACGGCCCGATTGCGCAGGCTGTTCAAGTCCGACTTCCAGAACTCATTGGGATCAAAGGTGGGGTAATTGGCCAGGGCGAGCAATTCGCCCGTGGAAGGCCGGCTGACTATGATCGAGATTCCCTTGGGTTTGTACTCCTGTACCAGTCGGTGAACTTCGCTCTCCGCAATGCTCTGTATGACGAGATCGAGCGTAAGCTCCACATCGAGACCATCCGTTGGGGCTACTTCGCAGCGGTACTGGGACAGCTCGCGACGGCGGCCATCGTGCTCGGATTCGCGCCAGCCGTCCTGCCCGCGCAGGTAAAAATCCATGTATTGCTCGACACCCATGAGCGGGCGAAGAACCGTGTCCTTAATCTCAAGGCCATCTACTTTCCGTATCTCATCGACATACCCGATGTAGCCGAGAACATGGGCGGCGGTGCTGTTCCCTGGATAATACCGCTCGTAGCGACGGTTCCCATAGACTCCCTTGATCTTCAGGTCCAGCACCTGTTGATAAGTGGGCTCATCCACCTTCTCCGCGAGCTTCACCCAGCGTAAAAGAGACACTTCGGGGTTAAACGCGGAGTCCGACTCCGCGCGACTTTTACGCGTAATCGTCTGCGTAAGTGTGGCCTCTGGAACCCCGAGTATTTTGGCCAGCTTCGGGAGCTTGTCCAAGTCCTTCGAGTTGAAAGACTGGGGGTCCACGCCCACATCGATTACTGGGCGGGTTGCGGCAAGCAGGTTGCCACGCACATCCAGCAAATTACCCCGGCGCGCAGAGCGCACTTCCAGTGTTTTGCGGTTGGCCTCTACTTTCTGTGCCAGCGTTTCCCGGTCTATTATGTGCAGGTCCGCCAGCCTCCATAGCACGGTGCAGAAGCAGCCCACCATCCCAAGGGTGAGGACCTGCAAACGCCAGGGTGCTATGAAAACTTTACTCATAAATTAATTATTCTTCTTCGACTTGTTAGCGGATGCTGTCTTGGTCGATTTCGTGGAATTGGTGGGCTTCGTGGTGGATGCCGGTTTGGCGGTCCTGGTCGCCGTGGCGTTCTTGGCAGCCTTGGCAACTGGAGCCAGGGACGGGTCCATGAGGGCCAGATCGAAACTGACCATCAGCGGTTCGGGCTGATCTGCTTCTGCGGGCCATGTCCGCTGGCTGGCAGTCGCCTCCATACGAACAACTTGTTTCGCGGCGGGTTGGGTAAGAGTAAGTCCGAGTGATTCCGCGCGACGGCGGAGACTATCCGGGTGATGAACGGCGGCGATTCGGGTGTCGAGATGTTGTATCTTGCGGTCGAGTGAAGTGATCTCGGTTTCGGTTTCCTTCGTCTTGGCTGCGCTAAGCGTGATCTGCTGGCGTAGATACACTATGGCAAGCCCGCCCCCGGCAGAGACCACGAGGATGAGTACCACAAGTGCTACTATATAATAGAAGTAGGAAGTGTGTTTACGTGGAGCTTTCAGTTTCATGCTTTTGCCTCCTTGCGAAGTGCGCGCAACCGGGAGGAGCGGGCACGGGGATTCAGTTTAACTTCTTCTTCGGTGGGACCAATGGGCCGCTTTGTAATGAGCTGTGCGCGCACTGTGCGGGACTGCTGCGGTGCGCTGTCGTTTTCATGTTCCGGCATTCCTGCCATGCGGCGGAAGAACCGTTTCACCAAGCGATCCTCGAGCGAGTGAAAGCTAATCACTGCGAGCACACCACCGGGAGCGAGTTTCTCAAAGGCTGCGGGTAATGCGGCTTCGAGTGAGGCCAGCTCTTCGTTCACCGCAAGCCGGATGCCCTGAAAAGTAAGGGTTGCGGGATGGATGGTGGAGCGTCCGTAGGTCTTGCGAACTACACTGGAAACGAGCGCTGCAAGCGAGGCGGTATCGGAAAGCGTACCCGAGCCACGTGCCTGCATGATAGTGTCCACCACGCGGCGCCAGGACTGCTCTTCGCCGTAGTCACGCACGGCACGGATTAGGTCCTCCCTTGGTGCGGTTTCCAGAAATAGAGCTGCGGAGAGCCCTTCGCGGGGGTTTAGGCGCATATCCGTCGGACCACCGGCGCGGAAAGAGAATCCACGTTGCGGATCATCAAGCTGAAAGGAGGAAACTCCGAGGTCGAAGAGGATGCCGTCGAACGGGCCTTCTGGAATGGTGCCTATGTCCCGGAAGTTAATGCCATGAAAGCTCAACCGTTCGCCAAAGCTCGCTCGAAGGCTGTCCACCCGGGCCGCGGCCTCGGGGTCACAATCAAGCGCGGTCAACTGGCCGGTAGCGGTGGCCTCCAGTATCGCTGCACTATGGCCGCCGCCCCCAAAAGTCGCATCGAGGTAGCGGCCCCCATCCCTCGGCTGGAGGACTTGGAGGACCTCGGCAAGCAGTACTGGGAGGTGACCCGTCATAGTTGTGGAGAAATTAGCGCGATCGCAGCGCATTGATGAACAGGCGCAGGCCCCGGCGCCCGCCCAACTGGGGCGCATGCAGCTTTTGGCGGCGGTGGTGTTCTTGTTCTGATGGAATAAAGATGGCCCCATTCAGGCGGGGATAGGTCGGGTAGTTCCACGAGCTGTAGTGGCGCGGCTCGGCATCGGACAACACTCGGTTGTGGAGGAGTTGTTGATAGAGTTTAAGCATAAGTTTCGCGGGTAAATATTGGGTTAAAGGCCGAGGTCGCGCATGGCTTCAAGCAGGTTGAAGTCGTCGTCGTTTACCTTGGTGTAGCGCTCAGCGCCCCAGACTTGAAAATTGTTGCCAAGGCCGACGAGTACCAGTTCCTTGTCGATGGCGGCGTGCTTGATGAGGCTCTCTGGCAGGAGCACGCGACCCTGCTTGTCACAGCCGAACTGCACTGCTTTCCCGAAGAAGCGGCGCAGCAGTTGCTGCCCTTTGGTATCGCTCTGCTTCGTGTCCTCGGCGAGTGCCAGGAAACGCTTCTGCATCGCGGGGGGATAAACGGCAATACAACCATCGGGATGAGGCCATGCCATGTAGTAGTTCTGCTCGTCTCCTTCAACCCGCCAGGTGCTGGGGATGGTCACACGGTTCCTAGGGTCGAGATTATGGAAAAACTCGCCCACGTACTTCGGTGGTGTACCAATATTTTCTGTTTCAGACATATCCAAGCGCCCCAACTTGCCCCATTTCATGACATTTCACCCCACACCGTCAAGTGATTTTCATATTTTTCGTCGTATATTTTAGCGGTTCCTTACGTTCTTGTGGACGCATCCAAAGGTCTCCTACAGGTGCATTTAGTAACGGACGTGATTTTGCCTGTTTCTGGATGGATTTGCTTCCATGACAGACGCCATGAAGCAAAGTGGCTTCATACGGTCACTTACAACACGAAAGGAAGGAGAATAGCTGCACCCAATCTGGCTGAAAGTCTGCATGAACAGCGGGATTTCGCCGGGAGATACTGAATTCTTTCAGATATTTTCACAATGAATTCGGCAATTCTCCGGAATATATTCTAGAGTGATGCTTTACCGTCATGAGTGCCAAAAAACAGATTCCCCGTATCCGTCTCGATGAATTGCTGGTTGCCCGTGGACTTTGCGAGAGTAGAACGCAGGCCAAAGGTCTCATCCTTTCGGGGAAAGTACGGCATGGTACGGAGGTCTGCGACAAGCCCGGACGGGAGATTCCGGAGGACTGGGAGTTAACCATTATCCAGCCACCGCAATTCGTGAGCCGTGGGGGTGAAAAATTGACCGGATTTCTTGCGCAATTCCCTTTCGAGGTAGCCGGGTTGCGCGTCCTCGATGTGGGGGCGTCAACCGGGGGGTTTACGGACTGCCTATTGCAACGCGGTGCGGTCCACTCGACCTGTGTGGATGTAGGGTATGGGCAGCTCCATGCGAAACTGAGGGATGACCCACGGGTAACGAATCTGGAACGGGTGAATGCACGCAACCTCGAAGGTACTCCCCTGCCCTTTACCAGCTACGATTTGCTGGTCATGGACCTGTCTTTCATTTCTCTGACCAAAGTACTTCCCTCGGTGTGGCCTTTTCTCAAGGAAGGGGGCCGGCTGATAGCATTGGTCAAGCCCCAGTTCGAAGCCACGAAGGCAGAGGCCGACAAAGGGCGCGGAATCATCCGGGACACAGCCATCCATGAACGTATTTTGGGAGAAATCCGGGAGTTCGTGGCAACGCAGTTGCCCGGCAGCAGCCCAATCGGCTACGTCCCCTCGCCCATCAAGGGTGCGGATGGAAATCAGGAGTTCTTGCTGGGGTGGGGGAAGCAGAAGTAGGCAGTAGTCAGTAGACAGTAGATAGTAGATAGCAGAAAAGGCAGAGGGCTGAAGGGTGAGACGTCGAGTCCGCTTGATTGTCTTGGTGGACTGAATGGACTCGATGGACGGGAATGGACTCGATGGAAAGGCAGACTCCTTCTGCCTTTCCTACTGTCTACTAACTACTGACTACTCTGCTCCCCCCCGCCCCCTTCCGCCTTGCGCACGATGGATTTCTTTTCTAGGGTGCTAAATCATGTCGAAGCCTGTGCAACGCATTGCCCTGGTGGTTAATCACTCCAAACCCGCTGCGCAGGCGGTGGGGACGGCCTTCCAACACCTGGCCGAAGCGCTGGGGTTGTCTGTTATTACGAGTAGCGACTACCCTATTGCACCAGAGCTGCTGAAGGGGGCGGATGCCTGTTGTATCGTAGGGGGGGACGGAACGTTGCTTGGAGTGGTAGCTGCAGCCACTACCTATAATGTTCCCGTAGTCGGGATCAATCTGGGAAAGCTCGGGTTTATGGCGACGTACTTGCCTGAGGATACCGAAACGCTGCTGCACGATCTGCAAAACGGAAACTACAGCCTCTCGAACCGCAGTATCCTCACCTGTCGGGACGCGCATGGGGTTCGCCAGTTGGCCCTGAATGATGTTGTCATCCGCACCCATACGCTGCGCCTGTGTACGCTGCATGTGGACTGCGGGCAGGAGCACTTAAACGACTTTCGTGGGGATGGACTCATTTTTGCCACGCCCACCGGCTCGACAGCGTATAATCTCTCCACCGGTGGCCCCATCGTCCACCCCACGGCCCGAGTCCTGCTAGTCACCCCCATCTGCCCGCATACCCTCTCCAATCGCACCGTGATCATCGACGAGCATACGCCCCTGAGCGTGCGCTTGGACGAGTTCACCACGGGACTCTGCGTCTCTGTGGACGGACGCGAATGGGCAGTCCACTCCGGGAATTTTCCCTTGGAAATCGCTCTGGCAAAGGAACAGTTCCAGCTCATTCAACCTGTGAATTTCTCCCATTTCCATCTGGTACGGACGAAGCTGCAGTGGAGTTAAGGGAAAGGCGTGCCAGTGTTCGGTGTTCGGGAAAAGGCGGCTAGAAGGTGGTATTGGTCCCAGTTGTCCTCTTGCTTCACCTCGCAGATTGGTCATGAAAAAGCCCCTGGGGCTCCCCAGGGGCTTAATCTTTACCGAACTGCTACTCCTATCAGTCTGGTTTTTTGTTTTCGTGCTTCCTACTTACTCCTCGTACATACTCACTACCCTGAAAAATTACGGTGACGTAAGAGACATGTTTGTCATGGTTGCAGTACACAGAGTACCCTGCGCGTGACTGGTCACACACATACCAGCTGTTGGGGCGGTCATGGTGATCGTCAGGGGACTACCAATCTGCGTCCATGTCGTGCCATTGGCGCTGTAATAGCCAGTGAAGACATTGCCACTGCGTACCAACTTCACCCATTGGGGGCAGTCAGTCCTGTGACCTGGGTGTTCGTTGAACCACCGCCATTAGTGGCACGGCTTTGGAGAGCCAGGCCATTGGATGGTGTCACTACCAATGCTACATTTGCGGCATTGTTTGCTGTTCCATCGCGCATCATCACTCCAACTTTGGCCCAAGCATTGGTGTTTTGAACACTCGATACCCTGGCAATAATCGTATTGTTTCCTGTAATACCCGTGTAGACGTACTGGAACTGGTCACTACCACCCCAGATGTCCGCACCACCGCCCTTGACTGTCCAAGTCCCCGAGGCAAGGCTTGTACTGCCTGCCGGTGTTGGACTACCGATGTCCAGGGGTGTGAGTACCGTATAGGCACCAGCCGTGGTCACAGTACTATCACCCATTCCTGCCTTATAGGCAATGGCCTTGAGGGTCACTGCACTATTGAGGGTAATGGCACCTGAATAAACAGTGCCTGTGGATGACGTTGGAGTGCTGCCGTTGGTGGTATACCGGATGGCAGCTCCAGCAGTCGCACTGCTTATAGTGACCGTTTGCCCTTTGGGGTAGATACCTGAACCGATGCTAAAGGAAGGCGCGGCGGTCTGGATTACATAGACCGCTGTTACGGTGTTCGAATTGGTCAGTCCGCTCTTATAGCTATAGGCCTTGATGGTGCTATTCTGACTAATTACCACCTGCCCCGTGTAAACCACAGCAGTGGTGCTGGTGGTGGGGTCGGAACCATCGGTAGTATATTTAGTGGTGGCACCAGGAGTGACGCTGGTAATGGTTACGGACTGGGCGCTGCCATAGGTACCAGCCAATGGGCTAAAGGTGGGGTTCGCCACAGAGGTGGCAGCTACGGTCAAGCTCAAGGCGGCAGAATTAGTTGCATTATTAGTGTCCGCAATCTGGGTTGTGAAATTATTGGTTCCAGAACCAGTGGGTGTACCGCTGATTACGCCAGTACTGCTTAGGCTCAATCCCGGTGGTAGTGCCCCGGCAGTGATGCTCCAGGTATAGGGTGAGGTACCACCGGTGGCAGCCAGAGCCTGGCTGTATGCCGTGCCTTGGGTGGCGAGCGGCAGGGTTGTGGTGGAAATCAACGGTGTGCTTGAGAACGCGAGTTCGCTGGCTTGGATCATGGTCGCTCCGTTATTCAGTGTGATATTCCATCGGTACCATTGATAAGCACTAGAATTACTGAATGGGTACGAGTTCGTCTGGTTTCTCGCCATCCACGTTTGCGCGCTGCGTGTATCCAGCACAGTCCAATTGTTACCGTCATTGGAACCCTGAATTGTCCAATCTTTAGGATCCCGATCGGGACTGTCGTTACCAGATGTGATAGCATACTGGTTCCAAGACTTGGCACTGGTATAAGCAATCTGCACCCAAGAAGTAGCGGAAAAATCAAGCCACTTGGTATTCAAGTCGCCATCCATCAGTTTGCCGATGCCTTCATTTGGCAGATTATCTCCACGCGCGGTCATGGTCACACCCAGCCCGCTACTCGAAGAAGATGAGGAGCTTGAACTTGAACTCGAACTGGAACTCGAACTCGATGATCCGCTGGCAGTAGTTACCACCAACTGAGGTTGATTGGAGCTGGCTTGACGGGAGTTTACACTAATCCAGCCACCAGCATATCCGGGAGCGTCTAATGCTACCGATACAATCTGGTTGCCAGACATCTTGCTCTGAACGTGCGAAGTGAGGTTAACCTCTATATAACCCGCACCAGTGGTTGGTACACTCTGAGTGCTGATAGTGCTACCAGAACTGGGTTGAGTTCCACCTTCACTCCAGGAATCGGTAGAGGTAGTACTGGCTGCCAGGGTAAGTGCAGTAACACCATTGGGGAAGTAAACCCTTAGATTCGCGTTCGTTACAGTACCGGATAGGGAGGAGAGATCGAAACGAAAGAACGGATTACACCAATCGCTAAGATTTAAAGTGGCATTTGTTCCTGCCGCCACATCGCTCTGAGTATCCGTGTCTGCGGTTGGGCTCAAGGTAAAGGTTCCGCCAGAACTACTCGAACTCGAACTGGAACTGGAACTCGAACTGGAACTTGAACTCGAGGAACTGCCTCCACCTGAGGTAAAAGTAAATGACTGGAGGGCAAATCCACCACCGAGTGAAGTGATTCGCACTGCATTCAACCCTTTAGTCAGCGATAGGGTCAATGGGGAAGAGTTACCCAGCACATCACCCGTGGGAGTAATAGTCACATTCCCTGCAACAGCGCCATTGACGCGTATCTCCGCCTGCAGTGTATTGTAGCTTTGTACGCGTGCCGTCATGGTGTAGGTACCAGTAGCAGTGGATGAGACTGGGAGTGCAACCATCTCACCAGCGTCCATTCCATTAATTACAGCTTCGCCCTGAATTGTAGAATCCCAGAACTGACCTTTCTGGTCCAAAGCATTCGCTGCCTTCATCGCACCCACTGTAACTGTGCCGGGAGCCACTACGCCCAAGGTGGAGTTCAGCCTGGGTTTCGTTTCACGGATGGCATCTATCGCCTGAAGTTTGGGAGTGTTGGTGACATCGATGTCATAAGTAAACTCCCACGCCTTGCCACCAGTATTGACGTAGTACACCAAAAGATCACCCCCATCGCGAGCCCACTCATCGTGAAAGGTCTCTGTTAATGTACGCATGCGCGGATCATTATTCAAGGTATCGATTTGCGCTGAAGTGAGTTCATTGCCACTTCCATAGACAGGACCTAATCCGCCTGGGAATGCGCCATCCAGACCCTGGCCACCTTCATAGGCGATGCGTTTTACCCCATAGTTTTTGGCCTGCACCGCATCAAATGAGGTACCGCGTACGAATGGTGCGTCCGGATAATTACCAGAGGCAAAGAAAATATTGGGGTCCGCACTTCTGTTGGTGACTCCATAATAACCGGATCCGCCCGCCCCATAGATATAATAATTAACAGGATGGGGCGTCGTATTCGGGAAGGCATCTGTTGCGGGTCTGTAAGTGCTGTAATAGCTTTCAAGCCATGGCAGTTGATTGGGAACGAAATAATTGCCACCTATTTGGCCCATCAATACTGGGCGAACTGTGGTCATCATGGCGGCGTCACCATAAACGCCGCGGAACAGATTACTCGATGTCACTGTTTTCCATGAACTGTAGCGTGCCAGCAGTACATACTGGTCCGTCTGCCCATCAAATTCCACGGGGTGCGTAAAGGGTGAGAAACGGATTGCATTCGACATATCTTGAACCCACCGAAAGCACTGGAATGCCGGCGCAGAATTCCAGACTTCGTTGCCATACTCGACATAAACTTTGAGAGCTGGGTTTAGGCCCTTAAATTCCTTGGCTGCATCATTCCATGCGCCACTCGTATAAGGCATGCTGCCATCAGAACCATAGCGGATCAGTTGCGCAGTTTTCGTGATATAATCGTCATTGGCAAATACGGGAATGTTTATCCACAGGTCCGTATTCAGAGTATTGCATAGCTGTATAAATCGCTCCATCGGAGCACCTATAACTCCGGCATACCCATTGATGGTAACGGCCCGGTTATTGGCATACTCCAGAGGTCTTGGACGATCGCCCCAGCTCACAATAGGGTTGTTGTTAGTACTTACCCAGTCCATGAACCGGATAACCTGAAACTTTCCCATTACATTGAGAAACCGGGTCGTAAAGACTGCTGATCCATCCGTGGCGTAACCGGGTCGATAGAGGCAGACGTTCGTTATTCCAGAGGGAGAGTCAACCGCATTGGTGCGCCTGGTATTTCTGAAATTCAAGCCACCCGTATTTCCACTGCTGGTGAGGTTGACCGTTGCCGTCGTCGTGTTGGTGCCAGCATCGTACACAACATTCGACACCGAGCCGGGAATCCACATCAATCCTATGGAATCGGGAGCAGTGACTCTGCCGTTGAACTTCAGGGTGTACGCGCCGACTTCATTATCTTTTCCAAACATGACCGTACTACAATCCTGGGTCGGCCAGCCTTGGGCATCGGTAGTAGCCAGGTTCGCCCAGCTATAGTCTTTCCACTCCCGTCCATGCTGCATAATGTCAACGAAGGCATTGTCTCCTCCCCAATCATTAAGAAACCAGACATTAATTCCCATATAGTATCTATTGGGATCGGTCGGTTCAGCAGAATGGAGCGTATAGGTGGGGATGCATAGCCAGGAAACTAGCGCAACGAGAAGCCAGTGCACGTGCTTGCACAAGATTCGAAGTAGGGGTAAACAGAATATCGTCGAGGTATTCATAAATGGAGTAAGAACTCTTTGGGTAGTGAATTAACGGGTGGCTGAAGCGATGCATCTTCATCACTTCACTTTTGTTGGGTAATTTAGATAACGCGCGATGTGCCTATAGACATCCCGCGGAAAACGAACCTAATGGGAAAAGAACAATTGAACAGAAGTGCCTTAACTCCCTTTATCTAAACGCACACTAGCCATACCCGAAAGCTTGAGCACTTGGTCGCGGTAAGGAATATTGAGATGGACAAACACTTTGTAGATACAAACAAAGGTATGGGTGCATCTCCCATTTGGATCTATTAAATGGATTAGCCGCGAAAAAGGGGCAAAAAGATACAAAAATGCCCGATGTCAGATTGCATCGTGCATCGGGCATGAACTCGTGGACGAGTTTCGCGATGGGAGTAACAATGGGTTTGCAAGGTAGGACAGACATTCTTGTCTGTCCTCGGAGAAGTTGGTGGCTGAACAGACAGGAATGTCTGTCCTACCTTCTGATCGCCTTGTTCGTCAAGTGGGCTTGGAACACTCACGATATCTCTGCTGCAAATACAAAAGAGCCTGTCATTGCTGACAGGCTCTTGTATTTCGGCTTAGCCTTATTCCTATTGTACTCCTATCTAGACTGCTAAATATCTGGAAGGAAGGCAAAGGGTGCTCATTACTTGTTCCGGCGGCGAATTATGGCCATGGCCATGGTGGCAATACCGGCAATAGCCGCATAGACAGACGGTTCTGGTACTGTGGTAAGAGTAAGGTTATCAACCATCACGGGTGCATTGGCGTCCATGTGGTCGGTTTTGAACCATAGTCCACCAAGTTCATCCGTGTAGGTACCGGATACAATCGACAGACCGTTGACAAAGAATTCGGCCTGATCGGTGACGGGATTATAGGTAACTTTCAGATTGGCGACATAGGCATCACTCGTGGTGGCACGCGTCAGTGAAGTACTGGCGTATATTGTCCCCCACCCGCGGGTTTCTCCTGACAAGGCGTTAATCGTGACGCTTGTATCTGTATTGTTGAAGGAGCCCTGAAATCCCAAACCGAGGGAATTGTCAGAAAACGCACTGCCATTGCCCGCCGCATTACCAAACCCGGCATAAAACACAGGGGCAGCACTGACAGGGGTGAATGAAATGTCAAAAGACAGCGTGAATGTATCCGTGACACTGACGTCGTTGAAAGGCAGGATTGCCTTCGAGTAGCTGCCATTGACACCCAAATTCATAGTGCCATTTGCCACGGTAAGGTTGCCAGTATCACTATTGTCAATGGCCCAGAGATCGCCGATTGTCTGGGCAGTTTCAGGAGCCCGCCCCGAGAGCGCACCGGGAGTGGTTGTGAAGGTGTCACTAATAATGACAGCCGCGTTAATTAAGATCGGACAAGGGCAGAGCGCCAGTGCGATCAAGATGATTTTGGAGTTGTTCATGGGATGTGGATTCGGTCTAGTCTGTCGTCGTTTCCATTAATTCAGGCACATTATAGAAGTGCCTTAACTCCCTTCATTAAATACCACTGCTGGAATACTCGAAGCTAGAGCCGCATGACGCGAAAGGGAAAGTTGACTTGAACAAGCAGTTTGTAGATACAAGCAAAGGCAATACCCCAGAACTTATACATTTCAGAGCTTCATGGATTACTTTGATGTAGTTAAGTGTTTGGAATTATGGCTACAGGAGCATTCCGGCACTGAACTCAAGGAATTTCCCACGGCCAGAGATTGGGCCAGAGAGCTGGGGGCATCGCTTTCCACGGTCAACCGCGGAATTATCTACTTATCAGGCAAAGGTTTACTAACCCGCACTGGCCGACGGTATTTCTACTCCCGGCAAAACCGAACGAGTACCAGTACCGGACTTCCGATTCACTACCTATGTATTAGTGGAACACCGGCTGACTTCGATGGCATAGTAGCAAGGATGGCTAGTGCGGGGCGCGTACTCCAGATACATGCCTGTCAGACCGTGGAGCGATACTATGCAACAGCCGAGAGCCTGCGCCAGCAACCTGCTGCAGGAATCATATTAGGTACGCCTAACTGCAATGTTGAAGATAGATGGCGCCACACCGCACCAAAGTCCAATTTCCCCATTGTTTCAATCAACTCAGAGGCCTCATTCCCGTACCAAGTTACGGTCTCGTTGCATCAGCAAATCAGCAGTGCACTAGAGCTACTGCAACAGAATGGGCATACACACATAGGAGGCATATTTGAGAAGCACGGTACTCATGTGAAGCAATTGGGCTACAGTTCGATAGAAGAAGTCTGGGCTCAATGCACTTCTTTCAGGGGGCTGGCGAGTAACTATCTCTGCCCTTCACTCAATCGAGGCAGACACTATCAGGAGGGATTTTACACGAGTTATCTCGAAAACAACTCCGCCATTACAGCATTGGTTCTAGACGGCTCTCAAGCACAAATTCTGGAAACTCTGGCAGCTACCGAAAAAGTACCCGCCACCCTCTCATTGGTGCTTGTTGGCAGCATATCCGAATCCTATCGCTACCTGCCGCCATTGGACTGGGTAACCATTCCACCATTTGCGGACATGGTCTGGGCAATACGACTCATTGATCAACTAAGAGCCGATATCGAATCACTGGGTAAACTGCCCGCACAGTGCCGAATTTGGCTGGATTCGGTCGTGTATCGCCGTCAGTCAGTTCGTGCGATAAACACCAGCTACGGAGCCGAACGCAAAGGCGTGGTAATTAATTCCCCCAAGGTGCAAGCCCTGTCAACCACGCCAAACAGCTTGCCAAATACCGAGGCAATCAATGCAGATTTGGCGCAGCCTTATCCTGGCCTGACAGGTCTGGAGCGATGGGCTTCCATCGACTTGTCGCCAGTCGTCAATAGAGGGATACGACGCTACCACTCCTGGTTTGGCGAATACCCGTTGCTCCATCTAAATTCAGGACAAAGAACGCTGCATGGTATCCCCTTCACACTACTCGATGAGGAGAGCAATCGTGGGCATTGCGCTGTCGTATTAAGCCGTCCCGGTATGACGCAACAGGGCGCAGACCTGTCGCAAACTGTGGATATATCGCTTAATACAGGAGGACAACGGCTCAAGGCTCTGGCATTCCTTCATGGAGCCGGATGGGTGAAACAGTCTGCACTCTTGGGACGCTATATCCTTAAAAACCGCGAAGGGGATGCCCAGACCCGCCTGCTATATAGCGTTTGTATGGAGGAGTATGCACTACCCCGGGAATCAACCGCAGTAATCGGCGATTGGTGGCCGATAGACTACCACGCATCCACCCCGGATTCCCGTATTGCCATAATCGCCGGCAACGATCCCATGCTCTACAGCCGTTACCTCTACACCCATCTCTGGTGGCTGCCCGACAGCCATTCGCGGTGGGAGACCTTAACCATCACCCTGGACCCCGAGGCACCCGCCGCATACGGGTTGCTGGCGTTGACGGCGTTGGTGGAATGAAGGCAGTGTCCCTTTGGGCCGGATGTGTATAGCGTAAAGTTCATGGCATCCTGTCGCCCCAACGGGGAGAAATGAAGTTTGGGCAATTTTGCCAGCCTTTGACAGCAGAGCGGACCGAGGTCCGCGGTCCGCGTACCCAGGAAATTGGCCCGGAGTGCCTGTTCAGCGTAGATTCATGGCATTCTGTCGCACCGAAGGTGCATCAACTCATGAGCCCAGGGCAACGCCCTGGGAAAGGCCACCAATAAAGTATCAAGCCCTGAAGGGGCGGCACCCAATCGAAGATGGCACACCGGTCGATGAGCGCCGTAACGATGGTCCGCACGCCCCGTTGGGGCGATGGGGTGGCATGACGTATACGCTAAACACAAACGGCCCAGAGGGCCATCGGATATTAGCCTGTGGTGCAAACCACCGGAAAAGAGTATCCCCATATGTTATCCCGAAAAACGAAGTTGAAGAAGCTGAAACACAATGAAAGGCACTATCTAATCAAAATGGGCATGGTCCGGGCATAGGCTATCCACCATCATTGTCGTGACGATCAACGAACACGGCACCCGTGTCTTGTTATTGTGTTA